>NZ_BAZE01000025.1:0-2676 GCF_000710955.1 Nocardiopsis alba
CACATCGTCAAGCTGGCCAAGGACGATAAGATCCGGTTCCAGGTGATCCCGGGCGAAGTGCGAAGGCACTGTGGTCTCTGCGGACCGTTTCGCCTGATGACGATGAACGACAACCGCAAGATCGTCCGTATGGAACACACCCTGGGAGGCACTGCCTTCGACAAGGATGGTGAGATTGAGGAGATGGCGGAGTTGTTCGGGGCACTGCAAGCAGAGGCCCTGTCCCCCATCCGTTCCGTTGAGCTAATCCAGGACATCATGAAGGGCTTGAAATGAACGAACAGTGGGCCTGGCACACGTCATCCCACAGTGACGGTCGCGGTGGTGACTGCGTGGAGGTCGCGGAGGGATGTGAGACTCACGTCCGCGACACCAAGAACAGGGAGAGCGGCCATCTTTCCTTCCCCGCAGTCGAGTGGAGCGCGCTCCTTCGGGCGACATCATCTAGGTAACCGAGGCTGCTCATAGACCGACCCCCGCCAGGCTCGTTGGCGGGGGTCGGTCGTGTTCGTGCATCACCAGGGTAACTCCCCTACGTAACGACGCAAGGGGAGATATATCTGTTCGAGAAGAAACGAGGACTACTCCCCAGCTCGGCGGGGAAGAAGAAGTTTCGTACCTCCGCATCATCTCAGCCGAAGTCATGACCTGAGAACACCCCCGTCCCCCGAGCGCACGACCTCTCTCCCGCTCCCCCTGAAGAAGCCCCGCTCCGCAGCAGTCAGCCTCCGACCTCCGAAGAGAACGGACAGCTCATGACCAGCGAAATCACGTGGCACAAATCGTCCTACAGCAACGCTGCTGAGAACTGCGTAGAGGTGGCCGAAGGCCACACCACCCACATCCGCGACACCCAGAACCGCGCCCAAGCCCAGCTCAACATCCCCTCCTCAGAGTGGACCGCCCTGCTCAGCGCGCTCTCCAAGAACTAACCCTCCACAGAGGATTGGCCTCCGCTGCCCGAGGTGGCGGAGGCCGTCCCTGTCCCAGCCCTCTACAGTGACTCCCATACGTCACGACGCGAGGAGAGACATGAGCGACCGCGAGCAGTCGAAGAAGGATCTTCCCCCCGAGGCCATGGGGAACGAGAAGTGGCACGACACCACCGACGCGGTATGGATGCGCTCCTCACTCTCCGATCCCGAATCGGAGGCGATCGTGGAGGTCGCCGAGTTCGACGACGGTTTCCGTGCGGTGCGTGATGGCAAGTCGCCGGAGAAGGGCACGCTGTTCTTCACGCCCGCCGAGTGGGAGGCCTTCACCCTGGGTGCTCGCGATGGGGAGTTCGACATCCCCGAAGAGCATCTCACCGAAGAAGAGATCGCCCTCCAACGCGAACGCGCGAACCAGCCCGCCGCATGGGTACCCTCGCCGTTGCTCACCCCCAAGGCCCGCGAAGAATACGAACGTCGGCAGGCCGCGAAGGCCTGAGCCACACTCACAGCCAGGGGCAACCCGAAACCCCCGCATAGAAGGCCCCCACTCGGATTCTCGGCGAGCGGGGCCGCACTGCCCCACCAGCAGGGTCCGGGTGCCCCGGCTCCGAGAACATCCCACAGCCTGAGCTGATCCCCAAACCTGCCCGCGGCCCGGGGCAACCATCAACCGAGGAGGCGACATGACCCCCGAGATCGCAGTCGGTCTAATCGGCATGGGAGGAGCACTGGGAGGCGCACTACTTGGAGGAGCAGCCACCTTCGCTGGCGTCGTCTACCAACAGCAACGGCAAGCTCAACTTACCTTCGCCCAGCGGCAGACCGAGATCACAGACCGAGCACTAGAAGACGTCGTAACACAAGCTCAGGAACTGAAACGGCTCGCACTCGCCCAACCCCACACCGACTTCGAGTGGACTCCCCAGATGGGAGAGTGCGTGGAAGCCATCCGTGTCAGCACTTTGCGAGTCCCCTACAAGGAACTCCGCGAAACCATCGACGCTGCGTGCATGTGGCAGTTCGGGGCTGCATCTGAGATCACAGGGGGAGAGCAGGGCTTCGCTGAAATGCCGGGAGTCAAGGTTGTCGTTATGAGCAGCCAACTTCAGCAGGTGGTGGGCGCGTACTTGCGAGACGACTCCAAGGTGACTTTCCCCTTCATGTTGACCGAAGCCAAGAACAAGCGGAAGGAGTTCTACGAGGACCCCCTTCGCCTCATGAACGCCAGCGGTGAACAGCCAACCCTCTGAGCAGGTGCCCGTGAGGCAGTAACCAGGTTCCCGCCCCGCACGGCCGCCCTACCCCGCGACCGGACCAACCGTCCCCCGCAGACGGAGGTCCATCCCCACATGCGTGGGGCTCAGGTCCACGAACGCCTGGAGGCCTCCGTCAACGGCGGTCCATCCCCACATACGTGGAGCTCAGTGAGGGGGGCGGGGGGTAGGCCACAGGGTCTCCTTCGTGTTGGGGGCTGGTGGTGACTCTAGCGACGGCGCCCTTCATCTGACGCAAAACTGTTGTGTCTCATTACGGTCGCGAAGATGACTGTGAGTGCGGCCTTGAGGTGACAGTTGCTTAGTACTGCAACGACAGGTTGTTGCCTGTGCGTCTGTGATAGTGGCTCACCCGGGCACGCTGCTGGGACCGGCGTCTGAAGTGCGACCATTCCAGGACGTGCTCGACCGGGTGAGAAATCTGCGCCGCTACTCGGTTGAACAAACGGCGGATTTCGTTGACGCTC
>NZ_BAZE01000024.1:0-1804 GCF_000710955.1 Nocardiopsis alba
CACCCCAAGGCACCCCCCAACACACAAAAAAGAAAGGGACACCCCCACAACAGGGGCGCCCCTTCCTCCAAGAAAAACCGTGGCAGCGACCTACTCTCCCACCCCACCACAGGGCAGTACCATCAGCGCAAAGAGACTTAACGACCGGGTTCGGAATGAGACCGGGTGTGACCCTCCAGCAATAACCACCACGGAAACCAACCCCCACACCCCAGACCACCCACCAGGCAACCAGGACACGGGGAAAAATCCGTGAAAAATGTGCGCGAACATCCAATTATCTGCAGCGGACAAGCCCTCGGCCTATTAGTACCGGTCAGCTCCACCCCTCACAAGGCTTCCACACCCGGCCTATCAACCCCGTCGTCTACAGGGAGCCTTACCCTCTCAAGGAGGCAGGAGACCTCATCTCGAAGCAGGCTTCCCGCTTAGATGCTTTCAGCGGTTATCCCTCCCGAACGTAGCCAACCAGCCATGCCCTTGGCAGGACAACTGGCACACCAGAGGTTCGTCCGTCCCGGTCCTCTCGTACTAGGGACAGCCCTTCTCAAGTCTCCAACGCGCACAGCGGATAGGGACCGAACTGTCTCACGACGTTCTAAACCCAGCTCGCGTGCCGCTTTAATGGGCGAACAGCCCAACCCTTGGGACCAACTCCAGCCCCAGGATGCGACGAGCCGACATCGAGGTGCCAAACCATCCCGTCGATATGGACTCTTGGGGAAGATCAGCCTGTTATCCCCGGGGTACCTTTTAGCCGTTGAGCGACACCGCTTCCACACGCCGGTGCCGGATCACTAGTCCCAGCTTTCGCTCCTGCTCGACACGTCCGTCTCACAGTCAAGCTCCCTTGTGCACTTACACTCAACACCTGATTACCAACCAGGCTGAGGGAACCTTTGGGCGCCTCCGTTACTCTTTAGGAGGCAACCGCCCCAGTTAAACTACCCACCAGACACTGTCCCCGAACCGGATCACGGTCCAAAGTTAGATGCCCGAAACAGTCAGAGTGGTATTTCACCAACGCCTCCACCGCCACTAGCGTGACAGCTTCACAGGCTCCCACCTATCCTACACAAACCATCCCAAACACCAATGTCAAGCTATAGTGAAGGTCCCGGGGTCTTTCCGTCCTGCTGCGCGAAACGAGCATCTTTACTCGTAGTGCAATTTCACCGGGCCCATGGTTGAGACAGTGGGGAAGTCGTTACGCCATTCGTGCAGGTCGGAACTTACCCGACAAGGAATTTCGCTACCTTAGGATGGTTATAGTTACCACCGCCGTTTACTGGCGCTTAGATTCCCAGCTTCGCAGGCCGAAACCCACTAACCAGTCCTCTTAACGTTCCAGCACCGGGCAGGCGTCAGTCCGTATACAGCGTCTTACGACTTCGCACGGACCTGTGTTTTTAATAAACAGTCGCTTCCCCCCGCTATCTGCGACCCCACCCAGCTCAGAAGGCATGCTTCATCACCGGACAGGGCTCCCCTTCTCCCAAAGTTACGGGGACAATTTGCCGAGTTCCTTAACCATGGTTCACCCGAACGCCTCGGTATTCTCTACCTGACCACCTGCGTCGGTTTAGGGTACTGGCCACACACGAACTCGCTAGAGGCTTTTCTCGACAGCATGGGATCACTCACTTCACCAAAAACGGCTCGGCATCACGTCTCAACCATCATGAGAGGCGGATTTGCCTACCCCTCGGCCTACACGCTTACCCCCGGACAACCACCGCCGGGTAGAGCTACCCTCCTGCGTCACCCCATCACTTACCTACTACAAAATCGGGTCCCAGACCAG
>NZ_BAZE01000024.1:2291-3619 GCF_000710955.1 Nocardiopsis alba
CACAGCTTCGGCGGTGTACTTAAGCCCCGCTACATTATCGGCGCAGAACCACTTGACCAGTGAGCTATTACGCACTCTTTAAAGGATGGCTGCTTCTAAGCCAACCTCCTGGTTGTCTGGGCAACTCCACAACCTTTCCCACTTAGCACACGCTTAGGGGCCTTAGCTGATGATCTGGGCTGTTTCCCTCTCGACTACGAAGCTTATCCCCCGCAGTCTCACTGCCACGCTTCACTTAACCGGCATTCGGAGTTTGTCTGACGTCAGTAACCTTGTCGGGCCCATCAGCCAAACAGTAGCTCTACCTCCAGCAAGAAACACGCGACGCTGCACCTAAATGCATTTCGGGGAGAACCAGCTATCACGGAGTTTGATTGGCCTTTCACCCCTACCCACACCTCATCCCCCAGATTTTCAACTCTGGTGGGTTCGGGCCTCCACGAGGTCTTACCCCCGCTTCACCCTGGACATGGGTAGATCACTCCGCTTCGGGTCCACAGCATGCGACTCAAACGCCCTATTCAGACTCGGTTTCCCTACGGCTACCCCACCCGGGTTAACCTCGCCACACACCATGACTCGCAGGCTCATTCTTCAAAAGGCACGCCATCACCAAAGACAAGCTTCAGCTCTGACGGCTTGACAGCACACGGTTTCAGGTACTATTTCACGACCCCTCACCGGGGCACTTTTCACCTTTCCCTCACGGTACTAGTGCACTATCGGTCATCAGGACGTATTTTGGCTTAGCAGGTGGTCCTGCCAGATTCACACGGAATTTCACGGGCTCCGCGCTACTCGGGAGAACACCAACACCTAGACTCTTCCTTCACCTACGGGACTCTCACCCACTCCGGCACCGCTTCCCAACGGCTTCGGCTAAAAGAATCATCAGCGCTCCAGATCGGCAGACCTGAAAAGATGCATCCCACAACCCCGCACACGCAACGACTGCCGTCTATCACACGCATACGGTTTAGCCTCTTCCCCGTTCGCTCACCACTACTAGGAGAATCACTATTGTTCACTCTTCCTACGGGTACTGAGATGTTTCACTTCCCCGCGTCACCACCAACCACCCTATACATTCAGATGGCGGCAACCCGACACAACTCGGGCTAGGTTTCCCCATTCGGACACCCGCGGATCAAAGCTCGGTTGACAGCTCCCCGCGGCCTATCGTGGCCTCCCACGTCCTTCATCGGCGCCTGATGCCAAGGCATCCACCGTGTGCCACTATCACTTGGCCACTACAGATAATAAGATGCTCGCGCACACTATTCACAAATCAAACAACCGACCACAAACCCCGATACCTCACACCGAAC
>NZ_BAZE01000024.1:4290-6143 GCF_000710955.1 Nocardiopsis alba
CCTGTAAAAGACTCCTTAGAAAGGAGGTGATCCAGCCGCACCTTCCGGTACGGCTACCTTGTTACGACTTCGTCCCAATCGCCAGCCCCACCTTCACTCACTCCCTCCCCGAAGGGTTAGGCCGCAAGTTTCGGGTGTTGCCGACTTTCATGACGTGACGGGCGGTGTGTACAAGGCCCGGGAACGTATTCACCGCGGCGTTGCTGATCCGCGATTACTAGCGACTCCACCTTCATGGGGTCGAGTTGCAGACCCCAATCCGAACTGAGACCGGCTTTAAGGGATTCGCTCCACCTTACGGTATCGCACGCCCATTGTACCGGCCATTGTAGCATGTTTGCAGCCCAAGACATAAGGGGCATGATGACTTGACGTCGTCCCCACCTTCCTCCGAGTTGACCCCGGCAGTCTCCCATGAGTCCCCACCATTACGTGCTGGCAACATGGAACAAGGGTTGCGCTCGTTGCGGGACTTAACCCAACATCTCACGACACGAGCTGACGACAGCCATGCACCACCTGTCACCCACCAACTAAATGACCCTGTATCTCTACAGGTCCACGGGTGATGTCAAACCTTGGTAAGGTTCTTCGCGTTGCGTCGAATTAAGCAACATGCTCCGCCGCTTGTGCGGGCCCCCGTCAATTCCTTTGAGTTTTAGCCTTGCGGCCGTACTCCCCAGGCGGGGCGCTTAATGCGTTAGCTACGGCGCGGAAACCGTGGAAAGTCCCCACACCTAGCGCCCAACGTTTACGGCATGGACTACCAGGGTATCTAATCCTGTTCGCTCCCCATGCTTTCGCTCCTCAGCGTCAGGTAAGGCCCAGAGACCCGCCTTCGCCACCGGTGTTCCTCCTGATATCTGCGCATTTCACCGCTACACCAGGAATTCCAGTCTCCCCTACCTACCTCTAGCATGCCCGTATCCACTGCAGAACCGGAGTTAAGCCCCGGTCTTTCACAGCAGACGCGACACGCCGCCTACGAGCTCTTTACGCCCAATAATTCCGGACAACGCTCGGACCCTACGTATTACCGCGGCTGCTGGCACGTAGTTAGCCGGTCCTTATTCCCCACCTACCGTCAACCCCGAGAGAACCCGGAGCCTGCGTTGGTGGTAAAAGAGGTTTACAACCCGAAGGCCGTCATCCCCCACGCGGCGTCGCTGCGTCAGGCTTTCGCCCATTGCGCAATATTCCCCACTGCTGCCTCCCGCAGGAGTCTGGGCCGTGTCTCAGTCCCAGTGTGGCCGGTCGCCCTCTCAGGCCGGCTACCCGTAATCGCCTTGGTAGGCCGTTACCCCACCAACAAGCT
The DNA here is from genome assembly GCF_000710955.1 of Nocardiopsis alba. NCBI lineage: Bacteria > Bacillati > Actinomycetota > Actinomycetes > Streptosporangiales > Nocardiopsidaceae > Nocardiopsis > Nocardiopsis alba. Next base: position 5,606 of record NZ_BAZE01000024.1, read on the forward strand.
GATAGGCCGCGAGCCCATCCCTGACCGAAAAAACTTTCCACCCTCCACCATGAGGCGGAAGGTCGTATCCGGTATTAGACGGCGTTTCCACCGCTTATCCCAGAGTCAGGGGCAGGTTGCTCACGTGTTACTCACCCGTTCGCCGCTCGTGTACCCCGAAGGGCCTTACCGCTCGACTTGCATGTGTTAAGCACGCCGCCAGCGTTCGTCCTGAGCCAGGATCAAACTCTCCATAAAGGTCACTCAACCCGACCCGGCGACCCGAAGATCAGCCTGGGAAGGGTAAACCTAGAAGAAATCCTGACCGGTCACTCTCGTGACCAATCAAAGGAACCCTCCACACCGAAGTGTGGTCGGGGCCAAAACAAACATGGCTTAAAGAAAATCAAACACGCGCTGTTGAGTTCTCAAGAAACAATCACGCTTCCCGTACAAGCTCCGGAACCAGTGTCCCGCTCTGCTCTTCCGTGGAAGGCTTTGTTCGCGTTCGCACCGTTTCCGGTGTTTCCCGCTGTGTTGTGTCTTTACTTTATCAGGT
>NZ_BAZE01000023.1:0-9864 GCF_000710955.1 Nocardiopsis alba
TCTTCGTAAGCGGCCAGAATGTCGGCGGTCGGCGCCTCGATCTGGTTCACATAGTTCTGGAGCTGCTTGTCCTCGTTGTCGATGGCCTGCCTGTTCGCCTTGATCTGGCTGAGCTGGGCGTACTGTCCATCCTGGTTGAGCCAGGTGGAGAAGTCCGGGGTGCCCGAAGGGGCGGCGTTCTTCCACTGAAGCTGAACGCTCTTGTAGTAATCCGTGTAAGTGCGCCGGGCTGCCGCCGCATTGGCCTGGAGCTGCTTATAGTGGTTGTCCCCTTCGAGGTTGCCCACCGCCAGGCTGTTCATCCAGACGCGGTAGGAGTGATCGAACCCCGAACTCCCACCTGCGGTATGGGCGTTCGTCTGCTGCTGGGGAGTGGAGGGCACCACGTTCAACAGCGACCACTGGGAGTAGGGGAGAGCTCCCGGAGTGCGGCCACCCCAATCCCACGGGGTGCTGGGGGTGGTCATTTGGATCGCTTCACCTGCGGGCAGTTTGATCATATCGGACAACTGTTGGGCGTACTTGGACCACCGGTCGATATCGTTTACATTGGTCATGGTGGGACACTCTTCAGGTCGTGATCAATTTGACCTGCGCAACCTTACAAGGGGGAATGACGGAGCTCCACCCCTCAATAAAGTCACAATCCGAAATAAATCAGACAGCATGACTCGATGGAAGGTGTTTGAGAAGGAATATTTTCTTTTTCGAGGGATCCTTTACTGTCCACAATGAACCCCTTCTTGTGTCCCGGGAGGGATTCCATCTATTGATTTATAGACCAAGGGCCTATAAGTAAATACTCCACGTGCCGCGTATGAGAATATGGCATCGTATGCTCTGCATGGAACCATCCTCGCTCATCCCGAAACAGACGACGCCGGACGGGATGCTTCCACTTTGTGGAAAACCAGAGCGACATGGTCTATGTCTTATTCTCGGCATCTGCACCAGAGGTACCCGGCCGGCGCTCGGTCAGGATGAGAGTCGTACCGAGAACACAAGGATCCCCATGCGTCTCACGGGGCAGATCCAGGCCTCACCGCCCGACCTGGGACACCTCTCACTCCGGCAGAGGCGCCGACCAGATTCCCTCCGTCAGGCCTGCCTGAGAGAGGAAGCGCGGGTGAACGCTCGGGCCTCTCCAAGAACTCGCTCGGCACCTACCGGGTCGACTCTTTCAAGCGGTGCGACCGACGAGGGTTCACCGATTCTCCCCCGTTTCCCGCGTGTGAACGAGGACGCTCTCTCTTCTGGTCGGCTCTACCGAGGTGACTCCGGCCGGACACTCTCCACATCACCCCCATGCGCGTGGGGCTCACGACACGATGTCCTGCTGAATCAAGGTCGGCACCGGTCCATCCCCACGTGCGTCTGCGAGAACACCACCCCCGGCTTCGGCGGGCGCCGGGTCAGTGGCGTGCGAGGGACGGCCATCCGGCGAGGGTGATCATGGTGGGTCCGGTGGCGCGGTCGAATAGGCGGTGTGCGCGGGCCGTCAATGACGCAGAGCCCGGACGTCCGCCTATTCCCGCGTACACCAGCGCCGCCGCGAACTCGACGGCGATGTAGGCCAGGCCCAGGGCGACGAGTTGCAGGGGGACCGCGCGCGCACCGTGGTCGGCGAACTGGGGGAGGAGCGCGGTGAACAACAGGAGCGCCTTGGGGTTGGTCATCGCCACCAGGAACTCTTGGCGGGTCAGGTGCCATCGGCTGTCACGGGTCTCCGGTGAGACCGGAGAGCGCCGTTCGCCTTTCCCACCTTCGGAAGTGAAGGTGTCGTAGAGCATGCGCGTTCCCAGGAAGAGCAGGTATCCCGCACCTCACCACTTCACCATGGTGAACGCCGTTTCCGAGGCGACCAGTAAGGCCCCGAGCCCCGCCGCCGTGGCGGCGACGAGGATCAGGAAGGCCGAGAAGCGCCCTGCCAGGGCCACCACGGCGTCTCGGAACCCCTGTTTCAGGGCGTTGCGCAGTGACAGTAGTCGGTTGATTCCCGGTGTCAGGTCCATCAGTGCGGCCGCTACGAAGAAGCCCTCCCAGTGAGCAGACGGCATGACCTGCACCTACCCGTCCGGGGTGGAGGTGCTCGGGGCGGTCGATCGAGGGGTACTCCGTCGACCGCTCGGCGGCCGGGCGGCGGCCGAGCGGTCATGAACGGATGAGGTCCGATCCTCGCGCATGCGGGAATCTCATGTTCGAACCCTGGGGCTCTCCTTCGCGTTCGACGAGTCGATTCCTCGCGTCCCCGATGGGTGTGTTCGAGGGCCGGGGCGGGTGACCAGCGCCGCGAGCAGGATCAGGGCCAGCGCCACGATTCCGTCGGCACGTACCGTCTCTCCCATGACCAGGGCGCCGAGGGCCATCGCTACGGCCGGAGGTAGGAACGTGGCCGTGGAGGCGGTGACGGCGCCGAGGCCGGCCACCGCGACGTAGTACAGGATGAAAGCCGCCCCGGTGCCCAGTCCGCCGAGGCCGACGACCACTCCGACCAGCGCCGTGGTGTCCTGTGTGATGTGGCCGATCCCCTCCATATCCGTGATGAGCACCAGCCCGAGGGCGGCCAGGGCCAGTTGGTAGCCGGTCGCGGCCGCCGAGGGGATGCCCAGCGGGATCACGAAGCGCCGGGCGTAGGCGAAGGACGCCCCCAGGCTCGCCGCTCCGGCCAGCATGAGTACGACCCCTTGGGCGTCGACGGCTCCGGCCGCCCATGGGCGGGCCAGCAGTACGACCCCGCCCGTGCCCAGGGCCAACCCGACCCCTTTACGTGCGGTGAGGCCTTCACCAGGCACCAGCACCAGCGCCGCGATGAGGGCGAACAACGGGATGGAGCCGCTCAGCGCTCCGGCCACACCGCTGTCGAGCCGGGCGGTGCCGGCGGCGAAGGCCAGGTAGTAGACGCTGGTGGCCAGCAGCGACATGACCACCAGGTGGTGCGCGTGTCGCAGGTGCCACCAGGCCCAGGCGCGGGTGAACGTCGCGAACAACGCGACCGGCACCAGTCCGAACACCACACGCAACAGTGTGGTCTGGGCGGGTGAGATCAGATCGGTGGACCAGGACATGAACAAGAACGAGGTGCCCCAGACCAGTCCCAGGAACATATAGGACGCCGTGGCGGCGGCCCGTGACACGCTCACGGAATCAGGACCTGGCCGGTGACGGCGCCTTCGACCGACTTCACGTAGGCCCGAGCCACCTCGGACAGGTCCACCGGGACGAAGCCGGGGAAGAAGTCGCCGTAGTCCTCCAGACTCTCGGTGAACACCGATGGGCTGATGACGTTGATACGTCGTGGAGCGATCTCCAAGGCGGCGGCGCGTACGAAGGACTCCACGGCGCCCCCGGCCATGGCCGCGGCGGCCCCGGTCACGATGGGTTCGCGGGCCAGGATTCCGCTGATCAGGGTGAAGGAGCCGCGAGGGTTCAGGTGGGGCAGGCCGGTGCGCACCAGGTTGATCTGGCTGAGGATCTTGCCATGGAAGGCCGAAAGGTAGTCCTCGGGTTCCAGATCGGCCAGGGGTCGGTAGGGCACGTCGCCGGCGGCGCTGACGACCGCGTCGACGCTGCCCACGCGCTGCCACAGTTCCTCCAGGCCGGCCGGGTCGGTGATGTCGACGTGGATATCGCCCGAGGAGCGTCCGACGCCGATCAGTTCGTACCCGCGCTCGGACAAGGTGTGGTGGATGGCGGCTCCGGCCTTGCCGGAGGCTCCGATGATGAGGATTCGCATGCGCTCAGGCTAGAAACGTCGTGCCTGGTCAGAGAAATACACACGCGCAAGGATTCATACAGTGGACGTATGAGTGTGGAGTTGCGTCACCTGCGCGCCCTGGAGGCGCTCGACCGGGCTGAGACGTTCACCGGCGCGGCGATCGAACTCGGGACCACCCAGCCCACCTTGTCGCGCACCATCGCCCGACTGGAGCGGATGACCGGGGTTCGTCTGGTCGAGCGCACCACCCGTCGGGTGGAGCTGACCGAGGCCGGGCGCCGCCTGGTCCGCCAGACCCGCCCGTTGCTCGACGGCATCGACCGGGCCGTGGAGACCGCCCGGTCGGGAGACCCGTCGGCGCTGCGATTGGGATGGGCCTGGGCCGGGCTGGGGCCGCACACCGTGCCCTTGATCCGGAGGTGGCGGGAACGTTCGAACACTCCGGTGCATATCCGCCGCCCGGCCGATCCCGAAGTCGCCCTGGCCGCGGGGGAGTTGGACGCGGTGATCGTGCGCAGGGTCCTGCCCGACCAGGTCGAGGATCCCGCTCTGACCAGCGCCCACCTGTTCACCGAAACCCTCGTCGCCGCGGTCGCCGCCACGAGCCCGCTCGCCACGGTGGGCGAGCTGGGCCTGGAGGAGCTGGCCGCCCACCGGGTCGCGTTGTGCGCGACCGCTCCCACCGCGACCGTGCGCTTGTGGGAGGGCATCGCTCCACCACCCGCGACCGTGACCGTCGCCAACACCGATGAGTGGCTGGCCCGTATCGCCATCGGTGAAGCCGTCGGAGTGACCGCCGAAGCCACCGGTTATGGGCACACCTCGCCCGACGTGGTCTACCGCTCCGTCTCGGACTCTCCACGGGTCGAGGTCAGCCTGATCTGGCCGTCGGCGCGCCCTCACCCCGAGATCGAGGACTTCGCCGACCTGGCGCGCGGCTACCTTCGCGAAGTCATCGAACAGAGCAGGCCCCCATCGGTGTTCGCCTTGGACTAGTAGGTTGATCCGTGCGCAGGCCACGATCATGGCGCGCCCGGGGCGAAGCAGTCCAGTGGCCATGGGGTCTCGGGGTTTCCACGTGCCCGCCTCCCGCCTGCTTCGACGAGCTCCGGGCCTTGGGCGCGGACGTGCTGCGGCGATCCACGTCCGACACAGATGCGAGCGGGGCCGTAAGAGCCTGATGCGAGCCAGGCCGGGCAGGCATAGCCCACCCCACCCGGTCCTACGGCTCGTCGGCGACTACACCTGTGCGGTGGCGCAGCAGGCGGACGCCTCTCCGGCGCCGCCGGCGTTGACCTCCTTGGGTGCCGCCCCTCTCTGGTCGCTGTCGCCCTTGACCACGTAGACCTCCCAGGGCTCCTTGCCGGGGCCGTGGACCCACACCTTGTCCTGCACGGCGTAGCAGCACGAGGTGTCGTTCTCCTCGAACGTGGCCAGGCCGGAGTCCTTGAAGCGCTCGGTGGCGGCGTTCACCTGCTCGGTCTCCTCGACCTCCACGCCGAGGTGGTCCAGGCGGGTCTCCTGGCCGGGCTCGCCTTCGATGAGGACGAGCTTGAGCGGGGGCTCGGAGATGGCGAAGTTGGCGTAGCCGGGGCGGCGCTTGGCGGGTTCGACGCCGAAGAGGGTCGAGTAGAAGACCACGGACGCTTCGAGGTCGGCGACGTTGAGGGCGAGCTGGACACGGGACATGAGGTCCTCCGGAAGCTGTATCGAAGTTCATCTATTCAGCGATGCGACTCCAGTTTTGCCATCTGATTCGAAGCTTGTCAATATAGACGCATGTCGAATCAAGAGGTGGGTGCCACCGATCTCCAAGGTGCGGTCACCGACTGCTGCCCCAGACTCCTGAAGGAGCCACTGGAGGACGGCGAGTCGGTCGAACTCGCCCGGGTCTTCAAGGCCTTGGGCGATCCGGTGCGGCTGCGGCTGTTGTCCATGATCGCCACGTGCGACGGCGACGAGGTGTGCGTGTGCGACCTGACGCCCGCCTTCGACCTGTCCCAGCCCACCATCTCCCACCACCTGAAACTGTTGAGGGAGGCCGGGCTCATCTCCTCCGTGCGGCGCGGCACGTGGGTGTACTACCGGCTGATCCCGGAGACGACGGACCGCCTGGCCGCGATCCTGACCCGCTCGTTGAAGCCCGAGGAGGCCGGTTCATGAGCGCCCCCGCACCCACCGATCCCAATGCCGGAGTGGTCGGGCGCCTGTCGGCCCTGGATCGGTTCCTGACCGTGTGGATCCTGGCGGCGATGGTCGCCGGTCTGGCCTTGGGTCGCCTGGTCCCCGGACTGGGCGAAGCGCTCTCCGGGGTCGGCGTGGCCGGGGTGTCCCTGCCGATCGCGGTGGGGCTGCTGGTGATGATGTTCCCGCCGCTGGCCAAGGTCCGCTACGACCGCCTCGGCACCGTCACCGGCGACCGCCGCATGCTGATCACCTCGTTGGCGGTCAACTGGCTGGCCGGCCCGGCGCTGATGTTCGCGCTGGCGTGGGCGTTCCTTCCCGACCTGCCCGAGTACCGGACCGGGCTGATCATCGTCGGCCTCGCGCGGTGCATCGCGATGGTGATCATCTGGAACGACCTCGCCTGCGGTGACCGTGAGGCCGCCGCCGTGTTGGTGGCCCTCAACTCCCTGTTCCAGGTGGTGGCCTTCGGCGCCCTGGGCTGGTTCTACCTGTCGGCGCTGCCCGGGTGGCTGGGCCTGGAACAGGCGGCCTTGGAGGTCTCCTTCGTCGACATCTCGGTATCGGTGGTGATCTTCCTGGGCGTGCCGCTCCTGGCCGGATACCTGACCCGCCGCCTGGGCGAGCGGGCCCGAGGCCGCGAATGGTACGAGACCCGCCTGTTGCCCAAGCTGGGGCCGTGGGGCCTGTACGGACTGCTGTTCACCATCGTCATGCTGTTCGCGCTCCAGGGTGAGGCGATCACGTCGCGGCCGTGGGACGTGGCCCGGATCGCGCTGCCCCTGCTGCTCTACTTCGTGATCATGTGGGCCGGGACGCTGGCGCTGGGGCGGGCCCTCGGGATGGGCTACCCCCGATCGGTGACGCTGGCCTTCACCGCGGCGGGCAACAACTTCGAGCTGGCGATCGCCGTCGCCATCGCCTCCTTCGGTGCCGCCTCCGGACAGGCGCTCGCCGGTGTGGTGGGGCCGCTGATCGAGGTGCCCGTGTTGATCGCGCTGGTGTACGTGGCTCTGGCGGCACGGCGATGGTTCCCCGGTGAAGGGGTGGCAGAGGTGGGCTCTTCCATGAGGAAGGAGACGACCGGTGACTGACCGTTCGGAGGCCGTGATTCCGCGGGTGCTGTTCGTGTGCGTGCACAACGCCGGACGGTCCCAGATGGCCGCTGCCTTCCTGGAACACCTGGGTGGCGAACGGGTCGAGGTGCGTTCGGCCGGTTCCGCGCCGGCCGACGAGGTCAACCCGGCGGTGGTGGAGGCGATGGGCGAGGTCGGGATCGACATCACGGCCAGTGTCCCGAAGATCCTCACCCCGGACGCGGTCCGCGCCTCGGACGTGGTCGTCACGATGGGCTGCGGCGACGCGTGCCCGTTCTTTCCCGGAAAGCGTTACCTCGCCTGGGAGCTGCCCGACCCTGCGGGGCAGGGTGTCGAGGCGGTCCGGCCCATCCGTGACCGGATCAGGCGGCACGTCGAGGACCTCTTGCGGGAGCTTGTTCCGTAAGCGGTCGGAGTCGCTGAGGGCCACCGCTGAGTCCGACGTGCGTGGGGCTGAAGTCGTGGGGTGTTGGTGAGTTCCGGTGGGTCCTGTGGGGGTGTGGTAGGGAGGCGTGGTGAGCGGAGGCTGCCTCGTGGTGAAGGTTGCGGGAAGATAGCGCCTTCTGTTTCCGCAGGTCATTTTCCCTGAGCCCCACGCACGTGGGGATGGACCGCGCGAGGGGCACGGACCGAGGAACCCGGGGCGCTGAGCCCCACGCACGTGGGGATGGACCGTTCAACATCTTCGCCGGGTTCCTGGCGCCCACCTGAGCCCCACGCACGTGGGGATGGACCCGCGACCAGGTGGGTTTCCTCCAGCGGCTCGAACTGCTCCCTGCGCACGCGGGGGCTTGGATGCACCAGTCCTACTACGACGTTCAACGTAGTGCCTGAGCCTTTGGGTGGCCGACTCCGGACATTCTCTGCCATCGGATCAACACGTTAGGTAATCTCCCCTCGACCCCCAGGGATGACGAGGAGCCTTGCCGTGTGCCCCTTTTGCCAACGCCGTGTACGCAAGCGCAAAGACAATCCCGACCTGCGTCTTCTTCACTACGTCAACGTCTCTCACGTCTTCAGCTTCAAGTTGAAAAAGTGCCAGGGATGCGATCCGAACGGCTGCAACCCTGGATGGTCGACCATCCAGGACGGAAAGAAAAGCGGGATCCGCTGCCAGGCCTGTGGGAAACGTGTGAAGGAGACTAAGACCTTCCTGCCGGTCAAGCACACGGACCAGCGCGGTGCTGTCTGCCCTGGGTGGCGCGACAACCAGCGATGAGCACCCGCGCGAGACAGAAGACCTCTCTCATGTTCCCCGCGAACGCGGGGATGGACCGGCCGGACTGCCCACCACCAACAGGATCGACGGCTGCTCCCCACGCACGCGGGGATGGACCCTACCAGGAGACGGTGATGATGCTCATCCGCATCTGCTCCCCGCGTAGCGGGGATGGGGGTTGGGAACAGGGAGACCCCGGGAGCTTTGGCTTCCGGGGCCTCGTCGGTTCTGGGGGTTACCGGGTGAGAATGCTGAGCAGGGCGTTCCATTCGTGGGCGGGCAGGTTCAGCTCGGCCTGGGCGCGGTGTTGGGTGTCGCGGATGTGGGTGGTGGAGCCTTCGGCCACCTCCACGCAGCTTCCACTGCCACCGCTGTAGCTGGACTTGTGCCAGGGGCACTGTTCGTTGGGCATGCGCTGCCCTTCCCTTCAGGGATGGGGGAGTTCCGGTTCGGGGTCAGCGGGTGCGGAGCGCGTGGAGCAGGGCGGACCATTCCGCGTTCGGGAGGCTGAGCTCGGCGAGGCCGCGGTTCTGGGTGTCGCGGACGGCGGCGCCTTGGGTGGTGGCGCGGGCCTCGACGCAGTTCCCACCGGTGCCGTTGCTGTAGGTGGACTTCTTCCAGTGCTCGTTCATCATGTCGCGCTGCCTCGATCTCTCAGATGGGGGTGGAGGAGTGCTCATCGGCGAAGGTCCCGCCAGGGAGGGTTCCGCCGCTCCGCGGTGGGTCTGCCGGGAGTCAGTTCGTGCGGAGGGTGCTGAGCAGAGCGGTCCATTCGAAGCCGGGAACGTTGAGCTGAGCCAGGGCGCGATTCTGGGTGTCGCAGATGTGGGTGGTGGGGCCTTCAGCCACCTCCACGCAGTTGGTTCCACCGTTGCTGTAGGACGACTTGTGCCACGTGATTTCGCTGGTCATGAGCTGTCCGTTCTCTTCGGAGGTCGGAGGCTGACTGCTGCGGAGCGGGACTTCTTCAAGGGATTGAGAGAGGTTGTGCGCTCGGGGAACGGGGGTGTTCTCAGGTCATGACTTCGGCTGAGATGATGCGGAGGTACGAAACTTCTTCTTCCCCGCCGAGCTGGGGAGTAGTCCTCGTTTCTTCTCGAACAGATATATCTCCCCTTGCGTCGTTACGTAGGGGAGTTACCCTGGTGATGCACGAACACGACCGACCCCCGCCAACGAGCCTGGCGGGGGTCGGTCTATGAGCAGCCTCGGTTACTTAGATGATGTCGCCCGAAGGAGCGCGCTCCACTCCACTGCGGGGAAGGAAAGATGGCCGCTCTCCCGGTTCTTGGTGTCGCGGACGTGAGTCTCACATCCCTCCGCGACCTCCACGCAGTCACCACCGCGACCGTCACTGTGGGATGACGTGTGCCAGGCCCACTGTTCGTTCATTTCAAGCCCTTCATGATGTCCTGGATTAGCTCAACGGAACGGATGGGGGACAGGGCCTCTGCTTGCAGTGCCCCGAACAACTCCGCCATCTCCTCAATCTCACCATCCTTGTCGAAGGCAGTGCCTCCCAGGGTGTGTTCCATACGGACGATCTTGCGGTTGTCGTTCATCGTCATCAGGCGAAACGGTCCGCAGAGACCACAGTGCCTTCGCACTTCGCCCGGGATCACCTGGAACCGGATCTTATCGTCCTTGGC
>NZ_BAZE01000022.1:0-580 GCF_000710955.1 Nocardiopsis alba
CCGACCGGGGCGAAGGGCAGCCCGGCGGCGGAGACCGCGCCGGCCAGCTCCGGCTGGCTGGCCACCACCACCTCGTGCCCCGCCGACCTCAACGCCCACGCCAACGGAACCAGGTTGAGCAGATCGGTCCGTTCCGCGATCGTCGCGACGACCACCCGCATCGCTGTACCCCTCTCTGAGAACGGGCCCGTTTCGACGTCGTGCCCGCGTCGCCACACCCGCGGTGGCGCGGGGGAGGGGCAGAGTATCCGGGCATCGGTCGGGCGGCCAGGCGCCGTCGGCCCTTGGTGGTGGGGCCGGACGCCCGGCGCGGCCGGGAGGCCCAGAGCACGTGTGATGCCCCCATGGGCACCAGGATTCACATGAGCAACAGAGGGCGACGGAGATGGGCCTCAGCGCCCGAGGTGGTCGTCGAAACCCGGTGAAGCGGTCTTTCCGGTATTCCTTGTCCGGCGCCCGGGCGGCTGTCGCGTACGTCCTTCGGACGGCGGAGCATCACCGTCCGGGGGTACTCGTGTACGGAGGCTGAGGAGGGGCGCAGATGCGCGTGCTGGTGACCACGGCGGCCGAGAAACCGCAC
>NZ_BAZE01000022.1:600-12037 GCF_000710955.1 Nocardiopsis alba
TGGGTCCGCTCGGCCTGCGCGGCGATCACTACGCGCACACGTCCTCCTCCACGCCCTCGGCGCCCCGACCGGGGCACCCCCGGCTCAGGCCTTCGCGGGCCTCGGTTCGGGTTCCGGATCGGGGTGACCATCGACGCGATAGCCGGTCCCCGTATAGGCGAGGTACACGTCGTCCAACGACGGCGGTGTCACGGAGACCGAGCGGATACCGGTGCTCAGCCGCGCGAACAGTTCGGGGAGGAACCTCTCCCCCTCGGCCACGTGGATCACGACCTTGTCGCCCTCGACCGAGGCCGTGACGCCGAACTCCTCCTGGAGCGCCCTACCGAGCTCCGCGCCATCGGCGGAGATCAACTCGACGCGGTCCCTGCCGATACCGGCCTTCAGCTCGCGCGGCGTCCCCTGGGCGACGATCTCGCCCCGGTCCAGAATGGCGATGCGATCGCAGTTCTCGGCCTCTTCCAGGTAGTGCGTGGTCATGAAGACCGAGGTCCCGTCGCGCAGGTTGTTCTCCCGCATGCCCTCCCAGATCACCTGGCGCGTCTGCGGGTCGAGGCTGACCGTGGGCTCGTCCAGGAACAGCACGGCGGGACGGTGCAACATCGCACGGACGATCTCCAGCCTGCGCCGCATGCCCCCCGAGTAGGACCCGGCGACCCTGTGCTGGTGCTCGACCAGGCCGACCATCTCCAGCGCCTCGTCGACGCGCTCATCGGCCACACCCTTGGGGACGCCGTAGATGTCCGCGTGGAAACGCAGGTTCTGCCAGCCGGTCAGGTAGAGGTCCAGCGTCTGTTCCTGGAACACGAGACCGATCCCACGACGCACCTCCTCCTGGGCGGCGACCACGTCGTGTCCCGCGACCAGGGCCGTACCGCCCGTGGGCTCGGTGAGGGTGCACAACATCCGGATCATCGTGGACTTCCCGGCACCGTTGGGGCCGAGCAGACCGAAGATCTCGCCCCGGCCGACGTCCAGGTCGACGCCCTTGACCGCCTCGATCTCCCCGTAGACCTTGCGCAGTCCGCGGGTGGAGATGGCCATGTCCGGGGCGACCTCCGAAGGGGCGCTCACGAGGTCCCCCGGTCCACGAGGTACTCCCGGGTCCCGGCCCCGGCGACCAGGGACTCGACGAAGGCCACGCCGGTCTCCTCCCACTGGGCGCGGTAGAGGGCGAACACGTTCACCGGGCGGAGGGTCCCCTCGTCCAGCAGGTGCTCGGGGAGCGTGCCCTCCCTCGCCGGGACCGCCCCGGTCGCGGCCAGTCCGCGTACCTCGGGCTCCGGGGTCCAGAAGTAGAGTTTGCGGATGCTCCACATGGCGAACGCGTAGTTCACGGTCAGGGCGACCACCGCGGTGTGGACGTCCTCCGGGGCCTCCCGGTCCACGGTCACCGCGCACTTGACGTACCCGCTGTTCGGGTTGAACTCGTGCAGCGAGACGTAGCCGAGGAGCGCGCGTTCCTCGCCGACGCGCACGAAGAACTGCGCGGAGATCTCCTGCATGCGCCGGTTCGGCCAGATCGTGGGGGACGAGAGCACGTCCCGTCGATCGATGCCCCGCACCCCCCGGTCCGCGAACTCGGCGTGGACCTCGCGGCCGGTCCTGGTCCGAGTGGCCTCAAGTGCGATTCCGGGCGTGTGGATGTGTGGAAGTATCACGCCGACACCCCTGCTATCTCGTCTGGGTCGTTCCGTGCCGATGAGCAGGCAGACCCTAGCACCGGGCCGAACGCCGGACCGGGCCCCGATCGAGGCCGCGAGGTTGAGCGGCCGGACCGTCCGGTGCACACTCTCCCCCGACATCGACACGGCCCGGTGCGACCACCCCGGTGGTCCCGCCGGCGAGACATCCGAACCAGAGGGCCATGGGCACCGCACCCCGGTACGACCCGTCCGAGCAGAGCTTCTCCGACCTGTCGGGAGAGCGCGTCCTGGTGTTCGGCGGCACCGGATTCCTCGGCCGCCACGTGTGCGCCGCCCTGCGCTCGGCGGGGGCACGGGTCGTCACCGTGTCGAGGAACGCTCCGGCCGGAGGTACGCCCGACGACTCGGTCCCGATGGACCTCGCGTCCGCGACCGAGGCCGAACTCGTCCGGCTCGTCCACGACCACGCCCCGAGGGTCGTGATCAACGCCGCCGGAAGGGCCCACGGCGGCGAGCCGAGCGAACTCCTCGCGGTCAACGCCGAGGCCGTGGAGCGGTTGGCGCACGCCCTGCCCGCGGCACCCGAACCCCCGAGGCTCGTCCACCTGGGCAGCATCCACGAGTACGGGACCGGCGAGGTCGGGACCGGTTTCCTGGAGGACGGCCCGACCCGGCCGGTCGGCGCCTACGCGGCGGCCAAACTCCGCGCCACCCTCGCGGTCATCGAAGCCGTCCGTACCCGGGGACTGGACGGGACCGTGCTGCGTATCGGCAACGTGGTGGGCCCCGGAGCCCCACGTCAGAGCCTCCTGGGCACGGTCGCCCACAGCCTGGTCGAGGCGGCCGAGCGGGCCCGGACCTCCGGCGAACGTCCACGGCTGCGGTTGACCCCCTTGCGCGCGCAACGGGACTTCGTCGACGTGCGCGACGTCGCGGAGGCGGTCCTGGCCGCGGCGACCGCGCCCCTCGCCTCGGTCAGAGGACGGGTCGTCAACGTCGGCTGCGGGCGGGCGATACCCGTGCGACAGGCGGTGGAACGGATGATCGCGTTGAGCGGCGCTCCCCTCGACATCGTCGAGCGGGCCTCGGAGACGGGCCGCTCCGATCCCCGGTGGCAACGGATGGACATCGGCGCCGCCGGCGAGCTGCTGTCGTGGCGTCCGCGAAGGGATCTGGAGCGTTCCCTGTCCGATCTGTTGGAGGAGGCACGCCGTTCCCGGGCACGGCGGACCGCCGCGGAGTAGTAGCGTTCTGCGGTCTTCGGTCCATGGAACCCGCTCCGGCGGACCACCGCACCCGGGTGAAAGGAGAAGCGTGGCAGCCGACATCTCGCGGACCGCCATCCCAGGTGTGCTCATCTTCGATCCGGCCCGCATACCCGACGAGCGTGGTGTCTTCTACGAGGGCATCCGGACGGAGGACGTCGAGGCGGCGGGGGAGGCTCCCTTCCGACCGCACCAGATCAACTACTCCGTCTCCCGCCGCAACACTCTGCGGGGCGTCCACTCGGTGACCGTGCCCCCGGGACAGGCGAAGTTGGTGACGTGTGTACGCGGCGCCGTACGCGACATCGTGGTGGACCTGCGCATCGGCTCACCGACCTTCGGCGAGCACCACGTCACCTCGCTGGACGAGGCCTCGGGACGCTCGGTCTACGTACCTCCGGGGGTGGGCCACGGGTTCCTCTCCCTGGCCGACGACACCTGTATCTGTTACGTGCTGTCCACCGCCCATGTGCAGGGCACACAGGTCGACGTCGATCCCCTGGACCCCGAGCTCGCCCTCCCCTGGGGGTTCACCGAACGGCCCCTGATGTCGGAGAAGGACGCTCGGGCGAACGGGGTCGCGGAGGCCGCCGCCGCGGGACTCCTGCCCCTGTGGGAAGAGACCCGTTGAGACCACCCGCGGCGGACGTCCCGCCGGACGCCCCGTGACGTGAACACCGCCGTGCCCCGCCGTCTCGAAGCCCACCGAGACCGCCCCCACTCAGGAGGAGTCGGATGGAGACCAGCGAACGACCAGCACAGATCCTCGAAAGTGTCCGCGCCTATCACCGCGAGATGGACCGGGACACCGGGTTCGTGCCGGGCGAGACCGAGATCTGGACCTCCGGCGCCGTACTCACCGAGGACGACAGGGCGGCCCTGGTCGAGGCCGCCCTGGACATGAGGATCGCCGCCGGACCGCACTCGAGGCGTTTCGAGTCGGCGTTCGCGCGCTATCTGGGTCTGCGCAAGGCGCACCTGACCAACTCCGGATCGTCCGCGAACCTGCTCGCGCTCTCCGCCTTCACCTCCCACCTGTTGGGGGACGAGCGGCTGCTCCCCGGCGACGAGGTGATCACGGCCGCGGCGAGCTTCCCGACCACGGTGAACCCGGTCCTCCAGAACGGGCTCGTCCCCGTGTTCGTGGACGTCGAGATCGGCACCTACAACACCACCGTGGATCAGATCGCCCAGGCGATCGGCCCCCGGACCCGGGCCATCATGCTGGCCCACTCACTGGGCAACCCCCTGGAGTCCACCGAGATCCAGCAGCTCGCCGAGGATCGCGGGCTCTTCTTCATCGAGGACAACTGCGACGCGGTCGGGTCCACCTACGACGGTCGGCTCACGGGCACCTTCGGGGACGTGTCCACCGTGAGCTTCTACCCGGCCCACCACCTCACCATGGGAGAAGGCGGGTGCGTGCTCACCTCGAACCTCCCCCTGGCCAGGATCGTCGAATCGATGCGCGACTGGGGGCGCGACTGCTGGTGCGATCCGGGGCAGAGCGACGCCTGCTTCCGCCGGTTCGGCTTCCAGATGGGGAACCTTCCCGCAGGCTACGACCACAAGTACACGTACTCCCACGTGGGCTACAACCTCAAGAACACCGACCTCCAGGCGGCGCTCGGCCTCAGCCAGCTCACCAGGCTCGACGAGTTCGTGGCGGCCCGACGCCGCAATTGGAGCCGGCTGCGCGAGGCGTTGGAGGACGTTCCGTGGCTCCGTCTGCCCGAGGCGACCGAACGCAGTGAGCCCAGCTGGTTCGGTTTCGTTCTGACCGTGGATCCCGACGCCCCCTTCGACCGCGCCGCGCTCGTGTCCTTCCTGGAAGCGCGCAAGATCGGCACCCGTCTGCTGTTCGCCGGGAACCTGACCCGGCATCCGGCCTACATCGATCGGCCCCACCGGATCTCCGGCACCCTGGCCAACAGCGACGTCATCACCGACCGGTCCTTCTGGGTCGGCGTCTACCCGGGCCTCACCGAGGAGATGATCGACTACGTGGCCTCCTCGATCATCGAGTTCGTCAAGAAGCACGCGGGCGGGACACGTTGACCCTCGGGTGGGTCCGGCGGGGGCGCCGCGCGCTCTCCCGGACCCACCGCGACCGGGTTCCGGCCGAATACCGGCCGCTGTGACCTGCCCGAACAAGCCATCCCCGAATCGGTGTTCAAAACCGGGTTTCCATCGAGATTGCCTTGGGTTAATTTCTACACCGAGGCACTCGAATGGACGAGCCTCGAGCTGTACCGGCAGGCGTCGGAGAAGTCCGATCGCTCGCCTTTCAGAAATCGTCCCATCACTTCTAGGAGCCGAAGAACAATGCCCATGAACGACATCCTCGCGCTCCAGGAATTGGAGCTCGAACTCGCCTCGGAAGAGACCCCGCTCATGTGCAGCAGCCTCAGCGCCGGCACCTGTAGCGTCGCCCAGACTCTTTAGTCGCAAGCCCACGACCTGTAAGATCATGGGCGAATCTTCCTCACCCCGCGTCAAGTGATCACTGAAAGGAACTTCGTCTTGTATCTCAATGACATCCTCGCGCTCCAGGAATTGGAGCTCGAACTCGCCTCGGAAGAGACCCCGCTCATGTGCAGCGGCCTGAGCATCGGTACCTGTAGCGTCGCCCAGACCCTGTAGGACACACAGGAATTTCCGAACCCGCCTACACAGGAGGTGATATCGCCTTGACTCTCAATGACATCCTCGCGCTCCAGGAATTGGAGCTCGAACTCGCCTCGGAAGAGACCCCGCTCATGTGCAGCGGTTACAGCATCGGTAGTTGCAGCGTCGCGCAGACCCTGTAGGACCGAGGGCCGTCCAGGCCGCCGACCCCAGGGTGCGTGACAAGGTCGACGCCCCTTGGAACCGGCGCCCACGGCCGAGGCCCCGGAGATGACCGACATCGCGTCGCCACCTCCGGGGCCTTCTCACTTGCGTGAGCGCCCGCTCCGGATCAGGACACCGTCACCGGACCTCTGCCCCGACAGACGCGGCAGGAGCGGCGCGGCGGTCCGCTCGCGGATCGCACCGGACCACATCCCGGCTCCATGGATCAGGTCGTCGGCCAGACCCACCAATGTCCAACGCACCGGGTCGACGGGGGGTCGGAGGGCCAGCCAGTCACGTAGCGCCGGAGCGACGGCCAGGGCCCCCAGAACGGCGATCCTCCGTCCCCGACCGGCACGCCGGACCAGCACCAGGGGCAGGACCGGGAACCCCAGACGGATCAGGGCGCGCCCCATGCCGATCATGGCCGCGCCGACCGGTTTCGCGGTCACCACCTCCGCGACGGACTCGGGCACGCCCTCGCGACGCAGTCGATCCGACAGCCCCAGCACCGCGGCGCCCAGCACCGCTCCGGCCGCCACGGGGGAAAGGGCCGTCAGGGCCAAGGCGGCGGCCGTGGGGCCCGGCCTCAGCATGACGGCGGAGATCCGGTCCGGATGCCGCACCGCGAGCGGTCCGGAGGCCCTCCCGTAATGGAACCTGCGCGACATGTAGGTGCGCCACGACACCGGTTCGGTGTGGCTCACCCGGACGTCGGGGGCGTAGCGCACGCTCCAGCCCGCGTCGACCAGACGCCACACGGCGTCCACGTCCTCGCCGCAACGCAGGCCCCCGTCGAAGGGAACCCCGTCCACGGCCGAGCACCGCACGACCATCGTGCAGGTGGGCAGGACACCGATACGCGTACCCGTCCTCACCAGGGCCTCCGTCTCCCCCATGTCCATAGGGAAACGGGAGACCGAGTACGCGGCGAGCAGCGGATCCCCGGTCGCCACGGGCAGGATCCGCGGAGCGACCGCGCCGACCTCGGGGTCGGCGAAGTGGGCGAGCAGAGGTGGCAGCCACCCCGGTCCGGGCACACAGTCGGTGTCGACGAAGGCCACGAAGTCGACCTTCCCGGCGCACGCCGCGAACCCGGAGTTACGGGAGGCGGCGGGCCCCCCGTTCTCGGACCGGACGACCAGCGTCGCACCATGGCGGGCGGCGATCGCGGCGACGGCCTCGGGGTCCGGGGAGACGTCGTCGACCACGACCACCTCGTCGATCGTCCCGACGTTCCCGGGATCGCCGAGCGCACGAAGGAGCCGATCCAGGTCGTCGACACGGCCGAAGACCGGGATGACCACGGCGGTCCGCGACCGCTCGGGGGGCGCGGGGGGCCGGGGATGGGCGCAGCCGGCGTTGATCAGGCGACGGGCCACGAGGCCCTGTTCGACGGTCTCCACCCGCCGGTCCCAGAGTCCGGCCAGGGCCTCGGCCTCATCGGAGGAGAGGTGGAGGACGCCCGGGGGGTCACCACCGACGACGGCCCGGCCACCGGGGCGGACCATCGTCCCGTCGGCCGGCACGATGCCGAACCCCATGGGGACAGGGGTGGATCCGGTCCTGGGGACCACCGTTCCGACGCTTCGGCCCCCTCCCGACGCGTCCGCTCGCACTTCACCATCGGGGGGACTGGTCATCGGTCGGTCCTCTCCTGGACGCGGGGGCGCCCTCACCGTGGTGGCCACCGACCCGAGGCCGACGGCCGGAGGGAGCGGCGCGCGGGCGGACCTACGATAACCATCCCCGTGCGGAGCGGACCGCAGCACCGATGAAGGAGACCGCCTTGCCCGTCCCCCTGTCCCTGGTGGACCCCCTCCCGATCTTCGCCGGCGCGACCCTCGCGGAGTCGGTCGAATCGGGGATCGAGCTGGCCCGCGACGCCGAGAGGCTCGGCTACCACAGGCTCTGGTACACCGAACACCACAATCAGGGCTGTTACGCGGGTTCCGCGACCAGCGTCCTCATCGCCCACGCGGCCTGCCGGACCGATCGCATCAGGTTGGGCGCCGGAGGCGTGATGCTGCCGAACCACTCCCCCCTCGTGGTCGCCGAGCACTTCGGCACCCTCGCGACGCTGCACCCGGACCGGATCGATCTGGGGGTGGGGCGCGGGGTAGGCGGGCCCGCGCACACCTCCCGCGCACTGCGCAGAAGCACCGACCGCACCGACTCCTACGAGGAGGACCTCGCCGAACTGCGGGGCCATCTGTGGGACTCCCCGGACGACCACGGGGAGGAGTCCGTACGGGCCTTCCCCGGTACGGGCACCCGCGTCCCCCTGTACCTGCTGGGTTCATCGGTCGCCGCGGCCCGGACGGCCGCCTCCTCGGGCCTGCCCTTCTGTTTCGCCTCGCACTTCACGCCCGACCCGTTGGAGGAGGCTTCGCGCGTCTACCGCTCCGAGTTCCGTCCCTCCCCGCAGTGCGCCGAGCCGTGGTTCATCGCCGGTGTCAACGTCACCGCCGCGGAGACCGGGGCTCAGGCGCAGGAGGAGGTATGGGCCGCCCGGCGACGTCTCTCCCCGGCCCTGTCGTCGGGTCGTTCGAACGCCGAGGAGACCCGCGCGGCCTTCGATTCACCGCTCGGGCGACGGTTCCTTCAGCGCTACACCTACTCCGCCATCGGTGCCGCGGAGGAGACCGCCCGCTACCTGAGGTGGTTCGCGGAACACGCGGGCGCCGACGAGCTCATGATCGAGTTCCACACGGGGAGCGCCCGGGCCCGGGAGGTCGCGCTGCGGCTGGTGGCCGACGCGATGCTCACGGGGTGAGCACGCCGCCGGGGGGCCGACCGTTGTCCCGCCGGCGTTACAGCCGAATGCCCGAACCGGGCACCGTCCACCGTCTCGGACGACCGGCCCTATGAACGACCACCGACCCCGGGGAACGACATGCGCGTGCTCTTCGCGAACTTTCCGCTCCAATCCCACCTGCTCTTCATGGTGCCGACGGCCTGGGCGCTGCGCTCCGCGGGACACACGGTCCACGTGGCGGGCCATCCGGAGTCCGCTCCCCACGCCGCGGCGGCGGGTCTGCCCTTCGTCCCCGTGGGCGAGCCCTATCGGGGGTGGGAGTTGATGCGACGCAAGGAGGCCTCGGGCACCGCCGGGCGGGACCGCTTCGTCATCAAACGTGAGTACATCGAGGGAGAGCACACCCGGGAGCTGCTCCTGAAACTCGTCGAGGGACAGGTCAAGTCCGCGGACGTGATCCATGGCCCCACGATCACCGACCTCACCGCCTTCTGCCGCTCCTGGCGACCGGACCTCGTGCTCTGGGACCCGATGTTCCCCGCCGCGCCGATCGCGGCGGAGGCCGCGGGGGCGGCCCACGCGCGTTTCCTTCCCGGGCAGGACTACTACGGCTGGCTGAGGAACCGGTTCCTGGACGTCCACCGGGCCGACGACGCTCGGAACCTCGGAACTTCGGACGTCCCGGAAGAGGACGACGATCCCCTGGGCCACTGGCTGGGCACGTGGGCGTCGCGCTACGGGGTCCCCTTCTCCGAGACCCTCTCCCTGGGGCACTTCACCGTCGACCTGCTACCGGACTGGGCACGGCTCCAGGGCGGACCCGACCCCCTGAGGATGCGCTATGTCCCCTACAGCGGACGCGCCGTCCTCCCCCGCCGCTTCCGGGAGAGGCCGCGCGGGCCACGGGTGTGCCTCGTGCTCAGCACCACCTCGGCGCGCCAGCCCCTCTTCCCCTCGGCCACCCCCGAGGAGCTCCAGGAGATCCTGAACGTGTTGGCCGACCTCCCCGTGGAGGTCGTGGTCGCGGGGGCCGGCCCGTGGCGGGGCTCGGTCGACGCTCCGGACAACGCCGTTCTCGTGGACTTCGTTCCCCTCCACGAGCTGCTGCCCACGTGTTCGGCGGTGATCCACACCGGCGGTTTCAATGTCTTCGGCAACGCGCTCCATGAGGGCGTCCCCCAACTGCCGCTCAGACCCTGGATGCACTTCGACTCGTTGTTGCGGGCCGAGCTGCTCGCCGGTCAGGGCGCCGGGATCGTGAGCGCGCCCGAGTCGCCCGCCGCGAGTGTTCGACGCGGCCTGATCAGGCTGCTGGACGAGCCGGGTTTCCAGGAGGAGGCCCGACGGCTGTCCGAGGAGACACGGACCCGTCCCCTCCCGGCCGAGATGGTCCCCGTGTTCGAAGAGCTCGCCCTACGACACCGCGCGACGTGAGGACCGGGCCGCTCAGGGCTCCCCCGCCGCCCGACGCACCCCGTCCAACAACCGCGCCAGGTCGAGGATCGTCTCGGGCACACCCGGCCGCTCTCCGAACTCGATCGCCGTCGCGAAGTCACCGAGGACGTTGGCGAACTGGTGATCGGCCTCCACCTCGATGGTCTCCTCCCCCTGTCCCTCACGCAGCCGCAACACCGGTCGCATCTCCGCGGGCGGCGTGAACGCGCGGTCCACCGAGAGGGTTCCGCCGGTGCCCCAGATCGCGTAGGAGTTCCGGTACTGGACGCCGATACCGAAGGCGAGCCGGGCGGAGGCCCCGTGGGCGTCCGCCAACAGGACCGAGCCGCCGACGTCCACCCCACGATCGGGGTCGTGGCGCAGTACGGCGCCCCGTACCCGGAGTTCCGTGCCCAGGAAGTACTGCGCGAGACGCAAGGGGTAGACCCCCACGTCCAGCAGGGCTCCCCCGCCGAGAGTCGGGTCGTAACGAATGTCGTGGTCAGGGCGCCGGGGCACCCCGAACTCGCTGTCGACGGAGCAGACCCGACCGATCGCGCCGGAGTCCAGCATCTCCCCCACCCGGCTCTGCTGGGAGTGGTGGAGGAACCCGAAGTTCTCCCGCAGGACCCTGCCCCGGCTCTTGGCGAGGTCGACCAGTTCGGCGGCGCCGGCGTGGTCGGTGGTCAACGGCTTCTCCGAGAGGACGTGCAGGTCGCGGGTGAGCGCCCGTGCCACCCACTCCCTGCGCAGGGCCACCGGGAGGGGGATGTAGACCGCGTCGAGGTCCTCCCTCTCCAGAAGGCGCTCGTACCCGGTCACCGCGTCGCAGTCGAACCGTTCCGCGAACCTGCGCGCCTTCTCGGGGTCACGGCTGGCGATGGCCACCAGTTCCGTACGCGGGTTGTCGACGGCGGCGGGAAGCACCCGCCGCCAGGCGATGTCGGCACACCCCAGAACGCCCAGTCGTACGGTGCTCTCCCTGCCCCTCACGGCCTTCACACTCCAGTGATCCCGATGATCCCGACGAACCGTTCCCACTCCGCCCCCACGTCGACCCGGCCTCGGCCGGAGCCTTCCGCGCCGGCCGCCGTGTACTCCGTCTCCGGCCCAGTACACCATCCTCGAACCGCACGGAGATCGCCGACGGAGACCGTCCCCGCCTCCCTCATCGCTCGGAGGGGCGGGGGTCTCCGGTGGCAGCCCCCGCCCGTACGGACCCCCTTCGCGCGGCCAACCGTTCCAGTTCGACGGTGAGCTCCCCGGGTGCGGGCCGGGAACGGATCCCCGCCGCGATCCGGCGGGCGCCGCGACCCAGTTCCTCGTCCTCGAGGACGCGCCGCGCGCTGTCGGCGAGGAGTTCGGGGGTGGCCCGCGCGACCGGCACGTCCAACGCCGCGCCCAGCGCGCTCAACCGACGCGCGAGCATGGGGTTGTCGAACCAGCTGGCCAGGATGGCCTGGGGGAGCCCCGCGGCGAGGCCGGTGAGCACGCTCCCCCAG
>NZ_BAZE01000021.1:0-12534 GCF_000710955.1 Nocardiopsis alba
AAAGGAGGGGTCCATGGGGGCAATCTATCAAATCCATCCAGAGATTCTCTGAAATGCTTGACTCTGGAGAATCTCCAGAACATCATGGATGTGTAGCCAGTGACATGAGCATCACTCTCCGTCGAGATGATCTCCGCTGGTCAGGCTACGCCGTGCCCCTTTCCCTCCGTAGGGAAATCGTGAAGGTCATCGGCCTTGCGGGCGCTCACCGAACCACTCATCGCTTCTCCCCGCGCTAGGAGTCTGTTCGTCATGCCCAAACTCGCCCCCGTGCCTCAGATGGGCCAGGTGACCATCGCCCTCAACGAGCTGGTCCCCTACTCCCTCCGGCACTACTTCAACCGCCGCCCCGACCGACCCCACTACCGGGTCCGTCGCTACGACTTCGGCTCCTCACCGGCCCTCATGCCGCTGGTCCGAGCCTTCCTCGACACCTGCGCCGCCCAACAGAACGCCGACTACCGGCACTTGTTCACCCTGCTCGGGAGCGAACTGGCCGGTAACGCCCTCAAGCACTCCCTCTCCGGGCTTCCCGGCCGCTCCTACTCACTGCTGTGCGAACGCCACCGGAACGGGCTGCGGCTCATCTGTCGTGACGGCGGCGTGCCCGCCGACCGCCCCCGGAACGTCCGCGACCGCCTCCACCTGAAGGCGGACCCCGGCGGTCTGGACCCCGAGGCCGACGCCGGACGGGGGTTGGCCATGATCGACGCCCTGGCCACGGACTGGGGGGACAACGGGTTCCCGAGCCACCGGGAGGTGTGGTTCTTCCTCGCCTACGACCTGGAGGACAGCCGCTGGCCCCTTCTCCACCCCTGACACCTTCAGGCCTCTTACTCCCCACAGGCCCCTGGAGCGGACGGCCCCCACCAATCCCGCATACATCCACGCATGGAAAAGGGCCCGGTAGGCGCAGCAACGCCTTCCGAGCCCGAGCGATCCCGAAGTCCCAACCCGTTCAAAGCCAGAAAGCAGGATCAGTGATGCATTCTACGCTCGCGCCCCGCCCCTCCCGCAGGACTTTCCGCGAATCAGTCCCCCGGACAGGCCCCTCCTGTGTCTCCTGCGGCCATCGCGCCTGCCGCACCCGGCGTGCCCGCCGCCTGCCCATGCTGGGCGGCCACCGCAGCGAGTTCGCTCGGGAACACCTCCGGGCCGCCGAACTCCAGGCCCTCAACCCGCACCTGGTCCTGTGGTTCGGGGAGGCCACACAGTCCTATTGGGTCGCCACCGCCTCGGGCCTCACGGAGGCCCGTACGATCGGCGACCTTCTCCCTCTCGTGGATCCCCTCCCCGAGTGACCCATGCTCCCTTGGGCGCGAGGGTGGAGAGGCGGAGGCTCCAGACCTCCCCACCACCCACCTCACCCGGGCGGGCCGGCGAGGACGTGCCTCAACAATTCCTCCGCGGCTCGCGAGAGCCTCGTCCCCTCGGCCCAGATCACGGCGAGCGGCCTGGTCAACCGCACCCCCGACACCGGGACCTCGAGCAACCTCCCACCGTCGAGATCCTCCTCGACGGCGCGGCGGCTGACCACGGCGGGAAGCCCCTCCTCGATGGCGGTGAGCCGGATGCCCGCCGCCGTGGGCAGCTCCGCCGCCGGCGCTACCGGCGCCAACGGCTCCGGTAGCGCCCCGAGCGCGTACTCGAAGGCGCTTCGAGTACCCGACCCCGGCTCCCGAAGGACGAGCGGGGTGGAGGCGAGCCCGCGCGCCGTGATCGGCCCACGTCGCCGGGCCCAAGGGTGTCCCGGTGCGACGACGACGGCCAGGTCGTCGGAGCCGATGATCCGGTACTCCACGTCGCGCACCGGCTCGGGCGTCTCGACGAAGCCCAGGTCCGCCCGCCCCTCACGGACCCGTTCGACGACCTCGGTGCTGTTGGCCGCCACCAGTCTCACCTCGGGCGGCTCTCCCCGTCCGGTCTCCTGACGCATGGCCCTCAGCCAGCGCGGCATGAGGTGCTCGGCGATGGTGAGGCTCGCGGCGACCGTCAACCGCGATTCCGCGTCCCCGCGCAGGGTCGCGAGGGAGGTCGCCACCCGATCCGCCGAGGCCAGGAGTTCGCCCGCCCACCCGGCGACGAGCACACCGGTGTCGGTGAGGCGCGCCCCCTGCGCGCCACGCGCCACCAGCGTCACGCCCAGCCGTGCCTCCAACTTCTTCGCCCTCGCCGATACGGCCTGCTGGGTCACCCCCAACCTCCGTGCCGCCTCGGTGAGGCTGTGACCGTCCCCGACCATCGCCAGGACCCGGAGCGCGACGAGGTCCAGATCGACCGGGTCCATGGCGCCTCCCCCTTCACAAACAACGCTTGTGCCGCCACAAGGACATCACTCTTCCCGGGACCGCCGCGCGGCGGCACTCTGGGCTCATGACCTTCTCACCTTCGTCGACGTCCGCGCCCACCCCCTCCGCTCCGGCCCGCGGATCCGGCGGCCGGTGGCTGTGGCGTGACGTCGACGACGTGAGGGACCTGTTCGGCTCGGTGACCCCGAACTGGTACGCGTCGATCATGGGCACCGGCATCGTCGCCGTCGCCGCCGCGACCCTGCCGTTCCAGTCCTCGGCCCTGCGGATCTGGGCGACGGGCGTGTGGATCCTGGCCACCCTCCTGCTGATCACTCTGACGGTGGCCTTCTTCGTCCACTTACGCGTCGCCGCCTCCAAGGCGCGCGGCTACCTCACGCATCCGGTGATGGCGCACTTCCTGGGCGCCCCGCCCATGGCGCTGCTCACCGTCGGCACCGGAACCCTGCTGCTCGGCGGGGACCTTCTCGGGCAGCGGACCGTGGTCGTCGTCGACGCCGTCCTGTGGACGCTCGGCACCCTCCTCGGGCTCGCGTGCGCCTGGTACGTCACCTACACGACCTTCATCGGGAGGAACCACAGCCCGGTGGAGTCGACCTTCGGCGGCCGGCTGATGCCCGTCGTCCCGCCGATGGTCTCGGCGGCCTCCGGAGCCCTGCTCGTCCCCCACATACCCGCCGGTGAGCCACGTCTGCTGATGTTCCTGGCCTGCTACGCCATGTTCGGTCTCTCGCTGGTCGCCTCGTTGCCGATCATCGTCATGCTGTGGACCAGGCTCGTTCAGCACGGCCCCGGAGAGACCACCATGGTGCCGACGCTGTGGATCGTGCTGGGCCCTCTGGGGCAGTCCATCACCGCGGCGAACCTCCTGGGCGACAGCGCCCACCACGCCGTCTCCGCACGGCTCGCGACCGCCTTCGAACTCTTCGGCGTGGTCTACGGGCTCCCCGTCCTCGGGTTCGCCCTGCTGTGGGCGAGCGTCGCGGCGGCGGTGACGGTCCATCGGTTCCGCGGCGGGGCGCCCTTCGCCCTGACCTGGTGGTCCTTCACCTTCCCCGTCGGCACCTGCGTCACCGGCGTCGGTGCGCTGGCCGGCCACACCGGGTCGGTCACCCTGGCCTGGCTCGCCGCCGTCCTCTACGTCGGGCTCGTCGCCGCCTGGATCGTCGTCGCGACGCGCACCTTCCACGGGAGCGTCGTCAGCGGCCGGCTGCTCGCCCCGTCGTGAACCGGACGCCGGGCGTCGGTCGCCCGGCGTGATCGGTCGGGTCAGGTGCCCTCGGGCAGGGAACCCTCGATGAGGTCGACGATCTCGGGGGCGTCGGGCACCGTGGTCGGCCGGAATCGGTGCGTGGTCCCGTCCGGCAGGACCAGGAACTTCTCGAAGTTCCACCTGATCCGTCCGGCGCTCCCCCCGGCGTCGGGGACCCGGGTGAGCTCCTCGTAGAGGGGGTGGCGCCCGCGTCCGTTGACCTTCGTCTTGGTGGTCATCGGGAAGGTGACGCCCCAGGTCGTCGAGCAGTACTCGGCGATCTTGTCCTCGCCGCCGAACTCCTGGAGGAACTGGTTGCTGGGGAATCCGATGACCGTGAAACCGCGGTCGGCGTAGCGCTTCTGGAGCTCCTCCAGCGCACCGTACTGGGAGGTGAGTCCGCAGCGGGACGCCACGTTCACCACCAGGCGCACCTTTCCGGCCCACTCGCCGAAGGTGGTCTCGCGTCCGTCGATCAGGGTGACCGGGATCGAGTCCAGGTCGGCCATGGCGTCTCCTTGCGTTCGGAACCGTACGCGCCCTGTGGACAGCCTATGAGTCGGTCACTCGGGCTCGGGCATGGAGGGTTGGCGGTAGAGGCCGACCAGGATCCCGTACCGGGCCTCGCCCTCCCCCGCCTCCTCCGCCTCGTACGCCAGGGCGAACAGTTCGTCGTGGAGACGTCGGGCCTGCGCCTCGGTGAGTCGCAGGTGGCGCACGGCCAACAGCGGATCGCCCGGCGCCTCGGTGAACTCCGTGGAGACGGCGCGGAGCATCGCCTCGGCCGGTCCGGGGTGGGCCTCCTCGATCGCGACGTGTCCGGTGGAGCGCCGGTAGTAGTACTCGGTACCGCCCCGTACCTTCCGGCTTCCGGCCGGCTCCACCATGCCGGCGGCGACGAGGACCTTGAGGTGGTGGGCGATGTTGCCCTTGTGGGTGTCCAGGATCGTGGCGAGTCGGCTGACGGTCTCCTCACGCTCTCCGAGGACGAACAGCATCCGTTGCCGGAGGGGATGCGCGAGGGCCTTGAACTGCTCCGGCTTGGAGAGCGGGGGGTCCGAGTGGTCGGTCATGATTCCAAGAGTCAAGAATCATTGACGCTTTGTCAATCCCCGTGCTCTACTGAACGCCCTCCCCCCCCGCGTCACAGTGCAGGAGCACACGACATGAACATCGACGACCTCGTCGCGGAGACCGGCCGGCTGGTGGCCCGGCATTACGTCTTCCCCGAACAGGGCGAACGGCTCCGACGGCTGTTGGCCGACCGGCACGCCTCGGGCCGCTACCGGGGCGCGGACGGCCCGGCCACCCTCGCCGAGCTGGTCACCGCCGACCTGCGCTCCTTCAACGGCGACGCGCACCTGGGACTGAAGCACCACGCGGAGGAGATCCCCGAGTCGCCGGACGAGGCCGGTCTGACCGAGATGATGACCCGTGAGGCCCGAGAACAGGACGGCGGGGTCGCCGGGATCGACCGGCCGGCGGACGGCGTCGCCCACCTGGAGCTGCGACCGCTGCTCTACCCGCTGTCGATGGTGGTGGACCGGCTGACCGCCGCGCTGCGATCGGTCGCCGACGCGGACGCGCTCGTCATCGACCTACGGCACAACCGGGGCGGCGCCCCCGAAACGGTGGCGTTCATCTGCGGCCACCTGTTCGACGAGCCGACCCACCTGCACACGATGCACTTCGCGGACGGGACCGCGCCCGTCCAGTCCTGGGCCTCCCCGCCCCCGTCCGGGCCCACGTTCGGCGGCCGGAGGCCGCTGGCGGTCCTGGCCGGCGCGGACACCTTCTCCGGCGCGGAGGAGCTCGCCTACGACCTACAGCAGTACGGACGTGCGACGGTCGTCGGCGAACGCACCAGGGGCGGCGCCCACCCGCGCGAGGGCTTTCGGATCCATCCCCACCTGGAGGTGGCCGTGCCGACCGGCCGCCCGGTACATCCGATCACCGGCACCAACTGGGAGGGCTCCGGGGTGGTACCGGATCTGCCGTGCGCCGCCGAGGACGCCCTCGACGTGGCCCTGACCCGCCTGTCCCGCCGGCCGGCGGGCCCTCGGTGTCCCTGAGGGCCCGAGGACCTCAGTCGCCGATCAGTTCGGCCTGCTCCAGCCAGACCATCTCCAGCTCGTCCTTCTCGGCGGCGAGGGTCCTGACCTCGGCGTCGAGTTCGGCGAGCCGGGTGTAGTCGTCGGCGGCCTCGGCCATCTGCTCGTGGAGCTGCGCCTCGCGCTTGGCGATCTTGTCCATCCGCCGCTCGACGCGCTGCATCTCCTTCTGGGCGGCGCGGCGCTCGGCGGCGGAGACCACCGGCCCCTCGTCGGGCTTCTCCGCGGCGGCCACCTCGGAGGCGCCCAACGGCACGGTGGCGTCGCCCGCGCCGGCGGCCCGACGCTCCAGGTACTCGTCGACCCCTCCGGGCAGGAACGCGAGCGTCCCGTCGCCCATGAGGGCCAGCACACGGTCGGTGATCCGCTCCAGGAAGTACCGGTCGTGGCTGACCAGCACCAGGGAACCCGGCCAGCCGTCGAGGAGGTCCTCCAATTCGGTGAGGGTCTCGATGTCGAGGTCGTTGGTGGGCTCGTCCAGCAGCAGCACGTTGGGCTCGTCCATGAGCAGGCGCAGCAGTTGGAGACGGCGCCGCTCACCACCGGACAGGTCGCCGATCGGGGTCCACTGGCGTTCGCCCCGGAAACCGAACTTCTCCAGCATCTGGCTGGCGGTGTAGTCCCGCTTGCCGATGGTGATGTGCTCGCGCACGTCCATGACGGCCTGGAGGGGGCGGGCGGTGGGGTCGAGCTCGGCCACGTTCTGGGACAGGTGGGCCAGCCTGACGGTCCGGCCGGTGCGCACGGTGCCCGAGTCGGGCTCGCGCTCCTCGGCGAGGATCTTGAGCAGCGTGGACTTGCCGGCGCCGTTCACACCGACGAGGCCGACCCGGTCGCCGGGGCCGAGCTGCCAGGTGAGTTCGTCCAGGAGAGTGCGGTCGGGGATCGAGACCGAGACCTTCTTCAGGTCGATGACGGTCTTGCCCAACCGCGAGCTGGCGAAGCGGACCAGCTCCACGGTGTCCCGCGGCGGCGGCTCGTTCGCGATGAGCTGGTTGGCCGCCTCGATCCGGAACTTGGGCTTGGAGGTACGCGCGGGGGCGCCCCGACGCAGCCAGGCCAGCTCCTTGCGCATGAGGTTCTGCCGGCGGTCCTCCGCGGCGGCGGCCTGCCGGTCGCGTTCGGCCTTGGCCAGCACGTAGGCGGCGTAACCACCCTCGTAGCGCTCGACGGCGCCGCGCCCGACCTCCCAGGTGCGAGTGGTCACGGCGTCCAGGAACCAGCGGTCGTGGGTGACGACCACGAGCGCCTCGGGCCGGTCGCGCAGATGTCCGGCGAGCCAGGCGATGCCCTCGATGTCGAGGTGGTTGGTCGGCTCGTCCAGGACGATGAGGTCGTGGTCGTCCACCAGCAGGCGCGCCAGCCCCGAACGGCGGCGCTCACCGCCGGAGAGCCCCGACATCGGCAGGTTCAGGTCCCAGCCGCCGAGCAGGCCGCGCAGGATGTCGCGGATGCGGGCGTTGCCGGCCCACTCGTGTTCGGCCATGTCGCCGAGCACGAACTCCCCCACCGTGGTGTCGGGGAAGTCGTCGCGCTGGTGCAGGAAACCGACGCGCAGCCCCCGGTTGTGCACGACGCGGCCGGAGTCGGGCTCGGTGATACCGGACAGCACCGAGATCAGCGTGGACTTACCGCCGCCGTTGCGACCGACCACGCCGATGCGTTCGCCCTCGTCGACCCCGAGCGACACCTTGTCGAGGAGTACGAGCGGCCCGTAGGCCAGGGACACGTCCTGAAGGTTGACCAGATTCGTCATCACCTTCCATTGTGCTGCCCCCGCGAAGGTGCGCGGACCGCCCGTCCGGACGAGGACACCCGGGGCCTCACCACGCCGGGCCCCGGGTGCGTTCGATGGGCGACGTCTCAGACGAGAAAGAAGTCGCGGGCGGACTTGGCGATCCCCTCGACGTCCAGACCGTGGGCGCGGGCGTGCTCCTCGGGGGTGCCGTAGGCGCGCAGTTCGGATCCGCGGCCCACGCCCAGGGAGCGCTGTCGGTGGCGGCGGTCCGCGAGCGCCTCGGAGATCTCCAGGGCGGAGGTGCCCTCCAGGTAGGGCTCGACCATGAGCACGTCGGCGCTGCCGGCCGAGGCGACCAGGGCGGCCAGTCCCTCGCGGTCGAAGGGGCGCACGGTGGAGGTGTAGGCGACGGTGACGTCGAGGCCCTCGGTGGCCTCCAGGACCCGGTCCAGTGTCGGGCCGACGGCGACGACCACACCGGCGGAGCGGCGCGACCCGGTGCGTACGACGTGGAGGCGGGGTCCGACCGGCAGCGCGGAGCGGTTGGTCTCCCCGGTCAGGCGCATGTAGACGGAGTGGTCGCCGGGCAGGTCCTGTTCCAGGGCCTGGCGGACCTCGTCGGGGTGGCCGGGCACGCGCACGGTCCAGCCGGGCAGGGTGTCGATCAGGGCGACGTCCCCGGGCGCCTGGTGGGTGCGACCCTCCGAGGCGGCGTCGTAGGAGGCCCCGATGCTCACCAGGATCGCTCCCACGCCCTGGTGGCCGAGGTCGAGCTTGATCTGTTCGAAGGGGCGCTCGATGAGGAAGGGCGCGTAGGTGTGCACGATGGGGCGCATCCCGGAGAGTGCCAGGCCGCCGGACACCCCGATCATCGCCTGCTCTCGAATGCCCAGGTCGATGACGCGGCCCGGGTGGCGCCGGGCCGATCGCTGAAACCGGTCGGCGGAGATGGCGGCGAGGACGAGCGCGGTGCGGGGGTCCTCGTCGAGGGCCTTCTCGACGGTGTTCACGAAGGTCTCACGCATGGTCGGCTCCTCGGTTTCCGTTGCGGATGCGGGCGACGACGACCAGCGGACGTCCATCGTCGGAGGGTGTGAAGGCCTTTTCGAGGGCGTCGTGGTCGCGACCGTTCACCTCGCGCGTCTCCCAGCCCTCGACCTCGAAGCGGCGGCCGATCCCGCCGGGCCAGCCGTGCTGGGAGGAATCGTTGTCGATGACCACGACGGTCAGGTTGTCGACACCCAGCCGCGCGGCGGCCGCGATGGCCTCGTGGTTGCTGCCCTCGTCGAGTTCGCCGTCGCCGACGAGCACGACCACGCGGGGTTCGGCCCCGTCGGCCCGGCGGAGGCCCTGGGCGCGCAGCCCCAGGGCGCTGCCCAGCGCCAGGGGGAGGCCGTGGCCCAGGGAGCCGCTGCCGATCTCGGCCCCGGGCACCAGGACGCGGTCCGGGTGGTGGCCGAGCGGTGAGTCGAAGGAGGCCCACCCGCGCAGGGCGGAGACCTTGAGGAAGCCCTTGGCGGCGAGCACGGCGTAGAAGGCGGTCGGTCCGTGCCCCTTGGAGAGCAGGAAGCGGTCTCGGTCGGGGGCCTCTGCGGTCTCGGGCGTGGTGGAGAGGACACGGTCGTAGAGCACCCAGAGGACGTCGACGGTGGAGAGCGAGGCACCGTCGTGCTTCTCGTCCCCCTCCATGAGTCCTATGAGCGCCGGGAGGTCGGCGTACCTGGAGAACGTCGCTGTCGTCGTCATGCACACCAGTGTTCGACCTCAATCAAGGTTGAGGTCAAGTGGTGGAATGCCCCGCTTTCACCGAAAAACGGAAGTGATTCGCATCACACGACCATGGCGCCCGGAACGTCCCCGTCCGCGGCCACGACCCGCTCGCACAGCCCGGTGCCGTTCAGAGCCGCCACCACCTCGGCCTCTCGCTCGGCCAGAACCCGCGAATCCTCACCGCCGCCCACCAGGAAGGCGCAGGTCGGGCCCGACCCGGAGACGAGGGCGCCCAAGGCTCCGGCGGCGCTCCCCGCCGCCAGGGTCCGCTCCAATTCCGGCAACAACGACAGGGCCGCCGGCTGGAGATCGTTGCTCAAGGCACGGCCGAGCGCCTCCGCGTCCCCCGTGGCCAGGGCCTTCTCCAGCTCGGGATCCAGGCGCGGGGCCGGCGCGTCCGGACGCAGCCGGTCGTACTCGCGAAAGACGTCCGCCGTGGACAGACCCCGCTTGGACAGGGCGAACACCCACCGATAGCGCCCCGGGCTCGACATCGGCTCCAGGATCTCGCCCCGACCGGTCCCGAGCGCGGTCGCTCCGACCAGCCCGAAGGCCACGTCGCTGCCCAGGTCCGCCGCCGCCTCCAGCAGGCGCTCCCTGGACAGACCGGCACCCCACAGCCGGTCACAGGCCACCAGGGCGGCCGCCGCGTCCGCGCTGCCCCCGGCCATACCGCCGGCCACCGGGATGCGCTTGTCCAGGTGAATGTCGACCGGAGCGCCCAGACCGGACGCCTCCGCCACCGCGAGGGCGGCCTTCGCCGCGAGGTTGCTCTCGTCCAGCGGCACCCTGGCCAGGTGAGATCCCATCTCACCCTCGGCGGTCAACGTCGTGAGGGGAGCCGACCGACGCGGGGACGCCTCCTTGACGGTAACCTCATCGAACAGCGAGACGGCGTGGAACACGTTGACGAGGTCGTGGAATCCGTCCTCGCGGCCGGGCCCCACCGCCAACTGGAGGTTCACCTTCGCGGGGACCCGCACGGTTACGGTGGTATTAACGGTCACGAGTCCCCAATCGTAAAGGAACCCCCACCTTGTGTGAACACACACCCCCGCACGGGGCCCCTGGTGTTCACCGCCTTCGACCGGCGCGAACACCTGTTCGCCCGGGGGCGACCGGGCCCCACGACCCCGGACTCGCAACCACTGTCATGTCAATTACCGCCCGTCCCCTAAGCGGCCCGATCCGGCCTACGAGTGGGAATCAGGGCACAAACACCGCTACCTTGGGGCAAGGCGGAGTTTGGACACCGTCGGGGAGGGTCGCTTGCCGTCGGATGGGCTCCCGAAGAACCTGGAACCGCTGGCCGCCGGAGATCCGGCCACCATCGGTCCCTATGTGCTGTCCGGGAAGCTGGGTAGCGGCGGCATGGGAACCGTCTACCTGGGTAGCACGCCGGAGAAGAACCACCAGGTAGCCATCAAGGTCATCCGTCCGGAGCTCGCCTTCGACGAGCAGACCCGGGCGCGTTTCCGCGACGAGATGGAGAACGCCCGCAAGGTCGCCTCCTTCTGTACCGCCAAGGTGCTCGACCACGGGACGTTCGAGAACCGTCCCTACATGGTGACCGAGTACATCGCGGGCACCGCTCTGGCCGAGCACATCGCGGAGAACGGTCCGTTGGACTCCTCCACGCTGCACGGCTTCGCCCTGGGCGTGGCCGCCGCGTTGGCCGCCATCCACCGCACCGGTCTGGTCCACCGCGACCTCAAGCCGGCCAACGTGCTGCTGTCGATCTCCGGCCCCCGGGTGATCGACTTCGGTATCGCGCGTGCGATGAACACCGCCACCAACCACACCCAGACCGGCATCGTCATGGGCAGTCCCGGCTGGATGGCTCCGGAGCAGCTTCTGGAGGAGAAGGTCACCACCTCGGCCGACATCTTCGCCTGGGGCTGTCTGGTGGCCTTCGCCGGAAGCGGGACCCACCCCTTCGGCAACGGCGACGCCATGACGCTCGGCAAGAGGGTGCTGTTCGCCGAACCCCGGCTCACCGGGCTGGCCCCGCCCCTGGACCGTCTGGTCGCGCGCGCCCTGGCCAAGGAGCCGGGCCGCCGCCCCACCGCCCAGGACCTGCTCTTGGAGCTCGCCGGCGGCGAGGACACCAGCAACCCCAACGACATGGTGTCGCACGCCCTGCACCAGTCCTGGCGCCCCAACCTGCCCCCGATGCCTCCCGGACCGCCCGGAATGCCGCATCCGGGCCACCAGACCATGACCGGTATGCGCCACCCGGCGCCCGGCCAGTACCAGGCGGCGCCCCCCATGCCGCCGCCCGCGCACCAGACCGGGAACTTCACGCATCAGGCGCACCAACAGCATCCGGGGCACCCGCCACAGAACGGGCCCGGACAGGCCCACCCGGCTCAGGCGCAACACCCCGCCGCGACCGGCCCCATCCCGATGGTGCCGCCGCCCGAGCAGCAGCAACAGCAACGGGCCCCGCAGCCGTACGTGCCACCGGTGCCTCCGCCACCGCACCGCCCCGCCTCGCCCGGCAAACGCAGGGGCGTGTTCTGGGGCCTGGTCATCGGCGGCGCCGTCCTGTTGTTGAGCACCCTCCTGGTGATCGTCCTGGCGCTGAACGGTCAGCTCTCCGGCCAGGGGAGCTCCGACGGGGCCGGCGACGGCAAGCCCGGGACCACGGCTCCGCCCGAGGACGCGGTGCCTCCCGCCGAGGGGGCCGACAAGAACGAACCGCCCTCCGCCGGTGCCGACGGTGCGTACGTGTCACCCGACGGCACGGTCCGCTACCAGATAGACAAGGCCCACTGCGTCGACGAACTCGCCGGACGTTCCTCCACCAACGGCAAGTACTGCGTCATCGAGATGAAGTTGGAGAACCTCGGCGAACAGGCCATCGACTTCGACGCCGCTCTGCAACAGATGGTGACCAGCGAGCGGCGCTGGCGCCAGGCCATGTCCCCCACCTCCACCGAGGGGACGGACCCGCTGTGGTCCACCATCGAACCCGGAACGGCCGCCGCCGGCAGGCTCGTGTTCGTCCTCGCCGCGGACGAGGACCCCGATTCCCTGGAGCTCTACCACCACCCGGACGAGGATTCGACCCGCGCCGACCTCCTCACCGTCGAGGAGTAAGAACCCCGACCGGGTCCTCCGCCCCCACCCCGCCCCAAGGAGTGAAGGTAGGAGGACACGTACCGGTCGCACCCCCGTGTCCGAGGTGGGAGATCGCGTGGCAGTTACACCCTGCTCGGGTTGAGGCCCGAAAGTGTTTGCTTTGGCCCTCCGCTGGTGGTTCGAGCGAGCCCGGGGTGAAGGTAGGGGGTCGAGTGGCCGTCACACCCCAGGGGGTTGAGGTAGGAAGGCGTGTCACCCTTACACCCTGCC
>NZ_BAZE01000020.1:0-35436 GCF_000710955.1 Nocardiopsis alba
AAGGAGTGGGCATGTTCGCGCCGATCAATCCGATGAAGAAGAGGAGGGCGAGTACTCCTCCGATCAACTCCGATCCGGTGATACCGGTGTTGGCCACGGGCGCGGAGCGCTTATTGCGGTAGTGGCTGCGCACGTAAGTACCGTCGGCACGGTAGTGAGCCCTGACACGGTAACGGCTGTAACGGGGGTCGGACATGTGGATCTCCTTGAAGTCGGTGACGAAGGAGGGTCGGGTGCCCCGTTCTGGGCACCCGACCAGGGGTGATTCAGCTGCCCGGACTGCGGAGGACGATCCTGAAGAACTCCAAGAGGAGCTCGAAGATCCTCTCCGCGCTCTTCCTTCTCCCCACGGATTCGGCACTGAGGCCGACCCATGTCACAGCACCCAGCGCGAACACCGGGGTCGCGAAGGATGTAGCGATGATGAGGGCGAGGATGACCACAGCCCATCCGGGCAGTGCAGCAAAAGCCCAGGCCAAAGAAGCGGCCAGACCTCCTCCCCCGAAAAGAAGCGCCGTGAACTGCGGATATCTTGTTGACATCTGCACCGCTTCCGGGAATACTTCAAGGGAGTCGGAGGGCTCTTGGGGCGGGATATCCAGCGAGTCTCCTTCGCACTATTAACTTGACACACCTCAACGGCCCCCTGTTGCAGCAGGAGGTCGTTTTGAGCTTCGAGGCACCCCCGTCCAGAAGACAGGGGAATATCAGCTTGCCTTAATCTTCTCGTGATTGCAAACGCACTGAGTGAACTTCTCGCCCCGCCCTCGAATCATCGCAGGTCATCGACATATTTAGAATAAAAATTTTCCGAATTTTCAAGATTCGAGACTTTTGTCGGATTTTATTCGCAATGAAGACCACACAGAAGAAGACTCCCCACGGCCCTCCCCTCGGTGAATTCGCTGTTCAGCCGATGCTGGGGAGCTCTGCGAGGCCTCAACCGCGGCAAGCATGTGCTACCGAGAGCGGCATCGACATCTCGACGCTCATAGCCTGCCCTGGCCACACCCCGACGCCCTCACAACCCTGGTCCCGCGCCGTAAGGATCGTCTCGACACGCTCGTGAAGAGGCTCGCCGACGAGGGCGTCGAAGCGGCCGCCTTCTCCGCCGACCTGTCCGAGCCCGCCGAGGTGCCCGCGCTGATCGCGGCCGTCCGCGACCGCTTCGGCCGGATCCACTCTGCTCGACACGTTCCCGATCGTTGATCCGGACGACCTCGCCGAGCGTTACTGGGACATGTACACCGCGCGGGACGGGGTCGAGCGGATCCACCCCGAACCCACTGTTCCGGCCCCCGAGGCCGGATAGCCCACCCCCTCGGAGGTCGGCCGTCGGTCACGGACGGGGCGTGTCGAGGGCCGGTCGGCCGCCGCGCACGGCGCGGCCGCACCCCCGATACGGCCGCCGCCCTCGGGGATCTCTCAGAAGCGGCTGCCGGGAACGGCCACGTCGAGGCGGCCGTCGAAGACCTCGGCGGCCCGACGGCGGCCCTCCTCCCAGTCGGCGGGGTCGGCGAAGTGGGTGAGCACCAGGTGCCGTGCGTTCGCGCTCGCGGCCACCTCCCCCGCCATCCGGGCGGTCAGATGGCCGTGACCGTGCAGCGCCCGCTCGTCGGCCTCCAGGTAGGTGGCCTCGCAGACGAACAGGTCCGCGTCGCGGGCCGCCTCCACCAGCGGCTCGCACAGGCCCGTGTCGGAGGAGAAGGCGAGCACCCGTCCGTCCGGCGCCTCGAAGCGCAGGGCCGCCGAGGGCACGCTGTGGTGGGCGGCGAAGGAGCGGAACACCAGCCCGTCCACCTCGTAGACGGTGACGCCGTCCCGCGCCATCGGACGGGCCTCGAACGACTGAGCGATGGGGCGGTTCATCGTCGGCAGCGTCGGGATGCCGAAGACCGCGTCGAAGGCGGCCAACCGTTCGGCCTCGCCCTCGGGGAAGAAGAGCGGGATCGACGGCAGTTCCTCGGGGAAGGTCCACCGGTAGGCCCAGGCCATCAGGTCCAGGCTGTGGTCGGCGTGCAGGTGGGTGACCACGATGCCGCGCAGCTCGGAGAGTTCGTGGCGGGCGCAGTAGGCCGCCAGCGAGCCGGGCCCCGCGTCGACCAGC
The DNA here is from genome assembly GCF_000710955.1 of Nocardiopsis alba. Classification (NCBI taxonomy): domain Bacteria; kingdom Bacillati; phylum Actinomycetota; class Actinomycetes; order Streptosporangiales; family Nocardiopsidaceae; genus Nocardiopsis; species Nocardiopsis alba. The sequence goes on from NZ_BAZE01000020.1 coordinate 2,108, forward strand.
AGCACACCGGTCTCGGTGCGCAGCAGGTAGCAGGAGGCTGGGCCCTCCTTCGTCGGCGCGGTCGCGTTGGATCCGAGGATCTCCAGTTCGAGCATGTCCGTCCTTTCGGGGCGTGCGGTCGTCAGGGGTTCGGGGTGAGCAGCGCGGCCCGGCCCGGGTTCACGGTCAGGGCCACGGAGCGGCCGACGCGGGTTCCGGGCGGTACCCGGACCCCGAGCGCGTGCCCTCCGGCGCGCACGGTCAGGTGGAGGGCGTCGCCGGTGAACTCGACGTGCTCCACCTCCGCGACCAGCGCGGATCCGTCATCGGGCGTCTCCTCCTCGTCGACCACGCCGAGGCCGTCGTGGTGCAGCAGCAGGCGGGTGCTCCCGTGTTCGGTCGGGCGCACGTCCAGCTCGCGTATCGGGATCCGCCAGCGTCCGTCCATGACCACGGCGTGGTCGTGGTCGCGTTCGGCCTCCAGCAGTACCGCCCCGGACAGGAAGTCGGCGACGAACGCGTCGGCCGGGTCGTCCCAGAGCCGCCGCGGAGTGTCGAACTGGACCGGGCGGCCGTCCCGGAGCAGGAGGATCCGCGATCCCAGGGACAGCGCCTCGCGCTGGTCGTGGGTGACGATGAGCGTGGCGCATTCGGTGGCCGCGAGCATGCCGGACAGCTCTCGCCGCAGTCCCCCGCGCAGCTGGGGGTCCAGGGCGGCCAGGGGCTCGTCCAGGAGCAGGGTGTCGGGGCGGATCGCCAGCGCGCGGGTCAGCGCCACCCTCTGCCGCTGACCGCCCGAGAGCTGGTCGGGGCGGCGTTCGGCCAGTTCGGTGAGGCGGGTCAGGTCGAGCATCTCGCCCACCCGGGCCCGTCGTTCCGAGGCGGGCACCCCTCTGGCGCGCAGCCCGTAGGCGATGTTGGCGGCCACGGTCATGTGCGGGAACACCGCGTAGTTCTGCGGCACCAGTCCGACGTTGCGCCGGGCCGGATCCAGCGAGGTGACGTCGCGGCCGGCCAGGGTGATCGTGCCCCCGGCGACGGGGACCAGGCCGGCGACGGCGCGCAGGGTGCTGCTCTTGCCGCAGCCCGAGGGGCCGATGACGGCGACGGTCTCGGCCGGGGCCACGTCCAGGGACACGCCTTCCACCGCGGTGGTGTCGCCGTAGCGGACGTTCAGGTCGTCCACGGCCAGACCGGCCGCCCGGACGGCGCCGTCCGGGCCCCCGCTCCGCGAGTCGGTGGAAACGGTGGTGGTCACGGGGTCCTCCTCGGGGCACGGCGGCGGGCCAGGACGACGGCGGTCAGGACCGGCACGACGAAGGCGATGAAGATCGCCGACTGGGCCGAGGCCGATTCGAGCCGTTGGGTGGAGTAGGAGTCGAACAGGGCGAAGGGCGCGGTCGACGTCGCCGGAGGGTTGATGAAGAAGGAGACGTTGAACTCGCCGAAGGACAGGGCGAAGACCATGGTCACCGCCTGGGTGACGGCGACCAGGCAGGCCGGAACGGTGATGGTGCGCAGCACGCGGAGCGGACCGGCCCCCAGACTGCGGGCCACGCTCTCGTTGGTGCGCAGTTCGGTGTCGGCCAGGGCCGGCGTCAACGCGGCCAGGGTGAACGGCAGCGTGAAGACCAGATGGCCCATGACCAGCAGCAGACCGCTGGGGCGCAGCATCGGGTAGGTGCCCACCAACGCCACGCTCAGAGCGATACCCGGTACGGCCAGGGGCACGTTGACGAGGTAACCGGTGAGCCGGGTCAGCGGAGAGGGGTGCCGCGCCACCCACCAGGCCAGCGGCCCTCCGAGGAGGAGGTTGAGCGCGACCACGATCGCGGCCACGGCCAGGCTCCGGCCGATCACCGGGGCCAACGGCGGCCAGGCGTAGGCGAACCAGTCGAGGGTGACACCGCCGCCCCAGGGCCCCTGGGAGAAGTCGACGCTGGTGGCGGCGACCAGGGTGGCCAGGATCGGGATGAGGACGAACGCGCAGGTGGCGCGGCTGACGAAGCGGGTCATGCGGCCACCGCCCTACGGACCAGGCGGGACAGCGCCCGCCCCAGGACCAGGGCCAGCACGGCGGTCACCGCGAGGATCACCGCCAGGGCCGAGGAGTCGGCCAGCCGGTAGCCGGTGGTGAGCTCGTTGGCGACGTTGAGCGGCAGCAGCCGCACCCCTTCTGAGAGGGTCGCGACCGTGCCGTAGCCGCCCAGGGCCACCGCGATGGCCGTCCCGCTCGTCTCGATGAGGGCGGGCAACAGCAGTGGCAGGGTCACGGTGGTGAAGACCCGGATTCGGGAGGCGCCCAGGGTGCGGGCGCTCTCGGTCAGGGCCGGGTCGAGGGTCGCGGCGGCGCCCCGCAGCGGCCCCAGGACCCGAGGCAGGGAGAAGTACATGTAGGCCACCAGCAGGCCGGAGAAGGTGTAGGCGAGACCGGAGAACCCGCCCCAGGCCAGTCCCAACAGCCCGGTACGGCCGGTGAGGACGATCGCGAAGAAGCCGATGATGATGCCGGGCAGGGCGATGGGCAGGGTCAGCAGGACGTCGGTGGCCACGCCACCGCGACCGTGTCGGTCGTCGTCGGCCTGGCGCAGGACCACCGGGACGGCCACCAGCAGGACGAGGAGGACCGAACCTCCGGCGATCAGCACGGAGTCGAGCAGGGCGGATCTGACGGTCTCGGATCCGAAGGCGCGCGTGTAGTGGTCGAGGGTGAGACCCTCGTCGGCGGGTGGGCGTCCCACGCCCAGGGAGCCGGCCACCATCACCATGACGGGATGGACGCTGAACAGACCGATGACGATCAGAGCCGGGAGCGCGGCGAGCCAGGCCGGGCCGGGCACGGCGCGCCCCCGGGCAGGGGCGCGGACGGGCACTAGAAGCCCACCTCGTCCTGGTACAGCTCGATGAACTCCTGCTGGCGGGCGCCCTGCTCGATGTAGTCGATGGTGACGGCCCGCTCGTAGTCCTCGTCCGGCAGGACGCGCTCGACGACGTCCTCGGGCAGGTCGCCGATGACGGGGCGCATGTACCCGGCGGCGAACAGGCCCTGCCCCTCCTCGGAGAAGTAGAAGTCGAGGAGCTCCCTGCCGTTGTCCTCGTTGGGGGCGCCGGCGACCAGACCCACGATGTAGGGGATCTGGAGGGAACCCTCCTCGGGGATGACGACCGAGACGTCGGCGCCCTCGTCCTGGAGTTTGTAGCCGTTGAAGTCGGTGTCGATGAGGATCGGGATCTCGCCCTGGGCGACCTTCGCGGTCGCGGTCTGGGCCGCCGTCGAGGCCCCGTTCTCCTTGAGACCGTCGAGGTAGTCCAGGCCCGGGCCCCAGTCCTCGAGCGTTCCGCCCAGGGCCAGGTTGGCGGCGGTGGCGACGGAGTAGCCGACGGCGGCCTGGGTGGGGTCGAGGTAGCCGACCAGACCCTCGTACTCGGGCTCGAGCAGGTCCTCCCAGCCGGTGGGGACCGGGGCGCCGTCGAGGTGGTCCTCGTTGACGATGAAGGCGATGGTCCCGGTGTGGACGGTGGTCCAGGCCCCGTCGGGGTCGCGCAGGTCGTCGGGGACCTGGTCCGCGCCCTCGGGGACGTAGTCCTGGAGGACCTCGGCGTCCGTCAGCTGCTCGGCGAAGGCGATGCCGGTGTAGGCCACGTCGGCGACGGGCGCGCCCTTCTCGGCCTGGAGGGCGGCCAGGGCCTGCCCGGAGTTCTTGGGGTCGTTGGGGGCCTGGATCCCGGTCCTCTCGGTGAAGGTGGACAGGACCCGCCCGTAGTTGCCCCATTCGGTGGGCGAGTTGTAGGTGATGACGATCTCCCCGTCGCCCGTGGCGGTGCCCTCGGGCGCCGCCACGTTGCCGCAGGAGGTCAGGGCCAGGGCGAGGGCGGCCGCGGTGGCGGTCGCGGGGATCACCGTGTGTCGGTGGGACATGAAGGCTCCATCAGGGGAACGAAGACCCGTTCGCGGGCCGGGGGGCGGACCGAGAGTGCTTCCTGATGAAACGATTAACCACAGGGGTGACCTGCGATGTCTCGATATGTGTCCTGAAGGGGAACGCCGTGGGAACAGCCGACCGTCACACACCCGGGAGACGGGCGACACAGGGGCCGAGGCGGGCGGGGAGATGAACGCGCCCCCTGTGGAGGTCGATCACGACCACGGGACCGAGGGGAGGTGCGAGGGGCCGGAGGGAGGGACGATCGGGAAGGGGTGGAGGTGAGGCGGGTGGAGAAGTCCGCGCGGAGCCCGTGAGAACCCCGCGCGTCGACGTGACCCCGGAGCGATCGGGCCGTTCGGACAGGGGCCCGCTCCGAGGCCGGACGTCTCATCGATGATCGGTCGGCGCGGATTCCCGGGCGTGGATCTCCCCTTCGACGGTGCCGTATCCACCGCCTCCGCCGTCCCCGGATCCGGGGCATCCCGCGGTGAGAAGGGCGACGGCCGTCGCGGCCAGGACCGCTCCGGCGATCCAACCCGTACGTCGGGGCGTGACACCGCCTCGAGTGCTGTCGTCGTTCATGGCTCTCCCCGTCCGTGGTCCGCCGGCCCTCCGGCCGTTTCGCACACGCCACCGGCGGCCCACTCGTGGTGGCCACAACACGGCCCATGGTAACGATTTGGTGTCGTTTGTCACGATAGATACCGTCGTGTCGGATTTTCTCTCAGTCTCGTTCGAGAACGCCTCCACACAGGGACGGCCCGTCCACGCGGCGACGAGTGGACCCGGGGCGGCCCCGATGGAACGATCGATCGACAAGGGGTGGACCGCGTTCCCCCACCGCGTGTCCCGAGCCCACGCCACCGGCGCGTCCACCGCCCCGTTCCCTGGAAGGAACCCGTGTCCGAGCCCCGCAAACGCGCGACCCTGCGCGACGTCGCCGCCCGAGCCGGGGTGTCGGTGGCCCAGGCCAGCTTCGCCCTGAACGGACGGGGCCGCGTCGCCCCCGCCACCGCCGAACGGATCAGGCGGGCCGCCGACGAACTCGACTACCAGGTCGACCGCCGGGCCCGAGAGCTGCGTACCGGCCGCAGATCTCTCTACGGGGTGGTCATTCGCAACATGCGCAACCCCTTCTTCCTGGACGTGCTGCGCGGCATGGAGGTGCGCGCCCACCGGGAGGGCGCCTCCCTGCTCATCCTGAGCTCGGACTACGACACCGCGCGGGAGGAATCGGTGCTGCGCCGGCTCGGCACCGAAGGGGTGGGCGGTGTCGCCATCACCCCCATCGGCCGTGGAGGCCCCCTCTCCGACTGGTTGCCCCGCCACCCCGACGTCCCCGTCGTGGCGTTCAACTGCACCCCCGACCCGGACCTGTCCGGTCCGGGCGGACGCGTCTCCACCGTGGGCCCCGACGACGACGCCGCCGTCTCCCTGGCCCTGGAACATTTGCGCGCTCGAGGTCACCGAGGCGCGACCCTGGTGACGGCCCCGGAGGGGCTGGCCGCCGACGGGGGACGTGAGGAGGAGTTCCACCGAAGGTGCGCCGCGTGGGGGCTGGCCGGAACGGTGGTGCGCTGCCCCCTGGACCACGAGAACGTGGCGCGGATGACGGCCGAGAGGCTCACCTCGACCGAAGGGCACGAGGCGTTCGTGCTCAACTCCGACCACCTGGGCATCGCCGTCTACGACGCCGCCCGCTCCCTCGGCCTACGCGTGGGGAGCGACGTGAGCGTGATCGGCCACGACGACCTGCCCACCTCGGCCCTGTTGGACCCCGGTCTGACCACGCTGCGCCTGGACCGTGAACTGTTGGGCGACCACATCATGCGGTTGCTGACCGGCACCGGGACCGAGACGGTCCGCCTTCCGGTCCGGCTGATGGACCGGGGCTCGGTGGCCCTTCTCGACGACCGATAGAGCACACTCGGCCACTCGTACCCGCCGAACGGACGAAATAACCGGAAAACCCCCATGACCGGGGAGAACGCGTTCGAGAACACACACCGGCGTGTGCGGTCGCACCCCGTTCACCCCGCCGCACCGGGGGAGAACGCACGTAGACTCCGTCGGGTCCCGTGTCCGGGGCCTTCGCCGTCCGCCGTGTCGGTACCGCTGTGACGGCCATTCTCTTCAGACTTCCCGAAGCGCCCGAAGGCGTGCCCGGTCCCATGCTCCTATTCGAGGAGATCTCTTCACTCCATGTCCTCCGAACAGCGCACACCCGTGCCCAAGACCGGAAGTCGCCCCGACCCCTGGGTCATCGGCGTCTCCGGCGGCCTCCTGGTCGCGTTCGTCCTGACCGCCCTGATCCTCCCCGCGCAGGTGAGCGCCGGGGTCGACGCCGCCTTCGCCTGGTCCGCACGCTGGTTCGGCGCCTACTGGCAGGTCCTGCTCCTGGCCACCGTGGCCGTCATCACCGTCCTCGCCATGTCCCGCTACGGGCGGGTCCGTATGGGCGGTGATGTCACACCCGAGTTCGGCTGGTTCCGCTGGGTCGCCATGATCCTGACGACGTTGCTCGCCGCGGGCGGGGTCTTCTGGGCGGCGGCAGAGCCGATCGCCCACTACGTCGACGCGCCGCCGCAGTACGCCGACGTCCAGGGCGGCATGGACGGGGCCGCCGTCGCGATGGCGCAGAGCTTCGTCCACTGGGGCTTCCCCGCGTGGGCGATCGGCGGATCGCTCGCCACCCTGGTGATGATGCGCGGCGTCGAGAAGGGCATGCCCCTGCGCCCGCGCACCCTGCTGTGGCCGGTCATGGGCGACCGGATCCGCACCCACTGGATCGGCTCGGTCGTCGACATCTGCTGCGTGGTCGCGGTGGTCGCCGGCACCGTCGGCCCGATCGGTTTCCTCGGTCTCCAGATGTCCTACATCGGCGGTGAGGTCTTCGGGCTCTCCTCCGGTTACGGGACCCAGGTGATCGTCATCATCGGGCTGACCCTGGTCGCCACGGTGTCGGTGCTCAGCGGCCTCGACCGCGGCATCCAGCTGATCAGCCGGATCAACGTCTGGGCCGCCCTGGCCCTGATCGTCCTGCTCGTGGGGCTGGCCTCGCTCCCCTACGTCGTGGACCTGTTCCTCCAGGCGAGCGCGGTGCACATCCGAGAGTTCGTGCCCATGACGCTGTTCCGCGGCGACCAGGAATGGCTCGGCTACTGGACCGTCTTCTTCTTCGGCTGGTTCATCGGCTACGGCCCGCTCATGGCGATCTTCATCGCGCGGATCTCCAAGGGCCGCACGGTGCGCCAGATCTTCCTGGGCGCGACCGTGCTGCCCGCCGTGGTCACCGGACTGTGGTTCACCGCTCTGGGCGGCACCGGTCTGTGGCTGGAGCAGAGCGACCCCGGGGTCATCTCCGGCCCCTACGCCGAGCACGGGCTGCCCGCCGCGGCCCTGGCCATCGTCGACGCCCTGCCGATGAGCGGTCTGACCGCCCTGGTCATGGTCGTGGTGACCCTGATCTTCTTCGCGGGCACCATGGACGCGATGTCCTACGCCATCTCCGCGTCGAGCATGCGCGAGGGCGAACCGCGCTCCCTGATCCGCGCGTTCTGGTGCGTGGGCATGGGCGTGGCGGCCGTCGTCCTGCTGACCATCGGGGACGGCGGCGTACAAGCGCTCCAGTCCTTCATCGTGGTCACCGCGGTGCCGGTGGGTCTGATCATGCTGCCGTCCTTGTGGACCACCCCTCGCCTGATCCGGGAGATGGCCGTGGAACAGGGGATCGTGACCCCGACCCTCCTGGCCGGAGAGGTCGCCGCCCCGGTCGAGGAGACCGCACCCGTCGAGGTGCCGGCCAAGGTCTGAGCCCGAACCGACCCGAGAGGGCCCCGCCCCGCCACGACGGCGGGGCGGGGCCCTTCGCATTCCCACCGGAACGATGGGCGGGGCCGTGCGGCGCGGGGCGACCTGACAGACTGGGGGACCACGAGGCGCGACACGATGGCCGATCGACAGAGGGTTTTCATGGAACGCGGTTACGACATCGTCCTGTTCGGCGCGACGGGGTACACGGGGACGCTCACCGCCGAGTACCTGGCCGAGAACTCCCCCCGCGAGCTGCGCTGGGCGTTGGCCGGACGGAACGGAGAGAGGCTGGAGGCGCTCCGGGCCGAGTTGGCCGAGATCGACCCGGACCGGCCCACGCCCGACCTGCTCCTGGCCGACATCGACGACGCCGCCTCGATCCGCTCTCTGGCCGCCTCCGCCCGGGTGGTCGTCACCACGGTGGGCCCCTACACCGACTACGGCGAGCCCCTGGTCGCCGCGTGCGCGGCCGAGGGCACCGACTACGTGGACCTGTGCGGCGAGCCGGCCTTCGTGGACCGGATGTACATGAGGTACCACGAGACCGCCCGACGCACCGGCGCGCGGATCGTGCACTCCTGCGGTTTCGACTCGATCCCCTACGACCTGGGCGCTCTGTTCACCGTGGAGCGACTGCCCGAGGGCGTCCCTCTGCACCTGGAGGGGTTCGTGCGGGCCAAGGGGACCGCTTCGGGCGGCACCCTGCGTTCGGCGTTGGGCGCCTTCTCCGACCTCGGCGGTATGAAGGAGGCCTCTCGGGAGCGGCGTGCGATGGAGGGCCGGCCGGAGGGTCGCCGGGTGCGGATCGACCGGAGCGGCAGGCCCCGTACACGCCTGGCCCGAGGGTGGACGCTGCCGCTGCCGACCCTGGACCCGCTGGTCGTGGCGCGTTCGGCCGCCTCCCTGGAGCGCTACGGCCCCGACTTCTCGTACGGGCACTACGCGGCCTTCCGGCACCTGTCCAGCGCGGCGGGCGCGGCCGCCGGGGCCGCCGGTGTGCTGGCCGCCGTCCGGGTGCCCTCTCTACGGGAGCGGCTCCTGTCGTTGCGCTCCCCCGGTGAGGGCCCCGACGAGGAGGCGCTCGCCGAGGGCTGGTTCACGGTGCACTTCGTGGGCACGGGCGGGGGCCGCAGGGTCCACACCCTGGTCTCGGGTGGGGAGCCCGGCTACGGGGCGACCTCGGGCATGCTCGCGGAGTCGGCCCTGTGCCTGTGGCGCGACGAACTGCCGCCGACCTCGGGCCAGGTGACCACGGCGGTGGCCATGGGCGACGCGCTCATCGAACGTCTGCCCCGGGCCGGGGTGGAGTTCCGCGTGCTCGACGTGTTCGAGGACTGAGCCGGAGGACGCGGGGTCGGTCTCACCGTCTCCGGACGGCGTACCCGGCCAGGGAGAGCGCCACGGCGTCCTCCATGAGCGCGCCCTGCCAGTCGGGGCGTCGTTCACCCCACCAGGACCGCCAGCCCACCCCGAACGCGGCGCCCACCGGGGCCGTGAGCGCGCAGATCCCCGCGGTCAGGGGAACGGAGGCCCCGGTCCGGCGGGCCAACAGGGTCCCGCCCCAGGCACCGGAGAAGGCCCGGAAGAGCAGGCCGGGGCCCTCCGTACGCGCCGGGACGGCGGGCGTCTTGTCGCCGAGCATCTCTCCGGCGACCGTCAGGGCGGCCAGGCACCGGCCACCGACCCGTCCCTCGTCACGGGCCCGCGCCCACAGGGGCGCGCACGGTCCCAGGGTGCCGCGCGCGCCCGCGGCCAGGCCCAGGGCGAGGGCGCGGAGAAGGGGCGTTCGCATGTCGACTCCTCGTGTCCGGGTGCGCGGTCGGTGGTCCCGCGCGGGGACGGTATCCCCGCTCTCCCCCACCCCGAATCCGCCCCTTGACCTCTACCTTGGTCGAGGTTCGATCCTGGGGGTATGACGCACATCGAGATCGGCGCGATCCTTCCCAGCGCCATGGACGAACTGACGGATCCGACCACCCCCGACCCGATCAGGGCCGCCCGTATGGTCGAGGAGCGCGGCATGGAGTCCCTCTGGGTCGCCGACCTGGTCCTGGGCGACGGCACCCCCGCCTTGGAACCGGCGCTCACCCTCGCCGCCGCCGCGGCGGTCACCGAGCGAGTGCGGCTCGGCTTCGGGGTGCTCTCCCTCCCACCGCGCCCCGCCCCCTGGGTCGCCTCGCAGGTCGCCACCCTCCAGCACCTGTCGCGGGGGCGGATCGAGCTCGGTGTGGGCATCGGCGGCTTCCCCGATTCCCCCTGGTGGCGGGCGCTCGGTGTCTCCCCCCGAGGTCGGGGTCGGGCCACCGACGCGACCCTGGACCTGTTGCCGTCGCTGGTCACCGGCGAGGAGGTCCGCATCGGTGAGGAGGAGACCCCGCTGCGCCTGGCCCCGGCCGCCTCCATGCCCCCGGTGTGGATCGGCGGTGGGGAGGCGGCCTTCGCCCGGGTCCTACGCCACGGCGGTGGCTGGTTCCCCTCCCAGCTCTCGCCGCCCGACCTGGCCGGAGCGATCTCCCGGCTGAGCGCCGCGGCCGACGAACGTGGGCTGCCCGCGCCTCCGGTGACGGTCGGTGGCCACCTCATCCTGGGAACGGACGACAGGGCCGAACGGGCCCGGGCCCTCCTGGTGCGCGAGCTGATCGAACACCATGGGATCTCCCCCGAGAAGGCGGAACGGGCGCCGATGGTCGCCCGCACCCCCGAGGAACTGGCCGGACTCTACACGGCCTACGCGGAGGCGGGCGCCCGGCGCGTGGTCGCCGGTGCGGACACCATGGGCTGGGAGGAGCAACTGGACTTCGTCGCGGAGGCGCTCTCCCATATGGACCGGGCCCCGTCTTCCGCCGGATGACGGCTCCGTCGGGGAGGGCGGCGGATACGGCGCCGGGCCGGGGTCAAAGGTCCACGTGAAGGGCGTGCACCCCTTCGGTGGTGGCCAGCACCACCACACCGTCGGGGGCCGCCACCAGGTCCTCCAGCTCGCCCGGCCAGGTGCCGGGGATCTCCGTCACCGGCTGCCCCGGCCGGTCCAGGTGGCGCACCCGCAACCGGTCCAGGTACCAGGAGCCGAGCCCTCCGGGGCGGGCGTCCTCCTCCTGGTAGACGGCGACCGCCTCGCCTCCCCACTCCACCAGGGAGGTCAGGGTGCGCGGCCCGCCCAGTTCGGCGACCAACTCCAGGTCGGGGAGCGAGTGGATCCGGCCGGCCACCGCCAGCAGGGATCGGCCGCCCACCTTCGCGGCCACGGTCTCGGAGTCGGCGTGGCTCTCCACCTCGCCCAGGTACTCGCCGTCCTCCAGCCGGTAGACGCGTTCCCTGGGGTGCTCGTAGTCGGCGAGGATGACCGGATCGAAGCCGGGGTCCTGTCCGGGCGCCACCAGGTAGTCACCGGCGAAGGACATCCGTTCGCCGCGGGCCTCGTGGCCGGGCCGGGAGTCGGTGAGGTCGGGCACGGCGGCGCCGGTACAGGGGTCCACCGCCCACCAGCGGGTCGTGCCGTCGCCGTCCTCCCCGTAGAGGAAGACCACCGCCTCCTTGTCGACCACCCGCAGCGCGACGTCGTCGGGCCACAGCTCGCCCGGTTCGGCCAGGTCGGTCTCCAACAGCGGGCTGCCGGTACGAGGGTCGCGCACGGTCACCGAGCGGCGCGAGGCCTGGATCAGCACCGTCCGCGGCCATCCCCGCCCCTGCGGGGCCCGCGCCAGGTTCACCGGCCCCTGGGCCTCGAAGGCCGTTCCCAGGGGACGGAGGGAGCGGGTGTCGAAGGCCCGCGCCTCGTACCGCGACTTACGCGGGTCCGGGTTGGGGTCGACGTCGCCGTGGACGAGGACCGTCCGGTCCGCCAGGAACAGGCGCGGAAACCGCAACCCCCTGCGCCACAGCCGTTCCGCGCGCACGAGTCGCCCTCCCCGATCTCCTGTGTCTTTCCACGCCACCCCGACGTTATCGGGTGAGGCGACAGGGCGCCTCCCCGATGCTCAAGACGGCCGCCGTGCAGCGTACCGCGCGAGACGCCCCTCCGTTGACCTCGTCGGGCGTCGTTCGCCCCCGAAAGGGGACGGATCCCTCACTCCCCCGGCCCGGAACGAGCCGAGGCGGGCGTGGGCGGGATCGTCGTGGCCACCGTCTCCGCGCGCCGGCACGCGGAGAGTTCGCCGAGACGACGGCGGGCCGTCCCCCCGTGTCCAGGAGACGGCCCGCCGGTGTTCGCCGGTGTGGTCAGCGCGGCAGACGCTCGGCCAGCCAGGCCTCCACCTCGGCGGAGGAACGCGGCAGACCCGCCGACATCACGGTCCGGCCCTCCTCGGTGACCAGGACGTCGTCCTCGATGCGCACGCCGATGCCGCGCAGCTCCTCGGGGACGGTCAGGTCGTCGGGCTGGAAGTACAGGCCCGGCTCGACGGTGAGCACCATGCCCGGCTTCAGGTCGCCGTACAGGTGCGTCTCCTGACGGGAGACCGCGCAGTCGTGCACGTCCATGCCGAGCATGTGCCCGGTGCCGTGCAGGGTGTAGCGACGCTGTAGACCCAGCTCCAGGACGCGGTCGACCGGACCCTCCAGCAGGCCCCACTCGACCAGGCCCTCGGCCAGCACCCGCTGGGAGGCCTCGTGGAAGTCGGTGAAGGGACGCCCCGGGGCGACCGCGGCGATACCGGCCTCCTGGGCCTTGTAGACCAGGTCGTAGACCTTGCGCTGTAGATCGGTGAAGGTGCCCGAGATCGGCATGGTGCGGGTGACGTCGGCCGTGTAGAGGGTGGTGGTCTCCACACCGGCGTCCAGGAGCAGCAGCTCGCCCTCGCGGACCGGACCGTCGTTGCGGGTCCAGTGCAGGGTGGTGGCGTTGGGGCCGGAGGCGGCGATGGTGCCGTAACCGACGTCGTTGCCCTCCACCCGGGCGCGCAGGAAGAAGGTGCCCTCGATGTAGCGCTCGGAGGTGTCCTTGGCCTTGGGCAGGGTCCCGGCCACGTCCTCGAAGCCGCGCGTGGTGGCGTCCACGGCCTTCTGGAGCTGGGCGATCTCCCACTCGTCCTTGACCAGACGGTGGTCGGCCAGGGTCACGGCCAGTTTCTCGTCCAGACGGGCGGACTTGGCGCGGGCCTCGGCGTCGGCGTCGGCGCGCAGCTCGTCGACGATGGCGTCGACCTCGGCGTCGTGGCCGCGCACGACGCGGGTGGTGACGCCGTCGGCGCGCAGGGCGCCGGGCAGGGTGCGCACGTCGGCGGTGGCCACGCCCAGGAGGGCGGAGGCCTCTTCGAGGCTGTTGCGGCGCCCCGTCCACAGCTCGCCGTAGCCACCGAGCCAGAACTCGCCGTTGTCACGGTCGGAACGGCCCTTGAGGTAGAGGACCGCGTCGTGGCCGCCGCCGTCCCGAGGGGTGAGCACCAGGCAGTTGCCGTCGGTGGTGTCACCGGTCAGGTAGGCGTAGTTCGTGGCGGCGCGGAAGGGGTACTCGGTGTCGTTGGACCGGGTCAGGAGCTGTCCGGAGGGGATCACCAGGCGCTCGCCCGGGAAGGCCTCGCTGAGGGCGGCACGCCGGCGGGCGGTGTGCTCGGCCTGCTCGATCGGCTCCAGGTCGCGCATCTCGGTGTCGGCCCAGCCGGTCCGCATCCACGCGGCGAGCTCGTCGGAGACCGACTGCGCCTGGCCGTTCTTGCGTGGACTGAACACGAAGGCGTCCGTCTCGGCCTCCGGGCGCTGCTGCTCGCTCACTCGTGCACTCTCCTCGTCGAGTTCGTCGAAAGGGTGGAAGCGGGTACGGGCCGCTGGTGGCGGCCCATGATCCATCGTAGGGGGCGGTACACCCGCCTCACCGCCCCCGGGACATAGCGTTGCCCATAACAACGCCCGGTGAGGGCCGGGCATGCCCGAGGGCTGGTCAGGCGCGCAGGTCGTACGCGAAGGGGATCGCCTTGGGGTAGGGCAGGTCCTCGATCGTGGTCGGGTCGACCCACCGGTAGCCGATCCGTTCGTAGAGGGCCACCGCCTCCGGCTGGGAGGGGCCGGTGAAGAGCACGACCGCCTCGTAGCCCAGGTCGCGCGCGGTCTCCTCCAGCGCCGACATGATGAGCCGGCCCAGGCCTCGACGGCGGTGTCGGGCCGAGGTCCAGATCCGTTTGAACTCGACCGTCCTCGGTCCGTCCTCCGTCGCGCCGGGGTAGGGGCGCAGCGCGCCGCCCGCGACGATCTCGCCGTCCAGTTCGGCCAGGACCAGGCGCCCGTGAGGGGCGGCGAACTCGGTGATCGGGTAGCGGCCGAGTTCGGCGGCGGCCCCCTCGGCGCCATAGCGTTCGCTGTACTCCTCCAGGAGCCCGTCCAACAGCCCCTGGACCCTCGGGTCGTCGTGCTCCACCCGCAGGATCCGCGCCGTCTCGGCGTCGGTCCCGGGTCCGTCGCTCCGGACCGCTCCGGTCATGAGATTCTCCCCTCGCCTACCGTTCCCACCGCCCGGTTCTCCACCCCGGACACACGGGTGTCCGTTTCGTCCGCCGAAATCCTACGGCTCCGGAGGCCGCGACCGGACCCCGATTTCTCCCTGGTCGGAGAGGTCTCCTAGGGTGTGCCCATGTCAGTCACCGAACGCATCCTTCTGGGACCGGGGCCGAGCAACCCCTACCCCGAGGCGACCCTGGGCCTGGCCGCCCCGCTGCTGGGCCACCTGGACCCGGAGTTCCTCGCTCTGCTGGAACGCACCTGTGATCGCCTCCGTTCCCTGTGGGGGACCGAGAACCCGCTCACACTGCCCCTGTCGGGAACCGGTTCCCTGGGGATGGAGACCGCCTTCGCCAACACCGTGCGCGACGGCGACGTGGTGGTCGTCGCGGTCAACGGCCTGTTCGGTGAGCGCATGTGCGAGGTCGCCGGTCGCTATGGGGCCCACGTGATCCGGGTGGACCACGAGTGGGGTCGTCCCGTCGACGTGGAGCGCGTACTGGCCGCCCACCCCTCCCCCGCGATCGTGGCCGCGGTGCACGCCGAGACCTCCACCGGCGTGGTCAGCGACATCGGCGCGCTGGGCCGGGCCCTGCGCGAGCGTTCCGACGACACCCTGCTGCTCGTGGACTGCGTGACCTCCCTGGGCGGCATGCCCATGGAGCTGGACGCCTGGCGGGTCGACATCGCCTACTCGGGCACCCAGAAGTGTCTGGGCGTGGCCCCGGGTCTGGCCCCCTTCACCTTCTCCGAGCGCGCCTGGGAGCGCCGGGTGCAGTCCCCGCCGGTCTGGTACGTGGACCTGGGGCTGCTGGGCGCCTACGTGCGCGGCGGTCCCGGTGGTCGCGCCTACCACCACACCGCCCCGACCGCGATGGTCGCCTCCCTCGACGCGGCCCTGGGCCGGATCGAGGAGGAGGGCCCCGAGGCGGTGGCGGCCCGTCACGAGGAGGCCGGCGCGCGGCTGCGCGAGGGGCTGACGGAGATGGGCCTGGAGCTGTTCGCGGAGGAGGGCCACCGTCTCTCCCAGTTGACGTCGGTGCGCGTCCCCGAGGACGTCGACTCGGCCAAGGTCCGTGAGCGGCTGCTGCGCGAGTTCGGTCTGGAGATCGGCGCGGGCGTGGGCCCCTACGCGGCGTCGATCTGGCGGATCGGTCTGATGGGGCACAACGCGCGCCTGGACCGGGCCGAGCTGGTGCTGGCCGCCCTGCGCCGCGTCCTGGAGCGCTGAACCGGTTACGGGCCCGACCGCCTACTCGGCGTTGGGCCCGTACCTGTTGTCGTGGTCGCGCGGATCGTCCGGGTCGGAGATGTTGCCCAGGGTCACCGCGATCGGCGGCAGGAACATCGCGATCACGCACATCGCCACCGCCCACCCCGTGCCGAACAGGTAGTACACGGGGGCGGATCCGGCGAACAGCACCAGGCACAGCCCCATGACGAGGGCGTACTGGACCTTCCTGCGTTTGACCATGTCACCTCCGGTCTCCCGTTGGTGTGGTCGTCCCTTCTTCCAGGCTATCCCGCCGGTTCGGGGACGGTCGAGCGCGTTCGGGGCGCCGCGGCGACGGTCGGAGGGCGTGTCCTCGAGCGGGCGAACGAACGCAGAGCCCTGGCCGTGTCCCTCTTCCGGTAGCCGGCCTCCAGCAGACGGCGTTCGGCGTCCTTGGCGCTGCGCACGGTGGCCTCGTCCAAGAGCAGGTTGTAGTAGCGCTCGGGCACCCGGTCCAGCCCCGAACGCAGCATCCGCAGCCCCGCCGTGGCCGCCGCGCGGGCCCCGGGGGTCTCGGGCAGCACCCCGTAGGCACGGCGCGCCCAGTCCGGCAGGGTCGTGTACGCCATCGCGCCCACCGGGAACCACAGCGGTTTGAGCGGGGCCGCCCAGGCCAGCCGTTCGGGAAGATCGGGCCACAGCAGGAAACGGACCACCTTTCGGGCCTCGGGGGTGACCCGCAGGGTGGGGCGCACCATGGCCAGATAACGGCGCATCCCGGCCAGGTCGCGCGGCACGTCGTCACGGGACAGACCCACGTAGCCGGCGGTCCGGGACTGTTCGTCCAGGTAGCGGTCCATGTCCTCCTCGCTCAACCGCAGCCCGGCCCGCCGGGTGGTCTCCAGATAGGAACAGACCTCCGCGCAGTGCACCCACACCAGGAGATCGCGCTGATCGGCCCGGTGACGACGCCCGGTCCCGGGATCGGTGAAGGTCAGGGCCCGGTGGACGCGACGGATACGCGCGCCCAACGCGTCGGCCTCGTCGGGGCTCCCATAGGTGGTGACCGCGACGAAGTGCGCGGTGCGCAGGAGACGGCCGGTGGGATCGGAACGAAAGTCCGAACGCTGCCACACCCCCTGCATCGCGATCGGGTGCAGGGCCTGGAGCATGAGCGCCCGCACCCCCGCCACCCACATGGAGCGATCGAGGTGGATACGCCAGGTGACGCTTTCGGGGGGTGCGACCGTCGGCTGCATCCTGTTCTCTCCTCCGGGTTCAGGCGGGGGGGTGCTCCGGAGCCGGGCCCGCGGACGGGGCGCGCCCGGCACGGCGGCGCCTTCCGAAGGCGTCCGACGGAAGGGGATATTTCCCATGACGGGGACACTTCGAACGTCACGACCGAGCCCGGTTCGATCTTCGGCCTCGTAGGCCCTGCCGCTCCCCCTTCACCGGCCGGGCAAACCCTGACATGACCGGAGATTGATCGAAACGGGGCAGGGTCGGGAGGACGCTGGAAGGAGAGGCACCCACAAGTGGAGCGTGCCTACCGTTCCTCCGGAAGGGGGTCTTCCCCATGGCGGACACGACCAGCGGCACCCGATTCGACATCGAGGCATTCCGTCGGGCCGTGGAGGAGGGCGACGTACGAGCCCTCGTCAGCAGGTTCGCCGACGACGCGGACATGGAGACCGTGGACCGCCGCACCCCGCCCAGCGCCCCCACCGTCATCCAGGGGCGCGACTCCATCGAGGACTTCATCCGCGAGGTCTACTCGATGGACCTGGACCACGAGGTCCTGGACTACGTGACGGACGGCGACCACGCCGCCTACACCGAGCGCTGCACCTACCCGGACGGCCTCACCGTCAAGAGCATCTCCATGCTGGACCTGTCCGACGGCGAGATCGTCCACCAGTCCATGGTGCAGGCCTGGGACGAGGAGTCCCCCGAATCCGTGCGCGTCGGCGACTTCGACGCCTCCGACGAGCGCATGGAGTTCGATCACGGGCACTCCGAGGTGGTGCACCTGGGCGGCCAGAACATCAACCGTCTCACCCTGGAACCGGGGTGGCGCTGGAGCGAGCACCTGCGTCCCGACATCGGGACCGACCTGTGCATGCTCACCCACTCGCTCACGCTCATGCAGGGCACCATGAGGTTCCGTACCTCCGACGGTGTCGAGCGCGAGCTGAAGGCCGGCCAGGTGGCGTTCGTCCCGCCCGGGCACGACGCCTGGGTCGTGGGCGACGAGACCGTGGTCGTCCTGGACCGCTCCATGGACGGCTGAGCGTCCACGTCCGGGTTCAGCCGGCCTGGCCCCGCAGATAGGCCAGGACCGCCTGGACCCGGCGGTGCACGCCGTCGTCGGGCGGCAGGTCGAGCTTGGCCAGGATGTTGCCGACGTGCTTGCCCACGGCCGCGTCCCCGACCACCAGCCTGCGGGCGATGGCGCTGTTGGAATGCCCCTCGGCCATGAGTTCGAGCACCTGTCGCTCCCGGGCGGTGAGCCTCTGGAGCGGGTCGGCGCTGCGGCGCAGCAGCTGACGGACCACCTCGGGGTCGACGAAGGTCGCCCCCTCGACGACGTTGCGCAGTACCGAGGCGAACTCCCGCACGTCCCCCACCCGCTGCTTGAGCAGATAGCCCACGCCCTTGCCGTCCCCGGAGTCCAGCAGGTCGGTGGCGTAACTCAGCTCCACGTACTGGCTGAGGGCCACCACCGCCAGATCCGGATGCTCACGGCGCAGCCGCACGGCGGCCCGCAACCCCTCGTCGCTGAAGTCCGGCGGCATCCTGATGTCGGTCACCACGAGCCCCGGCCGATGCTCGGCCACCGCCTCGACCAGCTCCTCGGCGTCGCCGACCGCGGCCACCACCGGGAAGCCGAAGCGCTCCAGCACCCCCACCAGCCCCTCGCGGAGCAGCACCCCGTCCTCGGCGAGCACGGTCGGAACGGGGGTCACTTCGCCGCCTCGGGGCGATCGTTCGTACACGGCAGCTCCACTCGGATCCGGGTCGGCCCACCCACGGGACTCGACAGATCCATTGTGCCGCCCATGACCGCGACCCGGTCCGCCATCCCCGTGAGGCCGCTGCCCCGCGCGGGGTCGGCGCCCCCGGGCCCCTGATCGGTCACCTCCACCACGAGCGTCTCCCCTCGGGGGTCCCCGCGCAGTTCGGCGTGGACGGTGACGGCCTCTCCCCCGGCGTGCTTGTAGACGTTGGTGAGCGCCTCGGCGACGACGAAGTAGGCGGTGCCCTCCACATGCGCGGGCGGGCGCCGGGGCAGATCGGTCGCGAGGGAGACCGGGACCGGGGTGTGATCGGCCAACTCGGCCAAGGCGGCGGGAAGACCCCGGTCGGACAGGACCCGCGGATGGATCCCGCGCACCAGCTCGCGCAGTTCGTCGATGAGGTCGTCCACCTTGACCTGGGCCGCCGCCACACGCAGATCGGCGGGCGAACCCTCCTCCAGATCGACCCGGGCCATGCCCAGGTCCATGCTCAGCGCCACCAGACGCTGCTGGGCCCCGTCGTGCAGATCGCGTTCGATCCGGCGACGCTCGTACTCGAAGGCGTTGGCCAGACGCGCCCGCGACTCGGTGACCTGGTCCAGTTCGGCGTAGAGCTCCTCCTTGGGCGGGCCCACCAGGAGTGCGCGGGCCACCACTCCGTGCCCGTAGGAGAGGGCTCCACAGCAGTACACGAGCAGGATCAGCACCAGTGGAGAGAGCAGAGCGTAGGGGACGGCCTCGGCCGGGCTGGTCAGCACCGTCCATCCCATGCTGACGTACTCCTCCCCGTCAGAGGCGAGGATGAGCGGGCTCGCCGCCAGGACCAGGGTCAGAGTGGTCAGGGAGCCGACCAGGACCAGGGCCAGACCGAACCCGACCGCCATCACCCCCGCATAGGCGACCTCCCGCCACGTGGACGCCTCGGTGTAGCGGGTACGGACCCACCCCCACAGGCCGGGCGGCGGGGTCCGATGGCCGCTGCCGGCGGGGCCGGGCAGGACCAGCCGGAGGCGGCGCCGTTCCAGGGCCCCCAACGGGATCGCGACCAGCGGGGCGAAGAAGAGGACCATCGCCACCCCCGCCACGAAGGTGAAGACCATGTAGCCGGCGACGGAGGTGTCGCGGCCGATCATCGAGACGAAGATCGCCCATGGCGCGTAGATCGGCGCGGCGACCAGCAACAGGACACCACCCACCATCAGGGTGGTGAGGGTGTAGGCCAGGGCCCGCCAGGCCCATCCCGTGACCAGGTAGCGCGGGCCGGTCATCGCCCGCAGCAGGGTGTCCGGCCGGGCGCCGGAGCCGATACGCGTGTTCATGACCTCCAAGCTAGGGCTCGGGCCCCGCCCGGGGACATCCGTAGGTCCCACCGATCCGGGGTGGGGAGCGCCCTACCCCGAGTGGACGGGTGGGGCACCGGACCCGCAGTTCAGAACGGTAGGGTGAGCTGACGTGAGCGCGAAACCCGTCATCCCCGATGTCCTGGCCGCCCGCTACGCTTCCGCGGAGCTGACCCGGCTGTGGTCCCCCGAGTACAAGGTGGTCGCCGAACGGCGCCTGTGGCTGGCCGTACTGCGCGCCCAGGCGCGTCTGGGCGTAAAGGTCCCGGCCGGTGTGGTCGAGGACTACGAGAAGGTCCTGGAGCAGGTCGACCCGGCCTCCATCGCCGAACGTGAGCGGATCACCCGCCACGACGTCAAGGCGCGCATCGAGGAGTTCAACGCCCTCGCCGGGCACGAGCACGTGCACAAGGGCATGACCTCGCGCGACCTGACCGAGAACGTCGAACAGCTCCAGGTCCGCGACAGCCTCCTTCTGGCGCGCGACCGCGTCGTGGCGCTGCTGGCCCGACTGGGCCGGCTGTCCGCCGAGTACGGCGAGACCGTGATGGCGGGCCGCTCCCACAACGTGGCCGCGCAGGCCACCACGCTGGGCAAGCGGTTCGCGTCGATCGCCGACGAGGTGCTGGTCGCCTACGGACGGCTGGAGGAGCTGATCGCCCGCTACCCGCTGCGCGGGATCAAGGGTCCGGTCGGCACCGCCCAGGACATGCTGGACCTGCTCGGCGGCGACCGCGAGGCGCTGACCACCCTGGAGAACGAGGTCGCCGCCCACCTGGGCTTCGAGCGGCGGTTCACCAGCGTGGGCCAGGTCTACCCGCGCTCGCTGGACTTCGAGGTGCTCACGACGCTGGTGCAGCTCGCCGCGGGCCCCTCCTCGCTGGCCAAGACGATCCGCCTGATGGCCGGACACGAGCTGGTCACCGAGGGCTTCGCCGAGGGCCAGGTGGGCTCCTCGGCCATGCCGCACAAGATGAACACGCGCTCCTGTGAGCGGGTCAACGGTCTCACCGTGATCCTGCGCGGCTACGCCTCCATGGCCGGCGAGCTGGCGGGCGACCAGTGGAACGAGGGCGACGTGTCGTGCTCGGTGGTGCGCCGGGTCGCGCTGCCGGACGCCTTCTTCGCCTTCGACGGCCTGATCGAGACCATGCTGACCGTCCTGGACGAGTTCGGCGCCTTCCCCGCGGTGATCTCCGCCGAGCTGGACCGCTACCTGCCGTTCCTGGCCACCACCAAGATGCTGATGGCGGCCGTGCGCGCCGGCGTGGGCCGTGAGACCGCGCACGAGCTCATCAAGGAGCACGCCGTGGCCTCCGCCTTGGCGATGCGTCAGGAGGGCGCGGACAACCTCCTGCTGGACCGGCTGGCCGCCGACGAGCGCTTCCCCTTGGACCGCGCCGCCCTGGACGCCCTGCTGGCCGACCGGATCACCTTCACCGGTGCCGCCGCCGACCAGGTCGCCGAGGTCGTGGCCCGCGTGGACGCCGTCGTGGCCGCCCATCCCGAGGCCGCCGCCTACAAGCCGGGCTCCATCCTGTAGCACCGCGTTTCGCGAGGGGCCCGTGGTCGGAGACGACCACGGGCCCCTTCGTATGCCGGGTGGGCCGGCCGTGTATGAGCCGGCTCACGAGAGTTAACGCTAGGTTTGAAAGTTAACACCTATTACGATCGGGGTGCCGGACCGTCTTCCGACAGGAGCCCCCATGATCGACCCCTCCTCCTTCGACACCGCCCTCACCGCCCTCGGCGTGATCACGGCGATGGTCTTCGCCTTCGGAGTGGCCGCCCTGTCCGACATGGCCATGCGCCGCCGCGAGGACCGCGCCGCCCGCTCGGACCGGACCCCCTCCCCCAACGGCTCCCACCCCTCCTAGCCCCGACCCCCGACGAACGCCCCCACGGGGCGGGCTCGGGAGGGTGGCGGGGGCGGGGGGTCGGTTGTAGGCTGGTCGGGACCGCCGTCGGGCGGTCGGAAAGGCGGGCACGAGGATCACGGCAACGACGCTCATCGCCATGAACCCTCTTATCGGGGTCTCCATCCGCGACCGAGCCTGCCCGGAACCTCCTCGCCTCGATCGACCCACCGCTCGTGTTCGGGTTCCTCGCGGCCATCGCCGCGGGGCTGTTCCTGTGCCGGGTCGCGCTGGGGATCGCTGACCTCCTCGTCCGGATCCTGGCCCACAAGGCCGGCCGACGATGGCCGGGGCTCCACGCCCGGAACGTCTCGCCACGGGCGCCCATGAGCGTCGTGAACGAGATCCACGGAGATGGGCGCGGCACCATCGTCCAGGTCGGACGGATCGACCGGCTCCACCTCCACACCGCCTCCCCGGCGGACCCCGACCCGCCCTGAGCACAAGGGTCCGCCGGCCGTGACCGGTCGCCCGACATCGCCGACCCACAGCCGAAGGAGAGCCGTATGCCCACCCCCGTCCTCGAACTCCGGGGCGTGACGTTCCGCCGGGAGGGTCGAGAGATCCTCCACGGCGTCGACATGACCGTCCACGCCGGTGAGCGCTGGGCGCTCCTGGGCCCCAACGGCGCGGGCAAGAGCACGATCCTCGGGTTCTGCGGGGCGCGGACCCACCCCACCTCCGGCACGGTCCACGTGCTGGGGCACCGTCTGGGCCGTGTCGACGTCCAGGAGTTGCGGCGCGAGATCGGCCATGTGAACCCGAGGCATCCGCTCGAATCGGCGCTCACGGTGCTGGAGCTGGTGCTCACCGGGATCACCGGCACCATCGAGACGCCGCCCCGGTGGAGCCCCACCCCCGAACAACGGGAGAGGGCGGAGGAGCTGATCCGCGAGGTGGGTCTGTCCGAGTGTCTCCTCGCGCGGTGGCCGACGCTGTCCCAGGGTGAGCGGGGCCGGGCCCTGATCGCGCGCGCCCTCATCGCCGAGCCGCGTCTGCTGCTCCTCGATGAACCGACGACCGGTCTGGACCTGGCAGCCCGCGAGCGGCTCCTGGAGACCCTCGACGATCTTTCGGTCGGTCCCGCGGAGACGACGTCGGTCCTGGTCACCCACCATCTGGAGGAGCTCCCCGAGACGACGACCCACGCGCTGCTCGTCTCCGGCGGCGCGGTGGTGGCCTCCGGTCCGGTCGAGGAGTCGGTGACGACCGAGACGATCACGCGGGCCTTCGGGTATCCGATCGGCGTCGAGCGCGTGGGAGGCCGGTGGAACGCCCGTTCGCTGCGCGGTCGCCGTCTGGAGGGTGCGGGCGCGGCCTGAGCCGAGGGGCACCGCGTCTCGGGCCGGTTCAGGTGGATTTTTTCCGTTCCGGACCGTTATGCCCTTTGTGTCGGCTAGCCTCGAGGAGATCGCCCTGTTCAGGGCGGTCTCCCACCCCTGGCGCCCGCTCCGCCTCCGTACGCTCGTGAAAGACGGAGCCCCATGTCCATCCCCCGACACCCCCCGCATACGCCCGGAGCACCCGCACGGAAGATGTCCACGGCCGCCAAGGTCGGCGTGGGCTGCGGCGGCTGCGCCGTCCTGGCCCTGATCGGCCTCGTCGGGCTGATCCTGCTCGGCATGCTCGTCTCCACCCCGGAGGGATCGGCGGCCGAACCCTCCCCCGTGGAGGAGGTCGTGCCCGAGCTGGTCGGGCTGTCCCTGCCGGAGGCCGAGGAGCTTCTGGAGGAGGCCGACCTCGACCTGGGCGAGCCGGAGCTCGTCGCCTCCGGTGACGAGGTCGAGTGGACCCGTTCCGCCATGGTGGTCTGCGCGCAGGACGTCGCCGACGACACCGCCGTCCTGGGTCTGGCCCCGGAGGGGGTCGACTGCCCCGAGGAGGACACCGACCCTCAGGAGTGGCCCGCCCTCCCCTCCTCCGAGGGGCAGGACCTCTCCGATGCCCGTGAACGGTTCGAGTCCCTGGGCCTGACCGTCGTGGTCGAGAGCGCCTTCGGCGACGTCGACGCACCGGCGACCGACGCCGCCGATCTCTCCGTGTGCGCGCAACGTCCGGACGAGGGCGAGAAGACCGCCCCGTTCGACGACGGGCTCGAAGTGGAACTGTTCGTGGTCTCCTCCGGGCAGGAGTGCCCGGCGCGGGTCGGCGACCCGAGTCCCGAGCCGGAACCGGAGCCCGAGCCCACCCCCGAGTCCGTGCCCGAGCCCGCGCCGGCCCCCGAGAGCACCCCGGAGAGCGCCCCCGCTCCGGCGCCCGCGCCGGATCCGGAACCCGCGCCCGAGCCCGCCCCGGTGGAGGGCGTCCACCCCGGGTCCTTCTGCTCGCAGCACTGGCAGTTCGGCCGGACGAACAACGGGACGCTCATGCAGTGCACCACCACCGCCGAGGACTCCCGGTTCCGCTGGCGTTCCGCCTGACCCGAGAGCCCTCGGGGCCGGAACGGAGCAGCCTCACAGAACGGCGAGCAGTTCCCGGCAGGCCGTGGCGCACCGGCGGCACGCCTCCGCGCAGAGACGACAGTGCTCGTGCGCGGCGGCGTGCCGTTCGCATTCGTCGGCGCACCGGTCACAGGCCTGGGCGCAGGCCTCCAGGACCGCCGAGACGAAGCCGTCCTCCTCCGCGGTACGCCGGACCAGGATCCGGGTGGTGGCCTCGCACAGGTCGGCGCAGTCCAGATCGGATCGGGCGCAGGAGATCAGGTCGGCCGCGTCCTCCTCGCGCATACAGGCGTCGGCGCACACCACGCAGACATGGGCGCAGTCGTCGGCGGCCTCCACCGCGGCGCTCACCTTCCCTCCCACGCCCTCGGGGTCGTCCGGGTGGGCGTACAGCATCCTTCCGATGACGCTCATGGGGCGATACCTCCCGTCTCGTTCTTCATGGACACGTCCGGATAGGAGAAGCGCAGGGCGAAGTGGTCGAGGGAGGCGGGGAGCCCCCGGTAGCGCAGGGGCGGCCCGTCGTCCGCCCTGCGCGGCGGGCCGTTCCGGATCAGCGAGCGCAGGAAGAGGGAGACCGTCAGCGGCACCAGGTCGCGCCCCGGACAGCCTGCGGGGCCGTAACCGAAGGGGAGGATCCCGGGGTCGCGTTCGGCCCGGCCGTCCCGCCAGATCTCGGGGTCGAACGTGTCCGCGTAGGGCGTGCGAGCGGAATCCCGGTGGAAGTAGGAGCTCATCATCAGGAAGGCCGTGCCCTCGGGGAAGGTCCCCTCGCGCCAGGTCGTCTCCCTGGTGCTCTCTCTGATCACCACGAGGGTGGTGGGCCACAGGCGGACCGACTCGCGCAGGGTGGCGCGCAGCAGGGGGAGGTCGTTCCCCGTCTCGGTGAGTCCCTCGTCGCGCGCGGCGTCGGCGGCCGGTCCGGCACAGGTCAGCAGGGCCAACGCGCGGTAGGTGGCGACGGCCGCGGCGTCGAAGGCGAACAGCCAATGGGCCACCTGATCCTCGGGGTGCTCCTCTGAGCCGGGGCGGCCCAGGCGGGCGGCGAGGGAGTCGGTGGCGGCCCGATCGACGTTCTCACGGACCCGGTCCAGGAAGGTCCGTCTGGTCCGCTCCGACACCGGGGCCAGGTACGACCAGTTGGCCCGTGACCTCAACGTCTTGAGGAGTCCGGTGGTGCGCCGATCCTCGGCGGCGAAGGCGCCGAAGACCACCCTGCGCGCCAGGGCGTCGAAGCTTTGGGAAAAGCGCGACCAGTCCAGCTCGGAGCCCGCGCCTCGGGCCCCGCGCAGCGCCGCCACCAGGGTTCGGGCCTCCTCCTCCGCGTGTCCGGCGATGGCGTCGGCGTCGGGGTGGACCGCCCGTCCCAGGGCCAGGGCCTCTTCGTTGGCCTCCCGTCTCAGGGCTCGGGGCCCTCCTCGGGAGATGAGGGCGCCATGGGGTTGGAAGTGGGAGAGCGCGCCCCGTTTCTCCGCCCCTCCGGGCGAGAACGGGTCCGGGGTACCGCGGAGCAGGGTGCGCACGTCCTCCGGGTTCAGGACCAGGGCCGCGCTGCGGCCCAGGTGATCCAGGGGAAGCGGGTCGTCCCCGTACCGTTCTCTCAGGGAGCGCAGGGTGGAGACGAGGCCGCGATCGAGGTCGAGCGCGGAGACGAGGGCCTCGCCCACGGGTCGGCGCACGATGACGCCGCGGGCCACCGTGGGCGCGAGCACGGACGTCACGACCCTCGCGGTCTCGGCCGGGGTCGTGCCCCTCGTGCTTCGGCGTCGTTCTCCGCCCATGCTCTCCTCCGCCCTTCGCGGCTCCGGTCGTCCCTCGTCCACGCGCCGGCTCATACGTGGTCCCGGGGGATGTGCTCGGTCCACTCCCGTGAGAAGATCCGCTCCCCCGACTCGTAGGCGTCGAGGGTGGCGTGGACCCTGAACTCGTCCTCGGTGCAGTCCAGGACCGTGCACGTCTCGGTCCTGGTGTGCCAGCCCCCTCTGGAGAAGCGCATCGTCCACGCGGTGCGCCCGCTCACCGACGTGTGGTCCTCCCCCACCGCCTCGTAGACCTCGTGGGCCTTCCTGGTCATGTCGAGGTCGATGTCGTCCAAGTGCAGGATTCCTCCGTCCTTGAGGATCTCCAGGGAGAAGCGGTCGGTGGCCATGTCCCGGTGGACCGACCAGCGGTGGTCGCCCGGACGCCGGCGGGTGCTCGGGATCGGCGGAACCGCCTCGGGCGTCCCGAACCCGTCCAGACCGTCGGTGCCGTCCGCCCTCTCGGGGCGGACCGGCAGGACGAGGGAGCTCCCCTCCGGGTGGACCGAGAGCAGGACCGGCCGCGGTGGCGGCCAGGCCAGCGGCCAATAGGAGGTCGACAGGGAGAGTCGGATCCGGTGTCCGGGCGGGAAGACCTGGGCGACCCCGTTCATGGTGATCTCGACGCGGTAGCGCTCCCCCGGCACCAGTGGACGGGGGTGTTCGTGCCCCTCCCGGTGGGTCAGGTTGAGCAGACCGTAGGTCACCCGGGTGGCGGCGCCGTCGGGAGCGACGTCGCACAGGCGGGCCGCGACCATCGCGACCGGTTCGGTCACGGAGAGCTCGGCGACCACTCGGGCCGCGCCCAGGATCTCCAATCGCCCCTCCAGGGGTTCGGTGTCGAAGACCAGGGAACCGCCGTCCTCCTCCCGCTGGTCATAGGGCAGGTCGGGCGGGGCGCTGTAGGAGGCCCACTTTCCGGCGAACTGCCCGACGGACAGCGGCGAGCGCACGGTCCGCGTCGTGATGTTCCTCCGTTCCTCCAAGGGAAGGAGGCGGTACTCGGAGAGGGAGAGGGCGTGGTCCTCGACCCCCGCGGAGGGCCGCCCGGGTTCGTGGACCCAACGTCCGGGACGTTCCACGTAGGAGGTGGAGGGCGGAACGCTCTCCTGCATCCAGGCCCAGAGTCCGGTCTCCCGGTCGACGCCGTTGTCCCTGCCCTTGGTCCAGTGGTCGAACCAGCGGACCACCTCTTGGAGATAGCCGATCGCCGGGCCGGGGTACCCCATGTGCGGATATCGGTGCGACCACGGGCCCACCAACCCCTTGACCGGAGCGTCCGAGTGCTCCAAGAGGCGGAGTACGGCGTTGGAGTAGCCGTCCGCCCAACCGCTGGAGGCCAGGACCGGACAGCGGAGATCGCCGTAGTCCTCACACACGGACGCGTGCCGCCAATAGTCGTCCCTGCGCTGATGCCGTAGCCATTCCACGACCCAGGGCCTGTTGGCCTCCAACCGTTCCAGCCACATGCGCCGCCATGCGGGGCCGACGATCTCGGGGTCGGGCGGGCAGGTGGCGTAGGCGAAGGTCGTACCGGACTCGGCCAGGTTGTCCGAGAGCAGACAGCCGCCCATGTAGTGGAAGTCGTCGCCGTAACGGTCGTCGGTGAAGGAGGAGGCGGCGATGGCGCGCAGGCTCTCGGGGCGGCGCGCGGCCACTTGGAGCGCGGCGAAACCTCCCCAGGACAGCCCCATCATCGCGGTGGAACCGTCACACCAGGGGCGTTCGGCCAACCAGGCCAGTACCTCCTCGGCGTCCCGCTGTTCGCGTTCGAGGTACTCGTCGGTGAGCACCCCTTCGGAGTCCCCGGTGCCGCGCAGGTCGACTCGTACGCAGGCGTAGCCGTGGCCGGCGATATAGGGGTGGTGCATCGAGTCGCGCACCGCCGTCAGATCCCTGCGCCGGTAGGGAATGTATTCGAGGACGGCGGGTACGGGCCGGCGTTCGGCGTCGCGGGGCAGCCACAGCCGTCCGGCCAGGGTCACACCGTCCGACATGGGGATCCGGACGTACTCCTCGGTCCGGATCTCGTGGGGTGTCCGTTCCACCCACCGCATAGGGGACCTCCTCCCGTCACACGATGTCGCCGCCCCGGACCGTCTCGTCCTCGAACTCGAACCGGAGGGCCTTGACGCAGCGTTCGTACTTGGCCTGGATCTCCAGTTCGTCCTCGCCCCCGGTGACGACCTTGGCCAGTTCGTAGCTGTAGCCGTCCTGAGCGAACATGTCGGAGAGACGCCGACCCGCCTCCGGCACGATCTGGATCCGCACGCCGGGCAGGGTCCTCTCCAACGCCCGTACCTCCTCCGTGGTGGGAACCCGGGAGACCACGCCGTCCCGGAACCGGCGGTGGTACCACTCGGCGGCCACCGGGTATCCCTTCTCCCCGACGTCGGAGAGGTCGGGGTCCTCCCCCATCGCCAGGCGGAGCATGCGTTCGTGGTTGGCCACCCCGTCCACGAGTTCGAACAGGGCGGTGTGGCTCTGGGAATGTCTGGGGTTGATCTCCACGATGCCGACCTGGTCCTCGATCGGGTCGTAGAAGAACTCGACGCTGAACGTCGTGGAGTCCAATCCGTGGTGTTCGACGACCTGTTCGGCGATGTCGACGAGACGCCTTCGTATCTCCCCCGGCATCGCCGAGGGGTACTGGTGCCGTAGGAAGACGGGGGTGCCGGGGAAGTCGACGGAGTCCAGCACCGCGTACACGACGGCCCTCCCCCGGTACACGTATCCCTCGACGGCGATCTGGACCCCGTGCAGCGCCCCCTCGGCCAGGCAATGGTGCCGCCCGGCCTCGGCGACCTTCTCGGGCGGATCCACCCGTTCCATGATGCTCTCGAAGGGCCGGGAGAACCGGTCGATCCCCTCTCTCAGGCGCTCGACCGCGCGGGCCAGGCCCCGGTCGTCCTCCACCCGGAAGGCCAGTTCGGAGGAGGCCGACTTGATGGGCTTCATCCACAGCGGGTACCCCACCTCCGGCCGGGGGTCGTCGAGATCCAGGTCGACCAGGGCGAAGGGAGGGTGGGCGTCGGTCACCTCCGCCTGGAGGAACCTGCTCCAGTACTTGTGCTCGCAACGGACGACCGCCTCCAGGTTTGGCCCGGGCAGGCCGCGTTCGGCGCACAGGATCGGTACGAGCAGGGTGATGGGGAAGTCGCGGTAGCCGATGATGGCGTCCACGGGCCCGTCGAAGTCGTCCAGCACCCTTCGAGCTGCGTCGAGGGTCCGTTCGACGTCGATCTCGCCGAACTGGAGCTCCTCGATGCTCAGCAGACGATGGAATCGACAGTCCCTCCCTGTCGGGGTCCTTCTCAACAGGTCGTGGTTACGTTCGTCCATGCCCATGACGAACACGTTCCTCATGGCCTCGCACCGCCCTTCGCACGTGGTCGTGGACGTTCGAGAGGGGGTCTGTCAACGCGACTACCCGGGTCACATGCGTCTCATACGTACCGATCTCGCGTTTTCCGTCGAACCTCGGCACCTCTCCGGCCCGCTGTTTCCACGACGCGGGCGTCGGGTAGCCGTACTCCCACATCCACCGTCCACCCACCCGACCGAACGGAGACGGCGATGCGCGGTCCGACGACCTTCCCGGCTCCGCCCGAGCGGAGACGATCCCGACGCATGGACGGAGAGGTCGTGCTCGTGACCGGGGGCTCGCGCGGCCTCGGGTTACGTCTGGCCCACGAGTTCGGGACACGCGGCGCCTCGGTGGCGATCTGCGCCCGGGGGCGGGAGCGCCTGACCCGGGCCGTGGCCGAGCTCACCTCGCAGGGGATCGACGCCCAGGGGGTGGTGTGCGACGTGACCGTCCCGGAGGAGGTCGAGGTCCTTCCCGAGGAGGTGGTCGCCCGCTTCGGCCGTTTGGACGTCCTCGTGCTCAACGCGGGGATCATGCGGGTGGGCCCCTGGGAGACCCTGACCGAGGAGCACTTCGCGCAGGCCCTGGACTCCATGTTCCTGGGACCGCTGCGGCTGGTCCGCGCCGCGTTCGACCCGCTGCGCGAGAGCGGCGGAAGGATCGTGACCATCACCTCCATCGGCGCCTACCTGTCCGTCCCGCACCTGATGCCCTACACGGTGGCCAAGCACGCGGAGGCGGCCCTGTCGGAATCCCTGGCGGCCGAGAGCGCGGGGACCGGGGTGCGCGTCACCACGGTGGTGCCGGGGCTGATGCGCACCGGATCACATCGGGGGGCGGTGTTCGACGGCTCGCCCGAACGCGAGTACGCGTGGTTCGCCCTTCTCGCGGGGCTGCCGCTGCTGAGCGTGGGCGCCGGGAGGGCCGCGCGTCGGATCGCCGACGCGGTCGAGCGGCGCCGGGGCTTCCTCGTTCTGACCCCCGCGGCCCGACTGGGCATGGCCGCCCACGGCTTGGCCCCGGGGCTCGTCCAAGCGTCGATGTGCCTGATAGGACGCGTGTGGCCCGACATTCCGAGCGAGCCGCGGGAGCTTCCGGGTTCGGAGGCCGCACGCAGCCTCAAGGGGCGCGCGGTGGGCGTGGTGACCTTCCTCAACGAACGGGCGGCCCACAGGCTCAATCAGGTGTCCCGCACCCGACAGACGCGCGGTGTCGGGGCGCGACGGTGACCGGCACGGTGAACATCGACCACCCCTGAACCGGGAGGACGACATGACACGTTTCGGATACTTCCTCGCGAGCGAGGAGCACGGACCGAAGGAGCTGGTCCGGCAGGCGCGGGCCGCCGAGGAGGCCGGGTTCGACGCGCTGTGGATCTCCGATCACTATCATCCCTGGCTGGACTCGCAGGGGCAGAGTTCGTTCGTGTGGTCGGTGGTCGGCGCGATCGGACAGGTCACCTCGCTGCCGGTGACCACCGCCGTCACCTGTCCGACGACCCGGATCCACCCGGCCGTCGTGGCCCAGGCCGCGGCCACGGCCGCCGCCATGACGAACGCCGGCTTCGTTCTGGGCGTCGGTACGGGTGAGGCGCTCAACGAGCACATCCTCGGCGATCCCTGGCCGCACGCGGCCCGGCGGCTCGCCATGTTGGAGGAGTCCATCGAGGTGATGCGCCGTCTCTGGGAGGGCGGCACGGTCAGCCATCGGGGCGAGTTCTACACCGTGGACACCGCGCGTCTGTACACGCTCCCCGAGGAGCCGCCGAAGGTGTACATGTCCGCGTTCGGGCCCAAGGCCACCGCTCTGGCGGCCCGGGTCGCGGACGGCCTGGTCCAGGTCTCCCCGGCCCCGGACACCATCGCGGACTTTCGAGAGCAGGGCGGCAGGGGCCCGGTCCAGGGCGGGCTCAAGGTGTGCTGGGCCGAGGACGAGGGGGAGGCGGTGCGTACCGCGTACGAGCGTTGGCCCACCGAGGCCCTGGTCGGGGAGGCCTCACAACTGCTGCCCTCGCCCCGCCACTTCGAACAGCTCACCTCGGGCCTGGTCACCCCGGAGATGGTGGCCGAGCAGGTTCCCTGCGGTCCCGATCCGGAAGAGCACGTCGCCGCGTTCGAGCCCTACCTGGAGGCGGGCGCGGACGAGGTCTACGTCTGCCAGGTGGGCGACGACCAGGACGGTTTCTTCGACTTCTACGCGAGAGAGGTCCTGCCCCGGCTCCGCGCCTCCGGTTCCTAGAGAGCCGCGCCCCCTTACCGACGGGTGCCCACGCGCGGCCCTCGACGGGGCCAATGTGGCAGCAAGAGTCGCTCAAAACCGGACATCGGTGTTTTCCCGCCCCTGGAACCCGGGCATCGTCGCTCTCGACGCCTCCGTACCGTCCTCATCCCCCGCCATCACCGGACGGCGGCGGGGGCGTACGGCCGGCGACGTCACGTCGACCGACCCGTCGAGAGTCGATTCGTACACCGATGGACCGGGAGGCTCCAGATGCACTCGTCAGTGAGCGCCACCGCACCCACGAGGGAAGAGCGCGACTCCGATGGCGAAGCGCCCCGCGAACCTTCGGCGGAGGCCTCCGCCGAGGAACTGCTCTCCGTGTTGATGGAGCTGGATCAGGAGGATCCGCTGGCCGTGCGCCTGCGTGAGCGCGTCATGGCGCACTACGGGCCGCTACTGAACCGGATCGCCCACCGTTATCGAGGTCGGGGCGAGGACGTCGAGGACCTACGACAGACCGCCCATCTGGGGCTGGCCAAGGCCATTCGCGGCTACGTTCCCGAGCGGGGCGGGGCCTTCATCTCCTACCTTCTGCCCACGGTCACCGGGGAGATCAAACGCCACTTCCGCGACCACACGTGGGCGGTCCACACCCCCCGGGACCCCCAATCCCGCCGACCCCGTATGCGACGTGCGCGGAGAGAACTGGAACAGCGGCTGGCCCGCACCCCGTCCAACGCCGAGATCGCCCGGGAGATGGGACTGGAGGTCAAGGACGTCGAAGAGATCCTCCTGGTCTCGGAGGCCTACAACACGCTCTCCCTGGACGGCCCCGAACCCCACGGGCAGGACACCTCCATCTCCTGGCACCGGTATCTGGGTGTAGAGGACCACGAACTCGGCCTCGTGGTCGATCGTGTGTCGGCGTGCTCCGCCCTCCGGAGGCTCCCCTCTCGAGAACGGCACATCCTGAAGCGCCGTTTCTTCGACGAGTGGAAACAGGACCGTATCGCCGAGGAGGTGGGCTGTTCCCAGATGCACGTCTCCCGGCTCCTCTCGGGGGCGCTGAGCAGACTCCGTCGAGAGTTGACCGAGGAGGACCCTCCGCCCGCCGGCCGTCCCGGGCGACCCCGCGTATGACCCCCTCCTCCATTCCTTAGGTTCTAACGGTCGTTGCAACACCCCATCTCTGAAGGGGTGCGATGAACGACTTCCAGATCCGGGACCGGTCGGTCAACCAGGGCCGGACAAAGCTCGTCCGTGAGCGGGAGGAATACTTCCGGCTCATGGAACAGGGCTACAGCAGCAGAGAGGCCTGCCGGATCGTCGGGATCAATCGGCGCACCGGCAAGGTCTGGCGCAATGGCCGCCACCCGCACAAAAGCCTGGCGAAGGCCGTACCTCCCATCCGGAGGCCACGGTCCTCGCCAGGCTCTTCGCGTTTCCTGAACGAGGAAGACCGCGTGCGGATCGCCGACATGCTCCAGGCCAAGTCCTCGATCCGCTCGATCGCCGCCGAGCTGGGCCGGGCCCCGTCCACGATCGGCCGCGAGGTCCGCCGCAACCGCTCCTACTACGCCACCGCCAAGAAATACCGGTACGGTCCCCACGCCGCCCAGACCCGCGCCGAGAAGCGCAGGAGGCGACCCAAGCCCCGCAAACTCGACGCCAACCCGCGGCTGCGCGAGTATGTCCAACAGCGCCTCCAACAGCGCTGGAGCCCCGAACAGATCGTTCACCTGCTCCGCCGGGACTTCCCCGACGACCAGGAGATGCGTGT
The DNA here is from genome assembly GCF_000710955.1 of Nocardiopsis alba. NCBI lineage: Bacteria > Bacillati > Actinomycetota > Actinomycetes > Streptosporangiales > Nocardiopsidaceae > Nocardiopsis > Nocardiopsis alba. Next base: position 35,348 of record NZ_BAZE01000020.1, read on the forward strand.
GAGCCACGAGACGATCTACCAGGCCCTCTACATCCAGGGCCGCGGCCAACTGCGCCGCGACCTGGCCAAGCTGCTGCGCACCGGACGCA
>NZ_BAZE01000019.1:0-73928 GCF_000710955.1 Nocardiopsis alba
GACTTCCCCGACGACCAGGAGATGCGTGTGAGCCACGAGACGATCTACCAGGCCCTCTACATCCAGGGCCGCGGCCAACTGCGCCGCGACCTGGCCAAGCTGCTGCGCACCGGACGCACGATGCGCCGGCCCCAACGCCAGTCCACCCGGCGCCAGAAGAGGTTCACCGCACCGATGGTGATGATCAGCGAGCGCCCGCCCGAGGCCGCCGACCGGGCGGTGCCCGGCCATTGGGAAGGGGACCTGATCATCGGCAAGGCCCACAAGTCCGCGATCGGCACCCTGGTGGAGCGCTCCACCAGGTTCGTCACCCTGGTCCACCTGCCCCGGGGCTATCACCCCGAGCAGTTCCGCGACGCTCTGGTCCAGGTCGTGAGCGACCTGCCCGCTCAGTTGCGCAGGTCGCTGACCTGGGACCAGGGCTCGGAGATGGCCCGCCACGCGGAGTTCACCACCGCGACCGACATCCCGGTCTATTTCTGCGACCCGGCCAGCCCTTGGCAGCGTGGCTCCAACGAGAACACCAACGGCCTGCTGCGCCAGTACTTCCCCAAGGGCACGGACCTGGCGGCCCACTCCCGCGAGGACCTGGACGCGGTGGCCGCCGAGCTCAACTCCCGCCCACGCAAAACGCTCGGCTGGGAAACCCCAGCCGAGCGTCTGGCTAAGCTGCTCTCGGCGAGCAACTGACCTCACGTGTTGCGACGACTCCTAGAATCCGCCCGAGATGGCGGGGGTCGGTCGTGTTCGTGCACTCCTAGAGTAACTCCCATACGTAACGACGCAAGGGGAGATATGTCCGATCGTGAAGAAACGAGGACTACTCCCCAGCTCAACGGGGAAGAAGAAATTGCGTACCTCCGCATCATCTCAGCCGAAATCATGATCTGAGAACACTCCCACCCCCGAGTGCACGACCTCCCTCGACTCCCCCTGAAGAAGCCCTGTTCCGCAGCAGTCAGCCTCCGACCTCCGAAGAGAACGGGCAGCGCATGACCAGCGAAATCACGTGGCACAAGTCGTCCTACAGCCCCAACGGCAGCAACTGCGTCGAAGTGGCCGAAGGCCCCACCACCCACCTCCGCGACACCCAACACCGCGCCCAGGCCGAACTCAGCGTCTCCAGCTTCGAGTGGACCGCCCTCCTCTACACCCTCCGCGCGAACTGATCTCCGGCGGACCCACCGCGGAGTGGCAGAACCTTCGCCGATAAGAGCTCTCCACCTCCATCTGAGAGATCGAGGCAGCAACGCATGATGAACGAGCACTGGAAGAAGTCCACCTACAGCAACGGCAGCGGCGGCGAATGCGTCGAGGCCCGCGCCATTGCCCAGGGCGCCGCCGTCCGCGACACCCAATACCGCGAGCTCGCCGAACTCCACCTCCCCTGCGGAGAATGGAACGCCCTCCTCAACACACTCCGCACCCACTGACTCCCCGAACCGGAACTCCCCCAGCCCCGAAGGGAACGAGTGAACCATGAGCAACGCGCGACGAACCTGGCACAAGAGCAGCTACAGCGCGGCCAACGGAAGCTGTGTCGAGGTGGCCGAAGGCGCCACCACCCACATCCGTGACACCCAGAACCGCGACCTGAGCGAACTCACCCTGCCCGCTCGCGAATGGAACGCCCTGCTCAGCGCGGTCCACACGGGCTGAGCCCCTCAGGCGACGGCCAGAGCCTCTACCAAAGCCACTGCTTGTAGCCGTCGAGCCCCGAGGCCGGTCACCATGAACCACGTGACCGGCCTCGGCCGCGGGGCCAAGAGCACCCCCAACAGACCCGCGCCCACCCATCCCCCCACATGCGGAGAACGGCCCCAACCGCATTAGCAGTGCGGCGACCTCGTGGAGCTATCCCCGCCCACGCGGGGAGCAGCTGGACGGGCGCCGAGTGATCCGCACGGTGTGGGGTGTGCGGGGAGCAGAAGACGGTCGTCTCCCTGCTCAGGTGGTTGATGGGTCCATCCCCGCGTGCGCGGGGAGCAGCCCCATAGGGGGAGCATCCGCAGTTGACTTCCGGGTCCATCCCCGCATGCGCGGGGAGCAGTGCCTTGCGGTCGACCTCGTGGCGTTGGCGGCGGGGTCCATCCCCGCATGCGCGGGGAGCAGGTAGGATCTCCCGGCCCTTTTTCATGTCCCGCGGGTCCATCCCCGCATGCGCTGGGAGCAGTCTTCCTGACCTGCAACGCTATCCCGCCCAACCCACCATTTCTGCAAGTTGTCGAGAAACAGACAAAACCGACACCCCTCGATACCTCTGCGAGAGTCCCTCACCGATCAGCGTAGACACTCCGCTCAAGCATCCGCCGCCTCGAACAACGCACCCGCTCTCCTCAGGAACCGAAGCGCAGGTCCATAATCGCTGCCAGATCGATGCCGTAGCGGGCGTAGACCTTCGTGGTGTTCTCACCGGTCAGAGACGCCTCATCGAAACCGAGCAACGCGGCCACACGCACCACCTCCGCCCGGCTGCCGGCCTCGACCTCCAGGTAGGCGAGACTCCTTGGGCACCCCGATCGTGCACTGCTCACCGATGAGGCAGCCCTCAGCCACCTCTACAGGCCCGTACAAGCTCTTCAACGCCATCAGAACCGCTTAGCCCGAGTTTCGAGCCAATCCGCTGAAACTCGGATGGCCTCGTTCTCCCGCTCGGTCGAGTCGAAGCCGTGATCGGATCCTCTGACGGTGTGGAAGTCCGTATCGCTCCGAGACGTGGCCGCGGTCCGGGCGATGTCGTAGGACACGTAGGAGTCCTGATCTCCGTGCACCACCAGCGAGGGAACAGGGGACGCCATGTAGGCGCCGAGAGGGTCGTACAGACCGAACTCGCGCCACATGACGGGGCTGATGGGGAACTCGTCGTCGATCAACAACCGGCCGTCGGTGTGCAATCTCCGCTGCCGCTCAGGGTTGAAGTTCTCCAAGCCCCAGGGCAGCTCCGGGTTCAGAAAGGTGTGCTCCAGGTCGAGCACGGGGTTCCATAGAACGAGGGAATCGATGCGGTCGCCGAGTACCGGCAGCAGGAGCGAGGAGGAGACGGCCCCTAAACTCGCGGCCACGACGGAGAGCGGCTCGGACCGCCGTTCCAGGGCCAGCTCGATGACCGACTGAAGATCGATGATCTCACCGGTGACGGTCACCCCCGGGGGCGTGCCACCGCTCTTGCCGTGACCGCGGTAGGAGAACCGGATGACATCGAACCCCCTGCCGGACAGGGCCTCGGCCAGGCGGACGAACATGCCGCCCTCGTCCTTGTCGACGGTGATCCCGTGGGCCTGAACAACGGTCCCGACCGGATCGGCCTTCGCGGGATGGAGAACCGCGTCGAGAAAAACGCCATCGGTGCTGACCACGTCGAGGGTACGCATGCGCTGAAGTTCCTAAGTCGTGGCGCCGGGAAGGCCCACTCTGGGGGTATGGACACTGCTTTCGAATGTTCTCGGATCTCGTGGCCTGAGTTGGGGTCGCCGCTGGCGGGTCCATCCCCGCGTGCGCGGGAAGCAGTCGCCGGAATCGCCGCCCTTCTGGCAGCCGGGGGACCATCCCCGCGTGCGCGGGGAGCAGACGGCGGGGAACTACATGCGGACGCTGGAGACGGGACCATCCCCGCGTGCGCAGGGAGCAGCAGGTGTAGGTGCAGGTGTGTCTTTGGGGACCATCCCCGTGTGCGCGGGGAGCAGCACTGGTCGGTCGGCGAAGAGCAGGCACGCGCGGGACCATCCCCGCGTGCGCGGGGAGCAGAGCCATGAGGGCGGTGTTCATCGCGTCGACCAGGGATCATCCCCGCGTGCGCGGGGAGCAGCGCTTGATCATCAACATCTGGGTGCGAGCCTCGGGATCATCCCCGCGTGCGCGGGGAGCAGGTGGTGCTCTCGTGTTGGCGGAGGGCGTGCAGGGGATCATCCCCGCGTGCGCGGGGAGCAGATCGACCAAGGGAACCTGCAAGCGGGAGATCAGGGATCATCCCCGCGTGCGCGGGGAGCAGGCGTGGCGCTGTGCTTCACAGGGGTCTCCTTCGGGATCATCCCCGCGTGCGCGGGGAGCAGCGCCAAGCGGGTCACCGGGCTTCGGGCCGATCGGGATCATCCCCGCGTGCGCGGGGAGCAGAACCTGCCCGTTGCCCCTTTCCGGCTTACCTTGGGATCATCCCCGCGTGCGCGGGGAGCAGGAGGTTCGATCTGTGCTTCGGGCTCAGGTGAGGGGATCATCCCCGCGTGCGCGGGGAGCAGGTTGTGCACCTCGATGCGGTCATCGCGCAGGAGGGATCATCCCCGCGTGCGCGGGGAGCAGGTGTCGAACAGCTCGAACCGGTCCGCGTGGATGGGATCATCCCCGCGTGCGCGGGGAGCAGTCGGCCACCACGTCGGTGGTCGGCGTCGACTTGGGATCATCCCCGCGTGCGCGGGGAGCAGTCTTCCTGACCTGCAACGCTATCCCGACCGACCCATCATTTCTGCAAGTTGTCGAGAAACAGACAAACCAGACACCCCTCAATCCCTCTGCGAGAGTTCCTCACCCATCAACGTAGACGCTCCACCCACGCTTCGGCCGCCACCAGCATCGCCTTCAACCACTCCTCCTCCGGTCGAGCCTCGACCGACCACCGATGCATACGCACATCCACCCTCGCGAACACCACGGCGCTCTCCTCCGAAGAGGTCTTCCACCCTTCCAGCCCGGACACCCACCCCAACGCCGAATCCGGCGTATGCCCGGACGCGATGAGCTGCACGGCCAGACACGATGGCGTGATCACCGAAGCCCCCAGCGTGGGCCAGGCCCAATCCAAAAGCCAGGTCCGCTCCCCCTCGACCAGGACGTTGTTCTCGTGGATGTCGGTGTAGGTCATCGTGTCCCCGGCCAAAAGCTCGCGCTCTTCATCGGCGGCGAACCGGTCCCAACGCGTCTCCTGCCACCCCCGCGCGATGTCGGGCACAGGAAGCGCCGACACACGGTTCAGCGCCTCCACCACCCGCTCCCGGTCCGAGGAGTCGGGGCCGAAGTCGGCCGCCCGACCCTGGACCAGGTCGAAACCCATCACGAACCACTTCTCGTCCTCGGCCTGCCAGCGCATCGTCGGCGAGATGCCCTGAACGGTCGGGTTGATGGCGGCCTCTCGCCGGGCCGAGTCGAGCCGCCCTCCCGGACGGTTCGGCACACCCTTGACGAAGAACTCCCCCTTCTCCCCCACGACGATGGCCGTGGTACTCCAACCATGGCCCTTCTCTACTGGGCGAAGTTCCAGGGCATCCCCGGTGTAGGGGTGGATGAGCTCATTGAACGGAATCGAAGTCATGCTGTCCTCACGTACTGTCCGTCTTCAGTCACGTGACCCGCGGCCTCTCCCAGGCGCGTCAAGAGAACAAGAGCCACCGGCACGGAGAGAACCCACCCACGCGTGCGCGGAGGCATGAGTCGAACCACCCGTTCGGGCGGTCGGGAAAAGGGGTCACCCCCGCGTGCGCGGGGCTCGGCAGTCATGCCACTTTCCAGGAGACCTGGCCCCAGGCCCATCCCCACGTATGTGGGGAGCAAACGATGTAGCGGAGCCGGTCGAGGCCGCGCATGGGTCCATCCCCGCGTGCGCGGGGAGCAGGACGCCGAGCTCGTCCAGGCGCACAGCCCGCGGGGTCCATCCCCGCGTGCGCGGGAAGCAGTGTAGCCCCTAGCCCGAAAGAGAGATCTTCATGGGTCCATCCCCGCGTGCGCGGGGAGCAGTCTTCCTGACCTGCAACGCTATCCCGCCCGACCCACCATTTCTGCAAGTTGTCGAGAAACAGACAAACCAGACACCCCTCGATCTCTACGAGAGTCCCTTACCAATCAGCGTAGACACTCGGCCCAAGCATCCGCCGCCTTGGACAACGCCCCCAACCACCCCTCCTCGGGCCGCAAGCGGGCGAACTCCTCATACATCCGAGCATTCACCAATGCGCACACCTGCCTTTCCTGCTCCGACGCCGCCTCCCACACCTTCAGACTCGACACCCACTCCAGCGCCGACTCGGGCATGTGTCCCGCCGACACCAACTGCACACCGAGCATGGTCGGCATCAGCGCGGCACAGGCCCGAGTCGGCCAATCCCAATCCACCACCCACCCCCGGCCCTGGGCATCGAGAAGGATGTTGCGGCCGTGCATGTCGGCGTGGGTCAGAGAATCCCCCCGCAGAGCCGAGATCTCCTCCTGGGTGGCGAACCGGTCCCAGCGGGTGTCGACCCATGTGGCCGCCACCTCCGGCAGCCCAAGGGTGGTGATGCGGTCGACCGCCGCGAACGCCGCCTCCAGATCGGGTGAGCCCGGAGCCAGATCACTGGGCCGGGCGTCGAGTGCTTCGGTCACGACCACGATCCACCCCTCGTCCTCGACGTAGAACAGATGTCGCGGGGCCACATCGGCCAGGTAAGGACCGATCAACGCTTCCCGGAGGGCCGCGGCACGGGCTCCTCCGGGCCGGTTCGGTGTGGCCTTGACGAAGAAACGCTCCCCGCAGTCGTTCTCGACGATCGCCGTGGAGGCCGTCCCGTAGCCACCCGTGGTGGGTTTGACGACGAGATCGGCTCCCAGCCGGGGTTCGACGAGGGCGATGATGTCCTGGTTCATGATCACGTCCTGGGCGGGCACCAACTCAAAGGGCCCGGCCTGCACTCGGAATCAGGGGCACATTCCACGATGACGTGACCCCCATCCTCGTCGTCATCGTCAGGGCCGGCGGCCTTGATCGTGGCGCGGGCCAGGGCCATCGCATCGCCGGTCAGGATATCGATCAACCCTTCCGTTCGGACGTTTCCCGCAGACATCCACGTGGAGAACACGCACGGGGACACCGACCCGTCAGGAGCGATCGACGCCCGCCCATCCCCACACGCCCCGCACAGACCAGAGCAATCCGGTTCATCGCCCTGCGCCCCACGTCCATAGGGGCGCACTCGGTCGACGCCGATACGGGCGACACCGAGACCTTCGAGTTCGGCCCGGGTCTCCTCGACCCCTTCTCCATCAGCGGTGATGATCGCGACGCGCAGTGGAACCCCCAGTTCCACGGCACGGACGATGTTCGTCCGTGTGTGGCGGTGGGAGGCGGGGCGACCGGTCATGGCGCTGTGCCGTGCGGGGTCATGGGAGTAGTAGGAGGTGGCCAGGGACATTCCCGGCCGCTGGAGCAGCTCCCACCAGGCGGGGGTGACGTGGACGAGGTTGGAGTACACCTCGACCGCACAACCGGCGGCCAGGGCGTGTTCCGCGATCCGGGGCGCGTCGGGGTGGAGGGTGGGTTCTCCGCCGATGAGTTGGACCAGGCGTGTCCCGCTCTGGGCAGCCTGGTCGATGACGCGCCGCCAGTCGGTGAGCGTCATGGTTCCGTGGTCGCCGGCCGGGCCGGAGGAGTTGTAACAGTGAGCGCATTCCAACTGGCAGCGTCGGGTGAGATCGAGCCAGAGCATGCCGACGGGTCGGGAGGTGGCTCGTTCGGGGGTGACGGTCACTTGCCCTCCTGAAATGGGGGGGTGAGGGTGGACAGTGCGCACGAACTCGACCAGGAACGTAACCATCCGTGTTCGGAATAACACGCTTTGGGCCAGAACCGGCCAACGGGCCGGTTCCGTGCACGAGCTAGGAAATCCGTTCCGTGTGAACGGGGGTTCAGGAGTAGTTCGAGTCGCTTCGAAAGCCGATGACATCCCCCGGAATGTGGGAGACATGGTGAGCGTAGAACGGGACCCGCTTCGGAAAGGCGGTGTTGCGCGGGATTGCGTCCAGCGCCTTCCTCAGACCCTGTCGCGGTCGATCATCGCTCGACATACTCCAGACAGGCCCCCTGATTCGAGGAGCACCATGAAACTCCGCAAATTGGGCACCACTTCCCACGGAGGAAACTGCCCCACCCTGTACGAGACCGACGAGGGGAACATCGTGGTCCAGGGTTACCGCCTGACCGACCCCGAAGCGCTGTCCCAGCTCGCCGATGTCCTACCGAACGAAGAGTTCGTCATCGTCCCCCGAGAACTCCTGACCCGATTCGCCCCCGAGGAGTAACGTGTCCGACCTCGTCACCGGAGAGGAATTCGACGACCTCTTCCGCCACTACCGGCACACCGCCTGGCGGCTGGAGACCCGCACCTTCTACGGCGTCCTCCACGAGAACGAACCCTTCCAACGATGGCTCGCAGGCGACGACTCCGACCTGGAGTGGTTCACACCGTGGCTGAAGATGATGCGCCCTGAACTCGCCACCGGCAAACGCATGGAGAGAGTGCGCCTCATCGACGACCCGCCCTCGGACTACCTGCGCTGGGAGCTGTGGAGCACCCCCTACAACCTCGGCATCGGCGAGGACATCCGCTACCTTCCACGCACCCACCCCATCGTGGAGGAACTCCCCGACCAGGACTTCTGGGTCTTCGACAGCCGACGGGTCGCCTGGTTCGAGTTCGATGAGAAGGGCAACGTCCTCGGAGCCAGACTGAGCGAGGAACCGGAACAGGTCCTCACCGCCCTGCGTGCGCGAGACGCCGCGTGGCATCATGCACTGACGTTCACTCAGTACATGGCGACAAGGGTGCGATGACCGACTACCAGACGGCCCGTGTCTCCCTCGGCGTTCGACTCCGCGAACTCCGCGAGGAGGCCGGGCTGTCCGGGCGCGAACTCGCCTCCCGAGCGGGATGGCATCCCTCCAAGGTCTCCCGCCTGGAACGCGGAAACCAGACCGCGGCCGTCGCCGACCTGCGCCGGTGGGCGTGGTTGTGCGGGCGCCAGGACGCGACCGAAGGGCTCATCGCCCAGCTCGGAGCGTTGGAGACGCACTACACCGGTTGGCGGCGCAGTCTCGCGGCGGGCAACCGGGCGCGCCAGCAGAACGCCATCGAGATGGAGAGCCGGATCGGAACGCTGGGGATCTTCGAGTCGGTGTGCGTTCCCGGGATCCTCCAGACCCCCGACTACGCCCGGATGATGCTGCGCAAGGCCACGGAGCTCTACGGGACGCCGACCGATATCGAGGACGGCGTACGCAAGCGCATGGAACGGCGTTCGATCCTGGACGTGCGGCGCCAGGGGCTACGGATCCTGTTGTGGGAGCCTGCGCTGTACACACGACAGGCCGGTAGGCGAGTCCAGGCGGAGCAACTCGATCACCTAGCCGAATGCGTGCGCACCGGGCGGGGACGTATCGGGATCGTGCCTCTAGGGGCCGCCCTGTCGGCCTCACCCGTGCACGGCTTTTGGATCTACGACGACGAACGTGTGATCGTGGAGACCATCGGCGCGGAGCTGGACCTGACCGACGACGACGCGGTCGAGCCCTACCGTCGAGTGTTCGACTCCATGGACCGCGACGCTGTGAACGGCAAAGCCGCCCTGGACCTGGTGCTACGCGCCCGTGATCGCCTGAAAGGCGAATGATCCGGCCAGGAGCATCCGCGCCTACGTGTGGGGACAACCGGGTTCTACAACTGCTTCGGACAAAGCGAGATCGACGTATCCCCACAGGCGCGGGGCTCAGTCGGCGCCGTCGAGCGCGTACAGCGTGTGACCTGGTCCATCCCCACGTGCGTGGGGCTCAGGCCGACCGGATGTTGTTGTACGCCTTCTGCGCCGGTCCATCCCCACGTGCGCGGGGAGCAGCCCCTGAAGCATGGGCTTCAGGGCATGGGACGGGGGTCATCCCCGCGTGCGCGGGGAGCAGGCCGCGAGCGCGACCCTGCCGAAGAGCCGCTGGGGGTCATCCCCGCGTGCGCGGGGAGCAGATGCGCTCACGGGCGGTGGTGTCGCGCTCGGCGGGGTCATCCCCGCGTGCGCGGGGAGCAGTTCGGTGGCAACCGGGTGATCCGCGGCAACCTGGGGTCATCCCCGCGTGCGCGGGGAGCAGTCCACCCCGTCCAAGCGCACGATGGCCTCGGCGGGGTCATCCCCGCGTGCGCGGGGAGCAGGTAGGTGGTGATGACCACCTGGACGAGCCCGCGGGGTCATCCCCGCGTGCGCGGGGAGCAGCAGCTCGGTGGTAGGGCCCACCCGGCCAAGATGGGGTCATCCCCGCGTGCGCGGGGAGCAGTGCCGCGGCCTCGGCCACGGCCCGAGGAGTGGGTTCGGGGACGGGGGGTCATCCCCGCGTGCGCGGGGAGCAGTCTTTCTGACCTGCAACGCTATCCCGCCCGCCCCATCATTTCCGCACGTTGTCGAGAAACAGACAAAACCGACACCGCCTCAACCATCCACCCGAACACCACTCCCTCAGCCTAGACATCCTTGCGAGAAGCAGAGGCGAAGTCTTGAAGCCCATCCTCGCGCGCGCAGTACTCAGGTCGGTGTGGCGCCACCACTCCGTGCCGCCTCAGACCGAATACCCGAAGAAAGGGTGGTAGGCGACGTCTTCCCTTCCTTCGAGAGCGTTCGTGACCGCGGCGCCGAGACTGTTGAGGATGTGGGAGCGCACCAGCGCGGCCGCGGCGGCACCATCACCGCTGACGACGAGCTCCAGGATCTCGTGGTGCTGGTTCTGGTCGATGGTGCGCGGCTCGGCGCCCGCGGGCAGTTCCAGGCCGATCCGCCGGTACCGGTCGGTCTTGTCCCACAGGTCGTCCAGAAGCCTGATCATCACGTTGTTATGGGAGGCCGTATAGATCGCCCGGTGGAAGGCCCTATGCGCCACGATGGCCTCCTCTCCCCAGGTGCGGGTCACCGGAAGGAGCGCGTCGGCCGCCGCTCTCATCGCGGCTATCTCTCGTTCCGTCCGGCGCAGCGCGGCGAGCTCGGTGGCGGAGGGTTCCAGCGAGAAACGGGCCTCCAGCAGCTCACGTGCTTCGGACGCGCTCATGGGTGCCACGCGAACGTCTCGGTGGGTCTCCATCACGACCCAGTCCTCGCTGGCCAGCCGCCTGACCGCCTCACGGAGAGGGGTGATGCTCATCCCCATCTCCTCCGCCAGCTCATACTGAGACAGGCGTGATCCCGGGGCGAGCTCACCCGAGGTGATGCGGCGGCGCAGCTCGGTATAGGCCAGACCACCCTTGCTGGAGAAGACGTTCGCACTGCTCATCGTGACCTCACTCACAAGATCTTCCCCCACGGGCTTGTGACCCCCATCTCAGCCATTATAGGGTCCGAATAACTTATAAGTACCTTATAAGATCCGTTTCCGCAGGAAGAGACCCATGCGAATCGTTTCCGCCCACGCTGGCACCATCCCGATCAGCTCGTCGATGCGCAACGCCTACATCGACTTCAGCAAGATGGACTGCACGATCCTGGCCTTGGTCAGTGATGTCGTGGTCGACGGCAGGCCGCTGGTGGGATATGGCTTCAGCTCCAACGGCCGGTACAACGCCACGGCCATCCTGAACGAGCGGATGCTGCCGAGGCTGCTCGACGCCGCGGCCGAGGACCTCCTCGACGAGGACGGCGGACTCTCGCCCGCCAAGGCGTGGGACGTCATGATGAGCAACGAGAAGCCCGGTGGACACGGTGAACGCTCCGTCGCCGTCGGCGTGGTGGACATGGCTCTGCACGACCTGGCGGCCAAGGCCGCGGGCGTGCCGCTGTACCGGTGGCTCTCCGATCACTACGGTGACGGTGCCCCGGACGAGGACGTCTTCGTCTACGCCGCCGGCGGCTACTACGCGCCCGGCAAGACCCTGGAGGACCTCCAGGACGAGATGCGGGGCTTCCTCGACGCCGGCTACGAGGTCGTCAAGATGAAGATCGGCGGCGCCGACCTTGCCGAGGACCTCAAGCGCATCGAGGCGGTCATCGACGTCCTGGACGGCGACGGATCCCGGCTGATGGTGGACGTCAACGGGAAGTTCGACCTGCGGACCGCCCTGGAGTACGGCCGGGCCCTGGACCAGTACGGCCTCTTCTGGTACGAGGAGGTCGGCGACCCGCTGGACTACGCGCTGAACGCGACCCTGTCCGAGAACTACCGCAACCCCATCGCGACCGGAGAGAACCTGTTCTCCCTCCAGGACGCCCGGAACCTGATCCGCTACGGCGGAATGCGCCCGGACCGGGATTTCCTCCAGGTCGATCCGGCACTGAGCTACGGCCTGACGGAGTACCGCCGAATCCTGGACATGCTCGCCCTGCACGGCTGGTCCTCCCGCCGGTGCATTCCGCACGGTGGGCACCAGTTCTCGCTGCACATCGCCGCGGCCCTCAAGCTCGGCGGCAACGAGTCCTACCCCGGAGAGTTCCAGCCCACGGGCGGCTTCACCGACGACGCGGTGATCACCCGCGGCCGTGTGGCGCCGGGCGACCTCCCGGGCATCGGCCTCGAGGGCAAGGCGGAGTTCTACAAGATCCTCCGAGACCTGCACGGCTGACCGTCCGAGACCGACGGCTCCCGCGACGGTCGCGCGCACGGGAGCCACCGTCTCCGACACCGCGCACCATGCCTCCAAGGCGGTGCGAACGACCGCCCGGTCCACGAGCACCGCCGACTGAACCGGTGCCACGACCGGCGACGGTCACCTACCTCCCCGCGGAGTCCCCACGGCCCTGTTCCCGAACACGGCCGATGGCGACCCGCTACCCCCTCCCCCCCGAACCGGTCTCTTCGCCTCGGTACGAGCCGGGCCGAAGAGCAGAGAAGGTGCAGCAATGGCGACCTCTTACCCGTACACCCTCTGGGAGAGCCTGTGGGCCTCCCACCGGGAGATCAAAAGGCTCCTGATGTTCGCGAAGCGTGAGGAGCCACCGCAGAGGGAACCGGTGGCCTCCGGCGGCGGATCCGCCGCGCATGCGGGCCCCGAGGCCACGGGGCCGGCCGCGGAGCCCGGCGACCCCGGTCCAGGATCAGGACCCGGACCAGGCCCCGGCTACACGCCCGCTCGCGTCACCGGGCTGGTTCTCGGCCCGCTGCTGTTCGTGGTGACGCTCCTGTTCTTCGAACCCGAAGGGCTCTCACCGGAGGGGCTGGCGGTCCTCGCCACCACTCTCTGGGTCGCGACCTGGTGGATCACCGAGGCGATCCCCATCCCGGTCACGTCCCTGCTCCCGATCGTGCTCCTACCGCTGACCGGCGCGCTGGACGGCGACGCCGTGGTCTCGGCGTACGGCAACGACATCATCTTCCTCTTCCTCGGAGGGTTCACGCTCGCGATCGCGATGGAGAAATGGAACCTCCACCAGCGCATCGCCCTCTCCATCGTCTCGGCGATCGGGACGAGTCCGCGCCGCATCATCCTCGGCTTCATGGTCGCGACGGGCTTCCTGTCGATGTGGGTCTCCAACACGGCCGCCACCATGATGATGATCCCCGTCGGACTGGCGGTCGTGTACCAGGCCGCACGTTCGCTGCGGGGAGGGGAGTTCGCCGACGACCTGCCCAAGTTCGAGAAGTCCATCATCTTCGGCATCGGGTACGCGGCGACCATCGGTGGCCTCGGGACACTGATCGGAACACCGCCGCTCGCCATCCTCTCGGCGACCGTCGGGGAGCTCTTCGACGAGAGCATCTCCTTCGGAGGGTGGATGCTGTTCGGAGTCCCGATCGCCGCCATCCTCATGGCCTCGGCGTGGCTCTACCTGACGGGCGTCAAGTTCAAGGTCCGGTTCAAGCAGCTTCCCGGTGGCCGGGAGATCATCCGGAAGGAGCGGAAGGCCCTCGGCGGGATGTCCGCCGAGGAGAAGATCGTGCTCGCCGTCTTCCTCGGAACGGCGTTCATGTGGGTGACCCGGTCGTTCCTCTGGGAGGGCCTCCTTCCGGGGATCAGCGACGGGCTGATCGCGATCGTCGCGACGGTGGTCCTGTTCACGCTGCCGACCCGCAGCGCCAGGGAGAAGAGGATCCTCCAGTGGGAGGACTCCAAGAAGATCCCCTGGGGCATCCTCCTGCTGTTCGGTGGCGGGCTGGCCATCGCCGCGGGGTTCGTCGACACCGGCCTCTCCGCGTGGATCGGTGAGCAGCTGCGCGTGCTCGACGGGGTCAACATCATTTTGACCATCATCTTCGCCACCGCGCTCGTCCTGTTCCTGACGGAGATCACCTCGAACGCCGCGACGGCGACGATGATCCTTCCGGTCATCGCGGCCCTCGCGTTCTCCCTGAACATCCACCCGTACGCGTTGATGGTCCCCTGCGCGATGGCCGCGAACTGCGCGTTCATGCTTCCGGTGGGCACTCCTCCGAACGCGATCATGTTCGGCACAGGCAGGGTGACGATCATGGAGATGGTCAGGACCGGGTTCTGGCTGAACCTCTTCGCCCTCGCCCTCATCGTCGTGGGGACGCTGTTCCTGCTGCCGCTGTTGTGGGGAATCGACCTCATGACGATTCCCGCCGGGTTCCGGTAACCGGCTCATCCGGGCCGGTTCTTGTTGGCCGGACCCGGTGGAACGGCCCTTCACCGAGATCACCCGCCGGGTGATCCGGTGGAGGCCCCTCACCTCCTCGGAGGTCGGATCCATCCCCACGTGCGCAGGGAGCAGAGGTGGGGGTGCGCACCGGGTAGCCAGACCCGGGGGTCATCCCCGCGTGCGCGGGGAGCAGGGAAAAGGGTGTTTGAGCTTTACGTCGTAGATAGGGTCATCCCCGCGTGCGCGGGGAGCAGGGCCCGGGCGGCAACCCGGGCCTTGTCGAAAAGGGGTCATCCCCGCGTGCGCGGGGAGCAGGGTAGCGCGGGTTTTGGTTCCGGCGGCGAGGCGGGGTCATCCCCGCGTGCGCGGGGAGCAGTCTGGTCACGGGCTTTCATGCGGTTGCTTGCTGGGGTCATCCCCGCGTGCGCGGGGAGCAGTCTTCCTGACCTGCAACGCTACCCCGGCCGACCCGCCATTTTTGCAAGTTGTCGAGAAACAGACAAAACCGACACCCCTCAACCACCCACCCGACGCCACTCCCCCGCCAGCCTAGAGCGCCTGGAATCGGCACGGGGCGGTGTGTACGAGGTTGCACCTTCCGTAACGGCATGTGGTCCAGTGGACTCACGTCCCGATCCCCTGAGGAAAGGCCCCCGCTCATGCACTCGTCCTTCAAACCACCCCGCCAGGTCAAGATCGGTGACGCGGCGGCCTTCGCCGGCACCACGCCACGAGCGATCCGCCACTACCACGAGATCGGCCTGCTCCCCGAGCCTGAGCGGGGCGGCGATGACCGTCGTCGCTACGGGTACGAGGACATGATCCGCCTGCTGTGGATTCGCAAGATGGCCGACGCCGGGATCGCCCTCGACGACATCCGTGACGCCTTCACCACCGGCACGGACAGCGAAGACGGTATCGCGAACACTCTGGAACGGCTGGAGGAAACCCTCGCCGAGCAGGAGGCCGAATTGCGGCGGCAACGGACCGCCGTGCGGCGGATGCGCACCGAAGGCAGCCGGATGGGTCTGCTCTCCGACTTCGTCACCGACCGACTCAAGAACCTGCCCGAGGGTTCCCTGCGTCAGGCGGACCTGGACACTCTGCTGGTCACTGAACGGATCTTCGGCCCGCTCGGCGCGGCCGTCCAGGCCACCCGTTTCATCGTCCTGGCCACGCATCCTGCTCTGCGGGAGGATTCCGACCGCATCGACGTTGCCGAGGAGGCGCTCGATGACAGTGTCGCCGTCGATGATCCACGGGTGGCTCAAGTGGCCGTCGAGCGGCACACCTTTGAAAGCGCCCTACAGACCGTCATCGAGGAATCCGGTCTGGATGAGGACGACGATGCCCTCTTCGACGCCTGGGACGCGTTGCACCCTGAGCCCACCGATGACGACGAGGCCGACATCAGCTCCGGCAGGCGGGAGGCAGGCACCATGAGCGCGTTCGAAGCCATCGGCAAGATGCCCTACGACGCCTCCCCGGCCCAATGGCGCTGCATGGAACTGGCCATAGAACTATCCGCTCAAAACTCACCCGCTACCTAGAGCACAAGTCTGAGGGCCATCCCCGCGTGCACGGGGAGCAGCTGAGATGTGCGTTCCACCAGGGTGCCTCCGAGGGGTCATCCCCGCGTGCGCGGGGAGCAGTCGTGCTCGGTAGAGGCCTGGGCGGTGATCAGGGGGCCATCCCCGCGTGCGCGGGGAGCAGGAGCCGAAGGCGTCTCATCCTCATCCTCGTGAGGGGCCATCCCCGCGTGCGCGGGGAGCAGTGTTGACCTGGGTAGCCATGTGTGTCCTTTTCGGGGCCATCCCCGCGTGCGCGGGGAGCAGAGGGTGTGGTCACGGATGGTCCACTCGTCGGGGGGGCCATCCCCGCGTGCGCGGGGAGCAGTCTGGCCCGGTCAGCTGACTCCGGGGGCAGGGGGGCCATCCCCGCGTGCGCGGGGAGCAGTCTTCCTGACCTGCAACGCTATCCCGGCCAACCCGCCATTTTTGCAAGTTGTCGAGAAACAGACAAAACAGACACCCCTCAACCATCCACCCCAGCACCACTCCCCCACCAACCTAGTCACCCCCACCTGTTCGGAGGCAGCGGCAGGCGAAGATCATCTGAGGTCGTTCAGGGAACAGGCGAAGAACTCGTCGACGTCGAAGGACACATGCCCGTGGGAGACGCTGAGAAAGTCGAACACCTTTCCAGGCTAGGGCGCTCTCTTTCAAAGAAGAAGGGGGATCTTCCGAGCCTGTGGACAACCCGCCACCGTAGCTACAGCCACCGCCCGCCCGCCGATACACCCGCACCCACAGGCATCACCGAAGCCAGGACAACATGCCCACCCGTCTGTCGTAGGCGATCGCTAATCTCCCACCATGAGTTCCTCGCTTTCCCCCTACGTGGTCGACCTCGACGTCCTGCACAGCGGCATCGGTTCCAAGGACGACAAGCTCCGGCGCATGATCGGTGGCCGGTTCAAGAAGCACCTGGACTTCGACGACCAGCAGTTCGACTCACTGATCGATGAGGGCGCCCCCAACATCCGTGACGCGATCCGCACGGTCATCGAAGGCGGCCCCTTCGACGACCGGCACGGAACGATGTACTCCTACGCCTACAAGTGGATGTGCGAGTTCCACGGCCGATTCCAGGTCAACGGTGACTTCTGCCCGATGAAGTACGACTGGCTGGAGATGGTCGACGAGGGCCTGGAGCAACTCGGGGTGACCGCGGTCGACGTCAGTTCGTTCAGCCACGGAAGCGTCCCCTCCCCGATCCCCTCCCCGGTGGATCTCGTGCCGGGTTACGGGGAGTGGAGCCTCGAGCAGTGCCGCGAGGCCCTCGAACAGTGGGAGGCCGCCACCGACGAGGCCAAGTCCGCCATCGACTCCGAGGTGCTCCACGCCATCGAGACCTGCATGGGCTGGTGCCGCAACGCCACCGCGCTCGAACGGGGCGTCGCCGCCTTCTTCTTCTGACCGCCCCGTCGCACGAGCGGCCCGACCCTTCGATGGCGTCTTGGGGCCGCTCGTGCACCTGTATCCCGGCGAGGCCAGAACCCACGCCCAAGCCCTCTTCTCGTCTCGCTCGCCAACGCGTCGGCGTCCCATTCGCTATGCTCCGCGACGGCACCTTCTACAAGGCCCGCGCCCCGAAGCAGCCACCGCATGCCCCTCGGTCTTACCTGGTCTCCCGGAGTCACGGCGGGAAAACCCACTCCCCGAAGGGCACCCCCATGAGTTCGCCGCAGGGTATCGAAGTCCCTGACGCCCTGGTCGCGTCGTACACGAGGAACGGCGGTGAGGAGGAACGGGCCTGGATCGCCCGGCTGCCCGCACTGGTGGCGGAACTGCTCGACCGATGGAAGTTGGAGCGCGACGGCGACATCAGGTCCGGCGAAGCCTCACTGGTAGTGCCGGTGCGCCGCACGGACGGCACCCGCGCCGCCCTCAAACTCCAGATGCCCCGCGAGGAGACGACCGCCGCGCTGATCGGGCTGCGGGCATGGAACGGCGACGGCATCGTGCGATTGCTCGACCACGACCCCGAGAGCGGCGCCATGCTGCTGGAGCGCTTGGACGGCTCACGCACCCTGGCTTCCGTCGAGGACGACGACGTGGCCATGACCACCCTGGCCGGACTCATGACCCGGCTGCACTCCGTCCCGGCTCCCGAGGGCCTGCGCGACCTCGGTGACCTCGCGCGCGACATGCTGGCGTCCGTGCCGGCCGCCCTCGCCGCCCTGCCGGACCCCGAGGACCGACGGCGGCTGCACGGCTGGGCCTCGGCGGTCACCGAACTGGTCGGGGAGCCCGGCGACCGGATGCTGCACTGGGACCTGCACTACGACAACGTGCTCGTCGCCGAGCGCGAGCCGTGGCTGGTCATCGACCCCGAACCCCTCATCGGCGACCCGGGCTTCGATCTGTGGCCCGCGCTGGACACCGGCTGGGAGAGGCTCCACGCCACCGGGAACGCTCCCCGGGTGGTGCGGCGCCGCTTCGACCTGCTGACCGAAGCGCTCGGACTGGACCGTCGGCGCGCGGCCGGCTGGACCCTGGCCCGGCTGTTGCAGAACACACTGTGGGACATCGAGGACGGGCGGACCGACATCGACCCCTCCCAGACCATCGTGGCCGAGGCGCTGCCCCGCAACTGAGCGCAGCGCCCCCGAACCCGGCCCGAAACCGACATGAGCGTCTTACCGAAAGACCTAGAGGCACCCCCGCGGCCGGACGGACCATGGCGGATCCTGGTGAACGCGCCGCACCTACCCCGGCGGGTCCGGCGGCATCCGGCGACGTTCGGCGGCTCGTGTGAGGACGGAGACCTCCGCCTTGGCCTGTGTGATCCGCGTGGCGGTCCGGCCGTGGCCGATACCCGTCCACGCGAGGAGCAGACCCAACAAGAGCAGGTAGTACATCGTCATGGCGCCCCACTCGCCCGTCACGGCGGCCCGGATCAGCACGGCGGCGAGCAGCCCGGCGATGGCCGTGGTGAGGAGGAGCCCGATGAGCCGTGACCTGTACAGCGACCCCAGCAGGGCCTCGCCCGCCTGCAATCGGTTCAGCTCGCCCGACCGCGCACGTGCGGTGAGTTCCGTCTCCGCCCGCTGGTTCCTGTGGGCGAGCAGCACGGCGCCCAGTCCGACGGCCACTCCGGTGACCCTGATGATCAGGTCGAACAACGAGACCTCCCCATAACGTGCCGATCACCACCGAGGCCCCGCACGCCGGACCTCGGACCTGGCGGTGCCTACCCATATCGTCCGGAAAGGAACCCGTCCGCGACTGAGAGCGGTCCGGCCTCGCCGATAAGAGCGGCCTCCCACGGCCAGAACCAGGCGGCACCGTCACGAAAGACCTCGGCGTTCTTCCGATGGACCAGGGCTTGGGCGAGGCCTCTCCCGCCCCGTTCCTCCATTGGACCGGCTCACCACGGTTCGTCGAGGCTCGTCTTGCCCTGAGAAGGAAAGTGATCCTATCATCTTCGCATGCGTGAAGATAAGAAGGTTTGCAGCTTTGGCCCGGACAGCCCCTACGTCGACCTGGCCGCGGAGGTCTTCCGCCTGTTGGCCGACCCCACCAGGATCAGGATCATCCTGGCCCTGCGTGAGGCCGAACGTTCGGTCAACGAACTCGCCGAAGCCATCGGCAAATCGCCGACGACCGTCTCCCAGCACCTGGCCAAGCTGCGCTGGGGCAGGATCGTGGCCACCCGCCAGGACGGCACCCGGGTCTTCTACCGCCTCCAAGACGAGCATGCCCGCGAACTGGTGGCCCAGGCGGTCTTCCAGGCGGAGCACGCCCTGGACGACTCCCCCGCCCACCACCGTGCGGGTGTGGACCCGGAAGCACGTCGGGGCACCACCCCCACCTGCCCCGCCCGCTCCACCGACGACACCTCCTGGGAAGACGAATGACACGGACGGCCACGCCGCCCATCGTGCGAGAGCGGCCCCTGCCACGGCCACCATCGATCTTCTCCACCGCCCTGAAACCGCCCGAGGTGCGCTGGGCCCTGGCCGCCCTGGCCCTGTTCCTACTGGGCTGGTCGTTCCAGCTCGCCGGAGCTCCCGCACCACTGTGGTGGACCCTCTACCTGGCCTGTTACGCCACCGGCGGCTGGGAGCCGGCCCTGGCCGGGCTGCGCGCCCTCCGCGAGAAAACCCTCGATGTCGACCTGCTGATGATCGTCGCCGCCCTGGCCGCCGCCTCGATCGGTCAGATCTTCGACGGCGCCCTGCTCATCGTCATCTTCGCGACCTCAGGTGCCCTAGAGGTCATCGTCACCCGGCGCACCGCCGACTCGGTCGATTCCCTGCTGAACCTGGCCCCGGAACAGGCCACCCTGGTAGAGGAGGACGGCGCCACCCGTACCGTCTCCAGCCGCGAGTTGGAACCCGGACACCGTGTCCTCGTCCGTCCCGGCGAGCGCGTCGGCGGCGACGGCATCGTCATCGACGGCACCAGCGAGGTCGACCAACAGGCCATCACCGGCGAGTCCGTACCCGTCGTGCGCGAGGTGGGCGATGAGGTCCTCTCCGGCACCGTCAACGGAACCGGCACCCTGACCGTCCGTATCACCCGCCCGGCCTCCGAGTCGGTGATCGCCCGCATCGTGGCCCTGGTCGAGGAGGCCTCCGAGACCAAGGCCGGAACGCAGCTGTTCATCGAGAAGGTCGAGCAGACCTACTCCTTCGGCGTGGTCATCGCCACCCTGCTGGTACTGACCGTACCGATGCTGTTCTTCGCCCACACCTTCGAAGAGGCACTGCCGCGCGCGATCGCCTTCATGATCGTGGCCTCCCCCTGCGCCGTGGTGCTGTCCACCATGCCGCCGCTGCTGGCCTCCATCGCCAACGCCGGCCGCCACGGCGTCCTGGTCAAGTCCGCGACCGTGATGGAGTCCCTGGGCCGCACCACCCTGGTCGCCTACGACAAGACCGGTACCCTCACCGAGGGCGCCCCCGAGGTCATCGCCGTCGCTCCCGCCGGTGGACGCGACGAAGACGAAGTGCTGGCCCTGGCGGCCGCGGTGGAGCACTACAGCGAACACCCACTCGGTCGGGCGATCGTCGGCCAGGCGGGCGAACGCGGACTGCCGGTCCCCGAGGCGAGTGAATTTCGAGCGTTGCCCGGGCGTGGTGTCACCGGTCGGGTGCAGGGACGCGTGGTCACGGTCGAACGCGCCGACGCGGCCTCGACCGCCACCGGCACCCTGGTCCACGTCCGCGTCGACCAGGACACCGCCGGAGAGATCACGCTGGTGGACCGGCTGCGTCCCGACGCCCCCGCGGCGGTCGAGGCCGCGGTCGAGACGATCGGAGCACCGGCGGTGCTGCTGACCGGTGACAACGCCTCCGCCGCCGCCGAAGTGGCCGGGCGCACCGGAATGGGCACGGTGTATCACTCTCTGCTCCCCCAGGACAAGGTCGCCGTGGTCACCGACCTTGAGGCCCGCGGAGAGCGGGTGATGGTGGTCGGTGACGGTATCAACGACGCCCCCGCTCTGGCCGCGGCGTCCACCGGGGTGGCGATGGGCCGCAGGGGTTCGGACCTGGCCCTGGACACGGCCGATGTGATCATCGTCCGCGACGAGCTCGGCGCGGTTCCCCACCTGGTGCGCCTGTCCCGCAGAGCACGCCGGTACGTGATCGCCAACCTGGCGATCGCCGGGACCGTGATAGCCGCCCTGGTCGTCTGGGACCTGGTCGGAACACTGCCGCTCGCTCTCGCGGTGGCCGGACACGAAGGGTCCACGGTGCTGGTCGCGCTCAACGGCGCGCGCCTGCTGCGCCGCTCCGCCTGGGAACGATGACGCGCTCCGGAGCGGGATCACGGACGACCTCTCCCGATCCGGTGTCACCGCCACGTCGGGACGGTGACACCGGGCGAGAAGGCGAGAGGCCATTCCTTCTCCTCATCGCGAGGAAGGACCTCGCGTCACGGACACGCCTTCCCGCGACGCGAGGCCCTCCCGGTCTCCTCAGGCGTAGGAGTGCAGGCCGCTGAACATGTAGTTCACGGCGAAGAAGTTGAACATGACGGTGAGGAAGCCGATCACGTTGATCCAGGTCGCCTTCTGGCCCCTCCAACCGCCGGTGGCGCGGGCGTGGAGGTAGGCGGCGTAGATGACCCAGGAGATGAAGGACCAGACCTCCTTGGGGTCCCAGCCCCAGAAGCGGCCCCAGGCCTCGTCGGCCCAGATGGATCCGGCGATGATGCCGAAGGTCCACAGCGGGAACGCGAAGAGGATGAACCGGTGCGAGATCCGGTCGAGCAGCTCGGGGCTGGGCAGACGTCCGGCGATACCGGCCACCTTCTCCCCCAGGGCCCGCTTGGCCTCGGCCCGGTGCGAGACCAGGTAGGTGATGCCCGCGGCCCCCGAGACCATGGAGGCACCGCCCGCGATGTTCACCGCGAGGACGTGGATCGGCACCCAGTAGGACTGGAGCGCGGGGATGAGCGGACCGGGGTCGACGTACAGCCAGCGCACACCGATACCGAGCAGGATCAACACCGGCACCAGCACGAACACGCCGAGGAAACGGGCGCGATACCTCCAGGAGGCGTACAGCAGCGAGCCGACCGCCACCAGGCACAGGGTGACGATGAACTCGAACATGTTGCCCCAGGGCCAACGGCCGGCGGCGAGCCCTCGGGTGATCACCTGCGCCAGGCTGAACAGGAAGCCCGCCCCGGTGACGAACAGGGCGATGCGCCCCAGCGTGTTCCTGGGCGCGGTGGTCCTTCGCGCGGCGCGTTCGGTGGTGATCACCTCCGGGGGAGGGCCTTCTTCCGTTCGGTACGCCCTCCGTCTCCAGCGCCGGCTCTCCGCGATCTCGGTGCGGCGGCCGAAGGCGGCCTCCAGCGCGAAGAGGAGGAGGGCGACGGCGTACGTCACCACCATGGTGATGATCAGGGTGTCGCTGATCGAGGCCATGCTCTGTGCGAGCCGATCGGAGATCTCGATGTTCACTTCTTCCTTCTCAGGGGTCGAGGGCACGGCGCGGCTCGAAGTCGGGTGACCGGGAGTACGGTGCGTGTCCCGGAACCTCGACGGGGCCGGTGAGGGCATGCTCGACGCACGCCGATGCCGGCGGTCGGCCGCGCTCGGCCGGGCAGGATGGACTCACCGACGGTGGACCGACCCGCGGTCATAGGCCCGCGGTCAGCGGTCGTCGGCGAAAGGAACGTTGGTCGTGGGTGAGGGGTGCGGGGGTCCCCCGCATGCGGGAGGAACACGACCGCTCACGAAGTCGTCGGGGAGGGACTCAAGGACGGCCCGCTCAGGAGGAGTGCCGGTTCTCCTGCTCCAGGAGGAAGGGACGGAGGATCTCCTCGACCCTGGCCGAGGCCTCCGCCTCCGCGGTTCCGGTCTCGATCATGCGCGAGGCCTTGTGGACCACCGCGTTGACCAGCTCCGCCGTGGCCTGCGGGTCCGGGACCCCCAGAGCCTCCAGCGCCTCGGTCAGAGGGGCCGCGAGCTGTTCGTGCATCACACGGCTACGCTCGGCGAACTCGGCACCGGGAGAGGCGGCGGCGAGCGCTCCGGCCACCACGTGCTCTCCGTCGGCCACCAGACGCAGATTGGCCTTGGCGTAGGCGAGGACCCGAAGAGCCGGAGACTCCTCCTTGTTCATCTCGCCGGTCACCATGCGCGACCAGCGAGGGAACAGGTCCTCGACCAGTGCGTCGAGCAGACCCTGACGGGAGTCGAAGTACTGGTAGAGGCTGGAGCGGGCCAGACCGACCCGGGCCGCGACCCTGCTCAGGGACAGGGCATCGCCACCGACCTCCGCGAGGATCTCTCGCGCCGCGTCGAGCACGGCCCGGCGCTGGTTGGCCTGGTGATCAGCGAGCGTGGCCGCTGTGATCCGAGGCAAGAGCCCCTCCATGCTCATTCCGATAGGCGACCGTCCGTCATCTGGACCGTCCGGTCGCAGTACTCCAGAACGTCGTGGTCGTGGGTGACCATCATCGTAGCCACATCGGAACGTCGAGTCTCCCGCGCGAGCAGCCGGACGATCTCGTGACTGCGGGCCCGGTCCAGCGCCGCCGTCGGTTCGTCCACGAGCAGGACCGTGGGCTCACCCATCAGGGCACGGGCGATCCCGACCCGCTGACGTTCTCCTCCGGAGAGTTGGTGCGGCCTCCGGTCCGCCTTGTCGGCCATACCGACCTCCTCCAGGAGCCGCTGAGGGTCGTGCCCGCGGCCCCCTCGACCCAGATGGGCCATCATGCGCAGTTGATCGGTGGCGGTGAGAGCGCCGAGCAGGTTGCCCGACTGGAACACGAAGCCGATGTGGTCTCGACGGAAACGTGCCCGGGCGCGCCGGGAAAGACCGGTGATGTCCCGTCCACCGGCACGGACGACGCCGGAGTCGGGCACCGTCAGGGCACCGGCGACGGCGAGCAGGCTGGACTTGCCGGCGCCCGAGGGGCCGACCACCGCGACCAGCTCTCCGGGACGGACGGAGATGGAGACGTCGTCCAGGGCCGTGACCGTGGCGTCCCCATCGCCCAGGCGCAGGGTGACGCCTTCGAGAAGGAGTCCTTCGGTGTTCTCGTCGGTGGATTCCGCGTTGGACGCGGCCGTGATGGTCATCGCTGTCCTCCCAGGGCAGCCAGAGGGTCGATCGAGGAAACGCGGACGATGGCGGCCATCGCGCCCAACAGCCCCAGGACGATCAGCAGGACCACCGCCAACGCGACCGAGGTTCCCTCCAAGAGGAAGGGCACTCCCGAACCGGTGATCAGCGATCCGGCCCCCACGCCCACGCCGAGCCCGATGCCGCAGAACACGGCGAGGATGACGAGGGCCTGTCCGAGCCCGTCGCGCACGAGGTAGCCGGTGGAGGCGCCCATCGCTCTAAGGACGGCCAGCTCGTGTTTGCGCTGGATCGTCCAGACGGTGAAGAAGGCACCGACGACCAGCGCGGAGATCGCGTACAGGAAGGCCTTGATCAGGTTCAGGGTCGAGGTCTCCGCGCTGTACCCGGGAGAGGCGGCGAAGGTCTCCTCCAAGGGCAGGCTCATCGTCCCGGCCTCGTCGTCACCCGTCGAGTGATCGATCCGCGCGTCCGGTTCGGCGCGCAGGGCCACGGCGGTCGCCTCGGTGTAGACGGCGGGGTCGGCCTCCTGCTCCGGGGTGATACCGGCGTAGATCTCCTGCCACGTCTCCAATGGCAGGTAGGCGACGTCGACGTGACCGTAGGTGTGCTTGTCCTCCAGGGCCCCGACGATCTCCAGTTCGGTGCCCAAGCGGTCCACCGTCAGGACATCGCCGATGGCGACGCCGTCCTCGATGGCGCTCTGGGAGACGACCAGGCCATCGCGTCGCCCCAGCCCTTCGCCCTCGGCGGTCTCCGGGGCGAGGAAGGAGTCCTCCTCCACTCCGAAGAGGGCCAGGTCGATGGGCACGTCCTTGTCGCTACGGGCGTTGACGAGCAGGTTGCCGAAGAAGGCGGCCTCCTCCACGCCCGGCCGGTCACGCCACTCCTGGAGCTGTTCCTCGTTCACACGGCTCCGGGAGAAGGCGGAACCGACCTCGGTCTCCTCGTCGAAGGCCAGACCGTGGACGGGAAGGCGCTGTAGGCCCGAGACCCCGTCCTCCACGAGCCCCGAGGACAGCCCCGACAACAGCACCATCAGTACCGCGATCAGGGCGACGACTCCTCCCATCAGCCCGAAGCGGGAACGCGCGAACCATAGTTCGCGCACGGCTAGAAACATGTCGGACCTCTTCGTACGCATACGAGTACGTCGCTTGCCGACGCACCGTCGGTAAATATACCGACGGTGCGTCGGTAAGTGTGTCGGGGGGTGTCTCAGCGAGTGACGGATACCCTGAACCGGCTACGGAGGTGCGCTTCGACCGCTCGGCCCGTACTTCACGGGCGCCGTGGGCCGGGGACCTCGTCGCACACCCGGTGGGTTTCGGAGGTGGGTTCATCGCCGCGCGAACCCGACGGCGGCGCTCGCCACCCGGCCCCCGGCACCTGACAGGAGTCGACCGCTCGCGACCACCCCAGGTCACGAACGGTCGGGGTGTGAGGGTGAGAAGACCACCGGGAAGGACTCCGGGCGAATCGGCGATCGGGGCACGGGTGCGGAACAGGGAGCGTGTCGGGGCCGCGCCGGTGGTCGGCCCGCTTCTCGCCTCAGGGGATGTCGATGGACATGAGCGGGACCCGATCGGCATCGGCGCGCCCATGACGGCCGAGTCGGTTCGCCGACCCCGCTCCGCTCGTCTTCTCCATGACAGCACCAGAGGACACGATCACGCGCAGTTGATGGCGAACGCCTCCGGCACCGGTTTCGCTAGTCGTCGATGAGGGCGAGGATCCCCGTCAGCATGCGCGCGCGATCGGCCCCGGTCATCGGCGCCGACAGCGTGCTCTCGTAACCCCAGGAACCATCGGCGGCCATCCGCGCGACCAGACAGCGCAGCGAGAGATCGTCGAGCTCCCCCACAGGCTGCTCCCCCTCGGGGAACCAGCGCCGGTACACCCGCTCCCACGGGGCCATCCACTCGGGTTCGTTGGCGGCCTCCATGATGAGCCGCATCTCGACGTTGGTCGGGGACTTCATCGAAGCCCGCACGTACCCACGCGTGCGCTCCACGAGGCTCGCCCCTTCGGGTTCCCTTCCCGTGGCTTCGAGGAGTTCGCGCTCCATACGCGCGGCGAGGTCCTCGTGAATCCCCGCCAGCAGGGCGTGCTTGCTGGGGAAATGGTAGATGAGGCCACGTTTGGTGACCCCTGCCTCCTCGGCTACCGCGTCGAGTGTGAGCGCCGTGACGCCGCGCTCCTCGACCACCGTGAGGGCGGCCTCGATCAGCCTGGGCCGTGCGCTCGGTCGAGCCATCGGTTCCTCCTATCGACTCGATTAGTATACCTTCTGGTGAAGTACACTGCTTGGTGAAGTAACTCGCTAGGAGGCAGAAACCCATGCCGGAAACACCACCCCGGGCCACCACCCGCACCTGGATAGGCCTGGCCGTACTCGTACTGCCCATGCTGCTCATCGCCGTCGACGGCATGGTGCTGATCTTCGCCCTGGCCGACATCGCCGCGGACCTGGAGCCCTCGGGCGCCCAACAACTGTGGATGCTCGACATCTACGCGCTGATGCTCGCGGGCCTGCTCATCACCATGTCGTCGCTGGGAGACCGCTTCGGGAGGCGCAAGGTCCTGCTCATCGGCGCGGTCTTCTTCGCGATCGCCTCCGTCATGGGCGCTCTCTCGACCGAACCCTGGATGCTGATCGCCGCCCGCGCCCTCCTCGGCATCGCGGGCGCAGCGATCATGCCGGGAACGCTCTCCCTCATCCGCAACATGTTCCTCGACCGCAACCAGCGCCGCACCGCCATAGCGGTCTGGTCCTCGATGGGCGCGCTCGGCGCCGCCGCGGGCCCGATCGTCGGCGGTTGGATCATCGAGGTGTTCAGCTGGCACGCCGCGTTCCTCATGAACATCCCGGTCATGATCCTGCTGCTCATCCTGGCGCCGATCCTCGTCCCCGAGAGCAGGAACCCGAACCCGGGCCGCGTCGACCTCCCCAGCATCGTCCTCTCGCTGGCGGGCATGATCTCGTTCGTCTACGGCGTGAAGACCTTCGCCGGAGGCAAGGAACCGGGCCTCGCCCTCCTCACCTTCCTCCTCGGCCTCGCCCTGCTCGTCCTGTTCGTCATCAGACAGCTGCGCGTGCCGGTGCCCATGATCAACGTCCGACTCTTCCGCGTGCGGGCCTTCACCGGCGCGGTGATCACCGACCTGCTCTCGGTGTTCTCCTTGGTCGGCGCGATGTTCGCCCTCACCCAGTTCCTACAGCTCGTCGTCGGCCTCAGCGTCATCCAATCGGCGCTATGGATGCTGCCGCAGGCCGCCGTCTCGGCCAGCGCCGGCTTCATCGCCGCGGCGCTCGTCAAGCGGATCCCCACCGCGCTCCTCGTCTCCACGGGCGTGCTCATCACAGCGGGAGGTTTCGCGACCCTGCTCACCCTCACCCCCGACACCCCGCCGTGGGTGATCGCCATCGCCCTGTGCCTGGTCGGCCTCGGCGCCGGTGTGGGCATGATGCTGACGAACGACCTCATCATGAGCTCGGTGCGCCCCGAACAGTCCGGCCAGGCCGCCGCGGTCAGCGAGACCGCCTACGAGCTCGGCACCGCTTTCGGCACCGCTATCCTCGGCTCGGTCCTGCTCGGCTTCTACCGCACGGACCTCGCCGACACCGCCCCGGCGGGGCTGCCCGGCGGAGTACTCGACGCCGCACAGGAGACCCTCGCCGGAGCACTTCTCTACGCACGAGAACTACCGGGCGAACTCGGTGAGGCCCTGGCCACGGCCGCCACCGACGCGTTCACGTCCGCGCTCTCGGCGACCGGAGGGATCGCCGCGCTGATCCTGCTCGCGGTGGGGATCTTCGCGGGCATCATGCTCCGCGGGGTCTCCTCGCAGGCCGACCTCACCGAGACCGAGGACGAGCCCGACCACGAACCGACCACCGCCCCGTAGGTCGAGGAGGGAGGGGGCTGTCCGGCGTGACCCCGCTGGGCGACCTCTCCCGCGACGCCTGGGCCTCAC
Organism: Nocardiopsis alba; assembly: GCF_000710955.1. NCBI lineage: Bacteria > Bacillati > Actinomycetota > Actinomycetes > Streptosporangiales > Nocardiopsidaceae > Nocardiopsis > Nocardiopsis alba. Next base: position 28,388 of record NZ_BAZE01000019.1, read on the forward strand.
GTCCGATATCCACTGCCCGGGGCCGGTCACCACGACCATGTGACCGGCCCCGGGCTTCCCAATGTCGTTCTCAACCTCGAACAGGCCGAGTCGCCGTTTTTCCAGTCTCATGAGCACGTTTCTCCTGAAGCACGGCTGAAGAGCGCGTATCAACGCCAACACGGTGGGCTCCCTTGCGAGGTCCTCGTGTGCCCTATCTGAACTGGGGTCCTCTGGCGCACCCACCAGGATTCGAACCTATGGCCACTGGATCAAAAGTCCGATGTTCCGGCGCCAGCACGTACCACTTCATACTGTTTCGCCACAGATCACCGACAGGACCCGATGGCACCTCCCGAGGTTCTCCATGTCGACGTGTTGATCTGGGGCTATGACCCTCGAGAAGATCGCTCGGTACACCACATCCATTGGTGAACCCTTGCCCGCAGCGACGGCCCAGTGGATCCGCGTCGTATGGCGAAGCGACTTTGAACACCGGCACCCGTAAGCGGTTGCTGTCTTTGCTGTTTTGCCGCGCTCGTCTACTGTCGACACACCACCCCTGCGCCTGACTACCTGCAACATTCATGCGACCGCTCCGTTCTCTTGGGCGTGGACCCGTGTCAACCTCGCTGCACGGTGCAACCCTTCAACCTGAGGATCCTAATTAAGGACCTTTGGCCATACCATGGATAAAAATCCTATGTTATCTATTTATAGGACTACAATGTTCGACAGTGAAAACACCCAAGGTGGGTCATATGGAAAATTTGGGGACACGACGGGCGTCACGCGTCCAAGACGCGGTTCGACTGCTATTTCTTCTCGATCGCTGTGGAATTCCATGCAATGACCCATCAAGCGATTACATCCCCAAAGAATCCGTTTCCGTAATCAAGGGGCAAAAAAGACTACAGGCGCTGGATTTCTGGCTGAGGAATCCGGACTATCTAGCAGATGAACTGTTGACTCAAATCGAGTCAGGGATAACAGATGATCCGACTGCAGCGCTTTCGCAAGCACGGTCCCTCTTGCATGGCAACGAACCCGACATATCTCGCTATCCGATGGTTCGGTGGCGATTCGGGGCGTGGGAGGCACTAGACGATGCTCTTTCACTTCTAGTCTCCCATGGTCTGGCAGTGGTGAAGGCAGTGGGTGATCCACCCACGAAAATCGACCGTTGGGACTATTACTTGTCAAAGCCGGGCCGCACTATGGCAAACCAACTTCGTTCAGACGCACCGGACCTGCTCTGGTACGACGAACGGGCAAGTGTGGTGCTCACGGTAGCTGGTCAACGTTCAGGAACCCAACTGAAAGAAGCGCAGTATCAACAAACCGAATACGAACGAACCGTGTGGAGGGCGAGCATCAGCGGCATCACCGATCGAGTAAGAGAGCGTTTGGATAAAATGATCGATCAGGATTGGGAGGCAGCAGGGTGAGCGAGTTCCTGCAAGCTGTGGCCAACCGTGTCGATCTCGAAGTCGAGCACGTGGATGAGGTGCTGACACGGTACGGAGTGCGCGAGAGTGGGGTCCTGCCACGACCTCACAAACTCCTGGTGAGGCGCGTGCAATTCTCGGGGGAGAAAACGGGAAAATCGACGGGATCCGTCGACTTTTCTTGGGATGTGGACGAAGGCTTGTGGTGTGTGACCGCCGACAACTTGAAGGGCAAGAGCAGCATCCTAGAAATCATCTGGTGGTGCCTGCGAGGATCGGACCATCTGCAGACCGATGTGCGCAGATGGCTGCACAGAGTGAGTCTGAACGCAGAGATCGATGGAGAACCCTTTCAAGTCAGTGCAGACATCACCGACAGACAACTCACTGGGGAACTGACAGTCGGGCACAACAGCCTTCCTATCACCTTCACAGGTGACAAGGAGTTCGCTTCGGTGATGGGCCAGTTCATGATGAGCCGTCTCGGGTTGGAGCCCCTACGAACCTGGCGCAAGGGAGAATCAAACACCAACAGTGATTCCCCAGACATATCTGCGGAAAAATCGGACGGTCAAGTGGTAATCACCTCCTGGCCAGCATTCAGCCACGCGCTCCTGTGCCGCAACCGTGAGAATGATGCGCTGTTGGGGCAAACCGCAGGGGGCGGGACCATGGTCAGCCTCCTACAGATGTATGTGGGGCTGCCATGGACGACCACACGCAGGGACACCCAGACCGCCCTGTCTTTGGCCGAACAATCCCGCCGAGGTGAACGACGCCGAGCCCAACAGGACCTACAGGCCCGTAGCACCTCGCTCGAGGAGCTGCAGGACCAGTTAGTCCGCGCGAGGGAGAGAGTCGCCCAAGCCGAAGCCGCACCAACTCTACAGGAAGTCACTCATTCGGTAGAAAAAGCCGCTGCGGATCTGAACGAGTCGACGGCTAGACACTCCGCTCTAATGGAGCGGATGCGTCAGGCCCGGCGGAGTGAAGAAGAATTGCGGGAGGCACTGGTCGCGGACCAGTCTCGCCTGAGGGATCTCCGTGAGACGGCGGCGGCGGAGCGTTTCTTCGGAGCCCTCACACCAACATGCTGTCCACGCTGCTCGACCGCCTTGACAGAACTCCCCCACGCGGATCTGGGCGATCAGCATTGCGGTATCTGTGGTTCGGTTCCCGCTGAGGCATCACATGAGCCTGCGGCGATCGCCCAGCTCACCGAATCAATCGAGATCCTCGAGCAAAGCCAACGGAAGGCGAGGCAGGCCACACGAGAGCTCGAAACTTCGGTCGCCACAGCAGAGCATGCCGTGGAAGTGGCACGCACCGCCTTCACCTCAGCGGAGGCCTCACTACCGGAGCAATCCACGCTGCACGCGTATCTGGAACTGGCCAGACTCGAAGGGCGAATCGAGGAACGTCAAGACGCCGAACGACGCGCGGTACGCCCCGAGAGTGCCTCACGTGAAGAGCAGATCCTCCAAGCCGCGGCAAAGGAAGCCGACAAACGAGCCAAGTCCGCTACCTCTCAGCTCTTGGAGGATGTCAGCCAGGAGATCTGTCGGCTCGCCGTCCGTTTGGGAGCTTCTGAGATCCAGAACATCAAACTCAGTGGCAACGGCTCCATGAAGGTGTGGAAGGGCGGCTCTGACACCACCTTCACTAAGGTCACCCCGGGAGAGCAGGTACGGCTTCGGATTGCCACCCTATTGGCCTTGCTGAGGATCGGCCAGCAGTCCGGAGTCGGGCGCCATCCTGGTCTGCTCCTCCTGGATTCCCCTGGTGCACAGGAATCCATCGATGTCGACCTTGCCGAGGTTCTCAGTCAACTTCATGGCATCTGTGAGGAGACGCCTGGCCTGCAAGTGATCACCGCAACTGCCAAACGCGACGTGGCCGTCAACGTGATCCCCGAACATCGCATCAAAGCCGCCGCCCCGGGCAGACCAGTGTGGTGAACGTCTGTTAGGAAGAGGCAACCGACCTGCCAAGCAGACTCTCGAGAAAGGACATCACCTTGACCCGACTCGAGATGCTGCTGTTGAAGGAGGGGCAGCCGCCCACGCTTGATGAGCTGGGCGGCGAGTCGGTCCTCTGGGAGAACGCGGATACTCTCATCGACTCTCCCTGGTGGTTCCGAGCCGCCGAGACCATGCTTGTCGAGTGGGACGCCCTGCAGGCTCCTGAACGCGCAGTGTCCTTCATCAACCAGGCGTTGGCATCCACTGACAGACCGGCTGTCGCCGACGACATCCTCGATCAGTTGGTCGAGCACAGCGGATATCTGCGGAGTACGGCGCCTCAACTCAACAAACTCGCTCTGCAACGCGCTGACCACCGCGATACACCCCTCGACGCCGAACTCGCGGGGGTATTCCTCGAAGCATCGTTGCGCCTGGTGTTGTCCGGTAGTACCAGTCGTTACGGTCTCTTCTCCTACCTTGTGGACCCGCAAGCCCCAGCAGCACCACCTTCTTATGCTAGAAAAGTGGTGCGCGCCCTGGGTGCCGCCTATGAGCATTGGCGCGAAGAGGAACTTTTCTTAGCCTTGGAAAATTTCGCGCACACCGACGTTCACGGAGATGCGGTCTACGAAATGGCTATGTGTCGCCTGGCAGATGCAGCCAACGCCCCAGACCGCGACTCGCTCGTTCAATATTTCTGTTCCGCTCAGGCTCTGTTGTCACAAGCTGTCAAGGCGGATGAGGATCGTACCGACGCTACCGCTTTCCTGGCCGCGATCGAAGCCTTTCTCGCTTTCGAAACAGGACAGAGCGCGTCTTTAAAAAAGGCTGCTAATCAGTTGCGCCGTACTACCACAGAACGCTCTCTTTGGTTGATGGGGACGCGCACCCATTGGAGGGCTGGCCGATACGATACCGAGGCCTCTTGGTACGAACTAGCGCTCGACCTCGAGCAAGCCGATCAGTACTTGGATAAACCGGTAACCGTATGGCCAAACCAAACCATCCAACATATCCTGACTGTCTACACCGCACACCGCAGCGTCCGTCTCCAGGACCCTCAGAGCGCGCTGGGGACCCAGATCCTCGTTGCTCCGCGCATCGAGGACGCCTTCGCCTCACGCCAGGGCCTGCTACTTCAACTTCGCGGACTCATTACTGATGCACCCGAAGATTGGGACAATCGGTCAGCCAAACGACTACTTCAAGCCGTGGATGATCGCCTGCATTCCGGAGAACCTACACCTCAGGAAGTAGTGAACCCGGGAAAAGTTCATCAGGCGCCCAAATCCCAGTTGGTCGCCACTCTTGGCGCCAAGGCTCTCGATGAAGTTCCGCAGGAAATCATCGATTTCCTGTCGGAACAAATTCTTAGCTATGAGAGCCCGGTAGAACCCAGGCTACCGGTAGCCCAGCAGCAGATCTACAGTGATGTCGTTAAGACACTGGAAGATTGTGCCGACTTCAGAACGGTCGAGGTTCGCCGAGATTTTATTCGTATCATTAATCTATTGATTCGCTTCTTGGCAAATAGAACCAATAGAGGGCGCGCCCATCATGGCCGCGCTTTTTCCTACCTATTCTCACCAGGACCGGGACAGAACCTCCCCCTGGAGAGCGCCCTCCAAGATGACCTTCTTGACTATCTCGATAGCCATTCAGAGGATGTTAACGTTGAGATTCCCGATCGGAGTGGCGGGCGCGCGGACATCGAGGTTCGACTATCACGATGCTCGGTGACTATCGAGTGCAAACGAACCAGAGGGAAAATTAGCAAAAAAGGATTCAGTCGCTACCTAGGACAGACAGCTGCCTATCAGGCCGCCAACGTATCCCTGGGAGTTCTCGCCATTCTCGACCTAACACCCAAAAAGAATTGGATTCCCCATATTCGTGATAGCATGTGGGCGGAGCGAGTCAAGTCACCTGATGCCGACCAGGAGGACCGCTGGGTGGTCGTGGTCAGAGTGCCCGGGAATAGAGAAACGCCCCACGAGATGTGATCACTCAGCTAAACTAATCACTTCACTGAAGAGATACCATGAATGTCACAAGCACTCGATCGGATCGATGAATTACTCAGGAAATGAGCCTTTCCTGACCCCCTATCCTGTTCCGGTGAGTGCGGAATCGCCACTCGGCTGTGGGCGCTGGGCAGACGATCTCAAGACGCCGGCTCCTCTGTGCGCTGGCCCCTAGACTCGGACGCATGTCGAGAAGCCTGTACCTGGTGTTGTCCGGAGCCTCCGCCCCGGAAGGGGCGCCCGAACTCGTCCAGGCCCTTCACGGCCACGACTGGCGTGTGACCGTACTGTCCACCCCCACGGGCACCGACTTCCACGACCAGGACCGGCTCGCGGAGTTGACGGGCGAGCCGGTCCGCGTCGCCTTCCGCAAGCCCGGGCACGGTAAGTCCCTACCGCCCGCCGACGTGGTGTTGGCCTGTCCACTGACCTTCAACTCCACGAACAAGTTCGCCCAGGGGCTGGCGGACAACTTCGCCATCGCTCTGCTGTGCGAGATGGTCGGATACGGGGTACCCACCGTGGTCGTGCCGCACTGCAAGCCCCAGCTCGCCGCCCACCCGGCCTTCGTCCGCTCCCTGGAGATCCTGCGCGGGATGGAGCCGGTCACCGTCCTGCACGATCCCGATGCCCCCTACGAGAACCGTCTGCCCTCCTGGCAACAGGTCATCGTCACCGTCAACGGCCTCTGACCGGAAACGAAACCGAGGTGGTCACCGACATGCGCCACGACGTCGCTTCCACGACCGATCGGGTCATGGTGCGTTACTCCACCTGTCCGGGACCCTCCACCCAGCGAGAGGGGAGGCGGCGACTCCTGGTTCACTCTCGGACCGCCCGGCGCTTGAACGGGGTGGACGGCCATGATCCGCTGGTCGAGGTCGGCCGACGCGGACTCGTCGGCGGACAGGAGGACATGCTCGGCGACATCGCGCTGGACCTGACCTCCGACCACGCCGCGCGGGAGGTCTCGTGATCGGCCGCCGTATCGACGTCCATCAGCACATCATCCCGCCCTTCTACCGTGAGGCCCTGGCGAGCGCGGGCATCGCCGACGCCGGCGGGCGGCCCCTCCCCGATTGGAGCCCCGAGGCGGCGCTCGCGGCGATGAAGACCTTGCGTATCGCCACGGCGATCGTCTCGGTCTCCACCCCTGGAGCCGGTTTCCTCACGGATCGGGACGAGGCCGCCGACATGGCCGCGCGCCTCAACGACTTCTCCCACGGCCTCGGCACCGAGCACGAGAACCGGTTCGGGTTCTTCGCCACCCTGCCGATGCCCGACATCGACGCCTCGGTGGTCGAGGCCGAGCGTGCCCTGGACGAGCTCGGGGCCGCCGGGGTCACGGTCCTGGCCAACACCCACGGCGTCTACGCGGGAAGCCCGGGGCAGGACCGCCTGTGGCGGAGTCTCAACGAGCGAGGCGCGACCGTCTTCGTGCACCCCGCCGACCTTCCCGCTCCCCCGGTGGAGGGGATCCCGCCCTTCGCCGCGGACTTTCTCCTGGACACCACGCGCGCCGCGTACCTGCTCGTCCGCAACGGGGTGGTGCGCCGTTACCCCGACATCCGGTTCGTCCTGAGCCACTCGGGCGGGTTCGTGCCCTACTCCTCCCACCGGATGGCGGTGGCCATCGCCGACGACACCGGACGCACGCCCTTGGAAGTACTGCGCGACTTCCGCGGCTTCTACTTCGACACGGCCCTGTCCTCCAGCCCGGCGGCCCTGCCCACGCTGCTGGCCTTCGCCAAGCCCGGTCACGTGCTCTATGGAAGCGATTGGCCCTTCGCGCCCACCGCGGCGGCCCGTTACTTCACCGCGGGCTTGGAGAGCACCCTGCGCGGCGGGCCGGCCGCGGCGATCGACAGCGCCAACGTGAGGGCCCTGATCCGTCGCCTGCCCGCGCCGCCCGCGCCCGCCTCTCTGTTCGAGCGTGTGCGCTCCGGGATCCAGGCCGGGGCGGCCCGCACCGTGTTCAAGCTGATGCAGCCGCCCGGCTCTGCCGAGCGCTCACGGGAAGCGTCCAACTGAGGAGCCGGCCTCGGTCGTCGCGAACGCCCCGGACCCGCGGCGGCCCGTTACTTCACCTCGGGCCGGGGCCGCCGCGCGCGGCGATGTGGACACGACTCGCCCCGACGCCACGCCTCAGAGATCGGCCTCCTGCCAGGCGACCGTGGGGAATTCCGGCAGCGGCCGGTGGGCCAGCTCGTGCGCCTCCTCCGGCGCCATACCCAGCATGCGCAGAAGGTCCTCGGCCACCTGATCGGTGGCCTCGGCGTCGTCGCGTTCGGGGTGTTCGTGCAGGAGGTTGCCCAGGACCAGCGTCGCTCCGGCCACGATCGTCAGGGACAACTCGGGGTCGGCGACGGTGAAGCGTCCCGCGTCGGCCCCGGCCTTGATGGCGCGCAGGGCTCGGGGGGCCAGGCCGATCTCGATATCGATCAGCTGGAGGCCGTAGTCCAGGAGGACGCGGCTCAGCTCCGGTTCCCTGCGGTGGATACGTCCGGTGAGCCGGAAGTTCTGGGCGAAGATCTCCGCCGGGTCGTCGATGCCGAGGGTCAGTTCGTCCAGGAGTCGTCCGTGTGCTTCGAAGGCCTCCTCAGAGGCGACCCGCATGAGTTCCTCGCGGCTCTCGAAGTGGTTGTAGAAGGAGCCCATGCCCACGTCGGCGGCCTGGGTGATCTCCAGGATCGGCGCGTGGGGTCGGCCCTCCGCGATGAACCCCTGTGCCGCGCGCACCAGGGCGGCGCGGGTGCGCGCCTTGCGCCGTGCGGTGCGGTTCGGCGCTGTTTCGGGAGTAGCGGGCATGGGTCGACTCTCACTCTCTGACTCGTCCGGCCCGGCCACCCTACCTTCCATCAGAGTTGAGGATTTCCTCAGAACCGGGTGTCCTTCTTCACCCGCTCCCCCATGAACTCGCTACCGCACCTCACTCGACCTTCGCAGAGGCGCACACCCAGGGCATGCGAGCCCCGAGGTGACCCAGGGAACCGGGCGAGGCGAGAGAGGACACACGTCCGAGCATGGGGTTCTCGCGGGGCGCCGCGTATAGTCTCGCCTGAGCAATGAGTCATAACTGATGAAATCATCAGAACGCGGATCGGACGCGGAGCCCGGATCCCGATGACGCCCTCCCACAGAAGACGAGACGATGGCGACACTCCTCTATCACCTGGGAAAGTTCTCCTACCGACACCGTTGGCCGGTCCTTCTGGCCTGGGTCGCGCTCGTTGCCCTTCTGGCCACGGCCGCGGTCACCTTCCGCGTGCCGGTGACCGACTCCTTCTCCATCCCAGGGACCGAGTCCCAGGAGACGGTGGACATGCTCCAGGAGCGCTTCCCCGAACGCAGCGGCGGCCAGGCCACCGTGGTCCTGACCGCACCCGATGACGAGAACGTCACCTCACAGGCCCACGAGCAGGCGGTACGCGACACCGCTCGGGAGATCGAGGGCATCGACGGGGTGGAGTCGGTCACCGATCCCTTCGAGCTCTACGAAGAGGGCTACGACGAGGCCCTGCACAGCGATGAACTGCGCTCCACCCTGATGGAGTCGGGCATGGAGCAGGCCCGCGCGGACTACGACTCCGAGCTGTCGTCCGCGGAGGACGACGCGGTCGAACAGGCACGGGCCGCCGTCGAGGCGCAGTACCCCGAAGGCGCCCCCGGCCGAGAGCAGGCCCTGGAGCAGGCCGAGGAGCAGGCGCGCGAACAGGTCGCCGCACAGGCGCCCGCCTTCGACGAAGAGCTCGTCCGCCCGCAGGTCGAAGAAGAGGTCGACCGCCGCATCGCCGACGACGACCTGCCCAAGGAGGCCGTCGAGGAGATCGACGACCGGGTCAAGCAGGAGATCCCCCTGTTCTCCGAGGACGAGACCACGGCCCTGCTCGCCGTCCAGTTCACCGAGCCCGACGGCAGCGTCGCGCCGGAGACGGTGGACGCCCTGCTCGACAGCGGCACCGAGGCCGAACAGGCCGGCCTGACCGTGGACTTCAGCGGCCAGTCCATCTCCGTGGCCGAGGTCTCCGGCATCCACGGCGGAGAAGGCGTGGGCCTGCTGATCGCCCTGGTCGTGTTGGCCCTCAACTTCGGCGCCGTGGTGGCGGCGGGCATCCCCATCCTGATGGCGCTGGCCGGTTCCGGCGCGGGCATGGCCCTGCTCTACGCGCTCTCCCAGGTCCTGAACCTGACCAGTACCGCCCCGCTGCTGGCGCTGATGCTCGGCCTGGCCGTGGGCATCGACTACAGCCTGTTCATCCTCGCCCGCCACCGTCACCAGATCCTGGAGGGCATGGACCCGGAGGAGTCCACCGGCCGGGCCATCGGCACGGCCGGAAGCGCCGTCGTCTTCGCCGGGGTCACGGTGGTGATCGCCCTGCTCGGCCTGGCCATCGTCCGGATCCCGTTCCTGACGGTCATGGGTATGGCCGCGGCCATGACCGTGACCTTCTCGGTCCTGGTGGCCATCACGCTGCTGCCCGCCGTCCTGGGTCTGCTCGGCACGAAGGTGGGCTCCGGTCGTATCCCCGGTCTGGGCGCTCGCGCCGAACGGGCCCTGACCGCCGAGTCGACCCTGGGCTCACGTTGGGCCGCCGCCGTCACCCGGCGCCCGCTGATCACCACGCTCTCCGTCCTGATCGTGCTGGGCCTGGCTCTGCTCCCGCTCCAGGACATGAGGCTCGGGCTGCCCACCGACAAGTCCAGCGCCCCCGAGAGCACCCAGCACCAGGCCTACGACACCGTCACCGACAAGTTCGGCGAGGGCTACAACGCGTCCTTGCTGGTCGTGGTGGAGTCCGACGACACCGGTGCCGCCGATCGGGTCCGTGAGGACCTGGAAGGGCTCAACGGTGTGACGGCCGTGCAGCCGCCCGTCCACAACGACGCCGAGGACACGTCCATGATCGTGGTGGTCCCCGATGAGGGTCCCTCCGCGGAGGCGACCGAGGGCCTGCTGCACGACGTCCGGGACGCGCGCCAGGACTGGAAGTCCGACACCGACTCCACGATCACCGTCACCGGAGCCACCGCGACCAGCATCGACACCTCGGAGCGCATCGCCGAGGCCATGCCGCTCTTCCTCTCGGTCGTGGTGGGTCTGGCCCTGGTCCTGCTGATGCTGGTCTTCCGCTCCGTTCTCGTGCCGATCAAGGCCGCCCTCGGCTTCGTGCTGAGCATGGGCGCGGCCCTCGGCGCGACCGTCGCGGTGTTCCAGTGGGGCTACGGCAGCGACCTGCTGGGGGTCACACCGACCGACACCCTGCTGTCGTTCCTGCCCATCGTGCTCATCGGCACCCTGTTCGGTCTGGCCATGGACTACGAGGTCTTCCTGGTCAGCCGGATGCGCGAGGACTTCGTGCACGGAAGCGACGCGAGGCGGGCCGTCGTCACCGGCTTCCGGTCCAGCGCCCGCGTGGTGGTGTCCGCGGCCGTCATCATGATCTCGGTGTTCGCGTCGTTCGTCTTCAGCGACAACACCACGATCCAGCCGGTGGCCTTCGCTCTGACGATCGGTGTCCTGGTGGACGCCTTCCTGGTCAGGATGACGCTCGTGCCGGCCGTGATGGCGCTCTTCGGCAAGGCCGCCTGGTGGCTTCCCCGGTGGATGGAGCGCGTGCTGCCCAACGTGGACATCGAAGGCGAGAACCTCCGAACCGAGGTGCCGGAGCACGGAAGCGGCAGTTAGCCCCGCTGCCGGTGGCATTTCATGCGAGGCAGCGCCACGGAGTAAGAGACAGGGCCGTGCCGGTCGCCGTATCGACGGTGACCGGCGCGGCCCTATGTGCAACCGACGAAGGTTCGAAAGCGGCGATCGCGCAGGAGCCCCTCGCCGTTCATCGGCATCGCGTTGTCCCACCTCGGAGAGGAGAGGTCTTTTCACCGTAGGCGGGTTCTCGCGAGGGCCGCCCCCAAGGACCCTGCGGTAGCCGAGGTGGAAACAGGTGGCGGAGCCGGACCTGGGACAGCGACATCCCGTCAGGTCGAACCATCGGCATCGGGCTCTTGCTGGATCCGCGCGAGCCATTCCTGTACGCGGAGCATCCGATGCTCGTCGCCGGAGGTCTCGTACAGGTCCACCGACCGCCGCATCGCCTCGACCGCCTCGGCGCGCCGGCCGCCGCCCGGCGTCAGCGCCGCGCCGAGGTTCCGCCACGCCCCCGCCTCACCGTGTGTGTCGCCGGTCCGTTGGTACAGATCGCAGGCGCGGGTGTGGGCGTCGATCGCCTCACCGAACCGCCCCAGATCGGCCAACGCCACGCCGAGGTTGTTCCACGCCACGGCTTCGCTGTGGACGTCACCCACCTGTTGGAAGACCTCGCGGGCCCGAGTGTGAGCCTGGATCGCCTCATCGAACCGACTCACATCGACCAACACCGCACCGAGATTCGTCCACGCCCGTGCTTCGCTGTGGGCGTCACCCGCGTGGTGAAAGACCTCACGGGCGCGGCTGAGAGCATCGATCGCCTCATCGAACCGATCCAGCTGCTTCAGCACCGCACCCAGGTTGTTCCACGCCTGCGCTTCGCTGTAGGCGTCACCCACCTGCCGAAAGACCTCACAGGCACGGCTGAGCACACCGATCGCCTCATCGAACCGGCGCAGGTCGACCAACACCGAGCCGAGGTTGTTCCACGCCTGCGCTTCACCATGAGCGTCGCCCACCCGCTGAAAGACTTCATGAGCGCGGTAATGGGCGCCGATCGCCTCATCGAACCGACGCACCTGCCTCAGCACCGCACCCAGGTTGTTCCACGCTCCCGCTTCACCATGGGCTTCACCGGCCTGCTCAAAGACCCCACAAGCGCGGAAATGGGCCCTGATCGCCTCATCGAACCGGCGCAGGTCGACCAACACCAGGCCGAGGTTGTTCCACGCCTGCGCTTCACCTCGAGCCTCACCGACCTGGTGGTACAGGTCGCAGGCGTGAATGTAGGCGTCGATCGCCTCATCGAACCGACGCGTCCGCCGCAGCACCACGCCGAGGTTGGTCCATACCCCTGCTTCGTTGTAGGCGTCGCCGACCGCGTGGGCGACCCTCTGGGCGGAGCGTGAGACCTGTTCCAGGTCCTCGAAGTGACGCCCACGCCCCAGGTAGAAGCCCAGACACAGGGGTAGGACCATGGCCGCCCCGGTGTGCCCGAGGCCCGGGGCGGCCAGGGACGCGGCCACCAGCGTGGCGTGCTCGGCCTCCAACCACTCCAATGCCGTCTCCCGATCGGGAAAGAGGTCGGATGTCGACCGCCCCGGCAGGGCTTGCAAGTGCTGGTCGGCGGCACGAACAACGGCGGTGTAGCCGTCCAGAAGCCGCCCCAGTGCCCGGTCTCGTTCGGCGGGCGGGTCGGGGTGGTGGCGGGCGTAGTCCGCGAGCAGGTCGTGGACCCCCCATCGCCCGGGGGCCGGCTGGGTGAGCAGGTGCGCGGCAGCCAGCTCCTCCAGTACCTCTTCGACCTCCTCGAAGGGCAGGTCGGTCAAGACAGCGGCCGAGGCCGTGCTCAGGGTAGGGCCCGGGGTGGAGGCCACGAGCAGGAACACCTCGGCCTCGCCCCGGTCCAGGTGCTCCAGGGAGGTGTCGAAGATCGCCCGTAGCGCCCGCTCCTTCCCGACCCTACGATCGGGGTCGGCGAGCTTGTCGACTCGCGACGCGGCCTTCTCCAGCCGGTCCGCCATCCGGTCCGGGGTCAGGCGGGGGTTGCGCTTGAGGTAGGCGGCGGCGATCTCCAACGCCAATGGCAGGCGTCCGCACAGCTCGGTCAGGCGGCCCAGCCCCGCCTCGTCCTCGGCGCGCGGGTCTTCGGGGGTGTGCGAGGTCAGCTCGGCGGCCAACAGCGTGAGGGCCCCGTCGAGATCGAGGACGTCCAGGTCCACGTGACGGGCCCCGGCCAGGGAGTGCAGGCCCCCGCGGCTGGTCGCCACCAGCTTGTGTCCGCCCGGCCCGGGCAGGAGGGGCCTCACTTGAGCGGCGGTATTGGCGTTGTCCGCCACCACCAGAACCGGACGCCCCTGGTCATCGGCCCTCGCGAGAGCGGCCAGCGCGGAACGGTAGAAGGAGGACCGCTCCGTCTCCCCCACGGGAATGTCCTCCGGGTCCACCCCCATCTGGCGCAACAGCACATCCAAGGCCGCGTGCGCGGACAGGGGTTCGGACCCCGGGGTGTAACCGCGTAGATCCACGAACAGCTCGGCGCAGAACCACCCCTTGTGGTGGGCGATCGCTCCGGCGGCCAGGGCCAGGGCGGTCTTACCGACCCCGCCCATCCCCGCCAGAGCCGAGACCACCACGCCCGAGGAGGCGTTCTCCCCCTGGGGAAGATCGGTGCGCGTGCCGTCTTCGGGGGCCGGGGCGAGTTCGCCGAGCAGCGCTTCGAGGTCCGCTACACGCCCCACCAACCTGGACGGGGGCGGGGGCAGGGAGAACAGGGCGGTGGGCAGTGGTCGGGGCAGGTTCACCACCTGCCCGATGACGTCGCCACCGGCGACGATCCACCGCATGTCGATATGGGCCGTGGGCACCTGGGAGAAGGTGTCCTCGCCGCTCACCGGGGCGGCCTGCGGCGCGCCTGCGTGGTCTTCTTGCCGACCACGTCCTTACCGGCCCGGATACCGCGCATGCGGAGCCGGTCTCCGGAGGACGTCGTCTCAGGGCCGGCCTTACCCGTGACCGACCCCTGTGCCCGCACCCGATCCATCTCGATCGAGTCACCTTCGGCGTCTTCGCCACCGTCGTGCGAGGGTGCGTCCGAGCGCGACGTCCACACGGTCATGACCAGAGCCGCCGCGGCCACCGCGAGAGACGCGATACCCGCGACCTGGTTGAGCTCGTTCAACCCCCAGTCCAGGTCGGGGAAGAGCCGGGGGACCGCCCAGAACCCGGCGAGCACCAGCGCGACCGTACCCAAGGCCGACGCCCAGATCTTCTTACGTCCCATGAGGGCGATTGTCCCCTAACGGCCGGTGTTGTGGGTCGGTTCGGCCGAAAACGGTCACTCCGGCCGGTGATCATTCCCGGTCCGCTCGAACGGGCCCAGTGCCCGCCCCTCGGTGTCACGTTCCCGACGCGCCCGCGCCACGAACCCGGTGTTCCCTGACTCAACCGAGCAGGGTGCCGAGTCCCTTCGCGGCGAAGACACCACCGAAGACGAACAGCACGGTCATGGTGACGGTGTCGTTATTGGCGACCAGCCATGTGTGCGCCTTCTCCAGGGTGCGCGTGCCTCGCTCCCCCGACACCGTGACGGCGAGGAGCGGCACGAGCAGGCCCAGGCTGCCCAGCACCGCGAAGATCAGGGCGGCCACGGCGGTCCCGCCCGGCTGGAGTCCGAAGGCGGCGATGGCCGCGCCGCCGCCCAGGATCATCGCCAGGCTCTTGGGGTTGGCCCCGGCCAGCAGCAGCGCCAGTCCCACGACCTTGCCGGTGTTCATGGAGTCGATGGCGGTCAGCCATTCGGGAGGCTCGGGTGTCTCCCCCTCTGGGCGTCCGAGGTGAGTGCGCAGGCTCTTGACCGCCAACAGCAGCAACAGCAGACCCAGCAGCAACTGGACCCAGCCCACCCAGGTCGGGGACTCCCCGGAGCCGGTGGTGTCGCCCGCCCCCGCGATGAGCGCCACAACCAGGGAGACCACGAGGATCACTGCCGCCCAGGCGAGGACGAACACCAGGGCCTTGCCCCGGCCGCCCTTGGCCATGAGCAGCAGGATGACGGCCACGATCGGCAGCGGCGCGGCGATGAGTCCCAACGCGAACGGTAGGACCTGCGCGAGTGCGTTGAGCATGGTTCTCCTCCGGGATCGTTCGTCGAACGCTGCTTCCTGCGATGTCCGCACTCCGAGACACACGGGCACGAGCGCGTCGGAGCGAACACGGATCCCGAGCCGTGGTCGGCCCGCGGAGCGCTGCGGGAGACCATCTCCGTGCGCTCACCGTTCCCCGTCTCCCCCGTTATCGCCGCGGATACGGGCGTGGGCGGCCCGCACCGCCTCCTCCACCGAGGGGTACAGCGCGTGGGGATGACGCAACAGATCACGGACCTGGCCCAGGTCACGGGCGAGAAGCAGAGCGGCCCCGTGCCCCTGGAGGTCCTCGGCGAGCCGGTCGAGCATGCGCGCGGCGGTGGCGTCCACGAAGGGCACCGCGCGCACGTCCAGGACCACGGCCCGCACGTTCTCCGGGCGGGCCGCGTCCACGACCCGATCGTGCACGAACTCGGAGTTGGCGAAGTACAGGCCGCTCTCCACCCGCAACACGGTCACCCGATCCTCGGTGGTCGCGTCGCTCTCGCGTTCACGGTCGACCCAGCGGGGACCGGAGCCCGCCGGGCCATCGACCCGCCCGAGTTCGGCCAGGTGGGGGCGGGAGGAACGGCGCAGCAGAAGCAGCAGGGAGACGCCCACCCCGACGAGCAGCCCCTGGAGGGTGCCCAACAACAGCACGCCGAGCAGGGCCGCGACGGCGCCGAGGAAGTCCATCCGGGAGGCCAGACCGTAGACGGCGGTCAGCGCGGGCGTGGTCAGCCGGTACAGATCACGCAGCGCGCCCACGTCCACGAGTTCCACCACGGCGGAGATCACCACGGCGGCCAGCACCGCCTCGGGCAGCTCCTCGAACAGGCCGGTGAGGAACAGCAGGGTGAGGACGGTGAACAGGGCCGCGGTCAGCCCGGAGACCTGGGAGCGGGCCCCGGCGGCGCCGTTGACGGCGGTCTTGGACAGGCTGCCGTTGACCACCATGCCCGAGCACAGGCCGGAGGCCAGGTTGGCGCCGCCCAGCCCGAGGAGTTCGCGATCGGGGTCGATGCGGTCCCCGGCCTTGGCGGCGTAGGTGCGGGCCGCGCCGAGCCCTTCGGCGAAGCCCACCAGGGCGATGCCCGCGGCCCCGGCCACCAGCGCCCCGTACTGCGACAGGGTCAGGTCCGGCGGTCCGAGCGGCGGAAGCCCGCCGGGCAGCGGACCCACGATGTCCAGACCATGATGTTCCAGGCCTAGGACCCGGGTGGCCGCGATGGCCAGGACCACGACGACCTGCGAGGCCGGGATCAGGGGAAGGATCCTCTTGAGGAGGAGCAGCGCCGCCAGGGCGAGCAGCCCCACAGACAGCGTGAGCGCGTCGGTCTCCCCCAGCCCGGAGAGGAACACCCCCAGAGCCTTCCGAGGAACTCTCCGTCGCCGCCATCGGTGCCGGTGAGCTTGGGCAACTGGCCGACGATGATGGTCAGCGCCAACCCGATCACGAAACCCTTGAGGACGGGCTCGGAGATGAAGGAGGCCACGAACCCCAGCCGCAGCAGCCCCGCGACCAGTGCGATCACCCCGGCGACCAGGGCCAGGGCGGCGGTGGTCGCCACCGGGTCCCCTCCCCCGCCGACCACCGAGGCCACGACGGCCGCGGACAGCAGGGCGGTGGAGGACATCGGGCCGACCACCAGTTGGCGGGAGGAGCCGAGGAGGGCGTACAGGATCAGGGCCGCGGGGGCCGCGTACAGGCCGATGATCGGCGGAACCCCGGCGATGGTGGCGTAGGCGATGGACTCCGGGACCAGCACCGCCCACACCGTGAGCCCGGCGATCACGTCCCCGCGCAGCCACCGGCGGCGATAGCCCCGCAGCCCCGGTGGGATCCAGGGACTCTCACCGCCCGCTCCGGTATCGCTCATGCCTTCTCCTCTCTTCGCCGTTCCGTGTGTTCTCCGGACCGTGCGGCACGGGGATCCGGACACCACCCGTCTCGGGCGTGAGGCCGGGCGTCGTGGCCGTGACCGGAGGACGAGGCCGTGATCGACGAGGAGGGACCGCTGGGGGCCGGGCGCGGCCCCGGATCATGGCCGGGACAGGAGGAGAAGGGAGCCGTGCGGGAGCGGGCTACCGGGAAGAACTCCGCGACCGCCGTGTTCCGCACGGCCACCGACCGGTGGCGGAACGACCGTGCGGAGGGCGGGGAGGAGAGGTTCGCGCCGGGCGTGCCGGTCGGGATACCCGTGACCATCCCTGCCATGAGGCCTCCCGCCTTCCGGCGGTCCGCGCGGAACCGGTCGTGCGGCCTCGGAGCCCCACCACGTGAAGTCACTGAAGGTCTTCCCCGGTGAGGGAACCCCCGGATCCCGATCCGGTACGGAACACCCCAAGAAACACCCGAGGTCGGGACCGAGCATTACGGAGCGGTGCGGCCGCGAGGAGCGATGAGACCGACAGGTCGAACAGCGGGGACGGTGGGGCGGTCGTGCCGTGATGGCCACGGCAGTGCCATCGATCTCCCCGAGGTCCATCCGACGTGTGTCTTCACCGTGCACCGGGGTGGTTCCGCCCTGTCCTGGCGGAGCCACCCCGGTACGACGCCGGACACGGGGCGGGATCTCATCGCCGGTGCCGGTCCCCAAGGCTCTCAACACGGCCGAGGAACGACCTCTGTTTCCGGGTGGAGCGATCGGTGGGGTGAGGTCCGCGCGGACCGCCGCACTCGACATCCCGGGGAAGCCCGGGACCCATCGCGCTTCGGTCAGGCCCCACCGATCGTTCTCGGGCTCTTCCCCGCCGGAGGGGCCTCAAGACCACTCCTTCTTACGAGATATAAGCGAACGCGGGAGTGAATCCGAGTTCAGGACGGCAATTGTTTTCGATATCCCACATCAGCATATCCAACCTGCACCCCTCGTAGGCGTACGCGAATCCGTAGCCATTGAACGGACCCTTGATACCAGCGAAGACAACATCGTACCTTCTCTGAAGCACTACATCTGGACCCATTACGTAGAACTTTACTCCACTGATTTTCCCGGTATACGGAGCCAACTGGAAATTGGTGATGATCGGCCCTGTCTCGGGGGCTTCCCTGGCGAAGTGGCGCGGCATACTCCAATGGAGCTCGTGCCATTCGCTGCGCAGCAGGGGACACGATCCCGCACGGTGAGGCTCGACTTCACCGAGACATTGCGAGCGGAGACGTCACCCCCCATCACCCGCACCAGCAGACTCTGCCGATCCCGCACGTCTTCTGACCACGAGGGTTTCAGTTCGAACGTGGTGTCGGTGGTGAGCCCGGAGATCTTCACCGGCTGCGGATGATCCTTGTCCAACTCAACCTTTTCCTTGTTGGCAAGGAGTGTGTAACGGATACCTTCGATCGGTGGCTCCAACCAGGTGAGCGTGACCGAATCCCCATATTTGACCGGGTTGGCGTCCGCTCGCAATTCCCGCAGGTAGTATCCGGCCGGGAACTTTCCGAGGGGGATGTGTTTCCAGACCGTCTCGCCGTCCTCTTCCTCCTGCACGCCGATGGCGACGGCGGTGGCCCCTTCCATGGCACTGACAAGAATTTCGTGAATGAAGACGGCGACCGTCTCACCGGGCTCGAACGGCTTCTCCTCACGGTCCGTTCCGGAGTAGGTGAAGGTGTAGAGACCCGAACCCTCGTCACCACGGTCCGGACGACGTGTCTTGGACTGCCGAGTGACGGTCGCTCCCCGCTTCGACCAGGTCTCGCTGAGCAGATCCTCCTTGGCGTCCCCGTCGTCGGAGACCTTGAGCTGGATCTGAATCGCGTGCGCCCGCACCGCTTCGTCGTCGCTGACATTGGTCACCAGCACACTCAGACCCGCCTGATTGGCGGAACCCTTCGACCCCGAGGCCACCAGAGGAGACGGATCGGTCTGCACCACGACACTCAGCGCCTCGGGAAAATCCGAGTCGCTGTACGCCAGGGTGGAGCCCCACCGCTCGTCCGCCGGTTCCTCCGGGATCCGCTCCCGCGTGTCCGTCATGACCGTCCGCCTTCCTGATCGTTCGTGTCGCTTGTCCTGCGGGTCGGGCCGAACCCTTGTCGCAGCCGGAGCAGTCCGGTCCGCAGGTGTACGGGTGCTTCCGGGGTGAGGCGGGCCGTGCCGTCGTCGTCGCGGACCGGCACCGGGTTCGCTCGATCGTTGATCGCCGGGACCCACGACCACGTGCCGTGCTCGACCTTCGGCAGCGGCATCGGGAAGGCCGTGGTCTCCGCCGTCACGGTCCCGCCGTGTTCGACCGTGACCGGGCGTTTGCCGCCCAGGCTGGGCCCCACGTGGAAGAGCGCCTCCATTCGGCCCAGCGCGTCGGCCACCGCTTCGGGTTCCAAACGCAGTCGAGAGGTCGGCACCACGTGGGTGGTGGCGTGCACGGACGCCCACGGGTCCAACAGCATCGAGACCTTCACGCTCTCCTCCCGGTTCAGCCGCAGCCTCAATCGCGAGCCGAGGTTCCGGTCGGCCACGTATCCGCCCCGCTCCTCCGGCGGGGAGACCGCGTAGAACGTGTCGTACTCCTTCTCCTGGAAGTAACCCACCAGCCCGTCGCCGAAGGCCGCGTCGGACCCCAGCAGCACCGGCCAGGTGTGGTCCATGTAGGCGGGGCGAGGGTCGATGGCGGTCAACCGGTCGAGCTTGACCGGCACGATCGCGCCCGCGTCCGGTTCCAACGTCAATCGCGCGCGCACCAGCGCCATCGGCCGCCCCAGCAGGCGCAGCGTCGGAGGGCCCGCGGCGGTCCGGTCCGGGCTGGTGGTGAGCCGGGCCAGCTCCTCGGCCTGAAGGAACGCGGCCAGAGCGGCCGGGCCCTTCCTCCCCTTCCTCTTGATGCCGTCGAGGAAACCGACCAGTTCGGGGTCGGGGGTCAGGCCACTGCCCGCGTCCTCCCAGACCAGGTCCCCGTCGGCATCGCGCAACTCTCCCAACAGCACCCCGTCGTGCGTGTAACAGAGCACGCCCTGGTCCAGATGGTCGGGCACCACCCATCCCCGGATCTGATCGCCGTCGACCGGCCGCACCGGCGGTTCGGTCTCCGACCCCCTCGACAGCGCCTCAAAGCGGAGCCGGGCCGGCTGGGGAAAGCGCGGTCGTAGCTGCATCACCCGGGTCGACCAGTCCTTGTTGGTCCGCCCTGAAAGCACGGTGGCGTCGGCCTTGCCGCTGCCCGGCGTCCTGTCGTCGGGGGTGACGGTGGCCGAGCGGGTGAGCTCCACCTTCAGGTCCGGACGATCTCGCCCGTCCTCGGTGTCCACCGCGCAGGCCCGACCGTAACGGTCGATGATCATGAGCCGTGAGATGACGAACTGTCCCGCGCGCAGGCCCTCGGCCGGCAGCGGCCGGATCCAGTTCTCCGGATCGTCGGGGTCCTTGGGGGCCTTCGGTTTACTTCCTGTGTAGAACAGGCGGGGTTCGTAGGCGTAGTCGGGCGAGACCAGGCCTTTCTTCAGCTCCGGAGTCGGCCGCAGCAGGGACTCCCGGCCGGTGAGCTGCGCGCTGAACCCGTCCAGCGCCTGGGAGACCAGATCGGTGCCCTTCTCCGCGTCGTTGAAGTTCTCCAGGATCTTCGACACGAACTCCAGGAAGGCCGGATCCTGACCCCGCGCGGCGTCCTTCAGATGCCGGTAACGGTCGGCGAGGTTGTGCACGGCGTGCGGGGACAGCAGGATGCGCCCGTTCACCGTGTGGAAGGGCGGCGGGTCGCCCTTCTTCGCGACGTGCCCCTCCCCCCGCCACAGGTACCGCCGTCCGTCGAAGACCCAGTTCCGTTCACCCTCGTGCCCGGGCCTGCGGTCCTCGTAGGGCACGGGGTAGTAGTCGGCGCTCCAGCACAGGTAGAGCGGGGTCCATGGCTGGCGCCACCATTCCGTCTGAAAGCGCAGCGCCGCCACCCGGGGGTCGGAGGTGGTCGACCACGGGACCGCCGTCGCCTCGTCTGCGAAGGACACCGTCGTCGTGTCCTGGGGAGAGCGGTGGTCGTCCAGCGCGGTGAACTCGGCGAGCAGGGCCTTGTGCAGGTCGGTCGGGAACACGCCCTTCCAGCCGGGCCGG
This sequence comes from Nocardiopsis alba, assembly GCF_000710955.1. Taxonomy (NCBI): domain Bacteria; kingdom Bacillati; phylum Actinomycetota; class Actinomycetes; order Streptosporangiales; family Nocardiopsidaceae; genus Nocardiopsis; species Nocardiopsis alba. The sequence goes on from NZ_BAZE01000019.1 coordinate 49,615, forward strand.
TCGAGGATCGTGGCGAAGCCGTCCGGGACGACCGGGGCGGACGCGGCCCCGTCCATCTTCGTCACGGTCTGTCCGCCACCCCGACAGGTGAGCTCGCCGGGACGGTCCTCCAGAAGCCGCCGTGTGCCCGCGCCGCGCAGCAGGACCACCGGCTCGGTCGGGCGGTGGAACGGCTCCCGGGGGAACCGTGTGAGAACCCCGACAGGTTCGTGGCCCAGCAGTTCTTCGAGCCCCCTCAGCTCGTCGGTGATGGCCCGTTCGATCCGCTCCGGGTCGGTCTCGCGTACGAGGGCTCGGCATTCACGCAGAACGTCCTGTGCCCGTTCGATCCGCTCGGCCAGGGAGTCGGACCGTGCCGGATCGAAGTGGGGGGAGATCTTCTCGGCGAGGGCCTTCATCTTCTTCGACCCCGTCGAGCCGAAGGCGCCGCCGCCCTTGGCACCCAGGTAGGCCGCGTGCTCGCGGTACCCCCACAAGGTGCGCAGCCGTTCCTGGAGCCGGGTCAGCTCCCGGAGCTTCGTGTCGTAGGCCTCCTGGTCGGCGTTGAGGGTCTTCAGCCAGTCCGCCTGTGCCCGGGGGACGTCGGGTGGTGGGGCCGGTTCGCCCTGGTCGGACTGCCCGCTCACGAAGTCCCAGACGTAACCCCCGGCCACCGGTTCGAACCGGGCCTCGTGTGCCTTGCGCGCCACCTCGGCACGCCCACCGGGGGCGTCGTACTCGTCCAGAAGCCCGTACTGAAGGGCCTGCAACCGGGCCTGGTACTCGGCGCGTTCGTCGGGCCGCTCGTCCGGCCAGATGTCGGGGATCCGCTGGGCGAGCGCGCTCAGACCCTCGGAGGAGGTCTCGGCCGTGCCCAGGCTCAGGTCGACCCATTGGCCGGTCTTGTCGTCCCTGCGCGGTTTCTCGTCCCCCTCTCCCTCTCCATGCCTACGCCAGACGAGGCCGTGCACGCTGCCCGCGTGCACGGAGCGCATCGTGCCCGTGATCGGCCCGGTGTAGCGCCACCGCAACCGGTCCAGCAGCTCGCGCAGCCGTTCCTCGTACTCCTCGTGCGGTGCGCCGGCCACCCGGGAGAGCGGGTCGCGGTCGATGCTTCCGTACCATCCGAAGATCTGGTAGCTCAGGTCGATGCCGTCCGGCCCCTCACTCAGCCCCGCGAGGTCGTCGTGCATCGAGAACACGCCCAGGTTGTAGGGCTGGTACACCGAGAACGCCGGAACGCCCGGGCCGAAGGCGGTGAGCGGCTCGGACATCGACGGTTCGGTGATGTCCTCGGTCAGCTCCCACCGCCGCCCGATCCGCCTCTGGTCGATCCGCCGGCCGTCCTTCGTGTCGGAGACCATGCCATAGGGAGAGCTGTCACTGTCGTCGGACACGTCCTCGGGCCTGCGCAGAGCATCGCTCTGGATCAGCCAGGCCTTGGCCCGCCGTCGTCCGTCCTGCTTCGCGTAACGCACCACGACCCAGCGGTCGGGGCAGTTCAGCGGCCGGGTGTCGCCCTCGCGCAACGGATCGGTGTCCCGCAGGGCCCTCGGCGGCTCCCAGTGCAAGAGCACACCGTCCGACGGAGCCCCACCGAGGGGAGGGTTCCCAGGGAGCGGTTCGGGGCCTTGGTGGAAGGGCGCGGAGAAGTTCAGACTCCACCGCGCGAAGGTGTTCTCCGTGCTCTTTCGCACGGTCGGGTTGACCATCAGGGCGGTCACCCGCACCGGGACGAGCAGGGCGTGATCGCTCATGTGTGTGCTCCCTCGTCGTGGCCCGGGCCGGCGGCCGGGGCCGTGGGGGTGTGCAGGACGGCCCTTTCGGGGGCGTGGACGAGTTGCAGGCCGAGTTCTCCGGGGGACGGTGCCGTCCGACCGGTGTCCTTGTAGGGGCCGAGACCGGTCCAGATCGCGTCGAGCAGTCCATCGGGGCCCGCCAGCTTCAGCACCCGCGTGTCGTCGCGGAAGGGGACCGTGACGCGGGTGCCGGCACCGCCCCGGGCCGGCACCTGGTCCCCGACCTTCACATCGTCCGTTTCCCGCAGGGCTCGTAGTGTGATCCGTTCCCGACCGCCCTGGAAGCCGACGCCCAGGTGCACCCCTTGGTCCGGCTCGTTCAAGTGCACTTCCGAGGGCACCTCGTCGAAGAGCACCAGCAGCACCCCGGGGGCGAGGACGGCCCGGCGGAGCACCCGCCCCTCGGAGGGGACGATCCCCAGCTCGGGGAAGTCGGTCACCAGGCGGGAGCGGATCAGGATCCCCGAGCTCGGTGTGGGCGGTCGCGACTCGTCGAGGTAGGTATCGACCAGCGCCTCCACCACCCTTCGGTCGTGTGATCCGCAGATTCCGGCCCACAGCGCCCCGGTCACCAGGGCGTCGAGCCAGCCCCGGTCCACCCGGAACCACCGCATGCTCTCGGGTGGCAGCGCCTCCGGGTCCGGAACGAGGTGGTCGAACGGCACTCCGGAGAGCACCCGAAGGCCGTTCAGGAACGAGTCCAGCGCGGGCTCCCTCGCGGCCGCGGACTCAGGGGCGCCGTCGCCCTGAGGGCCGGAGTGGCCGAGTGAGGAGGAGCCGAGCACGTGCGCGGCGAAACGCTCCATCACCCGGAGGTCCTCGGCGATCGCCGCCACCGTTTCGGTCACCGGTGGCATCGAGGCGGGGAAGGACAGATCTCCGGCCCGGACCATCGTCACCGGGTCGGCCTGGACCTCTTCGTCCGACCCGGCGCCGCCCTCCGCGGTGCCGGCGCTCGGTCCGCCGCCGTACCGCGTGGCCAGCCCGTCGAGCAGGGCCCGGGCGTGGAATCGCGGGGGCTCCCCGGCCAGCAACCGGTCGAGGGCCTCCATCCCCGCCCGCCGCTCGGACGCCGTGTCCCCATCCGCCGGGCCCCACGCCTCCTCGCCTTGGGAGAACGAGTACCCCTCCGGGGGAAGCAGGGCGTCCAGAGGGCCTGCGGCCGAGTACGCGGGGCCGGCCATGCCGACGGCCTCGACCCGGGCCCGGTATCCCCCGGCGATCTGCGCGAGGTTCTGGACGGCCTTCTGTGCCTGGTCCACCGCCCGGGCCAACGCGGCGGAGAACTCCTGATCGGCCAGGGCCAGTCCGCGCCCCAGTGACCACGCCGTGTGGTGGCCCACGTTCCGGACGCCGAAGCCGTCCTCGTCCGTGATCCACCATCGGCCGGTGCGGTCGACCGGGTCCGTCGGGTAGGGGGTCAACGGCCCCCGGTAGAAGTCGTAGGCGCCGGGCCGGTCGGCCCGCACGTGCCGCAGCGCCACGTGCCCCGTCTCGATCAGGTGGCGAACGCGGCGGGTGTAGGCGTCGGGAGTGTCTCCGTACTCCGCTGCCGGGCGGGCCAGCAGGTGGGGTCGGGCGGGCCCGTCCGTGAGCCGTGCGCGCAGGTCGGAGTAGGCCGTCCCCGCCTCGACCCGCGCGGAGACGAACGACCAGTGGTGGAGCGATATCAGGCGTACGTGCGCCTTGGCCCGGTCGGGGTGGTCCAGCAGCTCCTTGTGGCCCTCGAAGGAGACCAGGTGGGCCACGTACCGTCCCCCCTGCGGATCGGGGAGCCGGTTGGCCGACAGGTAGGCGTACCTCGGCGGAGCGGCGTTCCTCGTGGGAGCCTCCGGCGTCCTCAGGGGTACGGATGTGCGCGAGGTGGGCGAGCTCGGCGGAGGTGGGCGCGATCCGGGCGAAGACCTCCCCGGGCACCCGGATCGTGTTGATGGTGGCGGTCTCCTCCTCCGCCGTCAGTGGATGGTCGGCGAAGTCCGGGACGCTCACCGCGGAATCGTTCCGCGGATCGAGCAGCGTCCTCGCGATCCCCGTCTCGGTGCCGCCGAGCGCCTTCGGGTCGTCGGGCAGCTCGCCTTCGGCGAAGAGGAGCACGCCCAGCCACGGGGTCGTTCCATCGTCGTCGGAGGAGACCCTGCGCTCCCAAGGCACGATGCGACGTTCCAGGGCCACGTGCGGCAGGTACAGGTCGAAACGGCCCGCCGTACCGGGCGGCGGGTAGACGCCGTGGATCTCGTCGGCCTCCACGCGCAACCGCAGCCCGGTGACGGTGAAGTCCTGCGTGAGGGTGAAGGCCGTCCCCGAGGGGATGTTCCCGCCGGTCGGCGTCTGCGTGACCGTGATGGTGTGGTCGCCGGCCGAGACGCTCGGAACGAGGTTGTCGATGAAGTGCAGATTCCTGGTCACGGTCATACCGTCTCCACCAGTAGGTTCAGTTTCTTGAGCGTCTTCTCGAGCTCGGTGCGCGCCTTTCCCTTGTCCTTCTCGGGCAAGGTGACGTTCTCGTCCGCCGCGTACTCGCCCTCGATCAGGTTCAGGGGGTTGGCCGCGCACCGCTCATCGGAGAACTGGACGGCCTCGCCGTCGGCGGTCAGACTCTGTCCCTTGGTCGTGGGCGGAGGGGCGCTCACCTGGATCCCGCTCGTGCACGAGACCGTCTGCGGTTCGCCCGGACCCGGTAGCGTGCTTCCGGACCCCTCCTGGGCGGCCCACAGGGCCATGGGGAAGGCGCCTGTGATCTCGGAGGCATCCCAGCCCGTGACCGTCGTGCCGCCTCGGGTGACCTTCACGTGCTGGGTGATGGACACCCGGGCGTCGCCCATCGGCCCGACCGTCAGCGGAGCCCGGTCGCGTGGTGCCGTGTCGTCGCCGTGGCTCCACCCGGTCGAGGGCAGCGCGCTTCGTGTACTGAAGGAGAACCCGTCCGTGCTCACCGGCCAACGCCCGCCCTTGGTCGCCTCCGGCCTGGTCGGGTCGGTCAGCAGGCCGTCCATGGGGCTGATGCCGAGCGGGTCGGCCGGGAGCTGCCTGGCGTGGAAGTCCGCCCACGGGAGCGGTTCCCGTTGGAGCCTCCTGGGTTCGCCGAAGTCGATGCTCTTGGAGAAGGGCCCCACCTCGACCCGGACCGTGCCGCCGGTGGCCGGGCCCCACACGTTCAGATACGCGCCGACCTCGGCCCGGATCGTCACGTCCCACCACAGCACCCGCGCGGTGTAGCTGGCCCCGATACTGATCCACATGCGCAGGTCGAAGTAGAGCGGCGCCCACCGCACGATGGCGTCGAACCCGGCGTCGAGCCAGGCGTGCAGCCCTCCGGAGACGAAGTCGACCGAGAGTCGGCCGCCCACCATGCCGACCTTCGGGGTCACGGCGGCGTAGAGCTCGCCCTTGATCCGCACGTCCGAACTCACCGACCAGTCCAGACCCAGGCGCGGCACCTGCTGCGGGTAGTGGGCCGGCGGTCGGTAGGCCGGATGGTAGCCGCCGACGGTGGCCACGAAGTCGCCCGCGTGGTCGCTGCCCGGGAACCACACGTACACCGCGGCGCCACCGGTGAGCTTGCAGTCCGGGTGGATCACCCAGGAGTTGTCCGAGAGCGCCGCCGTGAGCGCGAGCCGCCGCTTGGCGTGTTCGTACAGCGCGCGGAACCCGAGCTCGATGTGGGCCACCCGGGGCGTGTCCGCGTCTTCGGAGGCGGTGGCCGGGGCCTTCGGACCCTTCTTCCCGGACTCGGCCTTCTTCTTGCGCTGAGCCGGGAAGTCGGCGTTCATCGCGCCCAGGAGCGCCACGGAGAAGTCGTCCGGGCCGAACTGCGCGATCAGCAGCGCCTGTACGGCCACGGTCTCGGCGATGGTGGCGGCCACCCCCGCCGTGAACCACAGGTCGCCCGGCTCGGGGAGCACGACCGCGTCCTTCGAATCCTCCGCGCCCCCGGTGATCTTCTCCAGCGTGGAGAGCGGGTCGGGCGGGTCCCCGACGAACCCCGGCATGTCGGCCAGCGCCTGGACGAACGGAAAGTCCGAGACGCCGTCCGCCTCGGGCAGCTCGACCCTGCTGTTGTAGCCGCCGCCCAGGGCCAGGCCGGTGAAGACCACCGGAGGCGGGCCCGCGATCTTGCCCGCCAGCCCGCCGAACACGAACAGGGACGTGTACCCGGGCCGCTTCTCGGTGTCCTTGAGCCGGGCATAGGAGCCCACGGCCAGGAGCCCCCACTTCTCCGCCTTGACCAGCAGCAGGCCCTCGTAGTCGTACGCGTAGCCCTCGCGGTCCCGCTTGGCGAACGCGCCCGTAATCGTCAGTGGATCGCGGGAGAAGGTCGCCCCCAGGCCGGAGAGCTCCACGGTGACGCGGGGGTCCTTAGTGATGGTCAGGCCGATGGCCAGGCCGGTGGCGCGCAGTTCGAAACCGGCGGCGACCAGCGCGGCGTCGATGTCCAACAGCACCCGGGTGGCCTCTGAGTCGTCCTCGGGAACGGCCAACCGCAGGCCCACCCGGTCGATGTGCAAAGGCCCCAGAGGGCGCTGGACCTCGCTGGAGGAGGAGTCCGAGCGCACCGGGGCCGGGTCGTCGGCGGCGGGTTCGATCTCGGCGGCGGAGACGGCGTAGGGCGCGGGCTCGTCCTTCTTACGTCCCAGGACGACGACGGAGCGCTTCTCCTTCAGCAGCGTGAAGTCCAGGCCGACCCGAAGGCCCTTGGCCAGGTCCCCGGAGCCGGGGACCTTGGGGGCACCGTAGGCTTCCAGAACGGTGCCGACCCTGGTCAGAGCGTCCTCGGGGATCGGGGCGGTGGCTCCGATCACCGTCACCGCGTCCAAGGACAGGTCGGCGTCCTTCGGGACCTGGCCCTCGACCAGGTCGAGACGGGACAGACGGGCCAGATCACCGAGGGGGGAGGACGCCGAGAGGAGCAGCGGGCGTTTTCCCTCGGCCTTGGGCAGCAGCGCCAGACCCCACGTGAACCCCTCCGGGGCCTCGTCCTCGTCGTCGGTGGACTTCTTCTCCTCGGCGGATTCCTTCTTCTCGTCGTCCTCGTCGGTGGATTCGTTCTCCTCCTCGGTGGACTCCTCTTCCTCTTCTTCCTCTTCCTCGGTGCTGTCGGCGGTGATCACCACCTCGACGTCCTCGCCGCCCGGGGTGTAGTCGAGGCGGAGGCCGGGGGTGCTCGGCAGGAGCCGGCCGAACTCGTCCACCCCGGTCATGCCGAGCCTGCTCAGAGCGTCCACGAGGGAGAACGGGGTCTTATCGGCGCGGGCGACACGGAAGAGGTAGCTCGTGCGCTTCTTCTTCTCGAAGCCGAGTTCGCAGGAGGCCCGGAGCTCCGGCGAGGTCTTGAGGACGAGTTCGACGGTGAGCCGCTTCCTCACCCCCTTTGGAGACTTCTCCTCGGTCTCGGAACCCTTCTCTTCCGTCTCCTCGTGCTTCTTCTCTTCGGTGGCCTCCGAGCGCTTCTCTTCGGTGTTCTCGGAAAGCTCGTCGTCCGCCTTCGGGGGCTTCTTCTCGGTCTCCGAGGCCTCGTCGTCGTTCTTCGTGACCTTCTCGGCCGCGAAGACGAGCTTGGGCGACTTCAGGCCCACGTCGGTGAGAGCCCCCCAGACCGAGTGGTCCGTATCGAGGGAGATCGTGAGGGAGAGCCCGGTCACCGGGGTCGTGTCGGCCGGCTCCGACTCCTTCTCAGACGACTTCGAGTCCCCATCGTCCGACTTCGGCTTTTCATCGGTCGACTTCGAGTCTTCGAGAGTGAACTCCAGCGTCACCTCCAGCCCGCCCTTGGGGAGGGTTCCCGTGAGGGAGAGATCGCTCTTCCGATCGATCTGGACGACCGTCGACGCGGCCCCGGCCGCTTGATCGACGGCGGCGAAATCGATCAGGTCGAGAATCCCCTTGACTCTGTCGTGTCGATTCGGTGTCAGATCCAGCCGAGAGTTTATTTTGACCGTATCGAGCCAGCTCTTCAGGTCGCCGTACGTGACCGCCACAGTGTCCCCTCCGCGTATCGAGCCCGAACGACTTTCACAGAGGACACTGAGGCGGTCAATATTTCGCTGATTCAGGCGTGTTTTCCTATTTCCACCGAACCGACCTGCCGAGTTCATTTTCGTATATCGCGGATATGACCGTCCGGGGTCGAATGACCCGAACCGCACCGAGAACGGGTCGAGGCACATTTCGGGTACACCGAGGAGGAGCGGGACGCCGGTATCGCGAAGTGGGTCTTTCACCGGCCGGCGCCCCTCACTCAGAAGGACCACGCAGATGGGCGGCGATCCTCGTCGGCTCACCTGTTCACGGGGCCGCCCCGTCACCACCAGAGTGGAGAGCCCACCGCCAGGTGGATCATGTGGACTGCCGCCGCGACCGCGAGGAGCAGGTACAGCACCGGGAAGGCGATGTTGTGGAAGACCCGGGCCCGGACATGGGCGACGACGGCACCGACGAAGAAGAGCACCAGGCCGACGCCGGCGGCGACACCCACCCAGGGCCACACGCTCAGGCCGACGAGGAGCCCGACCGCACCGGCCAGCTTCAACGTCGCGAGGTAGGGCAGGGCCCTCGCAGGGAGGCCCACCTCGGCCGAGTTCCTCAGCACGAAGCCCGCCCCGGCGTAGTCGGCGACGGCGATCAGGGCATTGGCCACGACGCACACGATGGTCGCGGCGAAGAGGACCGTGGTCACGCCGAACCCCCTCCTCTCGGCGTGCGCGGGCGGCACGGTTTCGGTGCGCATCGGTGTTCGGTGCGCGAGCGGTCTATCTGTACTCTCATCGGTGGGCATCTCCTCATGAGGTTCGTCGGGCGGAAGTCCTCTGCTCTCATCCCTCCCGACGTCCGCTCCCTGAGAAAGGTGACACCCGGTGGTGCCGAACATGGATTTCGAAGCGATGAGGCCGCGCCTGACGGCGATCGCGTTCCGGCTGCTCGGCTCCGTCCAGGACGCGGAGGACGCCGTACAGAACACCTGGCTCAAGGCATCGGCCGCGCACACCGAGGACCTCCTCAACCCGGACGCGTGGGCGACGACCGTGCTGACCCGGGTCTGCCTCGACGAACTGCGCAAACGCCACCGACGCCGTGAGGAACCACTGTTCGCGGACCTGCTCCCATCGGAGAGCGTCGCCGCGGACGAGCGTTACCTCCGGAGGGAGGACGTCTCTCGCGCGTTGATGGTCGTCCTCCACCGACTGACACCCGCCCAACGCGTCGCGTACGTCCTGCACGACCTGTTCGACGTCCCGTTCCATGAGGTGGCGAAAACGCTCCACACCAGCGTGGCGAGCGCCAAGAAGCACGCCAGCCGAGCACGCGGGCGCCTGGCGCGGGCCACACCGGAACCGTCCGCGACCACCGCCGATCGGGACGTCGTGGAGGCGTTCCTCGCCGCGGCCGCCGGTGGCGGCGTCGACCGGATGGTCGCCCTGATGACCGACGACTGCGTGCGCGTCGCCGACGCCGGCCTCCTCCCCTCCGGTGTTCCGACGGTCGTCACCAGCGCCCGGTCCATCGCCCGGGAGACCTCGTCGTTCGCCGACCGCATCCGTGCCGCTGTGCCCATGCTCATCGACCGCCGCCCGGTCGGCGTCATCGCCCCCGGCGGTCACCCGTTCGCGGTCATCACCATCACCACCGTGGGCCGACGCGTCGCTCGGATCGAGATCGGCCGGCCACGCGGGTTCTCCTTGACGCAAGGTCGGTAAGGCCGAGCCTCGCGGCACAGGGTCGAGTGCATGGAGCGTGGGTGGCCGATGGCTTTGTCAGTGTGGCTCCAGCGCTCGCCGCGCGGCGTTGATGACGTTATGAGCGTCGGTCCCGTAGACCGCCGACTCCTCCAATGTCCGCCAGACCTTCGAGTACAGGGCGATGTTCTCGTCGTCGTCGAGCCACAGCTCGGCGTGCCAGTCCTCGGCGACGACGAGGCGCTCGTCGAGGATCCAGAAGCCGTTCGCCGGCACGATCTTCACCGGGGCGGTGAACGGGACGATCCCCAACTCGACGGTGTCCATCCCGATCACCCCGGAGAGCCGATCGAGCTGGGCGGCCAGCACGGCCGGCGGGCAGATGAGCGACCGGAGCGCGGCCTCCCACAGGAGCACTCGCATCTTCCGCCCCGGCTGATACAGCCACTCCTGCCGCCGTGTCCTCGAACGCACGGCGGCGTCGATGTCCGCGGCCCCGCCCAGCAAGTGGGCGTAGCGGGTGATGACGTGGCGGGCGTATTCGGGGGTCTGGAGCAGGCCCGCGACGACCGACTCCTCCCAGACCCTCATGACCGCGCTGCGGTCGATCTCGGTGCTCAGCGACTGGTGCAGGGGCGCGAATCCACCGGCCAGGGCTCTGCGCCACGACCTGATGTGGGACTCGAACCCGGCCAGGCGACCGGCGAGTTCCTCGTAGGTCTCGGGGTGGCCGGTCGCCTCGGCCCACGCCCGCAGGTCCTCGGGCGTGGCCGTCTGCCTGCCGTTCTCGATCTTGCTCACCTTGGAGCCGGGCCAACCCAGGAGCGCCGCCAACCGTCGACCGGTGAGTCGGCCGTGCGGGCAGGTGAACCTCAGCTCGCGCAACCGTGCGCCCAGGGCGGCCCTGGCCTGCTGGTAGTCGGTGCTCAATGGACCCCCGGTCTCATGTCATCCGGTCGCGTCGAACTCGTCGTAGGGCACCGCGTGGTGCATCGCCGCGTCCCGGATCATGGCATAGCGCACGACCGCGGCCGGCTCGGTGATCAGCTCGATGCCCGTGATTCAGGCCCCGGTCGACGAGCGCTTCCTTCAAGGATGGTCGTCGTTCTCCGCTCGGCGCCAGAGGGATGAGGAAGGCCAGGAGCAAATACCGGAAATTCTCCGGGTTCACTGAGCAAAGTCGAGAAACAGCACGGTGGGGCCAGGGCGACCGTTCACTCCATCCCCACGTGCGTGGGCTCAGGGGGAAATGACCTGCGGAAACAGAGGCCGTTATCTTCCCGCAGCCTTCGGTTGGAAGCAGCCTCCGCTCACCGCCCGTCCCTACCACACTCCCCGAAACGAGCCGGACGTGGGCGCGGGCACACCCCCGCCCCGAGAAGCCGCCCTCATACTCCTGCCCCCACCGGTCCATCTCACGAACACCACTCTTCCCGCCTTCCCCTCTTCCAACGAGAGCACCCCTGGTTGCGGCGGCTGGCCCCGGATTGACAGGCTGGAAGCCACGAATCACCGAAGCCAGGGAACCGGAGATCACGATGGACAGCACCACCGAGCGCACGGACGACGGACAGGCCACGATGCGGGCCGTCCGGCAGGAGGAGCTCGGCGGGACCGACGTCCTGCGGATCGCCGAGATCCCGCGCCCGAAGCCCGGCATCAGCGAGATCCTCGTGCGCGTGCACGCCGCGAGCGTGAACCCCACGGACTGGAAGCATCGCGCCACCGGCCGGTTCCTCGGCGAACCCCCGTTCGTTCTGGGCTGGGACCTCTCCGGCGTCGTGGAGGAGGTCGGGCTCGGGGTGACCCTGTTCAAGCCCGGGGACGCGGTCTTCGGCATGCTCCCCTACCCCGACGGCGCCGGCGCCCACGCCGAGTACGTGGTCGGCCCCACCCGGGCCTTCGCGCGCAAGCCCGACGAGGTCGACCACGTGCAGGCCGGCGCGATGCCGCTGGCTGCGCTGACGGCCTGGCAGTCGCTCGTGGACACCGCCCGTCTCTCGAGCGACGACCGGGTGCTGGTCCACGCCGCGGCGGGCGGTGTCGGACACTTCGCGGTGCAGATCGCGAAGGCGCGCGGTGCGTACGTCATCGGTACCGCGAGCACGCCCAAGCACGACCTGGTGCGCGACCTGGGCGCGGACGAGGTCATCGACTACCGGGAGGTCGACTTCGCCGAGGCGGTCAAGGATGTCGACGTGGTCCTGGACACCATCGGCGGCGACTACCAGCTGCGTTCCCTGCGTACCTTGAAGCCTGGCGGTGTCCTCGTCTCCACCATCCCCGTCGCCGCCGAGGGGCTGCGTGAGGAGGCGGAGCGGCTGGGTGTGCGCGCCGAGATCATCCTCGTCGAGTCCGACCACGCCGGTATGCGGTCCATCGGTGCCCTCGTCAGGTCCGGGCGGCTGCGGGCGACCATCGCCGGAACCTTCCCGCTCGCCGAGGCGGCACGCGCCCACGAGGCCGGGGAGACCGGGCACACGACGGGCAAGCTGGTGCTCGTCGTCCGGGGCGAGGAGTCCGCCTCGGGCTGAGCCCGAAGCGACGAAGACGGGAGCCCACGACTCGCGAAGTCGTGGGCTCCCGTGATCCGGGTATGCGCGATGAGCGCCTGAGCGGCCTGCTGACGGAGCCTCGGGGTTCAAGGCGCGAAGAATGCCGTGCCGCACGGGTCCTTTCCGGTCCCCCGACGCTCGGCCCCACCTTGCTCGGACGCGGCCTCGCCTTCGGTCGTGACGCGAGGCCTCCGAACGACCACGGGCATACGCCTGTCGTTCAGCGCCCAGAGCGTCACCCGGTGTGACCATGGCATGAGTCGCGCGGCGCGTGGTCGCGAGGAGCCTTCGCGCGCGAAGGGATCCGGACAGGACGGAGTGACCATGACGGACACGTACACCCTCACCCTGTACAACCGGTCGACGGCCCCCCGGTGGACGTTCGCCGTCTACACCGTCGTCCCGGTGTCGAGTTCGGACCGGATCGCCCCCGTCGCCTGGCTCACGAAAACCGTGGACTCGGGCGACAGCGTCACGTTCGAGTGGACTCTGGACCACCGGCTCGTGTTCGCGGCCCAAGGGATCGAGGCGGGTGCCGAGTGGACGGAGGCCGCATCCATGCCGGTCGCCGCCGGAACCCACGACAACGCGGCGAGGCTCGGCTACCAGAGCGGCGGCCACATGTTCACCCTGGAGCCCGCCGAGGCACGTCCGACCACGCCCGGAAGGCTCTACGTCGACACGGACCCGAACGTCCCGGAGTACGGTCCGATCGGCGGGCCCACCGTGGGGTTGGCCCTTTCCGGCGGCGAGCGGAACCGACCGTCGACCTTCGCTCCGGCGATCGTGGGCACCAGCGGCCCCGAGCTGAGCCACGCCTTCGATCTGGATCCGACCTACTACATCGACGCCGGAACCATCCGGCAGGGAACCCTGGTCGACTTCGACGCGGTGACCGGCTTCCAGAAGGTGGAGTTCGGGCCGGGGCGGTTCTCCTCCGAGTGGACCCTGGACGCGTCCGACACCTGGGTACCCGGACCGCCGGCCTAGGTGCCCGTCCTCATCACTCTGGTGTACGTGTCCCTGGCCTGGCGCAAGCGCTTCGCACCCGCGTTGCGGTGGGCGGCGGCCTTGGGCCAGTGGGGGCCGGGAGGACTTCGCTCTCGCTCCGCCCGATCCGCCGCCCCGGCCGGGCCGACGCGACCGATGTCCTCGACGGGCCGGAACGCACACCCGACGCCCAGCGCACTCGGTTCTCGGAGGAGGCGGACGAGGTGGCCAGGAGGGATCACCCCTTCCGTGGCAGAAGAAACCCGGCCAGGGCCATCACCACCGCGGCGACCAAGAGCGCCGTCCGAGCGTCCAGCAGAGCGGCCACCACTCCCCCGAGCAGAATGAACAGCGGCTGCGAGACCGTGGTCGCGAACGCCCAGAGGGTGGCCACCCGGGACATCAGGGCGTCCGGGGTCTCCAGCTGCCGATACCCGGCCATCGCCGAGTTGGCCGCGGCGGAGAACAGTAGGAGCAGGCCGAACCCCAGCCCGCACATCAACAGCCCTACAGGCCCGGGAAGCGCGAAGGGGATGAGGAAGTACCAAGGGCCGCGCAGCAGGGAGGCCCACCGCAGCGTGCGCAACGCACCCAGTCTGCGGACCAGTGAGGGCACGAGGCGAGCCCCCACCAACCCGCCGATCGAGGGCACCCCCATGAGGAGTCCGTACTCGAACGTACTGAACCCCAGGTCACGCATGTAGAAGACGGCGGTGAGCGGGGCCGCCATCGAGGAGGCCCCGGCGAACAGGATCCAACCGAACAGGATCGGCCGCAGGGTGGGATGGCCCCGGACGAATCCGAGGCCGGCGAAGAGCTCCGCGCGACGCGAAGTGCGCCCTCCCCCGACGGGGCGCTCTGGTGGAGGGGGCTCGGGCTCGCGGATGGTCCGTACGGCCAAGGCCCCGAAGAGATAGCCCACGGTGGTGGCCACGAGCGCGCCGACCGCCGACAGCGCGGCGATCAGAGCGCCGGCGAGCGCGGGCCCGAGAGAGATGCTCAGCCAACGGGTCGATTCCAGACGACTGTTGGCGTCGATGAGGCCGGCGGGTGAGACCAGGGACTTCAGATGCGCCTGTGAGGCCCCGGTGAAGGCGATGGCGCAGACGGCGTTGACCGCCGCGACCGCGCACAGGTGGGCATAGGTGAGGGCGCCGAGGGCATGGGCGATGGGAAGACTCGCCAGGGTGACGGCTCGGATGAGGTCGCCACCGATCATGACCGGGCGTTTGCGCGTGTATTCGACGAGGTGGCCTACGTGGAAGGCGACCAGCACGGTGGTCAGCGCGGTGATCCCGGCCAAGAGGGAGACCTGCCAGGCGCTGACGTCCAGCACGACGACGGCGATGACGGGTAGGGCCACCATGCCGATGGCGGATCCGAATTGACCCACCACCGAACCGGCCCAGAGGCGGCGGAAGTCCCGGTGTCCACCGACACCGTCGATACGGGGGGAAGGCATTCGATCGAGACTACTCCCCGCCGGTGAGGCGTGGTCGTCTTCCGGGCGCGGACACCGTTACGTCCTCTGCCCATGATCGCGTTACCGGCTCATGAGCGCCCGCCCGAGGAACCGGATCGCCTCCAATGTGCGCCGCTCGGCGGCGGGGCCGACGTGGCCGGCGCCCTCGACGAGTCGGAACGTGTGCTCGATGTCCAGCTCGGTCAGCACCCCGTGGAGGTACGCGGCCCCTTCGTGCAGAAGGAACTCGTCGGCGGCCCCGCAGTCGATCAGCACTGACAGGCCCGAGCTTCTGATGAGCTCGACCCGGGTCCGGGCACGGCCGTGGACCGAGTTCCGGGCATAGGTCCGGGCGTCGCCGCCCGGGGCCATCGCCCGGTGCAGCTCCCCGAGCACGGAAGGGATGTTCCGCGCGGGAACGTCGGCCGGGGATTCGCCGGGGAACACCGCGGGTGAGAGGGCCGCGACCGCAGTGAACCGCTCGGGGTCGGCGAAGGCCTGCTTGAGCGCACCGTAGCCGCCCATCGACGCTCCCAGGAGCGCCACCCGATCGAAGGTTCCGAAGGTCTCCTCGAGGTACGCGGGCAGCTCGGTACCGACCATCGCCTCCCAGGCAGGCCCGTCCTCCTGGTCGAGGTAGAAGCCGCCCTGGGTCGGGGTGCTCGGGCAGGCGACGACGGCGCGCGGGAACTCTTCGGCGTCGAACGCCTCTCGATACAGGGGCAGGGCGAGTTCCAGCGAGGCCGAGGACGACATGGCCCCGTGGAAGTGGAGGACCAACGGCAGCCGCTCCCCCTCCCGGTGATCGTCGGGGAGGAGCAGCCGGTATTCGACCTCGGCCTCGACCGCGTGCGAGGTGAAGGTGTGGGAGGAGAGGCGCAGGGGCATGGTCGTCGGTCTTTCTGTGGCGGGACCATCGATATAAGTTCCATGATGGTAAACTTTCCATCATGGTAAATATCGGCCTGAGGGAGCGCAAGCGCCGCGAGACCAGGCAGCGCATCTCCGACCGCGCGACCCGACTCTTCGAACGCGACGGCTTCGAGACCGTCACCCTCGCCCAGATCGCCGAGGCCTCGGACGTATCGATCAAGACGGTCACCAACTACTTCACCGCCAAGGAGGACCTGTTCTTCGACGCGGAACCCGCCGTCCTCGACGCGCTGATCACGACCGTCGAGGCCTGCGACGGGCCCGCGGCGGCCACCGAGGCACTACGCCCACTCGTCCTCGACGGCCCCCTGCTCGCCGACCCTCGCCGCTGGACCGACATAGGGCCGGAGGATTGGGAGGGGATGCGCCGCTGGAGCCGCTGTGAACGGGACTCCCCCACGTTGACCGCCGGGCGCTCGGCGATCCTCCATTCGTGGATCGCCCCGCTTTCGGAGGCCGGAGGTTCACGGTCCTGGGCCGGGTTGCTGGTCGGGGCGCTCCTGCTGCGGCACGACCTCTTTCACGAGGGGATTCTGCAAAGGGAGGGGCCCGAGGAGATCGAACACGCCATCCGCGGGGAGGTGGGGCAGGCGCTCGACGCACTCGTGACGGTCGATACCGGCTGAAGGGACTCCTGGATCCTTGAGCGGGAGGCCCTCAGAAAGAACGGCGGGCAGGCCTTGGACATCCTCGAGCGGTCGGAAACGGACCGGACAAGGATCGATACGCCGAGGGGTCTCCCTGGGCGTCCCCTCGGGCGGCCCTCCCTCGTGGTTTAGAAAAGCACCCTTCCCGCCCATGGTGGTCCTCACCCGATGAGGAGCCGGGTCACCCCCGCGGGCCTTCCGCTACCAGGCCTCGGCCTCTCTCCCTCGGCCGGCTTCGCCCAACAGGACGGCGAGGTTGTGCGCCGCACCGGGATGACCCGCGTCAGCGGCCTGTCGGAACCAGGACACCGCTTCCTCCACTCGGCCGGCGTCGTTCAACAGGACCCCGAGGTTGGACATCGCGCCGGGGTCGCCCTCGGCGGCGGCGCGCCGATACCACTCCTCGGCTCCCTTCGACCGTCCTTCCCTGTGCATCAGGAGCCCGAGGTTGAACACCGCTTCGGTGTCACCTCCATCGACGGCCCGCCGATACCAGGCCTCCGCCTCCCCGATACGACCCGCCTCCTCCAACATGAGACCGAGGTTGTTCATCGCCTTGACCTCGCCTTCTTCGGCGGCCCACCGAAACCAGGCCTCGGCTCCCCCATCCCGCCCCAGCCCTTTCAGCAGGAGTCCGAGGTTGAACATCGCATCGCTTCGGCCTTTCTCAGCCGCCCTCCGATACCAGGATTCCGCCTCCCGGAACCGACCCGACCTGGACAGCAGGATCGCCAGGTTGCCCATCGCGTCGATCTCATCCACGTCGGCGGCCCGCCGGTACCAGGACTCGGCCTCCTCGAGCCGACCCACCTCTTGCAGCAGAAGCCCGAAGTTGAACATCGCACCGGCCAGCCCCCCTTCAGCGGCCCGGCGGTACCAAGGCTCCGCTTCCTCGAGCCGGCCCGATCTGTAGAGCAGGATCCCGAAGGCGTGCATCGCGTTGATCTCGCCCTTGCCCGCCGCCAGTCGAAGCCAGGCCTCCGCTTCCCCGACTCGGCCCACCTCCTCCAGTAGGAGCCCGAGGTCGACCATCGCAGCGTTGTAGCCCTGCTCGGCCAACGGGGTCCAGGCGGCTTCGGCGACGTCGTACAGGTCGACGCTGTGGGCCGTGAGGCCGACGTCGAGCCGCTCTTGTCCGGTGGTGGTCTCCAGGGCGGTGCGCCACACGGCTTCGGGCAGAGGACCCTGGTGGGTGAGGTAGTCGAAGGCCCGCCAGCGACGGCCCTCATGATCGGCGGGCACCAACAACCCGGCCATGCCACTACGTGGACAGGTGGCCCACTCCCAGGCCTGATCGCCCTCCTCTGGCAGAGGCGGAGGGGCCGGTAGATAGGCGACGTGTACGGCCTGGATCTGCTCGCGGGTCAACGGACTCGACACACCTGCCTCGGCCAGACCCACGGCGGCGGCCACCAGCGCGTAACCGCGGGCATGGCCGCCGTCGGGGCCTCCGTTCCAGGCCTGCTGGAGAAGAGGGCCCGCCGCCAACTGCTCGGCCACTCCGAACCGCTCGTCGTCGGCGGCCTGCACCAAACGCTCATCACCACTGGCCCGTGCCCGATCGCGCTCTTGTGGATTCCACCGGCGTTCGACGACGACCGGTGGGGTCTTGAGCACCGCGTACCCCACACCTTCCGCGGTGAAGGCACGGTCGGTGGGGCTCGGACGCAGTGCCTCCAGGTGGTTGCGGCGGATGGTGGCGGCCACGACCGCACCGGCCAGACCGAGCTCGGCGACCAGTGTCGGGGTCAGCCCCGAGGAACCCAGATGACGTTCCAGGTCGTCCAGCCAGACCACCCACCCCTGGGGTGCGCTCTCGGCCCGTTCTCCGAGCCAGGCCGGGAGTGCCCGTAGACCGGCGCCCTCTGGCGGAGCCACCAGCATCCGGTCGGGAAGCGTGCGTCCCAACGCTTCGACCATGGCCCGGGTCTTACCCGCTGTCGAGGCTCCGGTCACCAACACCAGACCACCGCGTGGCGCTTCCGAGACCGCGGCCAGGCGCCGGTCGATCTCCTCGTCCACATCCCGGGCCACGTAGGGAGGAAGACCCTCACCCCCGTCTCCGGGCAGGGCGTTGTGGACGCCCAACTCGCCCACATCGCACCGATGGACGGGCAGGGCCGTATCCACCCATCCGGGCACCGAAGCGTCGGTCCGGGGGTGCACGGTGATCGGCCCATTGATGTCACGGGCCTGGATCGAGACCCCGTGGTTGTCGCGCGTACGGTTGTCGACCACCGCTACCACCGGCCCCGGAACCGAAGGGGCGCGAGGAGACCGGGCCACGCCGGAAACGTGCCCGGTACCGTCGGCGTCAAGGGGGAGATCGTGCGTGCCCACGCCCGTGTTCGTCGCATACGACGATTCTGCCCCTTTCCCATAACGTTCACGGCCGGCCACGAACGACGTCGTGATCGCCATGGCCCCAGAACCTTCGAAGGCTCCCCGGCACTCGGGGAGTGCGTGTTCAATGAGGTGACCGGATTCCCGTCGCCCCTCCCACGAAAGCGAGATAAGTGAATCCCCAGTTGGTCCGGATCGAGGCCCGTCTTTGGGACTGGCCCGCCCTGCACACCCTGACCGGCGACGCGTCCTTTGTTCCCGACAGCATGATCGAGCTCGTCTCGCAGGCCTCCGAAGACGACGCGATGAACCACTACTGGGATATCGAGAACTCGGTCTTCGTCCAGGGGCGGCTCTTCGAAGCGGCCGAGGCCACGGTCTCACTGGCGATGGCCGCCCTGGCCTGCGATCCCCCGTCACACGTGAAGCCGGTCCTCTTCGAGGTGATCTTCCAGATCGTTTCCGGTGTCGCTCATGAGGATGTGCTGGAAAGGGGCGACCTCGATCTGGAGGGAAGGTGCAAGGGCATCGTCGAAAGAGGGGCCTGGATCCTTGAGTGGGAGGCCCTCAGGAAGAGCGGCGGGCAGGCTCTGGACATCCTGGAACGGTTGGGAACGGACCGGGCGAGGATCGACGCGTTGAGGGGCCTCGGCAGGTGACCGTTCGGGCGGCCCGCCCAGATGCCTCAGGCGGGGTCGCCGACGATGACGGACTTCGCCCGCTCCAGCGCGGAGCCCGATCCGACCACTCCGCCGGCGGCGACCACCAGGTACTCGCCTTCGAAGGCGTCGCTGGGCACGCCGCCCTCCCGAGCGGGGTCGCACGGGACTCCGATGAGGTGGACGACGGTGTCCGTGGCGTTGTGGAACCTGGAGACCCTCTCCGGTGCGGAGCGGACCTCCTCGGGAACGGCCGCGCAGCCGAGTTCCGGGGTCTCGACGACGACCTCGGATCCCCCTTCCACGGTCCAGGCGAGAGCGCCCTCGGTGGCGGCGTGCGCTGGAGCGATGGTGGAGGCCACGAGGGCACAGGCGGCCAGCGGCACGGCGATGGCGGTGGGAACGGGAACCACGGCTCATCCCTTTCTGTGGGCATCTGACATCACACGGTTCTCAGTGTGTGCGCCGACCACCATCGATGTGCTCTCGACACACCGCGAAACGCCCTGGTCAGGGTGGTTCGACGAGGTCGGGAGCATCGATCGCCCACCGACACGCCCCGTCCAAGAAAACCGGCCGGGGCGCCCTGGAGGAGAGCGCCCCGGCCGGTCTCGAAGACGATCAGGCCCGGCGAGGCCGCGTGGGCACCAGGCCCTCCGCCTCGTAACGGTCGAACAGGTCGAGGAAGGCCCGTTCGGTACCGACATAGGTATCGAACCCGGCCAGCCGACTCTTGGTCATGTCGGCGACGACCTCGACCTCCACGCCGAGGTCGCTGTCGGTGTGCCAGAACGACGCCACCCGGTCGAGCCGGCGCTCCTTGAGCCCGTACCGGTCGGCGATCTCCTCCCAGAGCCCTTCCTTTCCGGCCATCTGCGCGACCAGTGGACGGGGCTCGGAGGTGGGGCCCTCCCAGTCGACACCGAGAGCGTCGGCCAGGCGCGGCCACAGCCGGCGCCAGCGGAAGATCTCGCCGTTGGTCACGTTCCACGCCTCATCACCGATGCCGGGGGTGGTCGACGCCCAGATCATCTGTTCGGCGACCACCCGCGAATCGGAGACGTCCGTGAGGTGGTTCCAGACGAGTTCGGTGCCGGGGAAGATCAGCGGGGTACCGGTCTCGCGGGCGATCGCCCCCTGCACGGCGAGCGTGAGCGCGAAGTTCATCGCGTTGCCGACGGCGTACCCCGTGACGGTGTGCGCACGATGGACGCTCCAGGTGAAGCCATCGCGTTCGGCGGCCGCGAACAGCTCGTCCTCCTGCGCGTAGTAGAAGTTCGGCACGTCCAGCCGTGCGGATTCCTCTCTGAAGGGGGTCTCGCTCATCTCGCCGGTGCCGAAGGCCTCGAACGGGCCCATGTAGTGCTTCAACCCGGTCATGAGCGCGGCGTGACGCACCGTTCCGGCCGGGGCGAGCGCTTCGAAGAGGTTGCGCGTCATGGCCCTGTTGACGCGGATGTTCTCGGCCTCGTTCTCCTGCCTCGACCAGGCGGTGAAGAAGACGTGGGTCGGCCGAACGTCCTTCAGGGCCGGGGCGAGGCTCTGAGCGTCCCGTAGGTCGCCGAGGATCGGGCGCACCCTCGGCGGAAACTCGTGGGCCGAGCGCGACAGGCCGTGCACGTCCCAGTCGTCGCGGATCGCGAGCCTGCGCGCGATCTCCGAGCCGACGATGCCGTTGACACCGACGATGAGCGCGGTGGAGCGGTGGTCGTTCATGGGTCCTTCCTCAGCGGATCGAGTGGGCCGCGACGATCGGCGGCCGGGCGACGCCGCGCACATAGAGGTGATGCCGGTCGTGTCGCCGACGGCCAGTCTCATGCGCGTTCGCCGTGGCGACCAGACACCCCTTGATCGTGTGATCGCCGTGCGTACCACCGACAGGGTCAGGCTGAACGTGGAGGATCCACGTACCCTGGCTCGTATGAGTGGTTCGTCCCGCCCGCGCGGTTCAGGTGGATTGGGCGGCTTTCTGAAGTCGCGTCGCGACGCCCTGAGCCCGGCCGAGGCCGGTGTCGAGTACCGGGGCGGACGTCGGCGGGTACCCGGCCTGCGCCGTGAAGAGGTCGCCCACCTGGCGGGGGTCTCCGTCGCCTACTACGTTCGCCTCGAACAGGGCCAGGCCCACAACGCCTCGGACGAGGTCCTTCTCGCGATCGCACGCGCGCTGCGCCTATCGCGGACGGAGACCGAGCATCTGCTCGATCTGGCCAGGCCCTCCCCGGTGAAGGCCGCTCCGCGCACACTCCCCGAGCATCCGGACCCGCGCTCCCTGACGATGCTGGAATCGCTCGGGAACCGGCCGGCCGTACTCCTGGGCCGGCGCAACGACGCGCTCGCCTGGACACCGACCGGGCACGCGCTCCTGGCCCCGCACCTGCCCTTCGACACCGACGATCCGCACACCCGCCCCTCGCTGCCGCGTCTGCTCTTCCTCGACCCGCGGGTGCGGGAGACCTACGCCGATTGGGAGGCGGAGGCCCGCACCTATGTCGCCTATCTGCGGCTGATCAGCGGCAAGTACCCCGATGACACCCGCCTGGCCGAACTCGTCGGCGAGCTGTGCATGAAGGACGCCGACTTCGCCGCGATGTGGGCGTCCGGCCGGGTCAAGGCGTGCACCCAGGGGACCAAGCGCCTGCGGCACCCGCTCGTGGGCGCGCTGACGGTCCACTTCCAGGTCTGGCTCCAGGCCGATACCCCGGACCATCGCTTGGAGGTCTACTTCCCCGCCGACGAGCCTTCCACCGATGCCCTGGCCCTGTTGGACACCCTCGTCCACGAGGGGCGGACAGGCCGTGCGCGGCGCGAGGCGGAAGTGGGCTTCTTCGAGTAGGGCCCCTCCTCGAGCGTTCCGGCGGTGGGTGGCCGACGCTCTCCGCCGGAGGGAACCCGCGGGCCGGGGCGTTCTCCTCCAGAGCACCCCGGCCGGCCTCAATCCCAGGTCACGTCGAGACTCGTCCGGCCCTCGCCGTCCAGGCGCACTTCGAAGCCGACCTTCGCGGTGCGCTCCCACCCCCGGATCAGGTCCGCCATCCGCTCCGCGAGCCTTCGCCCGGCCTCTCCGTGGCCGACCACCCCGAACTCCCACTCCCCTCGCGGATCAGCGGTGAGGGCCCGGGCGGTGAGGTAGGCCAGCCCCCGCTCATCGACGGGTACCGAGGCCATGTCCCCCCACGGAAGGCCGGGGGCGACCAGGCCTGAGACGATCGCGGCGCGCTCGACCAACATGCGGGAGACGGAGTTGTCGAGTAGCAGCGCCAGCCGGAGCCACACCTTGTCCCGGGGCTCCATCCCACCGATGGTGACGCCGGTCCACACCAGGGACGAGGGCTCGTCCAGTACGCCGCGCACCTGCTCGTCGGTGACGCGCTGCTCCCGGTTGACCTGAAGGGTGACCCTGTCATCACCGGTGATGGACCGGTAGGCACGGGTGTCCTCCTCCACGGAGTCCCGCAACGGGATGAACGTGGCCGGTCGGGCGTCGACACTCGCCCACTTCTCACCGTCGCGTTCGAACACGATGCTGTACGAGACGTCTCCGGCGACCCGGACCGGGGCGATGAGCCGACCTTCGGGAGCGAGCTGCCTCAGCCACGCCGCGGGGATCCGGTGCGAGCCGACCGTGGCGATGATCCTGTCGTAGGGTGCCCCGGCCTCGTATCCGAGAGCGCCGTCCCCGAGTACGACCTCCACGTCGGTCGCGCCGGTCTCGGCGAGACGGGCGGCCGCGTCGTCGGTGAGGTCCCGGTCCACGTCGATGGTGACCACCCGGCCGTGCTCCCCCACTATGCGCCCGAGCAAAGCGGCGTTGTATCCGGTACCGGCACCCACTTCGAGGACGCGCGCCCCGGGCTCGATCCGGGCCTGCTCCAGCATCGACGCGACGACGCCGGGCATCGAAGCGCAGCTCAGCGACCTGCCACTCTCGTCGTCCTTGATGGAGACGATCGTGTCGGAGTAGGCCTCCTCCAGACTCGCGTGGGGCAGGAAGGCGTGCCGGGGCACGTTCCGGAAGGCCTCCTCCACGGCCGCGTCGGTGATGGTCCCCTCGGCGCAGAGGCGATCGGCCAGTGTGTGGCGCGCGTGGGCGATCGTGTCCTCGGTCAGGGTGCTCGTGTCGGTCATCAGGGTCTCTCCAGCCATGGTGGACGGGAATGTGGGGTTGCGATGGGCGGTGGTCCCATCGGTCGAAGGGAAGGCTCGGGTCGGAAGCGGGCCCCGGGTGAGCGGGGCACCCCGGCTCCGCGGATTTTCGGCCGGCCTCCGGCAGCCACCGAAGAGGGATCAATCGGCGAGAAGACTCTTCACGTGGTCTCTGATCGGCTCTCGAAGATCGTCGTGGAATCCGTTCTCCACGGCGGTCAGGACATTCGCGGCGGCGAACACCTGTGCCAGTTCTCCGGATTCGCCCGAAAGAACGTCCGAGAAGAGATCACGCACACGGTCGGCGGTAGGGGGATGGGCGAGGCTGTAGATCAACAGATGCGCCGCGTCGGAACCGGCCGGGGCCAGGGAAAAGCCCTCCCAGTCGACGACCGTCAGCTTCGGGGCGAGAAGGTTCTGCCAGTGGAAGTCGTTGTGCTGCGGGATCCACTCGATCTCGGTGTCGGCGAACCTCTCCCCCGCCAGGGAGGAGACCCAACGACGTACCCTTCGCTCCGACTGCCCTGGCCCCGCCCAGCCGGCCTCGGAGATCCGGTCATGGGCTCGACGCAGGTCGTCCCACCACACCTCGTCCACCGACGGGTCCTCCCGGATCATGGGCTCAGGGGAGACGGGAGCGCCTTCCACGTAGGCGAAGACGTGCGCTCGCGCTCGGCGATCGACACCCTCGTCGACATCCGGCCTCGACCAGGTGAAGCTGCCCAGGACGTGGGGCATGGGCACGAGGAAGGACAGCTCTCGGGAGGCCTCCTCGATGGCCTCCGGACGCATCCACACCACGTGGTCGGCCACGGTGCCCACCCGTACCCACACACGGGTTCCGTCCGACATGCGCGCGGGACCGGTGACGGTGGCCGCCCGATATCCGATTCTGATCGGCCCGTCCGAATAAAACCCCAGCCTCCCCAACGCGTACCGAAAATCCCATTCCGTATACCGCACCCCGAACACCCTTCCCCCTCTTTCCGCGAGAAGCTACCACGGAGCCGACGGAAGAACCGGGGAACGAGAAATCAGCGAGCGCTTTCCGAATATCGGGGAATCGGAATGGAGACTTCTCCCGTCTTTTCTGTTTCGGTTTCGGTTGAGTGCCTTCGCCGACTTCCCGACCTA
>NZ_BAZE01000018.1:0-78775 GCF_000710955.1 Nocardiopsis alba
CGGACGAACCTCTGGTGTGCCAGTTGTCCTGCCAAGGGCATGGCTGGTTGGCTACGTTCGGGAGGGATAACCGCTGAAAGCATCTAAGCGGGAAGCCTGCTTCGAGATGAGGTCTCCTGCCTCCTTTGAGAGGGTAAGGCTCCCTGTAGACGACGGGGTTGATAGGCCGGGTGTGGAAGCCTTGTGAGGGGTGGAGCTGACCGGTACTAATAGGCCGAGGGCTTGTCCGCTGCAGATAATTGGATGTTCGCGCACATTTTTCACGGATTTTTCCCCGTGTCCTGGTTGCCTGGTGGGTGGTCTGGGGTGTGGGGGTTGGTTTCCGTGGTGGTTATTGCTGGAGGGTCACACCCGGTCTCATTCCGAACCCGGTCGTTAAGTCTCTTTGCGCTGATGGTACTGCCCTGTGGTGGGGTGGGAGAGTAGGTCGCTGCCACGGTTTTTCTTGGAGGAAGGGGCGCCCCTGTTGTGGGGGTGTCCCTTTCTTTTTTGTGTGTTGGGGGGTGCCTTGGGGTGCCCCCCCCTTTTTTTGTGCCCGAAGGTCGATTCGACGGCACCGTGTTCCCTGGATGACCGTGTTCTCCGGATGGACGAAGGCCCCTGGAAGAGGCTGTCCCTCTCCAGAGGCCTGGGTGGTCGGTCGGGCTCCCGCCCCTGCCGGGGCGGTTCTCAGCCGTGCAGGTCGGCCGCTTCGATCTCCTCGCGGGTGATGCCCAGGATGAAGGCGATCGTGTCCAGGTAGGGCACGTTCACGGAGGTGTCCGCCTGCTCGCGGACCACCGGTTTGGCGTTGAAGGCCACGCCCAGACCCGCGGTCTGGAGCATGTCCAGGTCGTTGGCTCCATCGCCGATGGCGACGGTCTGGTTCAGTGGGACCCCGGCCTGTTCGGCGAAGTCCCGGAGCGTGATGGCCTTGCCCTTGCGGTCGATGATGGGGCCGACCAGTTCACCGGTCAGGACGCCGTCGACGACCTCCAGGGTGTTGGCCGCGGAGTAGTCCAGCCCGAGACGTTCCACCAGGACGTCGGTGATCTGGGTGAAGCCCCCGCTGACGATCCCGCACTCGTAACCCAGGTGCTTGAGGGTGCGCACGAGGGTGCGGGCTCCCGGCGTCAACCGGATCTCGTCGCGGACCTTCTCGATGGCGGAGGCGTCCAGTCCCTTCAGGAGGGCCACCCGTCGGCGGAGGGACTCCTCGAAGTCCAACTCGCCGCGCATGGCCTCCTCGGTGACCTTGGCGACCTCGTCCTCGCAGCCGGCGTGCGCGGCCAGGAGTTCGATGACCTCGCCCTGGATCAGGGTGGAGTCCACGTCCATGATCACCAGGTGCTTGCTACGCCGGTGCAGGCCACCGGCCTGAACGGCGACGTCCACACCCTGGGTGGCGGACTCCATGGCCAGTTCGGCCCGGAGCTGGTCGGCGTTGCCGCCGGAGATCTCCATCTCGACGGAGGTCACCGGGTAGGCGGAGAGTCGTTCGATCCGGTCGATGTTCGCGCCGGAGCGGGCCACGCACGAGGCGATGGCGCCGAGAGCCCCCGGTCGCAGTGGAGAGGCCAGCACGGTGACGTGCAGCCGTTCCTCTCCGGAGGCGTTGACACGCCCGTTGCCGTCCGCGTACTCGACGTCCATCTCGAGGTCGATCGCGGTCTTGTCGAGGGCCGAGCGGACCTCTTCGTAGACCCGCCGGTGACTCACCCCCGGGGCGACCCGTTCGTCCACTTCGAGAACGGCGCCCAGGACGAGGCGGCCACCGAGGACGACCTGCTCCAGGTCGACGATGGTCACCGGAAAGACGGAGAGCGTGCTCAGAAGACGTGCGCTGATGCCCGGGCGGTCGTGCCCGGTCATCGTTACCAACAACGTGGATTCATCACTCATGGCATACTCCACGGTACTCGGCCGCGGTGTGCGAATGATGTCGAGGGGGCGGAGTTTGCCCAGCTAGTCCAGCATGTGGACGGTCGATCGGGAGGCGTGGGTCACTTCTCGCGACGGTCCTTGCGCTTCTTCTTCGACTTCTTGGCCTTGACGTCGACCCCGCCCAGCATGCAGGATCCGGTCAGATGTACGACGGGGGCGTTCGGGTCGGTGACCTGGTCCGTTCCGTGCAGATCGGCACCCCCCAGAATCGCCGACGTGTTGTTGATCACCCGGACGCCGTGCGGCACGGTGATGTCGACCCCGCCCATGATCACCGCGAGCTGGATGGTCACCTCGTGGCGGCTCAGCACCGCCTCGCGCAGGTCCAGTTCGACCCCGCCGCAGAGCACCGACACGTTGGTGCGCGGTTCGACCAGCCAGCGGCCACGGCGCTCGGCTCCGCCGAACACCGCCACGAGGTTCTCCGACCCCTTGCTCTGTCCGGCCAGGTCACGGGCGTCACTGCCGAGGATCTCCATGCCGTCGGGGCCGTCGGAGCGGTCCGTGCCGCCGTATCCCGGTACGGGTCCGGGGGCGCCGGGCGAGGGCAGATCGGACACGATGGGCGCGAGTTCGCCGATGGTCTTGGCCCGGTAGAGGGTGTCCAGTCGTTCCTCGTGTTCGACGGGGGTGAGGCGCCCCTCGGCCAGGGCCTCCCGGAGCCGTTCGGCAACCTGGTCCCGGTCCGCGTCGGAAGCTCGGATGTGCTCGGGTTGCATGATGACGGCTCTCCTCCTCGGTGGGTCGACCATGAAAGGTCTCACACCCAAGTATCGACGTGGGGGCGTGGTTCGGGATCAGGTGTCGCCCCTGGTTCATCCCGGAGACTCCCCGCGCTCGATACCAGGGTCCCACCCGGTGCCCTCGGGGGCCAGACCCTTCTTCCGGCTCACGAGGGACGCGGGGGCGGGTCGCCGGTCGGGAGCGCTCTCAGGGGAGCGCGATGGCGGCGTGGGCGGCGATGAGGGCGCGACGCACGCTCGCGTCCAGTTCACGTAGGGCGGCGTCTCTCAGGCCCATCTGGTGCGCGCTCACGCCGCGCCCCCGGCCGGGTTCGGCGAGCCGCAGCACGCGGGCCAGTCGTTCGGCCTGGGCGGCGACCCGATG
This sequence comes from Nocardiopsis alba, assembly GCF_000710955.1. Taxonomy (NCBI): domain Bacteria; kingdom Bacillati; phylum Actinomycetota; class Actinomycetes; order Streptosporangiales; family Nocardiopsidaceae; genus Nocardiopsis; species Nocardiopsis alba. The sequence continues at coordinate 3,031 of NZ_BAZE01000018.1, forward strand.
GGCCCGGGGCGGGTACCCGTGGGCGAGTGGCGGGGTTCCCATGTCGCCGAGGTCGTCCAGGGCCCGGTGGACGGCCGGCCCGAAGGAGGCGATGTCGTCCACTCCCTGGAGGCGTTCGGCGGTCTCCATGAGGGTGAGTTTCAGTCGACGTTCCGCTTCGGGCAGATCGGGCACTCGGGGTGTGACGTTGTTCGCCGGATATGGGGTCCAGGAGACACCGACATAGGATGAACCACGCCGGTCGGCGGAGGGTACGAGTCCCACCTGTCGGTCGGACAACTGCACCAGTACCCCCTCCTGAGCCTCGATGGCGGCCTGGTTGAGCTCGGCCGGGCCGACCAGGCCGCAAGGGTCACCCCAGGTGGGCAGTGCCAACCGGAACGCGGACAACCCCAGACCACGAAGGCGTACCAGCGCGCCGCGCAGCGGTACGTCGCTGTCGAAGGGCAGGTCTCCCGGGGGTACTGTCCCGATCAGGTTGGGGCCGCCCCTGCGTTCGACGGCGTCGACGGCGTCGTCCAACCCGACGTGTCCCGACAGCCAGGCGTTGCCCCAGGCGACGAGCGGTGCGGACGTTGATTGCATTGCTTCAGGGTAGGGCGGCCCGTGCACCGGCGTGGGACGTGAGCGAAGGAGGATGATGGACGGGCGTGTTCTGGGCCTGAACGGGGTCACGGTACGACGTGGCGGGGGCCACCTGCTGGACGGCGTGGACTGGTCGGTGCTGGAGGGGGAGCGCTGGGTGATCCTGGGCCCCAACGGCGCGGGGAAGACCACTCTGTTGAACGTGGCCTCCAGCCAGACGTATCCCACCGCGGGCGGTGTGGAGATCCTGGGGGAGCGGCTCGGCGGGGTCGACGTGTTCGAGCTGCGTCCGCTGATCGGTTACGCGGGTGCCTCGGTGTCCTCGCGGATCGAGGAGGACACCCCGGTCCTCGATCTGGTCCTCAGCGCCGCCTACGGCTATCTGGGCCGTTTCCGGGAGGAGTACGGGGTCCCCGACTACGGCCGTGCCCGGGCCCTGCTGGGGCACTGGGGCGTCGGCGATCTGGCGGATCGTTCCTTCCACACGCTCTCCGAGGGGGAGCGCAAACGGGTCCTGATCGCCCGTGCGCTGATGTCCGATCCGGAGTTGCTGCTCCTCGACGAGCCGGCGGCCGGGTTGGACCTGGGCGGGCGTGAGGACCTGGTGCGCCGGATGGGCAAGCTGGCGATGAGCGATGTGGCTCCGGCGCTGGTGGTGGTCTCTCATCACGTGGAGGAGATCCCCCCGGGCTTCACCCACGGTCTGCTGCTTCGTGAGGGGCGTGTGGTGAAGGCGGGTCCTCTGGGTGAGGTGATGACCGCCGAGTACCTGAGTGAGACTTTCGGGCTTCCGTTGAAGATCGAGCGTGATGGTGATCGTTGGACGGCCCGGGCTATCTGATTCCCCGTTCGTCTCGTGTTCCGCTCCGTGTACCTCTGGTACCGGGGCGGTACTCATGTGACGAAAGTGATTGGGGATGCATTTATGACAGAAAATTATTGTCCGTAAATCCTATTTCCGTCCGGATGTGGTCGACCCGGATGGGTATGGGGTAGCGTCGACGTTCAGTGAGCGGATCGCTCTATTTCGGCGCGCCCGACGCGGATCGCTGGAGCGGGTCCGCTCCCATGCTGCCTGTCACCCCCGTCAGGAGATCCGGAGCCGCCGCAGATGCCGCCACTGAACAACGCCACCCGGTCCGACGCCGGAGGGGGCCGGTAAATATGACCTCCATCATCATCGTCGCACTCTTCGTCGCCGTCCTTCTCATCATTTTCTGGCGCAGCGTGCGTATCGTCCCGCACTCGATGGAGGACGTGGTCGAGCGTTTCGGTAAGTTCCACCGCACGCTCAGCTCCGGTTTCAACATCGTGATCCCCGGGGTCGACCAGGTTCGAGAGCGGATCGACCGCCGTGTCCAGGTGGTCAGCTTCCCGCCGCAGTCGGCCATCACCGAGGACAACCTCGCGGTCGAGGTCGACTCCGCCGTGTATATAAGGGTCGCCGACGCCTACCGGGCCACCTATGAGGTCGCCAACTTCATCCAGGCCGTCGAACAGCTCACCCTGGCCACCCTGCGCAACGTCATCGGTGGCATGAACCTGGAGGGCACGCTCACCTCGCGTGACCAGATCAACCGCGAGCTCAAGTCCGTCCTGGACGAGGCGACGCGGGACTGGGGCATCGAGATCAGCCGTATCGAGCTCAAGGGCATCGAGCCGCCGTCCTCCGTGCAGGAGGCGATGGAGATGCAGATGCGCGCCGATCGGGAGAAGCGCGCGCAGCTCCTCAGTGCCGAGGGCGAGAAGCAGGCCGCGGTGCTGCGGGCCGAGGGTGAGCGTTCCTCCTCCGTGCTGAGGGCCAAGGGTAACGCCGAGGCGCAGATGCTCACCGCCAAGGCGGACGCCGACGCCCAGACCCTGCGGGCCCGTGGTGAGGCCGACGCCATCCACATGGTCTTCAAGGCCCTGCACACCAGCCGGGTCGACCCGGACGTGCTGGCCTACCAGTACCTCCAGAAGCTTCCGGAGATCGCCAAGGGCGACGCCAACAAGGTGTGGATCGTCCCGGCCGAGATGGGCCAGGCCCTTCAGGGCGTGAGCAGCGCCTTCGAACGCATCCAGAGCGAGGTCGTCAGGCTTCCGACCTGACCCGGACGAGAACGTCGAGGGCCCGCCGTGTTCCGCACGGCGGGCCCTCGTGCGTCCGGCTCCGACAACGCGCCCCCGAGCCGATCACCGGATGATCGTGTCTCGTAGTCTGTTCGGGCCCTCGACGGTCGGGGTAGCGGCTGAACGGAAAGCGACGCGATGGAACTCTGGGAGGCCGCGGCCATCCTTCTCGCGGGGATCGCCGCTGGCGGTATCAACGCGATCGCGGGGTCGGGGACCCTGTTCACCTTTCCCGTGCTGCTGGCGCTCGGCTATCCGCCCATCACCGCGACCGTCTCCAACAGCATCGGCCTCGCTCCCGGTTCGCTCAGCGGGACCATCGCCTATCGGCGGGAGCTGGTCGGACAGCGTTCCCGGCTGATCCGGTTCGGCGGCATGTCCTTCATCGGCGCGATCACCGGCGCGATGTTGCTCATCTATCTGCCGCCGGGGGTCTTCGAGGCGGTGGTGCCGTTCATGATCGGCGCCGCCTGTGTCCTGATCGTGCTCCAACCCCGGATCACCAGGTGGGCCAGGTCGCGTAGGCCCGCCTCCAAGGACGGCGGCCCCTGGATGCCGGTGGGCGCCTATGTCACGGGCACCTACGGCGGGTACTTCGCCGCCGCGCAGGGGATCCTGCTGATCAGTCTCCTGGGCGCGACCCTGGACGAGGATCTCCAGCGGCTCAACGCCCTGAAGAACGCGCTCACCACCATCGCCAACAGCACGGCCGCCGTGTTCTACATCGTGCTGGCCTCGCCCGCGTGGGCGGTGGTCGGGTTGATCATGGCCGGGACGATCATCGGGGGTTATCTGGGCGCCCACTTCGGGCGCAGGCTCAGCCCCACGGCGTTGCGGGTGTGCCTGGTGCTGGTGGGGCTGACCGCCGCGATCCAGCTCCTCATGGGCCGGGTCTGACCGAGGTCCGCCGCCGGGTTCAGGCGCCGAGGTAGCCGCGTCGGGTGGCGTCGTCGATCAAGGCGGTCGCGTACGCGCCGAGCGCCTCGGAGCCCTCCGTGATGAGCTTCACCTTCGCCATGACCTCGGCGCGGGTGATCCCGAAGCGCACCCAGGTGCCTCCCTCGTTGTGCCAGTTGGCGAGCATGGGGGAGAGGCGGTCGATCGCCCGGGCGAAGCGTGCCTCGGGGGTGGTCCTGGCCTCGAACTCGTCCCACAGTTCGCGGGCACGCAGGGCCTGGTCCTCGGGGAGCAGCGGGAAGAGTCGGTCGGCGGCGGCGCGCTCGCGCTCGGCCTGGGACTCGGAGTCGCGCTGGTCGTAGACGAAGGTGTCGCCGGCGTCGATCTCCACGATGTCGTGGATGAGGAGCATCTCGGTGACGCGTTCGATGTCGGTGCCCTCGGGCGCGTACTCGGCGAAGGTACGGGCGGAGAGGGCCAGATGCCAGGAGTGTTCGGCGGAGTTCTCCCGGCGGGAGCCGTCCACCAGCAGGTTCTGCCGTAGGACGCGCTTGAGTTTGTCCACTTCCAGGATGAAGCGCAGTTGCGCGTTCAACCGTTCGTTGTCGACCCCGCTGGCAAAGACCGGTGCCGGTTCCGTCACGTGGTTCGCCCTCCTGAAGGATGAACGGATCAGGTGGGACCGCTGGGCGCGGTCGCCACTGGATGATCCCATGGAACACGCGCCGCCTGTCGCGTCGGCGACCGGCGACCGACCTGAGAGAGAAGGCGGCGAGGTCCCTTGGGTGAACGCGCGGTGACCCCGGCCCTTCCGGGTTCGCCCGGACACCGAGGGGGAGCGCTCATCCTCCGGGGTCCGTGCGGACCTGGGAGGAAACGGTCAGGTTCCTATGGAACCATTCTGTCAGCGCCCGGTCGGTGAGGACCCCCGCCGGAGTGATCGGTCCGGGTTCGAGGCCCGGTTCGGGGCCGATCGAATGCGCCAGGTCCGGTACGACGATGTGACGGAGCGCATGTTCTCCGTCCTGATGGGCGAGCCGATCGTGGAGGGCCCGGCCCGAACGGGGCGGGGCGACCTCGTCCCGGCCGCCGTTGATCACGAGCAGGGGCGTGGAGCCCGGGGAGAGCTCCTCGGCCCGTGCGATCAGGTGCAGCCGTTCGTGGGCGCCCCGGGCCCGCGGTGTCCATGGGTAGGGGACACCGGTGCGTCGTTCGCGTGCGGCCATCAAGAGGGCCGGATCGACGATCGGGTTGATCACGGCGGCGGCGCCCACCGGCATCCGTCTCTCGGCCAGGGCGAGAAGGACCGCGGTGGCTCCGGCGCCCACGCCGACCAGGCCTGTGGGGGCGTCGGTCACGGGAAGGGCGGACCGGAGCTCTTTCTCGACCTCGCCCAGTTCGGCGGCGGCCCGCTCGACCACGGGGCCGAAGAGTTCGGTGAGGTAGTCGCGTTCACCGAGCCCGTTGACCTCGGCCACGCCGCCGGGGGGCAGGCGTGCTCCGAACAGGGGCAGACCCAGGTAGACCCGCCAGGCCGGTAACGAGGCCATGGGGACCGTCCCGGCGAGGGCGGCCTCGCTCCGGGGCGGTTCGAAGGCGTGCAGTCCGATGACGAGGGGCGCCGGGGCCTCGGTGGGGGCGGCCGGGGGCAGGACGAGGTAGGGGACGCCCGCGGCGGTGCCGGTGCGGGGCGCCGCGAGGGTTCTCGCCTGGTCTACCACGGATGGTCGCTCCCCTCCTGCTCGGAGAACTGGGACAGGTAGCCGCTGACCAGGCGCTTGGCCTCGTGGATCAGGTCGGGGTCCCCTTCGGGGTTGCCGCGGAAGGCCAGTTTGAGGACGGCGTCGGCGGCCTCCACGGAGACGTGGATGGCGCGGTCGAGTCCCTCGTCGTCCGAGATCTCCGCGGAGGAGACGATGATCTTGCGCAGTCGCTCCGAGATGACCCGGTTGTTGTCGCTGCCTCCGTTGAGCAGCCGTTGGTCGACGATGTCGCCGAAGTGCAGGCTGCGAAAGCCCGGGACGTTCCGGTGCATGTCGATGTACTCGTCGATGATCGCGTCGACGGCGACGGTCCAGTGGGTGAAGGAGACGTCGGCGAGGCGTTCGGTGACCCTGGTGCCGAACTGGTCGAGAAAGCGCAGGCCCAAGGCCTGGGTGATCGCCTTCTTGTCCGGGAAGAACTGGTAGACGGAACCGATGGCCACGCCGGCCCGTTCCGCGATCCGCGTGGTGGACAGGTTGTCGTAGCCGACCTCGTCGAGGAGTTCGGCGCAGCAGTCGAGCATGCGCTGCACGCGGACCATGCTGCGTTGCTGTGCCGGCAGCCTGCGTAGAGGGGCTTGCGCGAACGCGAGATCGTCGTGGGCGACTCTGTCTGGTCCACGGCTCTCGCGCCGTGTGGAGGTCCCCTTCTCCGACTCGGGGGACCGTCGCGCGCGGGGGGGTGCTGAGCTTCGGGAATTCGTCGTCACACCACCTATGATGCCTTTCCGGAATCACCTGGTTCCGGGAAATTCGAGTTTCGTTCGAGCGGCCTCCGGAAAGCATGGTCGTCTTCTCTCTTGGTCGGTGTTCGTGCAGGTGAAACCGGTTGGAGAGGTATCCACCGCCCTCTTTTGTCGGGTTTCTCCAGGGCGTCGCGGTGTGTGACCGCATCGTCGCTCACCGAACGTTCGCCCCCGTGCGCTTCTTCGATGCCCGTGGCATCGTGGTGCCGTACCGCGTCGTCGTACCCACCCCCTGGAGGTTCCGGCATGACCGATGAGACGTCCGAGACGACGATGGAGGAACTCGACTCCGTCCTGCGACGCGCGGCCGAGGCGGCGCCGCTCCTCGCGTCGACCGCACCCGCCGACCGGGCCCGGATGTTGCGTTCGGTGGCCGACGCCTTGGACGGCGCGGCCGATCGGCTGGTCCCCGTGGCCATGGCCGAGGCGCACTATCCCGAGACACGTTGTCGGAGCGAGCTGGGCCGCACCACCTTCCAGCTGCGCCTGTTCGCCGACGTGCTGGAGGACGGCGGGTACCTGGAGGTCATGGTCGATCCGGCCGATCCGGAGTGGGGGACGCCCCGCCCCGACGTGCGCCGGTTGCTCGTGCCCCTGGGCCCCGTGGTGGTGTTCGGGGCGAGCAACTTCCCCTTCGCCTTTTCCACCGCCGGGGGTGACAGCGCCTCCGCCCTGGCGGCCGGCTGTCCCGTCGTGGTCAAGGCCCACCCCGGCCATCCGGAACTGGCCCGGCTCACCACGGACATCGTCGTGGAGGCCCTCGCCGAGGCGGGGGCACCCGAGGGTGTGTTCGCCCTGGTGAGCGGGTTCGAGGCGGGGCGCTCCGCGGTGCTCCACCCGAATACGCGCGCGGTCGGCTTCACCGGTTCCATCCCCGGCGGCCGTGCCCTGTACGATCTGGCGGTCTCGCGCCCCGATCCGATCCCGTTCTACGGGGAGCTCGGCAGCGTCAACCCCGTCTTCGTGACCCGGGCGGCGATGGCCGGGCGCGGTGCGCGGATCCTGGAGGAGTACGCCGCTTCGGCCACGTCGGGGTCGGGTCAGTTCTGTACCAAGCCGGGGGTCGTCTTCCTGCCGGAGGGGGCCGAGACGGGGTCCCTGGTGGCCGACTTCGAGGCGCGCGCGGCGGCTCCGCTGCTCAACGACCGGGTGGCCGACGGGTTCGCCCGAGGGTTGGACGCGTTGGCCGCCCATCCCGCCACGAAGGTCCTGGTCCAGGGCGTGCGGACCGAGGAGGGGTGGACGCCGAGCCTGTTGAGCACGGACCTGGACTCCCTGTTGGAGCACTCCGAGGAGTTGCTGAACGAGTGTTTCGGCCCGGCCACGCTCGTGGTCTCCTACCCGGACGAGCGGCGTCTTCTGGAGGTGGGCGGTGTCCTGCACGGCCAGTTGACGGTGACCGTCCATGGCGAGGAGGACGATCCGATGGCCCCGGCGCTGTTGGCCTTGGGCGCCTCGGTGGCGGGTCGGGTGATCTGGAACGGTTGGCCGACCGGGGTGGCGGTCACGCACGCGATGACCCACGGCGGCCCCTACCCGGCGACGACGGCCTCGACCCACACCTCGGTGGGCTCGACCGCGATCCGTCGGTTCCTGCGTCCGGTCACCTATCAGGCGGTGCCGGAGGCCCTGCTACCGGCCGAGTTGCGGGACGCCAACCCGCTCGGTGTGCCCAGGAGGGTGAACGGGGGGACCCCGTCGGTCTGAAGCCGGGCCGGTGGTCCGGTCCGCCCGGACCACCGGCCCTTCTCTCTCCGCCCTGGTGGGGGCTTTCTGACGGATCGGTGTGAGGTCGAGCCGCGAGGGGTCGGGAATCGGTCTCCGCGTGCGTACGCTCACGCCATGAACAGCCATGCGACCGCCCACGACATCGAATCGTTCGTCCGCGAACTGCCCAAGGTGGAGCTCCACGTCCACCTGGAGGGCTCGATGCCCGCCGAGACCCTCTTCGAACTGGCCGCGCGCCACGAGGTCACCGAACTGCCGGACACACTGGAGAAACTCAGGGAGTGGTACGTCTTCACCGACTTCCCGCATTTCGTGGAGGTGTACCTGGCCTCGGTGCGCACTCTGCGGGAGGAGGCCGACTTCTCCCTGTTGGCCTCGGTCGTCGCCGAGCGCCTGGCGGCGCAGAACGTCCGCTACGCCGAGGTCCACGTCAGTCTGTACACCCACTTGATGCGCGGGGTCCCGGCCAAGGTCGTCTTCGACGGGATCGAGCAGGCCAGGATCAGGGCCGAGCGTGAGCACGGGATCCGGCTGCGCTGGATCCCCGACTTCCCCTCCGACTTCGGGCCGGAGGCGGCCGAGGCGACGGTGGAGGCCGTGCTGCGGGACGGTCCGCCGAGCGTGGTGGGTTTCGGGGTGGGCGGGATCGAGTCCCCGATGGAGCCCTACACCGAGGTGTTCGCGCGGGCCCGGGCGGCGGGTCTGGCGAGTCTGCCGCACGCCGGGGAGCACGGTGGGCCGGTACGGGTCCGTGAGGCTCTGGACCTGCTGCGCGCCGAGCGGATCGGGCACGGGATCGACAGCATGAGGGATCCGGAGCTGGTGGCCCGCCTCGTCGATGAGCGGATCCCGGTGGACGTCAGTCCCACCTCCAACCTCCGGACCCGGGCGGTGGAGCGGATCGAGGATCATCCCCTGCCCGCGATGCTCGACGCGGGGCTGGCGGTGACGCTCAACAGTGACGACCCGACGATGTTCGGCAGCGACCTGACCGGCGAGTACCTGCTCGCCCACGATCTTGTGGGCGCCGAGGGGCTGGTGCGGCTGCTCCGTAACGGGGTCGAGGCCTCCTATCTCGGAACGGCCCATCGACACGCCCTCCAGGCCGAGATCGACGGGGTGGTCGAGCGGCACGGGGTGGCCTGAGCGGCTCCGGGCCCGGGGGTCCCCCGGGCCCGGAGACCCCTATCGGGTGGGGCCGTAGGTGAGCCGGCGCAGGGCGGTCTCGGCCGGTCCGCGTCGGTCGCCACGACGCATGAGGTCGGCCAGTAGCACGGTGGCCCCCCATACGGCCACGGCGATGGCGACGCCGAGGGCGGAGGAGGTGAGCTGCACGTGGAGCGCGTAGGAGGAGAACAGCACCGCCCACACCACCGACTGCGCCAGGTAGAAGGTCATGGAGCGTTGCCCCAGGGCGGACAGGGCGTCGGTCACCCGCCCTCGCCGGTCGTTCAGGTGGACCGCGATCAGGGCGATGAGCGCCGCGTAGCCCAGACCTCCGGCGTAACCGGTCACCTGGTGCAGCGGGGTGATGAGGAGGAGGTCCAGTGGTGTGGCGTCGGTCCACACACCGGTCTTGGTCAGTGCCAGGGGGACCCCGCCCAGGACGGCCAGGGGGATGCCGACGAAGGCGGCGGCGCGCAGTAGGCGCAGGTGTTCACGAGGCTTCTCCAGGACCCGGTGCCGGGCCGCGAGGACCCCGATCAGGAACGGCACGACGGTGCTGAGGAACATCAGCACGATGAGGAACGGGTAGAAGGACAGGCGGAAGAGGAGCTCGTCCACGAACCCGTCGGGCATCAGGGGCGTCCCCTGGCCGTTCATGGCCTCGTCGGCGGCGAGCAGGGCGTGGGCGGCCGCGGCCAAGGGCAGCCAGAGCGACGCCAGGATCACCAGGGTCCGGTCGCGGAGACGCAGCACCCCGACGAAGAGCAGGGCCACGATGCCGTAGACGGCCAGGATGTCCCCGAAGAAGAGCAGCGCGGCGTGGGCGACCCCGAAGACGATCAGCCAGAGGCCGCGTCGACGTAGGAGGGCCCGGGTCGGACGCCACTCGTGTCCCTGTTCGGTCCGACGGTGGTGGATCTGGGCGAGGCCGTAGCCGAACAGCGCCGCGAACATCGGGTACGCGCGCAGGTCCACGAAAACGATGGTGCCGCCGGTGGCGATCCGGTCGAGGACGGTGGGGGCGGTCTCGTCGCCGCCGATGAACACGGTGAACAGGTGCGCGTGGGCGAGCGCGATGAGCAGGAGCATGATCCCGCGCGCCAGGTCCGGAGCGAGCGATCGGTCGGCCGCGGGGAGCGGGCGGTTCGTGGTGTCCGGTGCGCGGGGCACGGACGCGGACGTCTGGGACATGGCGGACTCCGGGCGGTCGTGGGTGAGGGTGGGTGGAACGGTGTACGCGATCAGGGTCGATGAACGCGGTGCCAGTGGGTGGTGTACCTCGTGCGTACACAATAAACAAGAAACACCCTTCATAGAAATCCTTTGTAAAATCGGGAATAACCTCGCAAGTGCACTAGTGCTCTCTGGGGATGTCCAGGTGTGGAGCGGGGAGGGGGCGCATGTGTCGCGACGCTCTTCAAGGGGTGGTGCACTAGTACACTTGAGGTTCTCGTCGTGTGATCCGAGAGGAGGACGATGAACGAGGACACGGAATCGGGACTCGCGCCCTACGCGCGGATCGTCGCCGACATCCGCTCGTGTATCGACACGGGGGAGCTGCGACCGGGGGACCGGGTGCCCTCGACCAGGGAGATCACCCGACGATGGGGGGTCGCCATGGCCACCGCCACCAAGGCGCTCACCGTCCTGCGTCGAGAGGGGCGGGTCGAGGCCGTGCGCGGAGTGGGGACGGTCGTTCGAAGAGCACCCACGACGGACCCTGTGCCCGCCGACCCCGCCGGACCCGTGGCCGAGACGTCCGAAGACGGAGGATCGAGGGGACGATCGCGTACCACCCCGGGCGCGGAACGTCGGCCCCACCCCGAACCGCACCTGACCCGCGAGGGCATCGTGCGGGCCGCCATCGCCATCGCCGACGACGAGGGCATCGAAGGCCTGTCCATGCGTCGGGTCTCGACCGAGCTGCGGGTCAGCACCATGGCCCTGTACCGGCACGTCGCGAGCAAGGGAGAACTGCTGACGGAGATGGTCGACCACCTCTACACGGTCGACGCTCTTCCCGAGCCCCCGCCCGATGATTGGCGGCGAGCGCTCGAGGTGGCCCTGCTCGGCGAGTGGGAGATCTACCGCAGACATCCCTGGGCGGCGCGGCTGACCGTGATGGCGGGCGGTGTCGTCTCTCCCGGGCTCATGAGGAACGCCGAGTGGATGATGAGGGTGATCGTCGCTCAGGGCAACACGCCCGACGAGGCCTTGGAGATCCTCACCATCGTGTCCGCCTACACCTCCGGCATGGCCTTGCAGGCCACCCGGGTGGCCTTGGAGGAACACGAGATCGGCATGGACGCCGCGCAGTGGTGGTGTCACCGGGGGCCGGATCTTCATCGACTCGCCGATCAGGGCGCCTATCCCACCATGTTCGGTGTGTCCGGCCCACCCGACGTCGACGGGATGTTCGAGCCCGGAATGCGAAGGCTCCTCGACGGGATCGCGCCCCTGATGGAGAGGACCGGGACGCTCTGAGGTCCTCCCGGTCGCTCCGGAAGGACCGACACGCCCACGACCTGCCCTCCTTCGACCGTTCGGCCACGCAGACTTGGGCGAGGACGTTCGGTCGGGGGAGACGTGTTGAAGCAGGACGCCGCGCGGGACGGTTACCACTGGGAGGTCCCCTGCCGGGGGCGCAGACTCGGACGGTGGTCGGCCCCGGTGGCCCGGTGGATGACGGCGCACCAGGTCGACGACGTGGGCGGCGCGGGCTCTCGCCCGCGGGCGGAGCGACAGCACGCCTGGTGGAAGGTCATGTGCCTGACCGGGGTGGACTACTTCTCCACGCTGAGCTACCTCCCCAGCATCGCCATCCTCACGGCCGGAGCCCTCTCCCCGATCGCCACCCTGCTGATCGTGTTGCTGACGCTGTTCGGCATGTTGCCGATCTATCGGCGTGTGGCCGAGCGCAGCCCGCACGGTCAGGGGTCGGTGGCGATGCTGGCGCACCTGTTGCCGGAGTGGCGGGGCAAGTTCCTGGTCCTGTGTCTGCTCGGGTTCGTGGCGACCTCCTGGATCATCACCATCACCCTGTCCACGGCCGACGCCACCGCCCACCTGGCGGCCAACCCCTACACGCCCGCGATGATGGCCGAGCACCCGGTGCCGGTCACCCTGGTTCTCCTCGCCCTGCTGGGGGCGGTGTTCCTGGCGGGGTTCAAGGAGGCCGTGAGGTTGGCGATCCCTCTGGTCGTGCTGTTCCTCGCGTTGAACCTGGTGGTCGTGGTGGCGGCGTTGGGTCACATCGCCGCCGACCCGCGGCTCCTGTCCCAGTGGGAGGGCGGCCTGTTGGACGGCGGTCTCTGGTCGACCACCACCGTCGTGCTGCTCGCCTTCCCGCTTCTGGTCCTGGGGCTGTCCGGGTTCGAGACCGGCGTGAGCATGATGCCTCTGGTGCGCGCGGAGGGGGAGACCGCCGAGGAGCGGCTACGGGCGCGGATCGCGAGCACCCGCAGGCTCCTCACCACCGCGGCGGTGATCATGAGCGTCTACCTGCTGGCGACGACCTTCGTCAGCGGGGTACTGGTCCCCCGCCAGGACGTGGTGGCCGGCGGCCCGGCGGCCGACCGCGTCATGGCCTACCTGGCGCACGACCTGCTCGGGCAGGGGTTCGGTACCGTCTACGACGTCTCCACGATCCTCATCCTCTGGTTCGCGGGCGCCTCGGCGATGGCCGGACTCATCAACATCGTTCCGCGCTACCTGCCCCACTACGGGATGGCCCCGGCCTGGGGGACCGCCGTCCGACCGGTGGTCCTGGTCTACACGGCCCTGACGATGGTGATCACGATCGTCTTCGGCGCCGGGGTGGACGCCCAGTCCGGCGCCTACGCGACCGGCATCCTGGCGATGCTGGTGACCGCGGCGGTGGCGGTGACCGTCATCGTGCACCGCAAGAGGGCGAGGTGGGCCACGCTCGGGTTCGCGGTCCTGACCTTCGTGTTCGGGTTCGCGCTGGTGGACAACATCGTCACCAGGCCGGACGGGTTGGCCATCGCCCTGCTGTTCGTGGTGGCGATCATCGCGGTCTCCCTGATCTCCCGGGCTCTGCGCAGCACCGAACTGCGCGCGCACTCGGTGGATCTGGACGCGACCGCCCTGCGGTTCGTCCGTGAGGCCGCGCGTCACGGACGCCTCTTCCTCTTCGCGAATCGGCCGCGTTCGGGCGAGGCGGACGAGTACGCGGCCACCGAGGCCGAGCAGCGCCGACTCAACCCGGTGTCGCTGCGTGTGCCGCCCCTGTTCGTCGAGGTACGGGTCCACCACCCCTCGGACTTCGAGGGGACGCTCGGTGTGAGCGGTACCTGGATCCACGGGCATCGTGTGCTGAGGGTGAGCAGCCCGGCGGTCCCCAACGCCCTGGCGGCCGTCCTGCTGTGCCTGCGCGACGCCACCGGCACGATCCCGCACTGTTACTTCGCCTGGTCCGAACGGTCGCCGGTGCGGGCCTTCTTCCGCTTCCTGATGCTGGGCAACGGAGGCACCGCCGGGTTCACCCGGGAGATCCTTCGGGAGAACGAGCCCGACGCCGAACGCAGGCCCGTGGTGCACGTCAGTTGAACGGGCGGGCCCGGGACGAGCCGTCCCGGGCCCGCCCGTCGTGTCAGACGGGGGAGTCGCTCAGGGGCAGGTCGCACTGGACGCGCATATCGGTCCAGGTCCGTTCGGCCCGTTCGGCGTCGACCCCCTCGTAGGGGATCGGGACACCCTCCTGGATCCGGGCGGGGGTCCAGTCGGACTCCAGGACCCGGCCCTCGTGGAAGGTCAGTGTGAGCACGCCGGTCTCGGCGGTCGGGCCGCTGAAGTTGTAGAACACGAAATTGCTCAGGCCGTAGTGGGCGTATCCCTCCCCCTGGAACCCTCCCGGGGAGAGCACGTGGGCATGACCGCCGACGACGGCGGCGGCCCCCGCCTCGAAGAGCTCGTCGGCCAGTGAGGGGGCGTGCGGAAGCGGGCAGTGCGCGCCCTCCAACCCCCAGTGCAGGAAGACCACCACGTTGTCGTGCTCGTCGGCGGCCTCGGAGACCGCCTCCAGCATCCGCTCCCTCATCTCGCCCTTGGTGGAGGCCAGCCCCGGTGAGCCCTCTCCCGCGGTCCACTCGGGGATGAGGTGGTCGTCCATGACGTCCGTGGCGCCGAACAGGGCGACGGTCTGTCCGTTCACCTCGGCGACGTGCGGTGTGTAGGCCTCGTCGATGTCACGGCCGGCGCCCACCAGGGCGACCGGAGACCCGTCCCCGTGGTCGAGGGTGTCGAGCAGGCCCGACTCTCCGTAGTCCATGCCGTGGTTGTTGGCGACGGTGGCCACGTCCACGCCGGCGGCGTCCAGGGCCTCCAACGCGCTCGACGGCGCGCGGAAGACGAACTCCTTACCGGGTACGGGGACCCCGCCCTCGGTGACGGCGGTCTCCAGGTTGACCATGGCCAGGTCGGCCGCCGAGAGGTGTTCGGAGACGGGGCCGAGCGCGGTCGCGGGGTCGGCGAGACGGGGGCGGAGGATGCCCTCGAACATCACGTCCCCGCCGAAGGCGATGGTGAAGGGCTCTGTGGCGGGTTCGTGGGAGGACTGCGGGGCCGCGGTGGCCTCCTCTTCGTCGACGGAGCCCCGTTCGAGTGGTTCGGGGGGCTCGTTCGTCGAGCAGGCGGCGGCGAGGACCAGGGCCGAGAGAGCGGCGCTCATGGTGAGGAGCCGGCGCGGTCGTGGCTGTTCGAGGTTCATGCGTGCTCCAAGAGGGGGACGGAGGGCATGGCCGTCGGTGGAGCACGCGGCCGTGGAGCCCGGTCGTCCGTGGGGTCGGATGCCTGCGGTGATCTTCGGCCCCGTCGTCGCCTCGTGTCCCGGGTGCCGGAGACGGTCGGACTCTCCTCTCGGGGCAGGGGAAAGTGTCGGGAGCGGACAGGTCCAACGTCAGGATAAACGCTTCTGACCAGCGAATTCATTGTTCTTTCCGTGGTGTTCCGGGGTTCTGGTGGGCAAAGGTTCGGAGGGGGCCCTTGTGCCATGAAGGGGCGAATCGGTCAATTTTCTCTCTTCGGACTTCTGTCTTTTTCAAGACGATTATGGACGCAAGGAATGAGGCGCTCTACTGGGGTGGGGAAAACGAATCTACGAAGTCCTTTCGTAGTCTTCTTTTCGATGAACTCCCGAAATTTTTTCACCCCGAGTCGTTACACAGAGTCACTGTAATGCGACGTGTAGTAGCTCTATGCAACCCTCGGGCCTGCGAGTATGCCCGTTCGTAGTGGAGCATGAGCATATGGTGATGATGTGCGTGGTGGGCGATTCCTGAAACGGCCTGCGCGCTCGCCCGCTCTGCTCTAACGTTTCGGTCCGTTGGCGGTCGTCCATGGAACGAACTCCGAAAGGGCCGAACCGTCACCCATGCACGTATACGCGGGCCACCCCGCCGTCCCGACTCCGTCGCGGACGGGCCCGCCCACCGTGCGACCCGTCCACGCGGCCGTACAGAGACCGCCGGGAATCGGGCGCACGGACCTCGCGCTCCGCTCGGCGCGTCCTCTGGCAGTCTTCAGAAAGGTCCAGCCGCACCATGCGCAACACGTTCCGTTACTCCTTCGCCACCGCTTTGACCGCGGGTCTGGTGATCGCGCCGCTCAGCGCCGCCTTCGCCGACGCCACGACCAGCGGTGCCGGCGGTGTGGGAAGCGGCAACCAGATCGTCGTCCCCGTGGACGTCGAGGCCGACCTGTGCGGTAACTCGATCGCGGTCCTCGGCATCTCGCAGGCCCAGTGCACCAAGGTGTCCGAGGTCCTCTACGAGACCAGCGGCCAGAGCGCCTCCACCGACGGTTCCGGAGGCGCCGCCTCCGGCAACCAGATCGTCGTCCCGGTCGACGCGGCCCTGGACATGTGCGGTGACTCCGTCGCCGTGGCCGGTGTCTCCGAGGCCGACTGCGTCTCCGTCGTCGAGGCCCTCCAGGAAGAGTCGGAGAAGACCCCCTCCACCCTCGACACCGACGGTTCCGGTGGCATCGCCTCCGGCAACCAGCTCAACGTTCCGGTCGGCGCCGCCATCGACATCTGCGGCAACTCCGTCGCCGTCCTGGGCGGGGCCAGCGCCGAGTGCACCACCATCATCAACATCATCCAGGCCACCCCGGAGAACACGGGGAACCCGGCCAACAGCGCCTCCACCGACGGTTCCGGTGGCATCGCCTCCGGCAACCAGGTCTCGGTCCCGGTCTCCGCCGCCGTCCAGATCTGCGGCAACGCCGTCTCCGTCCTCGGCATGGCCGAGGCCGCCTGTGTCACCAAGATCTCCGACGAGCGCGAGAAGCCCGAGGAGGAAGAGGAGCAGGAGGAGACGGAGACCGAGGAAGAGACCGAGACCGAAGAGGAGACGGAGACCGAAGAGGAGACCGAGCAGGAGAAGGGCGAGGAGAAGGAGACGGAGAAGGAGGAGGAGAAGCAGGAAGAGGAGACCTCCTCCGGCACCTCCGACGACAAGCCCGCCCCCGTCGACCAGGCCGGTGGCTCCGAGCTCGCCGTCACCGGCGGTGCCCTGAGCGGTCTCGTCGCCGCCGCCCTGGCCGCCATCGGCGCCGGTGGCGCCGGTCTCTACTTCGCCCGCCGCAAGCGTCGGGCCGCCGCCGAGGAGATCTAGGCTCCCGCGCCTCGGAAACGACCCCGACCAGGGGAACACCGCTCCGGCCGCATCGACACCTCCCCGACACGGGGGCGGTGTGGTGCGGTCGGAGCCGTCTCATAACCTCGAAGACGTGCTCAAAGTCCTGTTCTCCCGTCGCATGCTGGCCTTCCACGCGCTGGTCGTACTGCTCGTGCCCGCCTTCATCTGGCTGGGCTTCTGGCAGCTCGACCGGGCCGGTCAACGCGCTTCGGCCGTCGACCTCCAGCGGGGCAACCTCGCCGCCGAACCCGTCTCGGTGGACGAGATCGCCTCCGTGGACGAACCGGTCTCCCGCGACGACCGCTGGCGCACGATCGAGGCCACCGGAACCTGGGACACCGACCACCAGCTCCTGCTGCGCAACCGGGACGGCTCCCAGGGGGTCGGATTCCACGTCCTCACCCCTCTGATCACCGAGGACGGCACCGGCCTGCTCGTCAACCGGGGCTGGATCGAACGAGGGGAGACAGCACAGGACACCCCCGAGATCCCCGAGGTGCCCGAAGGAACCGTCGAGTTGACCGGGCGCCTCCAGATCGGCGAGACCGAGGAGAACACCGGCCTGCACGGCCGCGACGGACTGCCCGAGGGGCAGATCATGATCGTCGACGTGGCGGAGCTCTCCGACGAGCTGCCGTACCCGATCTACGACGGCTACATGGAGCTCACCGGCCAGGACCCGGCGCCCGAGTTCGTCCCCGAGTACGTCGAACTGCGCGAAGAGGACAGCGGGATGAGCGCCTCCTACGCCGTCCAATGGTGGGTGTTCAGCGTCGTCGCCGTCATCGGGTGGATCGTGCTCATCCGCCGTGAGCTGCGCGATGCCCGACAAGAGGACTCCGAGGGCGACGGCGCGCTCACGAACGGCGACACTGGTGGGGGACCCGCCGGGGAGACCTCCGGCGTCGACGAAGAGGAACAGGTCCCTCGGACCCGGACGTAGGAGCGGTGTGCACGACAGCGTGAACGAGGAGCCGGAGTACCCGACGCCCGGCGGGGTGGAACGGCGTTCGATGACGACCGAGGAGAGCGCCAGAGCGGGACGCCGCTGGTGGGACGGGGCCGCCGACGCCTACCAGTTCGAGCACGGCGACTTCCTGCGCGACGTCGGGTTCGTCTGGTCGCCGGAGGGCGTCGACGAGGCCCGTGCCCGGCTGCTCGGCGACGTCGCCGGGGCCCGGATCCTGGAGATCGGCTGCGGGGCCGGGCAGTGCTCCCGTTGGCTTCGCGACCAGGGCGTGGGCGAGGTCGTCGCCTTCGACGTGTCCCTACGGCAGCTTCAGCACTCCCGTCGGATCGACGAACAGACCGGACTGCGGGTGCCCACGGTCCAGGCCGACGTCCAGAGGCTGCCGTTCGCCGACGCCTCCTTCGACGTGGCCTTCTCCGCCTTCGGGGCGTTCCCGTTCGTGCCCGCGGCCGAGGCGGCGCTCGCCGAGACGGCCCGGGTCCTGAAGCCCGGCGGTCGCTTCGTGTTCTCGGTGACCCACCCGATCCGGTGGTGCTTCCCCGACGATCCGACCGAGCACGGGATGACCCTGCGCCAGTCCTACTTCGACCGCCGAGCCTACGTCGAGGAGGACGAGCACGGTCGGGCCCTGTACGCCGAACACCATCACACGGTGGGCGACTGGATCCGCGGTCTCGTGGCGGCCGGCCTGGTCGTGCGCGACATGGTCGAACCCGAGTGGCCCGAGGACAACGATCAGGTGTGGGGCGGCTGGGGGCCGGTCCGCGGCCGTGTCCTCCCCGGTACCGCCATCTTCGTCACCACCAGACCCTGACCTCCCGCCCCGGGCGCGGTGAAAATCGCTTGGGGGCGGTGGGGCCGGTTCGTTAGCGTCGGGGGCCGATGAGAGGAGCGACGGTGTCCCAACGCTTGCGTGAGGTGTGGCGACAGACCAGGGAGGCCTACGAGAGGGGCTCCTACCCGGTGGAGGGGCGGGAGGTGGACCTGACCGCGCCGCTGACCGAGATGCGGTCCGGCACCCGTCTGCACACGCCCGAGGAGATCGCTTCGCTTCCGCTGCCCGAACCGCGGTTCGAGACCCGGTACGAGGTGACCGGAGAGGACACCCTCGCGGCCGCGCGAAGACTGACCGTCGAGACCGGCGGCCGTGTCGCGGCGCTCAACTTCGCCTCCGCGCGCAACCCCGGCGGCGGTGTGGCCAACGGCGCGCGGGCCCAGGAGGAGAGTCTGGCCCGATCCAGCGCCCTGTACGACTCGCTGATCCGGTGTCCGGACTTCTACGCTCACCATCGGGCCGAACGGAGTCTTCTGTACAGCGACCGGGTGATCTGGTCGCCGAGCGTGCCCGTCTACCGCGACGCCCGGGGAGACTGGCTGCCCGAGGCGGTGCCGGTCGACATGCTCACCTCGGCCGCGCCCAACCGAAGGATGGTGGAGCGCAACCAGCCCGAGCAGGCGGATTCCGTGTCGCCCGCGCTGGAGTCCCGGGCCCGCGCGGTGCTCGCCGTGGCGGCCCACCACGGGGCCTCGCGCCTGATCCTGGGGGCCTGGGGATGCGGGGTGTTCGGCAACGACCCGGCCGATGTCGCCGGAGCGTTCGGGAGGGGGCTCCACGGAGAGTTCGACGGGATCTTCGAACGGGTCGTGTTCGCGGTGTTGGACCGCGATCCGGGGGTAGGGCGACCCTTCGAGGAGGTCTTCACCTGATGAACGCGTGGAGCGGTGACTGGGAGAGCGAGGGGCCCGAAGGGGTCCTGATCAGGAACGCGGTGCCCGAGGACTACGGGCGGATCGTCGCGGTCTGTGACGAGTGGTGGGGGAGACCGGTGGCGCACATCCTGCCCCGGCTGTTCCTGGACCACTTCCACACGACGATCCTGATCGCCGAGAAGGGCGGGGAGCTGCTCGGCTTCCTGGTGGGGTTCCCCAGCCCGACGAAGGGGGACGAGGCCTACGTGCACTTCTCCGGTGTGGCTCCGGAGCAGCGTCGGTCGGGGCTGGGCCGGGAGATGTACCGGCTGTTCCTCGACGCCGCGAGGGACGACGGACGAACCGTCGTCCGGGCGGTCACCTCTCCCGTCAACGAGCGGTCGATCGCCTTCCACCGTTCGATCGGGTTCGCCGTGACGGGGCCGCACGAGGGGTACGACGGCCCCGGCACGGATCGGATGGCCTTCGAACTGCGGCTCTGACCGGGCCCGGAGGGGCGGAAGCCCCCGCGCCCGATCAGCTCTCGCTCGCCCTGGTCCGACGGGGTTCGCCCAAGGCCTCGTGGAACCGGGCGATCGCCTCGGCGGCCCACCCCGGCCTGAGCCGGTTGGCGAGGTGCCCTTGCCCGGGCAACTCCACGATGTGGGCTCCGGGGAGGGCATCGCGAAGAGCCTCGCTCCGACGGCGCAGATGGGACGGGCTGCGCCGGCCCAGCAGGAAAAGTATCGGGACTCCGATCTCGGAGTACCGGTCGACGCGCACGCCCGCCAGGTCGATGGCCTTGCAGTCGACGAGCTGGCGCCGCGCACGAGGCCGCAGACCGGGAACGGCCGCGACGACGGCCCCGAAGAGCCACGCTGAGGGGGCGGGGTATCCGACGACCTCACGGAAGAAGATCGCGATGCTGCGGGCCGTCCTTCCGCGATCCGCGGCGGACTCGGCCCTTCGAAGGGCCTCTCCTCCGAGAGGGAGCCCTTCGAGGGGCGCGGGCGGTTCGTAGAGTACGGCCCCCGCGAACGACGAGGGTGAGGCCGCCATCGCCTCCAAAGCCACGACCGCCCCCGAGGAGTGGCCGACCAGAACGGCGCGTCCGCCCAACGACCGGACCACGGACACGACGTCCTCCACCTCTCGCTTCAGCGAGTTTCGAGGATCGACGCGCAGGTCCGGCCGGTAGGTGCGGCGGTGCACGCGTACGACACGGAAGTGCGGGGCGAGTCGGGTACTCACCCGGTCCCATGATGTGCCGTCGTCCATGCCAGGGTGCAGAACGACCACGGGAGGCCCGGCCCCCTCGTCGAAGCCACGGATCTCGGTTCCGTCCGCGGAGGTGGCGATTCTCTTCGGCAAGGGGCCTCCAAAGGGTGTCGGGGGAGTGGGGAGGGCACGGGTCCCGGATTCGCCGATGTACCCGCGGTGGTCGGTTCCGAAGCGGCGCTGCCCGGACTATGAGTCCCGCTCGGGGCTCTCTCGGTAGAAGCGGTGGATGCGCCGGTCGGGGATCACCCAGAGGACGGCGACGAGCACGAAGGCGACGAGCGCGATCCCGATACCGACCCCCGCCTCACCGGGGTCCAGGATCGCCGCGACGATCCCGACGAGATACAGGACGGGCGAGGCCTTGCCCTTCCAATCGCTTCCGATGGCCCTCTTGAGCGGGGAGTCCTTCCCCTGGACCCGGATGATCGTGCTCTGGAGGACGAAGTAGGCCAGGGCCATCAGTAGAAGAACGACGCCGTAGAGGATCACAGGGACCTGCGCGAAGCTCGTACTGTCCATCCACGAGGTGGTGAACGGCAGCAGGGAGATGAAGAACAGCAGGCCGAGATTGGCCCATAGGACCCTGCCGTCGACGCGGTCGGCGACCTGGAACATATGGTGGTGGTTGTTCCAGTAGATGCCGACGTACACGAACGACAGCAGATAGCTGAGCAGGCCGAGGCCGGTGGTGGCGAAGAACGACTCGAAGGTCGCGGCCTCGGGCTGGACCAGGCCCAGCACCATGATCGTGATCACGATGGCGAGCACGCCGTCGCTGAACGCTTCGATCCGTCCGGTATCCATCGCACCCGTCCCGCGAGTCGGCGAGGCCCCGCCGGGAGCCCCGTGTCGAGGCGGCCTCGATGATCGGTGGAAGGCGAGCACCATCGACCCGGGCGGAGCGGCCCCGGCGAGGAACCTTCACTCTTCCGATGCTGCCACCCTCGGCGTTCTCGGCGACGTTCCTCGGCGCGTGTCCGTGTCTTCGAAGGTGGAGAACGGGCTCCGGGAGACCCTCCGGTCTTCGAGGCCCGCCTCGACACACGAGTGGGGCGGGATGCCCCCGCTCTCTATTCGGAGGCCGAGGTGTAGTACATGGGCCCCTCGTCGGGATCCTCGTCGTCCGGCTCCAACCGGTCCGACAGGTCGACCTCCACACCGTTCTCGGCGAAGGCGGCGCGCACCCGCTCCTCCATCTCCTCGCTCAGGTAGTGGTGGTGCAGGTCGAGTTCGCGCAGCCCGGAGAAGGCCGCGGCCCGTTCGACGAGCACCCGACCCCCCTCATCGGTGAGGATGCCCAGGGACAGGTCCAGTACCTCGAGCCGCTTCAGGAGGGGCGCCTCGGCCAGGACCGGGATCCACTCGTCCAGCCTCTCGGCGTTGCGCACGCCCAGATACCGCAGCTCGGGGAAGCCCTCTCCCGAGAGCAACGGGGCCAGGTCGCCGGGTGAGGTGTCGCCGCCGTAGTCCTCCACCCCCAGCCACAGCTCCAGGCGCTCCAACGCCGGCAGTCCGGAGGAGGCGATCCCCCGGGTGGCGGAACCGGGCAGCCCACCGCTCTCGACGGTGAGGGAACGCAGCGACCCGTGCGAGGGCACGTGCAGGGAGAGCTCTCCGGTCCTGATGGCGCCCGCGGCGCCCCGCACGCCCAACTCCTCCAGGTGGGGGAAGGCCTCCAGGAGAGGACTCAGGTCGGTCTGGCAGATCCAGGAGAGTTCGCACTCGTCCCAGCCGACGTCGCCGACGAAGACGGAACGCAGGTTCGGAAACGCGTCGGCGTGCTCGACGAGCAGATCCACCGGCTCGGCCATCTCCCTGCCGCCCCAGAGACCGAGGGTCATCGCGGACACCCGCTCGCCCCCGACCTCGGAGAGGAAACGGGTGAGGTGCCGGGCGCGTTCGTCCGGCTCCAGCCACGAAGTGCCGTCGACACGCAGCCGCCAGGCCACGGAGCCCACGCCGGCGGGGGCGCCATCAGAGCCCGCGACCTGTCGCAGTTCGCGCCGCCACCCCTCCTCCGTCGTCTCTTCGGGGAAATCCACCACGGGCAGGCCTGCGAACTCGGTGAGGTTGTCCAAGGGAACTCTCTTCTCAGGAGGTGAAATGCCTCCCATGCCTAACAGTTCCGGGCGACAGATGGACACGGCCTCGGTGGAGACCTTGTGGCCTCGCCCCGGGGTGGGTGGCGTGCGCGGGCCCTGCGGGGACCGTGCGCGTATCATCCGTGCCAACCGGACCGGGAGGTACGAACGTGCGACTCAAGCTCGACCTGCATGACATTTTCAATAAGGGACGTGACATCGATCGGGCACTCGACGACATCATGGACGAGGCCGAACGCAAGAAGGCCAAGACCATCGAGATCATTCCGGGCAAGGGATCGGGCCAGTTGAAGAAGCGGGTCCTACGCTTTCTCGACCGTAAGGACGTCAAGGCGCGTTACCACCGTGTGGAGAAGGACTCGAAGAACTTCGGCCGTCTGTTCGTGCACTTCAAACACTGATTCATGTTCTCGGAGAGCGTCGAATCGGAGCGTTCTCGAGGTGGGCCGTCCCTTCCGTGTCCAAGGGTCTTGAGCCACCTCTGAACCGGGAAGACGCCGATTTTCGCTCTTGGTCGTCCTGTTCATGGACGGAAAGCGGAGCGGTGCTCGTTCCGTCTCGGCGTCGACGCTTTCGAGGCACGGCAGGGCGGTTCGAGTCGAGTATCACCCCGCGCGGCGGCCGTTTCCACGGAAAGGCCGCTGGTACTTTGTGCTCTGATGCGCCGAGCATCCTCCACCCCCCTCCCCGAGGAGCACGAATGAACTCGCCCGGGCCACGCGATCCCGCCGGGTATTCCGCCCAGGAACTGGCCGACCCGCGCATCGACTCCGAGACCCTACGGCGGATCGCCGCCGTCCGACCGGACCTTTGGCCGTCGATCCTGCGTCACCCGAACTGTGATGGAGGCCTGGCCGCGCACATTCGGCAGAACACGCCCCAGGCCGCCCCGCCGTCGCAGACCGGCCCTCGCCCGCCGATGGGAGGGCCGCCGCAGAGCGGTCCCCAGGCCCCTATGGGCGGTGGCCCCCTCCAGACCGGCCCCCAGGGGCCCGTCGGCGGGCCGCGGAACGGACCCGTGCCTCCTGTGGGCGGACCCGGGCGGCCCGGGTCGCCTCCGATGGGGGGAGCGCCGCAGAGCGGGGCGCAATCCTCGCAGGCGGCCTCCGGCGCCAAGGATCTGGCGAACGGCGCGAAGACCTACTTCGCCGACACCGTCGCGCCCGCCGCCATGAGCGCGGCCCGGACGGTGAGCGAGAGGTCCGGTGAGGGTTCGGGCGCCGTGCACTGGACGATCTGGGTCCGCTTCGCCGTCCCCGTGCTCGCGCTCATCGGGATCATCTCGCTCTTCATGCCGATCGCCTCCGCGTCCTACCGGGGCTACTCGGTGAGCGTCAACTACTTCTCGGAGGAGGCGCCCCCCGGCGAGGGGGCCGTCATGCTCATCGGGTTCATCGCGGTGATCGCCTTCTCCGTGGTGTCGCTGATGACCGGTAAGAAGTGGGCCGTCATCACCGCGGGCGTCCTCGCCATCCTCTTCGGCCTCGTCGGTACGATCAACGGCTTCGGCAGCGGCTCGTCCGCGAGTGGTCAGGCCTACGCCTCCGCCGGTTCGGGCGCGATCCTGCTGGGGATCTCGGGGCTCCTGTTGCTCATCGCGGCGACCGTGACGCTTCTCCCGAAAAAGGTGTTCGCCGCCGGGCAGCAGCCCGTTCGGCCTCAGGGGTTCGCCCCGCCGCAGCAGTACCCGCAGCAGCAGGCGCCTCCGCCTCAGCAGCCTCAACAGCAGGGCTTCCCGCCCCGGCAGCAGTTCCCCCCGCCTGGGCAGTACCCCCAGCAGGCGCCTCAGCCTCAGCGGCCCCCGCAGCAGCAGGAGCCTCCGACCAAGCCCTTCCCGCCGCAGCAGCCCTGACGGGAGCGGAGACGAACCGATGTGCCCCTCGGCCCCGCCGAGGGGCACATCGCCATCTCGGACCGTTTCGCCCACGTGCCTCTTGAGGAGCGCGGAGCGTTTCGTGCGCCGGGGAGATCCGGACGCCGGTGAGAACTCACGCCCGACCGTACAGGGTGGGTAGGTCGATCAGTCGGATGTCGTGAGACGTCTCCGCCTCGGCGCGGGCCTTGTCGTTGAAACCGCCACCGCTGAAGCAGAACAGGCGGGTTCGCTCGGTGTCGTAACGTCCGCCTCTGGCGATCAGTTCACGGATATGTCGGAGACGCTCGATGTGGGCGGCGCCCATGGTGTCGTTCCACTTGGCCTCACCGATACCCAGCAATGGCGGCCTCCGGCTTCCATCGGGGATACCGACGATGGCCACGTCCACCTCATGACCGGTGCGCGCTCGAGTGTCGTGCACGATTCCGTGTCCCACCCGGGCCGGCAGGCCGCCGAGAAGATCAGGATCGGCGTGATGCAGGGCCCACTCACGACAGACCTGCTCGAAGTGCGGCCCCAGGACGTTGCTGACGAAACGGCGACGGCTCGCCTGCCAGACCCGGGACGCGCTTCCCGGGCGTTCCAACTGGTCCCATACGGGGCGCATGATCGCGTGGTAGAAGGCGATCAACGGTTCGGAGATGCGATAGGTGGGGCGGTTCTCCCGAAAGGCGTCCGAGTCTTTGTGCAGTAGGCCCGCGTCTTCGAGAACGTTGATGGGGTGGGCGATGTCCGTGGCCTTGCGTTCCATGTGGCTCGCGATGCCACCGCGAGTGGCGTTGCCGTCGGCCACGGCTCCCAGAACCGAGAGATAGAGGGCGGTATCGCGCAGATCGGGTTCCTCCGCCAAGAGATAGCGTGCCTCTCGGAAGAGCGGGGTCTCGGGGTTGAGGACGGTACGGACGACCCAGTCGTCGAAGTCTTCCGGCCCGCTCGGTGAGTCGCCACGGGCGAACTCACGACGGTAGGCGGGGGTGCCACCGACGATCGCGTTGACCTTCATCGCCAGATGGGGGTCGGTGATGTCCCAGAATTCGGCGGCGAGTCGATGATCGAGAGGGCGGACGACCAGTTCCAGGCCGGCGCGCCCTCGAAGGGGAGCGTTTCCGGACAGCAGCCTGCCCATGAACGACAGGGCCGAGCCGCACAGCAGCATCCGGGTACGTGAGGAGGCACGCTGTTCACGCAGTGGACGGAACGCCTCCTGGATGATGGAGGGGAGCTCCGGATTGGCCTTGACCAGGTAGGGGAATTCGTCGATGACCACGGGTACCGGCCGCTCCGCTCCGAGTGCCAAGAGCGAATCGACGACCTCTGACCAGTCGGCGAAGTGGTAGGGGGTGGGGGGACGGACATGCGCGGTGAGCGCGGCACTGATTCGGCGCAACGACTCGGTATCCGTTGCCTCGGTCGCTCCGAAGTAGAAGCCTTCCTCGGCCCGACAGGCGGCGTCCAGAAGGAAGGTCTTGCCCTGACGGCGACGCCCGGAGACGACACCCAGGGTCGCGCCGGGCTGTTCGTCGGTGATGAACCGGGACAACGCCGACCACTCGTAGTCGCGGTCGAACATCTCGGAGGGCTTGCGCATGACGACCACCCTGAGCGATTAATAGAAGTACAGTTAATAGAAGTGTACTCCTATGTTTGATCCAGGCTATGGATCGTCCCGCTCAGCGGCCTGAATCGTCCTTCGGGAACCGCTACCGGCGGTGCTTTGCGAGGAAGGCCTCCAGCTCCTCGACGCGGGGCGAGGTCGACGGGCCTCGGTGGGTGACGGCGAGGGCGGCGGCCGCGTTGGCGCGGCGGGCGGCCTCGACCGGATCGGTCCCCCGGGACAGTCCCGCCGTGAACACGCCCACGTGGGCGTCGCCGGCGCCGTTGGTGTCCACGGCGGACACCGGGAACGCCGGAACCGGGACGACCCCGGTCTCCTCCCGGGCGACCAGGCAGCCCCGGGCGCCCCGGCGCAGCACCACGACACCGCCGGGGGCGATCCGCTCGACCAGCAGGGCGGCGGCCTTCTCCTCGTCCGTCTCGTCGGAGAGCGTCGCGGCCTCGTCGGAACCGAGGCTGAGGACCTCCACTCGGGGCATGACCCGCTCCAGGGTCCGTGTCGGGATCATGCCCGCGACCGGGGCCGGGTCGAGCACGAGTCGCGTCCCGTCGGCGAGCCCTTCGAGCCAGATCGCCAGTTCGTCCGCGCGCTCCCCCGGCAGGAGCGAGTACCCGACCGTGTAGACGAAGTCGCCCGATGCGGGGCGCAGCCGCCGCAGATCCGCCAAGGGCAGGTCCACCTCGGCCCCGAGCCTCGTGACGAAGGTGCGTTCGGCGTCGGAGTCCACCATGACGACGCAGAAACCGGTGTCCTCCGGCCTGGGCGGGTGCGCCACCGCCACCCCTTCGTACCGAAGGGCGGCCCTGACCAGGTCTCCGTTCGGCCCTGTGCCGTGCGCCCCTCCGTAGACGACCTCCATACCGGTCCGGGCGGCCGCCGCGATCACGTTGAACCCGCCGCCCGGCAGTGTTACGGCCGAGCTCGCGAACGCGCCCCCGCCGGGCACGGGCACGGAGTCCACCTCCATCACGACGTCGATGATCACCGGTCCCACATGGTGGAGGCGTCCGTGCACGGAGGGTTCCTTCCTCGAAGGGCGGTGGTTACGTCCGATGATCATCCCGCACTTCTCACATGGGGTGATTGTCGAGTTTTTGCCGGTCGATCTCCTTCCGGTGTGCTCATGCGCCTCAGACTCGTGGGGGAGGCGAGAAGGAGGAAGCACATGATCACCACCGACTTCGTCGTCGGCTCGCCCCGCTGGCTCGAGTTGGGGTCCGACGCCCCGATCGTTTCGGCCGACTTCTACGGGAGGGTCTTCGGCTGGCGCACCCAGACGATGGGGGAGCGTTTCGGGGACTACCTGGTCATGAGGTCGACGGGGGAGGCCGTGGGCGGGATCGGTCCGCGCATCGTCGACGACGAACCACCGGCCTGGACGCCCTACTTCCACACCGACGACGTGGAGACGAGCGTCCACCGGGCCCGCGACCTGGGCGCGACCCTGGAGGTGGAGCCCACCGACGTGCGCGAGCTGGGACGTATGGCACACCTGACGGATCCCCAGGGAGGCTGGTTCGCCCTCTGGGAGCCGGGGACGTTCTCCAGTCTGCAAGCGGTCGACCGGCCCAACACCCTGTGCTGGGTCGAGATGTGGACCCCCGACGTCCAAGGCGCCAAGGAGTTCTACCGGGGCCTGTTCGGCTGGCGCTACGACGACATCCCTCTACCGGGCGGCGACAGCGCGTACACGACCCTGCGGCCGATCGGCATGGGCGAGGAGCGCTATTTCGGCGGGTTCATGGGGGTCGCCCCGGAGCAGCTCCCCAGGACCGACGGCGCCGCCGACTGGCATCCGATCTTCCAGGTGGCCGACTGCGACGCCACCGCGAGCGCGGTCCTGGACGCGGGAGGCCGGGTGCACATGGGTCCGGAGTACGCGCCCGGGGTGGGCCTGACCGCGGTGTGCTCGGACCCGTCGGCGGCGGGCTTCGTGCTCCTGGATCCGGAGGGCGGCCACGGCTGATCCGGGGCGAGGGATTGTCGAGACTTTGCCGGTCGGATCCCCGGAATGTCGGCGTCGCGAAGCACACTCGTGGGGGAATCTTCACTGGAGGCGGAGCATGATCACCACCGACCATCTTCCCGGGTCACCCTGTTGGATCGACGTGGCGAGCCCGGATCCCGAGATCACGGCCGAGTTCTACCGGCGCCTGTTCGGTTGGGAGGCGGAGTCGGCCGGTCCGGAGGCCGGCGGGTACGTGAACTTCCGGCTGAACGGGGCCCTGGTGGGGGCGATCAGCCCCACGAGGGACGAGGAACAGCCGATCGTCTGGTCCATCTACAGGTACACCACGGATCTGGACGAGACCCTGCGCGAGGCCACCGCTCTGGGCGCCACCGTCCACGTCCAGCCCATGGACGTGCTCGAACTGGGCCGGACCGCCTACCTGACCGATCCCCAGGGGGGAGATCTCTCGCTCTGGCAGCCCCGTTCGTTCTCCGGCCTGGAGTTGACGGACGCGCCCGGCGCCCTCATGTGGACCGAGATGTGGACGCCCTCCGCCCAGGGGACCAAGGACTTCTACGGTGGCCTCTTCGGCTGGGAGTTCACCGACATCGAGCTGGAGGGCTCCCAGCGGTACTCGATGATCCGTCCGGCCGGTACGGGGGAGGACCGGTACTTCGGCGGGGCCATGGAGATGACGCCGGACCAGCTGCCGCAGACCGACGGGAAGGGCGACTGGCATCCGGTCTTCCACGTCATGGACTGCGACGCGGTGATCGCCGAGCTCCGGGACGCGGGCGGCCAGGTTCTCATGGGGCCGGAGGACGCTCCGGGCGTGGGACGTCTGGCGGTCTGCTCCGACCCGTTCGGGGCCGGGTTCGTGCTGCTCACCCCGTCGCCGATGTGAGGGCGTGGCGCCCGGCGTCCGACGCCGGGCGCCACGACGCTACTGGCGGGAGACGGCGGAGGCGCCGCCGCGCAGCACGTACTTCTGGATCTTTCCGGTGGCGGTCTTGGGCAGGCTCTCCACGAACTCCACCTGGGTGGGCGCCTTGAAGTGGGCGAGGTTGTCGCGGGCGAAGGCGATGATCTCCTTCTCCGTGGCGGTCTCCCCCTCGCGCAGGACCACGGAGGCGCGCGGGGTCTCGCCCCAGCGTTCGTGCGGCACCCCCACGATGGCGACCTCCAGGACCGCGGGGTGTCGCAGCAGTACCCCTTCCACCTCGACGGAGGAGATGTTCTCCCCGCCCGAGATGATCACGTCCTTGATCCGGTCCTGGATCTCCACGTAGCCGTCCGGGTGGGTGACCGCGGCGTCACCGGTGTGGAACCAGCCGTCGCCCATCGCCTTCTCCGTGGCCTCGGGGTCGTTGTAGTAGCCGCTCATCACGACGTTGCCGCGCACGGTGATCTGGCCGACGGTCCTTCCGTCCCAGGGCACCTCGACGCCTTCGTCGTCGACCACGCGCAGCTCGCCCGAGGTGATGAGCTCGACCCCTTGCCTGGCCTTGAGGGCGCCGCGTTCGCGCGTGGACAGTCCTTCGTGTTCGGGCCGTCGCTCGCAGACGGTGATGAAGGGCGTGGTCTCCGTGAGTCCGTACACGTGGGTGACGGTCCAGCCGAAGTCGCCCTCCAAACGCTCGATGGTCTCGGCGGCGGGAGAGGCGCCGGCGGTGACCACGTGCACGCCGGACGGCACGTCGCCGCGCACCCTCTCGGGGGTGTTGGCGAGCATGATGAGCACGGTCGGGGCCGCGCACAGCCAGCTCACCTCCTCCTCCCTGATCAGTTCGAACACGCGTGCCGGGTCCATGGCGGGCAGGCACACGTGGGTGCCTCCGGCCGCCGTCACCGTCCAGGTGTAGGTCCACCCGTTGGCGTGGAACATGGGCAGGGTCCACAGGTAGCGCTGTCCCAGCTCGATCCGCAGGTGCAGCAGGGTGCCCACCGAGTTCATGTACGCGTTGCGGTGGGTGATCATCACCCCCTTGGGGCGGGCCGTGGTCCCCGAGGTGTAGTTGATGGTGAGCAGGTCGGTCTCCGAGATCTCCGGGCGCTCGAAGCCGGGGGAGGCGTCGGCGATCAGCGCCTCGTAGTCCTCCCAACCCTCGCGGGCGCCCTCCAACGCGATGAAGCGCTCCACCCCCGGCATCCGGTCCCTCACCGAGTCCACGGCGTCGAGCTGATCGGCGTGCACGCACAGCACCTTGGCGCCGGAGTGCTCGACGATGTAGACGAAGTCCTCGCCGGTCAGCCGGAAGTTGACGGGGACGAGCACCGCGCCCAGCTGGGGCACCGCGTAGAACGATTCGAGCTGGGCGTGGGTGTTGGGCGCGATGTAGGCGACCCGGTCGCCCTTGACGACCCCCATGCCCTGGAGGACGGACGACCAGCGGTCACAGCGGTCGAAGAACTGCTCGTAGGTCAGGCGTAGATCCCGGTCGACCACCGCCTCGCGCTGCGGGTACAGCCTGCGGGTGCGGCGGGCGAACTCCAGGGGGGTCAGGGTGAGCTCCACGGTGCCCTCTCTCCTTGGACGACGTCGTTGCGAACGTGGACGGATGATGGTTCTCGGGCCGGCGGGCCGGTCTCAGATCCCGAACAGGGCGGCGGCGTTGTCGTGCAGGACGCCGCGCAACCGTTCGGGCCCCAGATCGAGCGCGATCAGGGAACGGATCTGCTCGACGTAGGCGTAGGGGATGTTCGGGAAGTCCGTCCCCAGCAGGACCCGGTGGGAGAGGTCCCGCAGCCGGGGGAGTTCGGCGCGGGGGAAGGGGGCCGAGCGTTCGGTGTAGGGCGTGAACGCCATGGTGGTGTCCAGGCGTACCTGCTCGTACCGCTCGACCAGGTCGAGGAAGGCGGAGTACTCCGGAGCCCCGGCGTGGGCGACGATCGCGGTCAGGCGGGGATGGTCGCGCAGAACCTCGGAGAAGGGGCCCGGGCCGGTGAACCTGCCGGGCAGCGGGCCCGAACCGCAGTGGACCACCACCGGGGTGCCGGAGTCGGCGAGGGCACCCCACACGTCGGAGAGCAGTGGATCGCGGGGGTCGTAGGCGCCCACCTGGAGGTGCGCCTTGAAGATCCGGGCCCCGGAGGCGATCTCCTCGGCCACGTAGGTCGCGGCGTCGGGCTCGGGGTAGAAGGTGGCGCTGCGCAGACAATCGGGGTGGTCGGCGGCGAACCCGGCGGACCAGGAGTTGAGCCATCGGGCCATGTCCGGACGGTGGGGGTAGGACAGCGCGGTGAAGCGTCGCACCCCCAGGTCGCGCAGGACCGCGAGACGTTCGTCCTGGTCGAACCGGTAGGTGATGGGCCACACGCCCTCGCCGAGGGCGTCGAAGTAGGCCCAGACCTTGCGCAGGACGTTGTCGGGCATGAAGTGCGTGTGCACGTCGACGAGGCCGGGGAGTCCGAGTTCGCGCTGGATACGGCGGACCTCGGCGGCTTCGCCCACTTCGTGCGGTGATGAGACTTCGGTCACAGGGCACACCCTACGCCGCCCCCGAGCCGGGTTCGGGGGCGGGTGGATCCGAGGGTGTGTCACCGGAGGACGCGGGCGGAGGCTCAGACCCCGTCGATGGAGGTCACGCCCAGGAACATGGTGATGAGAAAGCCGTTCTCCTCCCACTCGTCGGAGGGGCATGAGGCGCTGACCAGGAGCTCGGTGTCGTCGAACCACTGCGCCGCCGCGCGGACGGTGCGGTTCTCCCCGTCGCTGTCGAACGTGGCCAGCCTGGTCTCGAAATCGAAGGTCTCACCCGATTCCGCCATGAGGGAGAGGGGTTCGGTGGGCTCCTCGACCGGGGTGTCCCCGGTCTGCTCGGCGACGGTCGTCAGCAGCCGGTCCACGGTGTCGATCGGCTCGTGTCCCTCCTCGCCGGCCCGTGCCACCCCGGTGGTCCGGCTGTGCATGATGTCGCAGCCGGTGTCGTCCAGCGTGGACCGGTACAGGTCCTGATCGGCGTCGTAGGTGGTCGTCCACTCGGTGCTGTGCGGTACCAGCCACACCACCTCTCCGGCTTCGGACGCCTCGGGGGTGGTGGCGGAAGAGGTCGCCTCGGCCTCGGGGGAGGACTCGACCGGCTCGGCCGTGGGGGAGCCGTCGATCTGAGCGGGGGAGAGGGGCGGGAACGTGCAGCCGGTCAGGAGCAGGCCGGCGCCGACCGTCACGAGGAGGGCGGAGGGGAGGTGCCTGTGCGTCTTCATGTCCGGTGAGACCACCGACGACGGGCCCGCGCCTCTGAGTACTTCTACTCACCCTGTCCGTTCACAGGGCGAGCAGGAGGACCCCCGCGACCACCACGGCCGCGGCCAGGATCCGCACCGGACCGAAGCGTTCGCGGAAGAACACCAGGCCGATCAGGGCGGCGAAGACGATGCTGGACTCCCGCAGGGCGGCGATACCGGCGACGGCCCCCGACAGTTGGGCCCACAGCACCAGGCCGTAGGCGCCGGCGCTGACGGCGCCGCCCGTCAACCCGACCTTCCAGATGGGGCGCAGCTGCGCCACCAGCCTCCGCCGTCGGGTGGCGATCGCGACCAGGAGGAACACCGGCCCTTGGAGCATCATCACCCAGGTGATGTAGCCGAGCGGATTCTGGGTCAGTCGCACGCCGTAGGCGTCCACCACGGTGTAGCAGGCGATGGCCAGGCCGGTGGCGAAGGCCGCCGCGAGCGCGGGGACGTGGTGCCGCTTCGGCATGCCGCCGGCGAACACCAGCACCATCAGACCCGCCGAGATCACCAGTACCCCGATGAACTCCCGAGGCGGCAGGGTCTCACCGAGGAACACCACCCCGATGAGGGCGACCACCCATGGGGCCGTCCCCCGGGCCAGCGGATACACCTGCCCGAAGTCGCCGGTCCGGTACGACAGCATCAACAGGCCGAGGTAGAGCAGATGGGTGAGGAGGGAGCCCAACAGGATCGGCCAGGCCTCGACCGGCGGCAGGCCGACCACGAACAGGAACGGCAGGGTGGCGAGCATCCCGCCCGCTCCGATGAGGGCGAACCCCAGGAGACGGTCGGTGATGGAGTGCGCGATCGCGTTCCAGGAGGCGTGTAACAGGGCCGCGATCAGGACCGCGACGACGATCGGTGTGGTCATGGGGCCTTTCGAGCCGGGAGCGAGGACGCCGCAAGGCTAGTCCCCGCCGCTCGG
Source organism: Nocardiopsis alba (assembly GCF_000710955.1). NCBI lineage: Bacteria > Bacillati > Actinomycetota > Actinomycetes > Streptosporangiales > Nocardiopsidaceae > Nocardiopsis > Nocardiopsis alba. The sequence continues at coordinate 36,329 of NZ_BAZE01000018.1, forward strand.
AGCCCCATCGACCGGGGTCAACGCCTCCGTGTGTTGGTGGGGGTGACGCGGTGGTTGCGCAGATGTTCGTAGACGATCGACGCGCGCACGTCGGCGACCTCGGGTCGTTCGGTGAGACGGTCCACCATGAACGAGTACAGGCTGTTGTTGTCGGGGAGGGCCACGTGGACCAGGAAGTCCTCGTCGCCCGAGGTGACGAAGACCGACAGGGTCTCGGGCAGGGAGCCGACCCAGTCGCGGAAGGACTCGATGTTGTGGCGTGAGGGCTTCTCGACACTGACGGTGACGAGCGCCTGAACCGGCCGGCCGATCTCCTCTAGGTCCACGTCCAACAGTGCGCCGCGGATCACACCCTTCTCCCGCAATGCCCGGGTCCGATCCAGCGTCGTGGTGGGGGAGGCGCCCACCGCCGCGGCCACGTCGCGGTTGGTCTTCCGTGCGTCCGACTGGAGTTCGGCCAGAATCGCCGCATCAAGTTCATCAAGATCAGCCATATGGGGAGTTTACACGTACTTAATACGGTGCTTTGTTTTCTGGTCCGGCGTGTGCATAACATCTAAGGGAAAAGGTCGTATTTGGCTCGCCAGGGGGAGAACCTCACCTGGCAGGCACCGTCGCCCGCCGGTCGGCCCAGCAACGGTGCGATGACGCACCACCGCACAACAAAGGGACGTCCGTCACCATGAGACCTTCCTCTGTCGCGGCCGACACCGACCGACCGTCGGTGCGCCCTGAACCCCGGGGCCGGGTCCTGGCCCTGGTCGCGATCGTCTGCGCGGCGCTCAACCTGCGCCTCGTCGTCACCTCCCTGTCGCCCCTGTTGACCACGGTGGGCGACGAGTTCGGCTTCGCCGCCACCGTCATCGGTGTCTTCGGCACCCTGCCCCTGGTCGCCTTCGCGATCTTCGGGCTGATCACACCGGCGATCATGCGCCTGCTGGGCCCCGAGGCCACGGCGGCGCTGAGCATGCTGCTCACCGGGGTGGGCCAGGTCCTGCGCGCCTTCGCGCCCGATACCGGAACCCTGCTCGCGCTCACCGGTGTCGCGCTCACCGGAGCCGCCCTGGGCAACGTCGTGCTGCCGCCGCTGATCGCGCAGTACTTCCCCGACCGTCTCGCCGCCCTGAGCACCGTCCAGATGGTCGCGATCCACCTCGGAGCGCTCTTTCCGCCCCTGGTCGCGATCCCGCTGGCCGAGCTCGCCGGTTGGCGGATCGCTCTCGGAGCGTGGGCGGGCATCGCCCTGATCGCCTCCCTCCTGTGGATCGCCCAGTGGGTCGGTCGCGGCCGTGGAGGAACCGGAAGCCGGACGGCCACCGCCACGGGAGGTCCGGCCCTGGCCCGACCGATCCTCCGGATCGGCATGGCCTGGCGGATGGCGTTGCTCTTCGGCATGGTCACCTGGAACGTCTTCACGCTCTTCACCTGGTTGCCCACCCTGTTGAGCGACGCCGGGCACAGTCCCGCCGCGGCCGGGAGCCTGGTCTCCCTGATGGTGGGCGCGAGCCTGATGTTCGGGCTGGTCGCGCCGACGATCACACTGCGCGCGGGCAACACCTTCCCGATCGTCGCCCTCGGTCTGGCCGGCTACGGCGTCGGTTACCTGGGCGTGGCCCTGGCGCCGGGGTTCGCCCCGTTGTGGGTGCTCTTCCTCGGTCTGGGCACCAGCCTGTTCGTGGTCACCATGACCATGATCAACGCCCGCAGCTCCACACCGCGAGGCGCCGCCGCCCTGTCCGGTTTCGTGCAGGGGGTGGGGAGCGGCATCGCCCTCGGCGGGCCGCTGCTGTTCGGACTGCTCGGCGAACTCACCGGTGGGTGGACCGCCTCCTACGTCCTGGTCGCCGGGGGATCGCTGCTGGTGGCGCTGGTCGTCGCCTACGTCGAACGCACCCCGTGGACCATCGAGGCCGCCGCCGAGAGCGCACGTCCTCCGCGCGCCTCCCAGGAGCCCCGGACGGCCCTGGACCCGCTCCCCCTCCGCGGCTAGGGCGAAGGGTTTTCGTGCCGCTCGGCTTCGGGAACACGGGGGTCGTGCTTCGAAAGGTCGCGTGAGGGGCACACGAAGAATACGGAACCCGGTGGTACGCGGTGCCCCGCCGGGTCGGAACACCCGAACACGGTCGGCGTGCCCTTTCGGGGCGGCCGTCGTCGCGATCCGAGGGATCGAGGGAAGGACCTCGGGTCACATCGCCGGTGACGTCACGCGTCGGTGGGTGGACGGGGACGGTACGTGTGCGCGCGGAGTCGTTCCGTGCGCCTGAGCGGCCGATAGTGGCCATTCGCCCGGAAAAGTCAGTCATACAGTCCGAGAACCTGGCAAGTGTCCACAATGTGCGCATAATGACGACATGAACACCCCGCCCTCCGACCCCTCCTCCGTGGCCCCCGTTCTCCGCCCCTGACGGTCCCACAGCGTTCGAGGCACCGGCGATGTGGGTGGAGCAGACCGATCAGTGGGTCCGAGCCCCTCTCCGGTACCCGACGGCCACATCACGGGAAGCCGCACGCCATGACCACGGACCGGCCACAGCCGTACCTGTCCCCAGGACAGCCGGAGGACGGAGAGGGCGCGACCACCCCGCTCATCAGGAACCAGGACTTCCAGGCCCTGTGGACCAGCCGCTTCCTCGCGGGGCTGGGCAAGGAGAGCGGTGAGGTCGCCTACCCGCTCCTCGTCCTCCTCCTGGCCGGATCGGCCTCTCAGGCCGGGGTGATCGGCGCCGTCCAGGTGGCCACCACCATGATCACGGCGGTGGTCGGCGGGGCCCTCGCGGACCGGGCCGACCGTCGCGCCATCCTTCTCTTCTGCGACCTGGGACGCCTCGTACTGTTGGTCTCCTTCGCGGGACTCCTCCTCGGCGGCGACGACGTCGGGGTGCCTCTGGTCATCGGAGTCGCGGCCGCCTCCTCCGCTCTGATGGGCGTCTCCAACCCCGTGGCGGTGGCCGCGATCAAACAGCTCGTGCCCGCCTCCCAGATGGCCGACGCCTCGGCACAGAACCAGATCCGTTTCTTCAGCACCACGGCGCTCGGAGCGCCCATCGCCGGTTCTCTCTTCGGCCTGGGGCGGGCCTTCCCGTTCGTCACCGAGGCCGTCTGCTACCTGCTGTCGGCCGCGCTCCTGCTCCGTATCCGCAGACCCATGCAGGCGTCCAGGGAACCCGAACGGGAACCGTGGAGCCCGCGCGAGACGGTGAGCGGCTTCGTCCTGCTCGCCCGGCACCCCGTACTCCGCCCGATGATCGGATGGATCGTCGGATTCAACATCGCCTTCGCTCAGGCGGGGGTCTTCCTCGCTCTCATCGCCACCGCGGACGAGCGCGGCGCCTCCCACCTGGTGGTCGGTCTGACCGTGTCGCTGGCCGGGATGGGCGGGCTGGTCGGCTCCCTGCTCGCCGGCCCGGTGGTGCGGCGGCTGAGCCCCACCCGGATCTTCCTGATCACCGCCTGGTCGGCGCCGGTCTGCGCGCTCGCGCTCGTCGCCGTCCCGGGAACGCTCCCCCTCGGCCTCATCGTGGCGGTGGTGTTCGCGTTGGTGCCCGGTGTCAACGCGGTCTTCTTCGGCTACGTCGCGGCCGCCGTCCCGGACGGCTACCAGGGGCGGGCCCTGGGGGCGGTGACGTTCATGTCCCTGCTGTCCCAGCCGATCGGCATCGTCGGGATCGGGGTGGTGTTCGACCACGCGGGCCCGGTGCCGGTGTTCCTGGTGATGGCCTCGGTATCGGCGTTGGCGGCCCTGTTCACCCTCGGCCCCACCATGCGCTCACTGCCCCCGCCGGAGGAACTCGTCGTCGCCTGACACTCACGTGCGGGACGCGGCCCCCACCGGGGAGGACGGGGGCCGCGGGTTCGGGGAGGGCTCTAGAGGTCAGCCGGCGACCGGCATCGCCATCACCGGCTCCGAGGTGGGGTGTTCCGAACCGCCCTCGGGCTCGATCGTGACCGCGATGCCCTCATCCTCCTCACTCGGAGCCGCCAGCACCGGCGACACGAATCCGGAGGCGTCGACGGAGAGCACCCCCGCCGAGACGACGCCGCCATCGGCCCTGGTCAGCCAGAGCTGGTAGTCCTCCTCATCGAGGGCCTCCAGGCCGTGTGCGCTGAACACCAGGGCGCCCTGGATCTCGGAACTCACGACGGTGACGCTCACCCCCTCCATGGGTTCGGCCCTGGTGGAGATCGAGTCCGGAGAGGCGAGTACGGCGGCGATCCGCTGCTCCTCGGCCCGGAGTTCGTCCACCTGACGGCTCTGGTCGATGACGACCGCGCCCAGGACGAGGATCAGGAGCAGGCAGGCGGCCAGGGCGAGCGTCGGGAACAGGGAACGACCACGTCGTCGCGGTTCGGGGAGGCGTTCGGGGGCGGGGGCCAGCTGTCGGGTCTCGGCCACCTCCGCCAGTACCCGCTCCCTCAGCCCGGGGGGCGGGGTCCGAGCGGTGGCCGACGCCAACAGCGCCGAGGTCTCGAAGAAGCCGCGCACCTCCTGAAAACAGGACTCGCAGTGGGCCAGATGGTCCTCGAAGCGCAGGCTCTCACTCGGAGTGAGGGCGTTCAACGCGTAGGCACCCGTCAAGGTGTGCGGGTCCTGGTTCAGCGTCCTTCTCACCATTCCACCCCCAGACAGTCCCTCAGCCGGATGAGCCCGTCGCGCATGCGCGTCTTGACGGTCCCCAAGGGAGCGGAGAGCAGGCCGGCCACCTCACGGTAGGAGTATCCGCCGTAGAAGGCCAGACGTACCGACTGCTCCTGGAGTTCGGTCAGGGTCTCCAGACATCGGCGCACGCGTTCCCGTTCGAGCCGCCCCGTGGCCTCCTCGGCCACCTCGTCGTAGGGGCGTTTCGTGTCGGTGGCCGCGGCGCGGGCCTCACGGTCCCTACCGGCCTGTTCCGATCGCACGCGATCCACCGCCCTGCGATGGGCGAGGGTCATCACCCAGGCACGCGGACCGCCACGCCGTTCGTCGTAACGGCAGGCGGTGCGCCAGACCTCGACCAGGACCTCCTGGACGACCTCTTCCGACTGGGCCGGGTCGCGCAGGATCCGGCGCACCACGCCGTACACGGAAGGGGAGATCAGATCGTAGACCCGACCGAAGGCCTGTTCGTCGCCGCGCGCCACGAGGCGCAGCAACTCCTCCAGCCCGAGTGGGGCGGGATGGGCCGCGTCCTGCGGCGCGGTCACTGCCCTGTCCATCCGGATCCTTCTCGTCTCGGGGATGAGGCTCTTGGTTCGGGCGGGATACGGGAGCGACGTTCGGCCCCGGCCCGTGGTCGTGATCGGTCGGAGGGCCGGACGGTCCACGCGTCATCGCGTGGACCGTCCGGGGCCGGTTCGGTCCATCCTCCTATCAGGAGGGCATCAGCACCGTGTCGACGATGTAGACGGTCGCGTTGGAGGTCTGGACGTTGCCGCAGACCACCTTCGAGTCTCCGTCGACCGTGAACTCCTCGCCCGCGCCCTCGGTGGTGACGTTCTCACCCTGGAGGGAGGTGAACGTGCCGTCCTCAAGCGCCTCGGGGGCCTGCTCGCCCTCCACCACGTGGTAGGTCAGCACCTCGGTGAGCCGCTCCTTGTCGTCCAGCAGGGCGTTCAGGTCCTCCTCGGGGATCTTGGCGAAGGCGTCGTCGGTGGGAGCGAAGACGGTGATGTCCTCGGCCGTGTTGAGGGTGTCGACCAGATCGGCCTCTCCCACGGTGGTGACGAGGGTGGACAGGAGCGGGTTGTTCGACGCGGCGGTGGCGACCGGGTCCTGGGCCATACCCTCGAAGCTCCCGTCGCCGTCCTCGGGCACGGCGGCGCAGCCCGGTCCGAAGTTCTCACCCGCGACCTGCGTTCCTTCGTCCATGCCTCCGTCGGTGGTCTCCTCGGTGCCGCCCGCCTCGGTGTCCTCCTCGGTGGCGGAGCCGTCCATCCCCCCGCAGGCGGTCAGGCCGAAGGCGATCGCGGCGGCAGCGGCGGCGACGGTGAGCGTGTTCTTGCTGATCATCGTTCTCTCCTCGGTGGGTGTTCGTGTTCTCGGGTTCGTGAGGCCGACGTCGGGTTCAGTCGGCGGTGAAGCGGATGCGGTGTCGGCCCGTCGCCCCGTCGGGGATCGGGTCGACACGCTCGGCGGTCTGGGTGTAGCCGGTGGAGTCGGTGGCCCTGACCTCGACCGAATGGACCCCTGGGCCGACCGTGGTCTCGGCGATCCATTGGACCCAGGTGTCGATGCCGGGCACCTCGGCGAGTTCGGCCTCCCACCAGTCGCCGTCGTCCACTCGGACCTCCACCGCGTCGATCCCGCGGTGCTGGGCCCAGGCGACCCCGGCCAGGACGACGTCTCCGGCCTCGACCCGGCCCAGCGGGGCCGGTACGTCGACGCGGGACATGGTCTTGATCGGGGCCTGTACGCCCCAGCCGCGCCGTGCCCAGTAGGACCGTTCGTCGGCGAAGCGGGTGAGCTTGATGTCGGTGACCCATTTGGTCGCGCCGACGAATCCGTACAGGCCGGGCACCACCATCCGGGCGGGATATCCGTGGACGTGGGGGAGCGGCGCGCCACCCATGCCCACGGCGAGAAGGGCGTCGCGACCGTCCATGACCGCTTCCGTGGGAGTGCCACAGGTCCAGCCGTCGGTGGAGGTACTGAGGATCTGGTCGGCGTCTGATCGGACACCGGCCTCGCGTAGAAGGTCGGCCAGGGGGAAACCGAGCCAGCGGGTGTTGCCGATGAGGTCCCCGCCGACCTGGTTGGACACACATGCCAACGTGATGTCCGCCTCGATCACGTCGCGCGTCATGAGTTCGTCCATGTCGATCTCGAAGGGGCGGTCGACCATGCCGTGCACGCGCAGTCTCCATCGGGAGGAGTCCACCCTGGGGATGGTGAGCGCGGTGTCGATCCGGTAGAAGTCCCGTTCGGGGGTGGTGAAGGGGGTCAGCCCCGGGACGCCGAGGTCGGTGCCGGGAGGCAGGTCGGACAACGGTCGGGCCGGGATCGGCAGGGCCGCCCCGGGACGGGAGGCGGTATCGGCCCCCGCCAAGGCCGACAGGCGCCCGAGGACACCGGCGGAACCGGAGACGGCCAGGACCCCCGCGGCCGTGATGACGAGACCGCGTCTCCCGGGCCCTCGGTACTCCTCCGGAGCGGGTGCGGGAAGCGGGTCGCCCCCCGTGTCCGCCGGTGTCCCGGTCTCCCTTCCTCCCTCTGGTCCGAAGCGGCGGCGCTCGGCTCGCAGCAGGAGCGTGAGCGCCGCGGCCCCCGCCACCGCTCCGGCGACGACGGCCGCGGCCGCCCCGGGGTCGTCGGAGCGGCGGAGGGCGACGGCGGCCAGGCCGGCCGCCGTGAACAGCCCCGGCCCCACGTATCCGACCGCGGGACGGATCGACGCCATGATGCCCAGGACCGCCCCGACCAGGACGAGGACGGACAGGATTCCGGCGATCAGTACCGCCTTGTCGGCGGTTCCGAAGAGCGAGATCGCCCACTCCATGAGGAGAGGGGGGCTGTTGTCGACGAGCGCGTCGCCGACCGTGACCACCGGGGACGTCACACGGAAGAGCCCCGCGGCCAGTTCGCCGAAGCCGAGCGAGGCTCCGACGACGAGCAGGCCGACGCCCGCCCCGACGGCGGTCCGTCGTCGCCCTTCGTGTCGCGGGGCCCGCCCCCCGCTCGTCTCGTTGGTCACATGGGGGGTTCGGTGCCGGACGCGGACCGGATGGGTGAAGGGACGATCTTTTTCGAGAATTCTTCGAGCGTGCTCGGCGGGCGCCGTTCCGAGACCGTGTTACGTCGGGTCAGGTGGGGATGAGGAGCATCCCCACCATGTGCACGGTGGCGTCGGTGGTGCGGACGTCCGCGCAGACCACCGGGGAGTAGCCCTCGATCGTGTACTCCCCGTCCTTCTCCGCGGTGCTGATCCGGTCTCCGCCGAAGGTGGGGAGGGAACCCTCGACCAGATCGCGGCTGCCGTACTCGCCCAGGGTCACGTGGTGGCCGATCAGGTAGGCCAGCAGGTCGGCATCGTCGAAGAGCTCCCGTACCTGTTCCTCGGGGTAGATGTCGAAGGCGTCGTCGACGGGTGCGAACACCGTCATGTCGTCGATCTCGGCCAACTCCCGCTCCAACCCGCTCCGTTCCAGGGCGGAGGCGAGGCGGCTCAGTCCCGGGTTCTCGGCGACGGCGGTGAGGAAGGGCTGTTCGGCCATCGAGGCGAGACTGCCGGGGCCCTCGCTCGGGAGGTCGGCGCAGTCCGGTCCGAAGGCGGTGGACTCGACGGGGCCCTTCGAGGCCTCCCCGAGCTCGTCCGGCGCCTCGGTCCCACCGGAGCACGCGGTCAGAGCGAGGGCGATCACGACACCGCAGCCCGCCAGGGTGGTCCGACGCATCCGAGGCCCCTCACCGTCGCACGTCCTTCCGTCGTCGACCCATGACGTTACGTGCCCGACGTGGGAGGACGGGGCTTCGACGCGCCCCCCTTCACGGGGCGGAGAGGGACGACGGGTACCGTTTCCGGGCGGTATCGGCGAAGAATCTCCCATAGGGGTCGTCGCTGGCCAGGCCGGTGCCCGAAGCCCGTGACAGGGCACTATGGTCGGTTCGACCCCGCGAGTACAAGAGGATGTTTCCGGTACGTCCTCTCAATGATCGGAGTTCCCCCACATGGCGCGCAAGACGCCCCTCACCGTGGTCGCGCTCATGGTCTCGGGCAGCCTCCTGCTCAGCGGCTGCACCGTCGTGTCCGACTGGTGGTCCGAGACCTTCGGAGAAGCGTCCGGCCCGCCCGAGGTCAAGGAGGAGTTCCCCTACGTTCGTGAGGGACGCATCTTCCAGGACACCGGCCAGGACGCCGAGATGCGTTTCGCCATCACCGGCCTGGAGCGCACCGACGACTACACGGTCATGCACTACGAGGTCTCCTACCCGGACGACTTCTCCGGACCCAACCGGAACCTGAGCATGGCGCACACGCTGGTCGACCCCCTGACCGGCCGCGTGTACCGGCAGTTCCTCGACGACGAGGGCCTCAAGTACGGCTCGGAGAGCCCCAACGAGGACGGCCTGTACCCCGTGCACGACGGGGTCACCAACGAGTACACCCGCTACTTCCCCCGCCTGCCCGACGAGGTGTCCCAAGTGACCTTCGTCGGCAGCGGTCTGGGCGCCATGACCGGCATCCCGGTCCAGGACGTGGAGAACGAGCGCGAGGACCCGGAGGACCCCAACGGGCCGAAGCACCTCACGCTCGACGACCCGCCCCCGCGAGGCGAGAACCTCACCTTCGCCAACCGTCGGCCCGACGAGGACGCGGTCGCCGACGAGGGTTGGGTGCAGAGCTTCGTCGACTCCGAGATCGCCTCGACCACCCGTGACGGGGATCGGGAGATCATCTCCCTGCACTCCGACGTGATGTTCGAGTTCGACCGCTCGGATCTGACCGCCGACGCCGCGGACGTGGTCCGGCGCGCCGCCACCACGCTGGCCCGCAACGTCGACCCCGACGACCCCACGATCACCGTGGTCGGTCACACCGACGGCATCGGAAACGACTCCTACAACGACAACCTGTCGGTGGAGCGCGCCGAGAGCGTGCGCGACCTGCTCGCGGAGGAGCTCGGCACCGACTACAAGCTGGAGGTCGAGGGGCGCGGCAAGCGCGAGCCCATCGCCCGCGAGGGCGGCCCCGACGACGAGGAGGCCCGCGCCCGTAACCGTCGGGTGGAGTTCTCCTACGTCTTCAACCCGACGGTCGAGGCCACCGAGGACGAGGAGTACGACGACGACGGTCTGGGCGTGGCCCAGCGCAACGTCACCTGGCCCGCTCCTTACAGCGACGACCCGGGTTCCGTGGTCGCCGACGGCGAGAAGGACGGCATCCGGCTGGAGATCTACCCGCTCCGTCGGGACGGCGCCTACGTCATCGGCACCGTGGCGATGACCAACACCACCGATGAGCCGCTCGCCCCCGAGCTGGGCGGCAGCGAGACGGTGGCGGGCGGTCCCGAGCAGTTCAACAAGGGCACCCTGGGCGGCTTCCAGCTGTTCGAGCCGGAGAGCGGCCTGGTCCGTTACGTGGCCCAGATGGACTTCGGCGAGAACCGCTACAGCAGCTTCGCCGAGGAGGTGCACACGATCCAGCCCGGCAACACCCACGAGCTGGTCGCCGTCTTCCCGGCGCCCCCGGTGGACGTCGAGGAGCTGACGCTGCGCGCCGGACCGTTCGGCGAGTTCGAGGAGATCCCGGTCGAGTACTAGGAACACACGGAGAAAGGGGGGCCGTCGACATCGTGTCGGCGGCCCCCTTCTCGTGTATCCGGGGCGGTCAGAAGTGGGTGCCGCCGTCGACGCGCAGTTCGGTCCCGGTCACGAAGGCGGCGTCGTCGGAGGCGAGCATGGCCACGATCGAGGCCACCCGGTCGGCCCCGGCGAAACCGCCGTCGCCGAGGGCGGGGGAGAGCTTCGCGAACAGGCGCATGTCGGCGTCCTCGGGCAGTCCGGGGCCCCGGCTCAGTCCGCTGGCCCCGCTGCCGTCGGTCATGCCGCTGGAGACGGAGCCGGGCTGGACGGAGTTGAAGCGGATCCCGTCCCCGGCGTACTCGCTCGCCAGGGCGTGCGTCATGGACTGGATCCCGCCCTTGCTGGCGGCGTAGGCCGCCATGTACGGGTGGGCGAAGGCGGCGGAGGTGGAGCTGAAGTTGACCACGGCGGGGCCTCGGCCGCCGCGCAGCGCCGGTAGGGACTCGCGGGTCACCAGGAAGGTGCCGACCAGGTTGATCCGCAGGATCCGTTCGAAGTCCTCGAGCGAGGTCTTCTCGGTGTGCGACGAGCGCAGGACGCCGGCCGCGTTGACCAGAGCGTCCATTCCGCCGAGCGTGTCGACGGCGGAGCGCACCCCGGAGCGGACGGAGTCCTCGTCGGCGATGTCCATGACGAGGGTGGTCAGTCGGTCGGCGGCGGTGCCGGCGCGGGCGAGCGTGTCCTTCAGTCCGGTCTCGCTCACGTCGGCGGCGACGACGGTGCCGCCCTCGTCGAGCAGGCGCAGCACCGTGGCCTGGCCGATACCCGAGCCGGCGCCGGTGACCAGGGCGCGTCGTCCTTCGAAGCGGTTCATGGCTTCCTCCACTCTTCCGGCGGTCGGGCCCTCTGTCCGGCCGCACGTGCGACGACTGCATACTATGCCTTGATGGCACAATGTGCCACAAATGCATGAAAGGTCACCCTGGCGGTGGTGGGCCTACCATGGCGGTGATGAACACCGAGAACCCACGAGAACGGGGCCGGCCCTCGCTCACCGAGCGACGCAAGGCCATGACCCAACTGGAGATCGCCCGTACGGCCGCGGAGCTGTTCACCGAACAAGGTGTCGACGGCACCACGGCGGAGGACATCGCCCGCGCCTCCGGGGTCTCTCCGCGCACCTTCTACCGCTACTTCCGCACGAAACAGGAGGCGGTCGCCCCTCTGCTGGTCACCGGGGCCGATCGGTGGCGTGAACGGTTGGGCTCCTTCGAGCCAGGGGGGAACCCGGCCGAGGCGGTGGAACGCTCGATCCTCGCGGAGCTCACCCCCGAGAGCGCCGAGGAGACGGAGGAACTGGAGAGGGCGCGAGGGCTGGTCCGCGTGGCACGGGACGACGTCTCCCTGCGCGCGGTCTGGCACCGGGTCAACCGGGAATCGGAGGTGCTCCTGGTGCCCGTGCTCGCGCGGCTGACCGGGCGGGAGGAGGACGACATCGTGCTGAGACTGGCCGCGGCGGCCGTCACCGACGCGGTACGGCTGTCGATCGAGGACTGGGCCGCCTCGGACGCTCCGGAGCGGGGCGGGGAAGGGCCCGCGGCGCGTGTCGCGCGCTGTCTACGGGCCCTGGACACGGGGTTGTGGGGCGGCGCCCCGGCGGTCGGCTAGGAGCGTCCTGTGGGGAGGGATCGGTCGGGCAGGCCCGCCGCGGCACGCAGCCGACCGAACTCCTCCGCCAGCCCCTCGGGCGTCCAGTGCGCGTTGCGTCCGCTCGGGTTGGGCAGCACCCACAGCCGGGTCCCGCCGATCGTGGTCTCCTGAGGACCGACCTTCGCGCGCCGGTCACCGAACCCCGCCCTGTACCCGGTGATCCCCAGGAAGGCCAGCCACCCCGGACGCAGTTCGAGGACCTTGCGGCGCAGCTCCTCGGCACCGCGGACGAACTCCTCGGGCTCCAGCTCGTCCGCACCCCGGGTGGCCCGGGCCACGAGGTTGGTGAAGCCCATCCCCAGCTCCGGAAGAGTGCCGTCCCGGTCGGGGGAGTAACGGCCCGGGGTGAACCCCGAGCGCGCCAGGGCCGGCCAGAACCGGTTGCCGGGTGAGGCGAAGTGGTGCCCCCGGACCGCGCTGGTCAGCCCGGGGTTGAGCCCGCAGAACACCACCGGGAGCCCTTCCGAGAGGACGTCGGGCAGCAGGAGGTCGCGCCCGGCCTCCAGCTCGGCCCGACTCAGTCCGCCGACCCCGCGTACGGGCCCCTCCCGGTCCACTCCGGCCCCCTTCGTCAGTTACGGATCTGCCCGGCCGCCTGGAAGACGACACGCTCCAGGTCGCCCCGCTCGACGTCGTCGAAGTAGGCGATGGCGGTGACGTAGAAGTCGCCCGGCAGTTCCAGGTACAGGTGGCGGCTGGAACCGTCCACGGTGCCCACGTACTCCAGGTCGCCGCCGAGGTCGTCGGACTCCTCCGTGTGGTAGGTGTCGACGTCCACGTCGACGTCCACCTCCCAGTTCATCTCGGCCTCGGCGCCGGGCACCTGGACCAGGTCCGGGGAGGCGCTCGGGTCCGCGCCGGAGGTGAAGACGATGGTGAAGGAAGGGGTGCCCGGCTCGGTGCCGCCCTCGCTGAAGGTGCAGGAGAGCTGCTCGGCGTCCTCGAACCCGTCGATGGGTCCGCTCTCCTCGCTGAGGACCGGGCCGGGGGCCAGGTCTCCGACGATCTGGGCGGCGGAGGCCGCCTCACAGGATTCGGGGAGCCCGTAGGACGAGGTGTCCTGCTCCTCCTCGTCCTCCGCTTCGGGGCTCGGGGAGGCGCTCGCCTCCTCGTCCGGGGCGTCCGCGCCGTCCCCACTGGACAGACTCAGGTCCAGGTCGAGGTCGACCACGTCGCAGCCGACGAGTACGACACCGCCGATGACGACCGCGGCGACGGCCGTGCCCAGGCACGACAGGGGTGTGGACGGGATGAGGCGCATGGGTGGCTTTCGGTTCGGGGTGCGCCGTGCTCGTGTGAGGGGAGACGGCGGGGGACACAGGGAAACTTAGCAAGTCCCGCGTCCTCGGGGAGCCCGGACCTCTCCGCCCCCGGAGGCCCCGAGGATCGCCCGCCCGATACGAAGGGGCCGGCCCCGGGACGACCCGGGACCGGCCTCGACGAACGACGTCGGATCAGAAGTTGATCATGTGACCGGCCAGGCCGTGCACGGCCTCCTTGACCGCTTCGCTGAGCGTCGGGTGGGCGTGGATGTTGCGCGCCACCTCGTGCACGGTCAGGTCCCACTGCTGGGCCAGGGTCAGCTCGGGCAGCAGCTCGGTGACGTCCGGCCCCACCATGTGGGCGCCGAGGAACTCGCCGTACCTGCCGTCCGAGACGATCTTGACGAAACCGCGGCTGTCGCCCAGGCCGTGCGCCTTGCCGTTGGCCACGAAGGGGAACTTGGCGACCTGCACGTCGTAGCCCGCCTCCTTGGCCTCGTTCTCGGTGTAGCCGAAGGAGGCGATCTGCGGCTGGCAGTAGGTCGCCCTCGGGATGAACCGGTAGTCGATCTCCTGGGTCTCGGCGCCGCCGATGGTCTCGGAGGCGACGATGCCCATGGCCTCGGCGGTGTGCGCCAGCATGAGCTTGGCGGTGACGTCGCCGATCGCGAAGATGTGCGGGACGTTGGTGCGGCCCCGGGAGTCGATGGCGATGGCGCCGCGTTCGGTGAGCTCCACACCGGTCCGCTCCAGGCCGTAGCCCTCGACGTTGGGGGAGAACCCGATCGCCTGGAGGAGCTTGTCGGCCTTCAGGACCTGCTGCGCGCCGTCGGTGCCGGTGACGGAGACCTCGACCCCCGAGCCGGTGTCCTCGACCTTCTCCACCCGGGTGGAGGTCATGACCTTCACGCCGAGCTTCTTGTAGGCGCGGGCGATCTCCTTGGAGACCTCCTCGTCCTCCATGGGCACCACGCGGTCGAGGAACTCCACGATGGTGACGTCGACCCCGTAGTTGCTCATCACGTAGGCGAACTCGACGCCGATGGCGCCCGCGCCCGCGATGATGATGCTCTCGGGCAGCTTCTCCTCGAGGATCTGCTCCTCGTAGGTGACGACCCGCTCGGACAGCGAGGTGCCCGGGATGAGCTTGGTGGAGGAGCCGGCCGCGATGATGACGTTGTCGAAGGTGACCGTGGTGGTCTCCCCGTCCGCTCCCCGTACCTCGATGGTGCGGTCGTCGAGGAAGGTGCCGCGCCCTTCGAGCTCGGCGATCTTGTTCTTCTTCATCAGGAAGTGAACGCCCTTGACCCGGCCGTCCGCGACCTCGCGACTACGGCTGAACGCCTTGCCGTAGTCGAACTCGACCTTGCCCTCCACCTTGATGCCGAACGTGTCGGCGTCGTTGTGGAACAGGTGCGCGAGCTCGGCGTTGCGCAGGAGCGCCTTGGACGGGATGCAGCCGACGTTGAGGCAGACACCGCCCCAGTACTTCTCCTCGATGACCGCGGTCTTGAGGCCGAGCTGGGCGCCTCGGATGGCCGCGACGTAGCCGCCGGGTCCGGCTCCGAGGACCACCAGGTCGAAGTGTTGCTGTCCCATGACGGGATCTCCTTGAGAGTGTTGGTGACGCACCAGGTGCAGCCGGCGTTGCCCAAGGTGACGGATTGCCGTCTGCCAGCCTATCCGCGTACGCCCCACCTGTGGGCTACCCGTGGTCGCGGCCGGGTCACCGAGGGTTCTCTTCGTCGGTGGGGGTGGTCGGAGCGATGGTGGACTCCGTGGAGCGGCCCTCGGCCTCCAGGCGGGCGGTTTCGGCGTCGTACTCGGTGGCGGCCTTCTCCAGCGCGGCCGTCTTACGGGCCTTCTGATCGCGGCTCGCGGTGAACGTCGGGTACAGCGCCATGCCGAAGATGAGCGCGAGCATGATCCACAGCGCGTACTTGTCGATCAGCAGCACGACGTCCACGCCGGTCTGACCGGAGGAGTGGCCGACGAGGGCGACGATGGAGGTGACGAAGGCCGCGCCGAGCGCGTTCAGCAGCATGTAGACGTGCAGGCGCATCCCGTTGGCTCCGGCGATCACGTGGGTGATGCCCGCGGGGACGCCCGGCAGGTAGCTCAACGGTACGAGGGCCCGCATGACCCAGGGGTTCATGGTCTCCAGACGGTCGGCGAAACGGCGCCCGCGCTCCCCCTGGATCAGGAAGTTGACGATGCCGCGCCCCCAACGTCGGCCCAGCCACCAGAAGATCCAATCGATCTTGATCTTGCCGATGACACCCGCCAGGATCACCACCCACAGGGCGCCGCCCTGCCCGACGCCGATGAAGGCCGAGGCGGCGCCCACGGCCGCGTGGCTTCCGGTGATCAGGGCCAGCGCCAGCGGGTGGTCGGCGATGAACAACGGGCGCAGCGGCAGGGTGAGGAGGAGCAGCGCGGGGAGCAGGAGCGCCACCGTCAACAGGACCTTGTCCTGCCGCTGGGCCTTGCCCTTCCACGGCTTGAGGGAGCGGAGCGCCTCGCGGCCGAGCTCCTGCTCGTGCTCCATCCAGGCCTGCTCGGCGGCCTTGAGGGCCTGTTCACGGGTGGGCCGGTCGTCGCCGGACCTATCGGAGTCGGAACGGGGAGCGGGCGTCGTCGTCATCATGTACCCAGATTCTCGCCGGAGCGCTTCTCACGACAGTCGCATCGGTCACCG
Organism: Nocardiopsis alba; assembly: GCF_000710955.1. Classification (NCBI taxonomy): domain Bacteria; kingdom Bacillati; phylum Actinomycetota; class Actinomycetes; order Streptosporangiales; family Nocardiopsidaceae; genus Nocardiopsis; species Nocardiopsis alba. The sequence continues at coordinate 52,218 of NZ_BAZE01000018.1, forward strand.
ACTCCGTGTGAGAGAAGCGTGGGATCGGCATGACAACTGTCATATGCGCTCTTCACGGGTGGTGTGGGGCGCGGTTCGGGTCAGGGACGCCGCGGCGGGGCGGGCCACTTCCAGTGCGGAGCCCAGGTGAAGCTGTCCGAGACCCCGGGCGGAAGAGGCGGCAGCAGGCGGGAGCCGGGGGCCGGCCCCTCGGTCTCGACGTTCTCGGGCGTTCCCTCGTCCGAGAACGTCGAGGGCGGCGGGTTCTCGTTCTCCACCGGGGCGGGGGAGAAGAGATCGGACGTCGCCTCGGGGCGGTCGTCGAAGAGGTCGGAGGGCGGTTCGATCGGTCCGCCGAGCGGATCGGGGTCGCGGAAGGGGCCCGCGTCGGGGACCGGGAAGAGGTCCTCCTCGTCGATCCGGGTCACCGGCGCTCCGGCCCAAGGGGCGGCTCCGGGGAACTCCTCGTCCTCGTCCTCGTCCAAGGGCTCGGGGTCGGGGTCGAAGGGGAGGGCGGAGGACGGTCCGGGCTCCACGAGCGCGGCCGCGTCGGGGCCGGAGGGATCCGCCTCCGGGGACAGTGCCGGGAAGGGCACCGACGAGGGGCCGGGGTCCACCTCGGCGAAGTGCGCGGCCTCCCCGAAGTGGCGGGGGGCCGGGTCCGTGCCTGCGTCGTCGTTCTCGATCGGCGGGGCCTGCGGGTGACGGACCGCCCCGGCCGGATGGAGACGGGTCCACCAGGAGGCCGCCTCGTCCGGGGTCAGTTCGGACAGGACGGTGAACTCTCCGGTGATGTGCGGGTGGCGCCGTCCGGCACGCCACGAGTGCAGCAGCGACTGGGGCTCCAGGACCAGGACCCGCTCGCCGTTCACCTCGGGGATGTCGCCGGGGCAGGCCTCGTTGCCGACCCAGGTGCCGTCCCCGCCGACCAGGTCCCACTCGCCGCGCACCACGTCGGCCAGCGGGTCGACCGGGGCGTCCAGAGAGGCCGCCACCCAGCGGGGGTCGGGGCGGGATCCCGGGAGTCGCATCCCCTCCTTGCCGATCAGGGCGTCGGCGAGCAGGGTGTGGAGCTGGAAGTTGTCGCCGACCCCGTCGAAGCGCACCCGGAACCCTCGTCGGGAGGCGCGGTCCAGGACCAGGACCCGGCTGACCTCGGCCATCCGCAGCAGTTCGGAGATCTCGCCGAACTCGCTCAGTCGCGTCGAGAGCGCCTGGACGATCTGACCGAGCCCCTTCATCGCCCCGGCGTCCGCACGGACGGCGGAGCGCACCCCCGCGTCGCACAGCATGGCCTTGGCGGCCAGGCCGTAGCGCTGGACGGTCCACCAGCCCATGGTGGCCAACGGGGCGTTCTCACCGAGGACCTCCTCGACCCTCTTCTCCTCGGTCTCGCTCACCTCGGAGGGGGCGGGAAGGGGGCCTCCGCCGGTCTTCTCCCACGCGTGCAGGAACGCCACGGCGGCCTGTCCGTAGCTTCCGACCTGACGCAGTACTTCGAGACCGACCTGGCCGGCGGGGGCGCCCGACTCGACCAGTGCTCCGGCGAGGACCGAGAGGTCGGCCGCCACACCCGGGTAGGGCTCGCAGTCGCCCAGCACCGGGGCCAGCGCCTCCAGGGCCGTCTCCAACTCCTCGGTGGGCACGTGGGAGGACAGCCGGAAGGCTTCGCGCACGGCCTCGGGGAAGTCGGGTGTCTGGCCGGCGGCGGTGTCGAGCACGCGTTGGAACGCGGCGCGGAACTCTTCAGTCACCCTCGAATCCTGTCACATACCCGTGTAGGCCCCGTGATCCGGATACATATGTAGAAAACGGGTGAAGCGCCGGGTCAGTCGGGGGTGACGAACTCGATCCGGCCGTCGTCACGGTCCGGCCGGAGGAAGGCGAGGAGCGCGAGTCCCTCCTCGGCGACCCGCTCGGCCTCGCCGGAGGGGAGGGGAGCGAAGGGGGCCACCTCCACCACCGGGGCGGTGCCCCGGAGCACCCTCCAGGTGGCGGCCACGGATCCGTCCACGAGCACGGTGGCCGGGGGCATGCCGTTGCGTACGGCGATGCGTCGCAGCCCCTCGTCGGAGATCACCCGGCTCCGGTCGGCGTGGGCGCGCAGCAGATTGTCGAAGTCGTAGAGGAACCGCGGCGGGGCGGGGACGTCGGACCCAGGACGCGGCGCCTCGGGCAGGTCGAACATCTCCACGCCCCGCTCGTCGTGGAAGGACACGAGCCGGTCCCGCATCCCCTCCACCACCGCCTTCAACCGGGTCAGCCCGGACCATGCCTGTACGTCGCGCACGCTCGCCGGTCCGAAGGCGGCCAGGTGGCGCAGGACCAGGCCCTCCCGGTCGGGTTCGACCTCCATGTCGAGCCCGGTCCACCGGTCGGCCGGGGCCAGCAGGGGACGCCCCGAGGCGCCCCAGACCCCGCGCGGCGGTGTCTGCACGACCGGGAGCAGACAGCGCACCACGTAGGCCAGGTGCTCACCGGGAACGTCCGGCCAGTCCTCGCCGAGCCGTTCTCCCAGTTCCCGCGCGGTGAGCGGCCGTTCCTCCAGCAGTTCCCGGCCTCGCGCCACCACCGCGGCGTGGTCCACCCCGACGGTGGCCCTGCCATGCCGGCTGTTCCGCAGATCCCGGGCCATGACCTCCCGGGTGACGGAGCGCAGCGCGCGGGCGTCCTCCGGGGTGACCAGGTGCAGGGTCGAACGCATCAGCGACATGCGCACGAGCGCGCCGTCGGTGAGCAGACGGCCCACCTCCTCCGGATCCGGTCGGATCAGCCGGTTCTGGAAGGCGACGTACCAGCTGTGGGTGGTCTGCGCCTGAAGCCCGGCCAGGTGGGAGACCAGGTCGGTGACCGGCCGGTCCACCCTTTCGAGCAGGAACTGGCGTGCCAGGGTGGCGCGGTTGAGCGCGCGGCGATCGAGGACGGCGACCATCCGGGGGCCTCTCAGGTGTCCGATGGGTTCCGGAACCCTACTCGTCACCAGGGACATTCCACCGTGGTGACGCCCCGGATCTCCGGTCCGGGTTCAGTGGGCGCGGCCGAGCAGGGTGAGCGGCGGGTAGCGGTGCTCTTCGGTCGGATCGTCGAAACGCACCGTGTACGCCCACCAGCGGCCCGAGTCGGGGGAGGGGCACGAGTCCGACCAGTAAGTGACCTGTCCGGCCGGGACGACGACGCTCTCGGTGTGCTCCATGGGAGATCCGGGCGTCCCGACGTCTTCGGGCGGCATGACGTGCCGACAGGCGGTCGTCGGGTCCAGGACGAGGTCGGTGTCGCCGGGGTTATGGAGTTCGACGCTCCAGGTCACCAGGTGCTCTCCGTCCTCGTGGGTGTGCGCGATGCTCAGCAGCCTCACCCCGAGCCCGTTGGCGAACTCGTGCGGCCTATCGGCCGGGACGATCGGGAGGACCGACGGCCCCACGAACGCCTGGAAGCCGATGACGGACAGGGCGAGGAGCAGGAAGGTGACCAGGACCTTGTTCGGAGCGGAGGTCCTTCGGGCGCGCGGGGTCGACATGACTTCTCCTGGGGGAAGGGAGACGGGGCGTCCCGTGCGGGACGCCCCGTGGTCGGTGCCGACGCTACCGGTCGAGCGGGGTGGCGCTCAGAGGTGCGTGTCCAGCAGGCGGGCGCAGCGGATCAGGCCCAGGTGCGAGTAGGCCTGCGGGTGGTTGCCCAGCGCCCGCTCGGTGACCGGATCGAACTCCTCGGGGATGAGACCGGTCGGACCCGCGGCGTCGACCAGGTGCTTGAACAGCTCCTCGGCCTCCGCGCGGCGGCCCGTGAGCAGGTACGCCTCGATCAGCCAGGTGGTGCACAGGTGGAACCCGCCCTCGCCGCCGGGCAGACCGTCGTCGCGGTGGTAGCGGTACACGGTCGGTCCGCTGCGCAGCTCCGCCTCCACGGCGGTGACCGTGGACTGGAAGCGCTCGTCGGTCGGGTCGATCATTCCGGACAGGCCGATGTGCAGAGAGGCGGCGTCCAGGTCGGTGCCGTCGTAGGCGGTGGTGTAGGCCTGCACGGTCTCGTTCCAGCCCTTGTCCAGCACCTCCTCGGCGATCTCCGCGCGCAGACCCGCCCAGGACGCCTCCGCCCGACGACCGTAGGTCTCCGCAAGGGTGAGCGCCCGGTCGAGGGTGACCCAGCACATGACCTTGGAGTAGACGCGCTGACGGGGTTCGTCGCGCTCCTCCCAGATCCCGTGGTCGGGCTCGTGCCAACGACGGGCGACCGCCTCGGCCATGGAGCGGACCAGCTCCCAGTCGCGGTCGGCCAGCGTGCCGCGCTCCCGGGACAGGTGGGCGATGAGTTCGACCACGGGGCCGAACACGTCGAGCTGGACCTGGCGGTCGGCGAGGTTGCCGATCCGGACCGGGCGGGAGCCCGCGTAGCCGGACAGCGACTCGATGACCTCCTCGGGGCCCAGGTCGGTGCCGCGCAGGGAGTACAGCGGACGCAGGAGCTCCGGGCCGGGCAGGGAGTCCACGACACGGTGGACCCATTCCAGGAAGGCCTCGGCCTCGACGGTGGAGCCCAGGGTGACCAGGGACTGGACGGTCAGGGCACCGTCGCGCAGCCAGCAGTAGCGGTAGTCCCAGTTGCGGACGCCGCCGATCTCCTCGGGCAGCGAGGTGGTGGCCGCGGCCATGACCCCGCCGGTCGGGGTGCACAGACCCCGCAGCGTCAGCGCGGAACGCTCGGCCAGGGCGCGCTCGGTGGCGGGGAGCTCCAGCGTCTCCAGCCAGTCCGACCAGTGGTGCGCGGCGAGCTCACGGCGCTCGGACTCGGTCCGCTCCTCTGCGGCCAGGGAGTCGGTGCCGCAGCGCATCTCCAGGATCACGGGGCGCTCGGACCTGGGGTGGACGGTGGCCCGGGCGATGTCGTCGGTGCCGTCGTGGTCGATGTGCCACTCCACGCCGGGGGAGCGCAGCACCATCGGGAAGTCGGCGCCCTGGACGCGCAGGCCCTCGGGCTCGACGGTGATGCGGATCGGAGCACGGCCGAAGTCGGGGCGGGGGGCGAACTCGATGGTGGCGGGGGTGACGCCGCCGATCACCCGCACCAGGTCGGTGCGTCCGGGCTCGGTGTCGTGGGTGAGGTAGTCGGTGACCTCCAGGCGCGACCAGCGGGTGCGCACGGTCATCGTTCCGGGCAGGTAGCGCTGGCCGAGGGGCAGCCCGCCGTGCGCGGGGGCGATCGAGAAGACCCCGGCCTGGCGGCCTCCGAGCACCTCGGCGAACAGGGCGCCCGAGTCGGGCTCCGGGTGACAGAACCAGAGCAGGCGCGCGTCCGGGCCGACCAGGGCCACGGAGGCCTGGTTGGACAGCATCGACATGCGCTCGATGGGCGTGGGGCGTTCGCCGAAGACCCAGGAGCGGCGCTCGGTGGCGAGCAGGGCCAGGAGGGTGGCGGCGGTCGGGGTGTCCGGGACGCTGTGGGAGGCGACCGTGGGCTCGGCGCCGACACGGATGCCGGCGTCGGCTCCGGTGTTCAGGTTCATGAACACCGGCTCCTCGCCCTCGCCGCCTCCGATGTAGAGGAGCGCGGTGGCGTCGACCTGCTCGCGCAGCAGTTCGAGGGCGGCGGACTTGTCCGAGGGCGGGGCCCCGGGACCCGGACGCGAGGGGTCGATGGTCAGGTCGGTGTCGAACTCTGTGCCGTAGGCGCCCACCAGCCGGACCTCGGCCGGCAGCCGGGAGAGGACGGCGAGATCGCGCAGGGGACGGGAGGAGACGACCGCGCACACGGTGCCGGGCAGGTCGGCGAGGTCGCGCAGGGCGCGGACCGCTCCGGGGAGCGGCCCGTGCCGGTCGGTACCGAGGGGGGCCAGCGCGCCGTCGTAGTCACAGGCCACGAGGAGCCGTGAGGTTCGCGCGAGGGCGGAGACGCGTTGGCGCACGTCGAGGGGCATGGCTTCGAGCGTGGTGTCGGTCGCCCTCGTGGGCGTGACCGAAGCCCCCTCGACCGCCTGGGTGAGCGTCACGTTGCCTCCTCCGCTGGTCTATGGCATGACCTGGGAAAATAGGTGAGATATGGGACTCCGCGCGCATGCTTTCCGTTCACACGGGTTTGGTGTGAAAAACGTAGACGCAGGGATGGTGGCGCGGGATGAGCCTCGGGGGACTTTGAACAGACATCAGGAACTTTTAACGCCCGCTCTGGCGAACCGGGTGATGCCGGTCGTTCCGGAAAAGGTCATCTCCCCCCAGAAGTCAACGCGAGACTACCGGCGTCACAGAGGACACGCGACTCGAGCTTCCGGTGATGCGGCCCACAAGCTGACCTGGGGTGGGTCACTCGTCGCGGAGTGCAGTGGCGCGGGCTTCGGGGTGTGGCCTCCGAGAGTGGGGGAGTGCTCCCCCTTTTTGGGGCTCTCCACTCTGACCTGCTTCGATGCGCTTCCACCCCTCTTCCTCCCCGTGGTGCGGAGGTCGGAGGGGCGGGCGGGAGGGCGTGGGAAAAAAAGTCGTCCACAGCCTGTGGACGATCTTCGAGGATGCTCGACGTGGGGAGGTCGAGGTCGGCGCTCTTCCGGTCATTGCACGCAACTCGGGTGCATCAATAGGTAAAATTCCGACATTTCCCCGCAAAGCGTGCACGATTGGCTTGGTTCGTGAAGAGACGACCAAGGTCCCGCCCCGGACGAACGGCGTGGTGGCCGTTCATGCGAGACGGGACCGGAACATATCGGGTCGGGAACCGGGGATCAGAGCGCGCGCGGACGCTCCCCGGAGGACTCCCATTCCGGTTTGCGCAGGTGGTGCACCCAGGCCGGCGGGATGTTGGCGTAGACCCTCGCCGAGTCGATCCGGTAGCGGTCGATCCAGTCCTGGACCACCCAGCCGCTCCGGGCCTGACGGAGGTAGTCCTCGCGCTTGGCGATGACCGCCTTGACCTGCTTCGTGTACAGGTACCCGTAGAACGACAGCGTTCCGCCGGGGCGGAGCACCGTGAAGTAGTGGTCGAGGATGTTCTCGACCTGCTCGGCGGTGAAGTTGGCGAACGGCAGCCCGGAGACGATCACGTCATAGGTGCGGTCGGTCCCCATGTCGTTCACCAGGCAGGCGTGCACGGCGGCGGAGTCGGCGACTCGGGACATCTCGGGGTCGGTCTTGAGCAGCTCCTCGACGTGGGCGGCGAACTCCGGATTGGCCTCGACGAGGTCGATCGTGTCGCCGGGACGCATCGCGGCGGCGATCCCGCGGCTGATGGCGCCCGTGCCCGCGCCCGCCTCCAGGATGCTCAGCGACTGTTCGGGGTCGGGGCGTCGGCGGACGTACTCGGCCATCTCATAGGCCAACGCGCCACTGCTGGGCACGATGGAACCCGTGGCGTGAAAGGTGCGCAACGCCTGGCCGAAGAACAGCCTGGTGTCACGCAGACGTTCCTCCAGCCTGAGAGCGGAAAGGGGTCCGGCAGGGCTCTGTGTCTCGGACATGGTTGAACGCTAACGCCTCGTCGCCCCCATGGGGAAAGCGAGGAAGGGTTTGTCCGGGAAACACCGGGTGGTCATCACCACGGCGCCATCGGGAACCGAGGGCCCACGCCCTACGCTGGAGCCATGAGCGAAGCGGACAGGACCCGAAACCGGCCCGACCCGTCCCGTACGGCGTTGGTCACCGGCGCCTCCCGCGGCATCGGCGAGGAGTACGCGCGCAGCCTCGCTCAGCGCGGCTACTCCCTGGTCCTCGTGGCGCGGAGCCGGGAGAACCTCGAAGACCTCGCAGGGGACCTTCGCGGGAGCTACGGCACCGACATCGAGGTCCTGGCCGCGGACCTGGGCACCCCCGAAGGGCTCGCCACCGTGGTCGAGCGCGTCTCCGCCGACGGCTCGGACGGGACCGCCCCCATCGACCTGTTGGTCAACAACGCGGGGCGCGGCGACGGCGGCGTCTTCGTCCACCAGGAACCGGACGACATCGACGCGATGATCGACCTCAACGTCCGCGCCGTCCTCCATCTGACCCGCGCCGTTCTACCGGTCCAGATCGCCCGAGCCGCCTCCGGAGCGGATCGTCGGCTCGGGGTGATCAACGTGTCCTCCATGGCCGGGGAGGTCCCCTCCAACCCCGGAGGGTCGGTCTACGGCGGGGGCAAGAAGTTCATCGCCCTGTGGAGCGAGAGCGTCTCCGCCGAGGTGCGCGGAAAGGGTGTGTACGTCACCACGGTGTTCCCCGGGTTCGTTCGCACCGACATGACCCGCGGCGTCCAGGAACAGGGGATGCCCGAGTTCGCCTTCGTGGCCAAGGAACAGGTGGTCCGGGACTCCCTGAGGGCCTGGTCCGCGGGGCGCTCCGTGGTCGTCCCCGGGGCCGCCTACAAGACCGCCGACGGGCTCTTGCGCGTGCTCCCGCGCTCCCTGGTGCGGGCCGTCGCCCGCCGTATGGCCTGAGCCCCGGCACCCTCCCGGCGCGCCGGCCCTCCCACATGGTGAGACTTCCGGTCCCCGGTTGGTCACCGGGTGTCGGAAGCGCCTACCCTGGTAACGCACTGTCGGTCGAGGAAAGAGACCATGAAGACCTTCGAAGAGCTGTTCGCCGAGCTGTCAGAGAAGGCACGCTCCCGCCCCGAGGGGTCCGGGACCGTCGCCCAACTCGACGCCGGCGTCCATGCCATCGGCAAGAAGGTCGTCGAGGAGGCGGCCGAGGTCTGGATGGCGGCCGAGTACGAGTCGGACGAGCAGGCCGCCGAAGAGATCTCGCAGCTCCTCTACCACCTCCAGGTTCTGATGCTGGCCCGTGGCCTGCGCCTCGAGGACGTCTACAAGCATCTCTAGGCCGCTCGTGCCCCACCGCGCCCACCCGGGTGCGGGACACGCGCCGGCCACAGACGTCCCCGTACACGCGAGAGCCACAGAAGGAACCCAGAACATGCCCGACATGCTCCGTATCGCCGTGCCCAACAAGGGGCAACTGTCCGAACCCGCCGTCCAGATGCTCACCGAGGCCGGGTACCGGCAGCGCAAGAGCAGCCGCGACCTGGTGCTGGTCGACCCGGACAACAACACCGAGTTCTTCTTCCTGCGCCCCAAGGACATCGCCGTCTACGTCGGTGAGGGCATCCTCCAGGCGGGGATCACCGGCCGCGACATGCTGCTGGACTCCGGCGCCCCCGTCGACGAGGTCCTGGCCCTCGGCTTCGGCGGCTCCACCTTCCGCTTCGCGGCCCCCGGCGGCGGCTCGATGAGCGTCGCCGACCTCGACGGCAAGCGCATCGCCACCTCCTTCGACGGTCTGCTCCGCTCCTACCTCGACGCCCAGGGCGTGGACGCGCGCGTCATCCACCTCGACGGCGCCGTGGAGAGCTCGGTGCAGCTGGGGGTGGCCGACGCGGTCGCCGACGTGGTCTCCACCGGGACCACGTTGCGCAACGCCGGAATGGAGACCTTCGGCGACCCCATCCTCGTCTCCGAGGCCGTCGTCATCCGGCCCACCGACGCCCCGGACGACCCGCAGATCGACCAGTTGCTGCGGCGGCTGCGCGGCGTCCTGGTGGCGCGCGACTACGTGATGATGGACTACGACGTGCACGCCGAGAACCTGGAGGCGGCGGTCGCGCTCACCCCGGGCATGGAGGGGCCGACGGTCTCCCCGCTGCACCGTGAGGGCTGGGTCGCGGTCCGTTCGATGGTGCCCCGCAAGGAGGCCCAGCGGATCATGGACGACCTGTGGGGTCTGGGCGCCCGCGCGATCCTGGTCACCGACATCTACGCCTGCCGGCTCTGATCCGGTCCGTCGGGCCCGGCAGCTCCTTGGGGGCCGCCGGGCCCGAGGTGTCTCACTCGGGGGTGACGGTGAGGACGGTCTCGTCTCCGTCGGCGGCTCCGGTGACGGTCACGCGCAGGACCCGCATCCCCTCGTCCCACTCGGCGTCCCAGGAGCCGTTCCCGCCGAGAACCACGGTCGGCTCGTGGCCCTCTCCGAAGACGTCCGAGGGCAGGTACATCTCGGTGGCCCCCGACACCCCGTCCCGTTCCGTGTAGCGCACGGTCAGCTCGCCGGCCTCGGTGTCGTATCCCCAATCGAGGGGTTCACCTGCCACGGCGCGCGGGTAGGCGCGGTTCATCACGTGGGCGAGCGGACCGGGGGCGAGCCCGCCGTCGTCGGCCTCCTCCCACGGTCCCCAACCGTCCAGGTCGTTGGACCAGTAGGTGCGGCCCGCCGCCATCGTCTCGGTCTCCTCCAACATCCGTTCCACGAACTCCGGGGCCCCGGCACCGGACATGTCCAGCCCGAACTCGCCGAGCACGATCGGGGCCTCCAGCCGTTCGCCGACCAGACGGACGTGCTCGGACCACGCCTCGACGCTCGCGTCGATCCCGCCCTTGGAGTCGCCTTCATAGGGCTGTCCCAGGTCCATGGGCAGGGCGTACATGTGCGGGGCGTAGACGACGCGCGGCTCCCCCTCGCGCGGATCCTCCAGGTGGGGGAGGGCGGAGGGCAGACCCCAGTTGACCCCCACGGCCTGTCCCTCGACGAAGATCCACGTGTCCTGGTCGACCTCGCGGATCCGCTCCATGCTGCGCCGGTAGAGCTCGGCGAGGGGACCGGCCTCGAAGTCGGTGCCCTGGAGGCTTCCGCCGAAGGGCTCGTTCATCAGGTCGTAGCCGATCACGGCCGGTTCGTCGGCGAACCGGCCGGCGACGTGTCGCCAGGCGTCCGCGTAGGCGTCCATGAGGTCGGTGTCTCCGCCGGCGGTGCCCCAGAAGTGGTCGAAGGCGCGCATCACGCCGGGTTCGAGGTAGACCAGTTCCCACTGTTCCCGAGGCCGTACCGGCAGGCCGTCGGTCCTGGTGGCCCACTCGGGGGCCCCGTTGCCGGAGTGCTGCTCGGTGTTGGTGAAGCGGCCGTAGAGATCCTGGTGCATGTCGAGGAGGACGTGGTAGCCGCGTTCGGCGTACCAGTCGACCCGTTCGGCGACCTCGTCGAGGTAGTCCTCGTCGTAGGCCTCCTCCTCGGGTTCCAGGGCCTGCCACTGGATCAGGAAGCGGACGAAGTTGGTCCCCATGGCGTCGTACTCGGTCTGGACGTCCTCCTCGGTGATCCAGGGGAGACGGTCCGGATCGTCCTTGGCGGAGCCGGAGGTGTTGAGACCGTGGAGGAAGAGGGCACGCCCCTGGTCGTCGGTGAGGTATCGGACGGGCGCGTCGGTGTCGTGCCGGGTGAGGGCCGCGACACCGCTCCCGAGAAGGAGGACGAGGACGATGAGGGCGGCGGGGACGAGCCCGCGCTTTCCGGGGGGCTGCATCTGGCTCCTGTGGACCGGACTCGGGGGTGTGAAGATGAGACCTGGATCACTAGAATGCAGAAGGTGAATAATATTCGCAATCCCCTGCCCCCCATCGCCGGACTGTCCGCCCTCCTCCCCTGCCTCCTCTTCGGGAACGTCGCCTTCGTGACCTGGCTGGGCGCGCGTGCGGCCTGGCTGCTCCTGCCCACTTCGCTGGGCGTGCCCTTCGCCTTCCCCCGACTGTGGTTCGTCGCCTTCGTCGGTCAGCCCGGCTGGAACCTCACGGTCGAACTCCTGGCCGTGGCCGTCCTGGCGGTGGTCGCCGCCTGGTGGGTGCGCAGGGCGGGTCTGCTGAGGCCCGCCGCCAATACGTGGAGGGTCTTCCTCTCCTCCTGGGCCGGGGTGGTCCTCGGCCTCGCCGCGGCCAACGCCCTGCGGTCCGGGGCGGCGGTCCTGGCGTTGGGTTCGGGACCCCTGTTGTTCCTGTCCTACGTTCTGCTCGGGGCCGTGACCGGGGCCCTGTGGGCGATCGCGCTCGGCTGGCCGTGCGCCCTCCCCGTCGCGCTGGCCCACCGGTTCCGCCGCTCCCCGGCGACGCCCGTCCCGGCCTGAGCCCTCCCCTTGCGGGAGAGGCCCGGGCCGGGAGGCGACGCTCACTCCGAGCGGTGCGTCCGCAGCACCCGGATCAGACTGGTCAGGCTGTCCCCACCGTGTCCTTCGGCGATACCGCGCCCGAGGCCGAAGGCTTCCCGGTAGAAGGCCGGTGACCCCTCAGGGGCCGAGTACGACGGGAAACCGTTGTGAATCGTGAGGTCCATGGCCCGGACCTGCCCGGTCGCTCCTCTCGACCCCCGACCGGCCGGCACGCGTCGCGCCGTGCCGGTCGCCGAACGCCCGGTACCGGACACACACCGTACGGGCCATGGGCACAATGGGGGCCATGAACCAGCGAACGCGGGGCCTCGCGCCCGAGGAGGAGACGGTCACCCTGGCCCGGGTGACCGGTGAGACCGGTGGTGACCTGGTACTACGCCGGGTGGGTGCCCACTACGAGATCTACTCCAACGGCGTCTTCCTCATGGACACCCGGGACGGGACCTCGGAACGGGAGATGGTCCGGGCGAGCCTGGCCGCCCTGCCGAAGGGCCGCTCGCACGCCCGTGTACTGATCGGTGGTCTGGGCGTGGGCTTCTCCGCCCGTGAGGCGCTGGACCATCCGAGGGTCTCGCGGGTGGACGTCGTCGAACTGGAACCGCAGGTGATCGCCTGGCACGACGACGAGCTGGGAGAGGCGGCCGACCACGTCCATCGGGATCCGCGTTGTCGTGTGTACAACGCCGACATCGTCGCCTGGCTGGCCGAGGCCGCGTCCGCCGCGGAACCCGTCCTCTACGACGTCATCTGCCTCGATACCGACAACGGCCCCGACTGGACCGTGGTGGAGAACAACGACCGCCTGTACGAGGCGGCCGGGATCGAACGGCTCTCCCGCCTGATGGCGCCCGAGGGCGTGCTCGCCTTCTGGAGCGCCAACGCCGTCGACGCCTTCGAAGGGCTGCTGCGCGACCGCTTCACGTCGGTGGAGGTCGTGGAGGTGGTGGTCGCCCGGGGCGTGCCCGACGTCGTCTACCTCGCCTCGGGCCCCCGGAGCTAGGCGGAGACCGACCCGGTGGTGATCGCCGTCCGTGCGGTCACCACCCGGGGACGGTGGGGGCGTGTCAGTTCCGGCCGCTCGACATGTAGCGGGCGAACTCCTCCAGGGAGATCCGCTCGTCGCCGTCGGAGTCCATCGCCCGGACCACCTCGGCGGCCTGCTCGTCGGTGGTCTCGTCGCCCAGGTTGCGCATCAACCGGGACAGCTCCTGAGCGGAGATGAGGCCGTCGCCGTCCGCGTCCACGAGGGCGAAGGTGGCGGCGTACTCGGTGGTGTCGGGCATTCGGGGTCACTCTCCGTCTGGTGCGGGGGCGTCGGCTCGCGCAAGGCTACCGCCGTCGGGCCGCCCCTCGAAAGGTCCGGGGGCCGCGCTCCCGAAGGAACGCGACCCCCCGGATCGGATGGTCGTACGGTCAGCCGTTGGTGGAGGCCTTGGAGCCGATCCACCGGGCGACGATGGTGAACGCCAGGACCAGCAGGAACAGGCACAGGGCGGCGCCCCAGGCCCGGTCGATCCCCGCCTCGAACGGCTGGGCGGCGCCTCGGTAGAGCTGCATGGGCACGGCGCCCTGCGGAGAGCCCTGGAGGGAGGTGACGATCAGACCCGAACCGAAGGCGGTCAGCAGCAGCGGCGCGGTCTCACCGATGCCTCGGGCGATCGCCAACATCGAACCCGTGGTCAGACCGGGCGCCGCGGCCGGCAGTACCGTGTGCACGATCGTCTGCCACTTGCGGGCGCCGAGACCGTAGCTGGCGTTACGGATCTCGTGGGGGACCAGTCGCAGCATCTCCTCCGCCGACCGGGTCACGATGGGCAGCATCATCACCGCGATGGCCACCGCGCCCACGAACGTACCGAAGCCCATGCCGCCCCAGCCGATCACCAGCAGGCCGTACACGAACAGACCCACGAAGATCGACGGGATACCGGTCATCACGTCGGTGAAGAAGCGGATCGTCGAGGTCAGCCGGTTGGGCCCGTACTCGACGATGTACACGGCGGTGGCGATGCCGAACGGGATCGACATCAGGACGGCCAGCGCCATGATGTACAGGGTCCCGAAGAAACCGGCCGCGTAACCGCCGCCCTCGCGCCGGGGCGGGGGCTCGGTCTGGGTGATGAAGTCCAGGCTGAGCACGCCGATGCCGCGCCGGGTCACCTCGAAGATGATCAGCACGAGGGGGATCATCGCGAGGATCATCGCGCCGGTCAGGGCGACGGTGGCGGCGCGGTCCTTGAAACGTCGGTACGAGGCGCCCGGAGGGCGGGTGCTCAGCGGAACGTGCGGACGCGGGGGAGTCGTGGTCATGGTGCTCATACGGCGGCGTCTCCCGTCATGCGCCCCAGACGCCAGACGATGACGCGGGCGAGGATGTTGACGATCATCGTGACCAGGAACAGCGCGACTCCGATGGCCATCAACCCGGTGCGGGCCTCGGGGCCCGCCTCACCGAAGGTCGCGGCGATGTGCGAGGCCATGCTGCTGCCGGTGCCGAACAGGCTCGCGCCCCAGGACTGGGAACCGCCGATCAGCATGAGGACCGCGATGGTCTCGCCCAGCGCGCGTCCCAGGCCCAGCATGGCCGCGGCCACGATCCCGGAGAAGCTCGCGGGGAGGACCACCTTGCGCATGACCTCCCAGCGGGTCGACCCCAGGGCGTAGGCGGCCATGCGCTGGTCGATCGGGTGCACCGCGATGACCTCGCGGATGATCGCGGTCATGATCGGCAGGATCATGATGGCCAGCACGATGCCGGCGGACAGGTAGCCCACGCCCCGGATCGGGCCTTCGAAGAGGAAGAACCAGCCGAGGACGCTCTCCAGGACCTCGAAGAAGGGGCGCAGCACGTTCGGGAGGAACCAGTGCAGACCCCAGAGGCCGAAGATGACGCTGGGCACCGCGGCGAGCAGCTCCACCGTGTAGGAGAGGGGCTTGGCGAGCCGGCGCGGCGCCAGGTGGGTGATGTAGAAGGCGACCATGATCGCCAGGGGCAGCGCGATGACGATCGCGATGGTCGAGGTGACCAGGGTGCCGTAGATGAAGGGCCAGGCGCCGTAGGTGCCGGTGATCTCGGTACGGGAGTTCCCCGTGGTCCATTCCTGGCCGAAGAGGAACCCGAAGAAGCCCTCCTTGACGAAGACCGGCCAGGCCTCTGAGGTGGTGCGGATCACCATCAGGGCGAGAATGACCAGGACGATGGTTCCGCAGGCCGCGACGGCCCACTTGAAGATCGGGTCGGCCATCCTCCCCTTGCCGGAGTGGAGCGACCCTCGCCGGGGTTCCTCCGGGGCCGGGGCCTCGGGGGCCTCAGTGGACATGGTGCTTCTCCTCTTGATGGCTTTCGTGGGAGTCGGAGAGCGGTTCACCCCTGTGACCCCGGGGCGGAGGGAGGGGGTGGGGCCGGGAACCCGCGTTCCCGGCCCCTGAGGGGGGAGGGGTCTAGCCCTCGTCGCCGTTCTCGGAGTTGGTCTTCTCCAGTTCGGCGATGACGCGCTCGGTCAGCTCGTCGCCGAGCGGGGCGTAGCCCAGCTCACCGGCGAGGTCCTGAGCGGACTCGTCGGTCAGGGCCCAGGTCCAGAAGTCGATGATGGCGTCGGCCGACTCCTGGTCGTAGCCGCAGGTGTAGGTGAAGATCCAGTTGGTACCGGCGATCGGGTAGCCCTCGCCGCCGATGCCGTCGATCGCGAACTGGAAGTTGTCCGGAACATCGGCCTCCTCGGAGGCGGCGATGGTGGACTCCAGGGTCGGCTCGATCGGGGTGCCGTCGGCGTTCACGACCTTGGCGACGGACAGCCCCGCCTCCTGGGCGTAGGACTGGTTGACGTAGCCGATACCGCCGGGGTTCTGGCTGATGCCCTGGGCGACGCCGTCGTTCTGCTGGCCGCCGACCAGGCCGGAGGCCCAGTCGAGCTCCTTGCCCTCGCCGTACTCGTCGGCCCACGACTCGACCTCGGTGGCCAGGTAGTGCGTGAACACGGCCGTGGTGCCGGAGCTGTCGGAGCGGTGGACCGGGACGATCTCGTCGCTCGGCAGGTCCATGTCCGGGTTGAGCTCGGCGATCGCCGGGTCGTCGAAGCTGGTGATCTCGGTGGAGTAGATGCCGGCGATGGTCTCGGCGTCCAGCACCAGACCGTCGAGGTCCGGGTTGTTGAAGGCGATGACCACGGAGCCGAACACGACGGGGAACTGGACGGCCTCGCAACCGCGGGCCTCGGCCGCGGCCTCCAGGCTCTCCTCACCGAGGTACTCCTCGGAGGAACCGAAGTCGACCGTCTGCTCCAGGAACTGCTCGATCCCGGCGCCGGAACCGACACTCTGGTAGTTGATGTCCACGCCCGACTGGACGTCGGAGTTGTAGGTGTAGATCCAGTCCTGGAAGAGCGGGTCCGGGAAGCTGGCGCCGGCGCCGGTCAGCGACGCGCTGAGGTCGCCACCACCGTCACCCGTCGCGTCGGTCTCCCCGCCCCCGTTGCTGCACGCCGCCGCGAGCAGAGGGATGGCCGCCAGAACGGCGAGCTTGGAACGCCCGTTGCGCATGTCGTAGTTCTCCTCGTTGAATCACCGCTGTCGGGGCTGACGTGAAACGACAGTAAGCGCGTAGAAAGTCGTGGTGACATCGAAATAGAGGACGTTCGGTAGAAGAAGGGTGAATGCCGGGTGAATCAGTGTCACCATTCGATAACGGGTACGGTGTGTGGTGGCGACGGTGATTCTCGGTGATCGTCCCGATCGAAGCATCGATCCGCCCTGAGCTGCGGTGACGTCGGGGCTCTCGGTCTTGTCACGTGGGTGACCCGGAGATGTCGATGACACCTCGGATTTCTCTTCGGTTCACCTCTCCATGTGTCTTCGAAGAAAATGACCCGGACATGTGAGAAGGGCCTCCCCGGTGTTCACCGGGGGGCCTGTTCGAGAAATCCTTGGATGCTTTTTCGGTGCGGTCAGCCCTGTCCGGTGTCGAGCCGGTAGCCGATACCGCGCACCGTGTGGATGAACCTCGGGCGGGCCTCGGAGTCACCGAGCTTGTGCCGCAGCCGCCGGATGTGCACGGCGATCGTGTTGTTCACCGGAGGCAGCGGCTTGTGCCACACCTCGGTCCACAACTCCTCCCGGCTGACCACCCGTCCGCTGTGCCGGAGGAGGAAGTCCATGATCCCGAACTCCCGCAGCGCCAGGTTGACCGGCTGTCCGTCCACGAACAGGCGGTGTCCCAGGGCGTCCAGCTCCAGGTCGCCCGAGCGCAGCGCCGTCGGCCGGGGCGTCCCCACCTCGGGGAGCCCCTCCGAGCCGGGCAGCGAACCGCGCAACAGCGCCGCCAGCTCCGGGATCCGGTAGGGCCGGCTGACGCAGGCGGTCGCGCCCGCGGCCAACGCCCGGACCGCTCGCTGGGAGTCGCCCGGCCCCACCCCGATCAGTATCGGGATGTCGATGGCCCGGCGGGTGACCCGCACCAGCGTCTCCAGGTCGACCTCGGGCGGATCCGCACTGGTCAAGAGGGTGTCCGGACGCAGCATTCCGACCCGCAGCAGGGCCTCCGCGCCGTCCACGCACACGGTGATGTCCACATCGTGCCCGCTCAGCGAGAGCACCAGCCGGTGGGACTGCTCCGACTCCGGTTCCACCAACAGCACCCTGAGCGGACCCTCCATCCGCTCCACACGTCCTTCGTCGTCCGGCGCGCCCATAGGGGAGGGGACCGGGGAGGAAGAGGTGAGCGCGGTCATGAGCGGGGTCCACTTCGTCGAGGGGGCGGTCGGGTGGAACGCGGAGGGTCTACCCGAAGCGGCCCGAGATGTAGTCCTCGGTGCGCTGGTCGGCGGGCTTGCTGAAGATCTTGGCGGTCTCGTCGAACTCCACGAGGCTGCCGTAACGCTCGTTGTCGTCGTCCACGGAGGCGGTGAAGAACGCGGTCCGGTCCGAGACGCGGGCCGCCTGCTGCATGTTGTGGGTGACGATGACGATCGTGTACTCGGCCGCCAGCTCGTACATCAGGTCCTCGATCTTGAGCGTGGCGATCGGGTCCAGAGCCGAGCAGGGCTCGTCCATGAGGATGACCTCGGGGTTCACCGCGATGGTGCGGGCGATGCACAGGCGCTGCTGCTGGCCGCCGGAGAGGGCGAAGGCGCTCTCCTTCAGCTTGTCCTTGACCTCGTCCCACAGGGCGGCCTTGGTCAGGGTCTCCTCGACCAGGTCGTCCATGTTCCCGCGCATCCCGTTGATCCGGGGACCGTAGGCGATGTTGTCGTAGATGGACTTGGGGAACGGGTTGGGCTTCTGGAAGACCATGCCGATCCGGCGGCGCACCTCGATCGGGTCCACGTCGGGGGCGTACAGGTCCTCACCGTGGTAGGTCACCCTGCCCTCGACCCGGGCGCCGGGGATGAGGTCGTTCATCCGGTTCAGGGTGCGCAGGACCGTGCTCTTGCCACAGCCGGACGGGCCGATCATCGCGGTGATCTGGCGCGGTCCCACCTTCATGTTCACATCGCGCACGGCCTTGTTGGTCCCGTAGTGGATCGACAGGTCGACGATGTCGAAGACGGGGTCGCCCAGGCCGGGGACCTCACGGTTGTACCGGACGGTGTCGGGGGCGATCCCGCGGCCGGACTCGGTGCCGCGAGCGGACGCGGTGTTGCTGACAGACATGGGGCCACTTCCGGTTGGGACGGTGCTTGCGCGGTGGTGTCGTTCGGGGGGTGGAACCCGCGGAGCGCGGTCGAGTCCCATGGAAAAGGGTGTGCATGAAGCGAAGGTGAACGAACCTCGTGGCCAAGATGAACGTGGGCGGTGGAGTGGGAAGCATCCGGTGACGTCTCGGTGTCCTCCCACTCCGGAGAGCGTCCGAACGTCCTGCGGCGCACCGGATCGGACGGTGACCGGCGGGTCCGGGCGGGTCTCGCGAAGGGCGCGGTACGGCGGCGCGTGCGACCTCTTCGGCGGGGCGATGGTGATCGGGGCGCGGGGGACTCCCCCCGGAATGACATGCGCCCCGGTGGGCCCTCCGAGGGGGCCCGCCGGGGCGGGGTCGACGCGCCCCGTTCCCGGGGCGGCGCCTCGTTACTTCTGTCCTTCGCCCTGCTCGGCGATCTTCTGCTTGACCTCGTCCATGTCGAGCTCCTTGGCCTGGGTGATCAGGCTCTCCAGGGCCTCGGAGGGCAGCGCACCCGGCTCGTTGTAGATGACCGTCTGGTCACGGACGATCATCAGGGTCGGGATGGACTGGATCTTGAATTCGAAGGCGAGCTCGCGCTGGGCCTCGGTGTCGACCTTCGCGTGCACGATGTCGGTGTGCTTGTCCGAGGAGTTCTCGAACACCGGGGCGAACTGCCGGCAGGGCCCGCACCAGTCCGCCCAGAAGTCGATGAGAACGAAGCTGTTGTCCTTCAGCGTTTCGGCGAAGTTGTCCTTGGTGAGTTCGACGGTGGGCACGTGGTCTCCTGCTCTTCGTTCGTACTGTGGTGTCGACCGGTGGCCAACTGCCATCCTCCTGGGTGCTACAGCGGTCGTGCCCGCTCGTTTGTTCCGCATGCCCGATAAGACGACCGAATAGCCGGACGGCCAGGGTTTTTCCTACCCAACACGTGGTTCATATCTGTTTGGGAGGAAAGCCCTCGCGAGGTTAGTGTCGGCCGGAGCGACATGAGTTCATCGTCGTGACCGTGGACTTCGGTCGGGGGACCGGATCCACGCGAGACAGGGATCGAACACGAACCGTCCGGGGGAGCGATGGGCACGGAGGACGAGGGCGGCCCCGAGAAGGCCGGAACCGTCGACTACCGCTTCACCCTGGCCAATGAGCGCACCTTCCTGGCCTGGATCCGCACCGCCCTCGCCCTGTTGGCGGGGGCCGTCGCCGTCCTTCACCTGCTGCCGCTCGGATGGGCCGAGGGCCCGCGCACGGCGGTGGGACTGCTCCTGGCCCTTCTCGCCGGGGCGGTGACCGTCTACGCCCCGGTGCGCTGGTACAGGGTGCAGCGGATCATGAGCAGTGGCGGCACCCTCCGGATGAGCGGGCTGCCGCTCATCACCGCCTTCGCGGTGGGGCTGGTGTGCCTGCTCGTCCTGCTGGGCAACCTGCTGTGACCGAGGAGGGGCGGGACCCCGGCCTCCAACCGGAACGCACCCTGCTGTCCTGGCAGCGCACACTCATCCTGCTGGTCCTGGTGGGGTTGCTCTACCTGCGCGGCCCCCTGGTGCCCGGGGCCGCCGTCCTGCGCGAGGCCCCGGTCCCGCTCCGTGTGGGCGTCCTGGCCCTGGTCCTTCTGCTGGTCGCGCTCCTGGGGCTGCATCTGTGGCGGAGATGGCGACGGACCGACCATGGTCTGAGTGAGCCCGGAGGAACCGGACCGCCGGCGAGTGTGGCCCGCCCCTGGGCCATGGTCCTGTTGGGGATCGGCGTCCTCTCCCTCACCGTGGCCGTGACGATGACGGCGATCCTGCCCTGAGAACGGGCCGAACGGGGGCGCCGTCCTTCGCGGTCGTGGAGCCCGGTGCCATGCCCTGGAACGGGCGGAACGGGCCGGAGGAGAGAACGGTCGGTGCCGCCTCCCCACTCCCTACGACGGGTGTGGTCCTCGTCCGAGGCGATACGGGGGAACGGGCCCCGTGCTCGCCCGGTCTCGCGGTTCGACGCGCGACGACGGCCGGTCATGGGAGAAAGGGGTCGGGCGGCGGGGCGCCCGGTTCGTTCCCCTCCACGGCGGCCGGATGCTCCCTAGGCCGGCGTGGGCACGGCCTCGACGGAACGGCGGTACTCGATGATGGAGTCGATGATCGCGTTCAGGTCCCGGGTCGGCTCGTAGCCGATCAACCGTCGGGCCAGCGAGGTGTCGGGGTAGCGACGCTGCATGTCCTCGTACCCCTCCCCATAGGCCTCTTCGTAGTCCATGTAGGTGATCTCGCTTTCGGATCCGGTCAGCTCCACGACACGGTCGGCCAGCCCCTTGATCGAGATCTCCTCGTGCCCGCCCAGGTTGACCGCCTGGTGGTAGGCCTCCGGGGTCTCCAGGAGACGGGGCAGCGTGGGGACCACGTCGAACACCGAACCGAAGCAGCGGCGCTGGGTGCCGGTGCCGTACACGGTGATGGGCTCACCGGACACGGCCTGGTCGACGAACCGCGGGACGACCATGCCGTAACGGCCGGTCTGGCGGGGCCCGACCACGTTGAAGAAACGGGTGATGACGCAGGGCACGTCGGACTCGGTCCCGTGGACGTAGGCGACCAGCTCGTCCAGACCCTTCGCGGCGGCGTAGGACCACCGGCTCTTGAGCGGTGAACCGTAGATCCGATCGTCGTGCTCGGTGAGACCGTCGGCGTCGTTCTTGCCGTAGACCTCGCTGGTGGAGGCGACCATGTAGGGGACGCGGTGACGTACCGCGGCCTCGACGACGTTCTCGGTCCCGTGCAGGTTGGTCCTCAGTGAACGGAGCGGGTTGTCGACGATCGTGTGCACGCCCACCGCGGCGGCGAGGTGATAGACGGCGTCGGCCCCCTCGACGAGGGAGTCCACCAGATCTCGGTCCAGGATGTCCCCTTGGACGAAGCGCAGCGCCGGTGAACTCCGGATCCGGGACAGGTTGTCCAAGGAACCGGTCGATAGATCGTCGATGACGACGACCTCGTGCCCTTGGGCGATCAGATGGTCGCTCAGGTGCGAGCCGATGAAGCCGGCGCCGCCGGTGATGACAGCCTTCATGGTTTCCCCTCCACTACGGGCGATGTTGGTTGGTGCTCTTCACAAGGGATGAGAGTTCGGGTGACGGGTGGGGGAGCCCCGATGGGTGTCCCGGGGCGTGCTCATGCCAGGTGGCGCAGCACGTGATAGCCCTCGCCCAGACAGACCCCGGCCTGCATGCCCCGCAGGACGGAGAGACTGCGCAGGGTGAGTTCGGAGCGGGTGTGCGGGTGCGAGTGGGTCTGGGAGCCGTACAGCTCCATGCCGTGGAGCTTGGCCAGCAGGTCCTCCTCCTCCAGTTCGACGATGAGGTTGGGAGAGTCGGCGGGCTCGGCGCGCCACTGGTCGGCGGCCTCCTCGTAGGCCAGGACCAGGCGCGGGTGGTGTCGCAGGCGGGTGTCGGAGGGGCGCAGCGCGGTGTGCACCGCCTCGGCGGTGGCCTGGTGGTCCTGGTTGTAGCTGGTGCGATGCGGTACGAGCACCACGGTCGGTTCCAACCGCGCGATCGATATGGGGCTCTCCCGTTCGATCAACCGGGTCAGGTCCACCCGGGGGACCGAGTCGAGCCGCAGATGGTAGGCGTCCCCCGGCAGCGCCATGTGCCAGTCGTCCCAGAGGAAGTGTTCGGAGACCTTCTTGATCTCGGTGTGCCGTTCCATGGCCGTGGAGAAGCCCTTGGGCGACTCGTCGGCGGTGTCTCCGACCGTCATGAACTGCACGTAGACCTCGGCGCCCGCCCGTTTGGCCTTGCTCATGAGACCGCCACAGCCGAGGGTCTCGTCGTCGGGGTGGGGAGCGTAGATCAGGAGGCGTTCCTGAGACCAGTCCGTCGTCATGCTGGGTTTCCCGTTCTTAGCCGAATGATCAGGGCGATCGTGGTCACCCGGGCCGTCGTCGAACCGCACCGCGATCGTGGTCCGGGAGATCGGTGATCCATGTCACCGAACTTTGTCAGGTGCCGGTTCTCGCTTGTCGGAGGACATGCAGTGAGTTCGGTCCGGCGTTGAGCAGGAGATCGATCGCGGACAAGCGGGGAACGAACGTTTCGGTGGCCTTACGGGTGTGCTGTGGATATCGCGGATGGCGGAAGTCCTGCCATTCGACCTCCACCCCGTAACGCCGCAGAATCTCGGGGTCCAGGTAGCCCCTGGCCCCGTTTCCCGAGATCAACGTGTTCGCCCCGACCTTGGCGCAGATCTGGGCCAGCAACTCGCTCTTGGTCCCGGGGAAGTCCCCGAGCTCTCCAGCGCGCAGGATCGGCGTGTCGATGCCGAATCCGCGCAACAGCAGGCGTGTGGTCGCTATCGCCAGATCGGACAGGTCCTCCCACTCGCTCTCGTACAGATGGGCGATCTCCTCTTTGTGGTCGTTCCAGTACGGTGCCTTGCGGTAACAGTGTTCCGCGAGTGCTCTATAGTGCTTCTCTCTCCATTTTCGAGTGTTATCGATCTTTTTGTCCCGAATGAGCTCGGAGCGACTCTCCTGCACCACGGGCACGGTGAGCAACACCGGTTCCCCGGTTCCCGATATGTAGTTCCGGTTCTGCCAGCCCCGACGTTCGAACTGAACCGTGTCGAGCATGACGAAGTGGTCAGAGCGGTCTATCTTGTCGATAAGCCCCGACCAGGGCCAATAGTGGGGCTGGTGGATCGCTACGCGCGTACGTCTTTCGTTTTCGCAGGTGGCGTCGGTGTTTTCGCGATCGTTCCGGAGGTCGGGGTGGGCAGGATCGGGCGAGGATGAACGCGATTCGCCGATCATGCCGGTCATTCTCCTTCTTCGTTGGCTCACGATTGACGAGAATTTTCCTGATTCCATAGCGGAAGCGGATAAACCGGTGGTAGTAGTGCTCCTCCGGAGTCTCGCCACAAATTATCCTCTAATGGTTACCACTGATCGCATCACGATGTATACGATTTTCGTGGCCTACATAGGACGTGAGGTCGGGTGAACCTCGCGCCCGCGTGGGGCGTCAACCTAACGCCGACATCGCGGGTTAATGTCGGGCCGAAACCGATAACTTTCGGAGGGTCCTAGGGCTGTGCGTATCGCGCGTTTCATCGGTGGCCTGCTGACCGGGTTGACAGCCCTGGTCCTGGTCGTCGCACTCTTCGTCTTCTGGTTCGATTTCGCCACGGGGCTCGCCGCCGCCTCCGGTCTCGGAGCCCTCGGCTACGTTTTCCTGTGGATGGCCTTCGGGCTCAACCTGTTGCTGTGGACGATCCTCGGCCTACTCCGCCTGGCGGAGGACGGTGCCAGGTCCGTGTTCCGTCGCGGGCCCGAACGGCGCGGAAGCCGGACCGCGGTCCGCGGCCGCGAACACGAGAAGGTGCTCGTCGGGGCGGGCGGACCCGTCGAGATCGCCGGTTCCGACACCACGTCGGGCGACGAGGGCGGCGCCCTCGCCGCACCCGACTCCTCCGGCGGCCTCGCGCCCAGGGACCCCGATGACATCACCATCGCCGTCATCATCCCCGCGCACAACGAGGAACCGGTGATCGACACGGCCATCTCCTCGGCTCTGGGACTGTTCCCACGCTGGGACGTCTACGTCGTCTCCGACTCGTCCAAGGACGCCACCGCCGACATCGCCGCCAAGACCGGGGTGAACGTCCTCGAACTCCTCACCAATCGGGGCAAGGCCGGCGCCATCGAGGCGGTCATCGAGGAGTTCTCCCTGACCGATCACTACGACGGGGTCCTGATCCTGGACGCCGACACCGAACTCGACGCCGGCTACGTCGAGGGGGCCAAACGGCAGCTCGCCGACCCCTCGGTGGCCGCCGTCGCCGGCTTCGTGGTCTCGGAGTGGAAGCCGAGGGAACGCTCCCTCGTCGGGCGGATCATCTCGGCCTACCGGGACCGCCTGTACTTCATGCTCCAGTACTTCATGCGTTTCGGTCAGACCTGGAAACGCGCCAACGTCTCCTTCATCGTGCCGGGCTTCGCGAGCGTCTACCGCAGCAGCGCGTTGGAGAAGATCACCGTCAACCCGCCGGGGCTGGTGATCGAGGACTTCAACATGACCTTCGAGGTGCACCACAAACGCCTCGGCCGTGTCTCGATGAACCCGGACACCAAGGCCTACAGCCAGGACCCGTTCACCTTCCGCGACTACCGGAAACAGGTCGGCCGCTGGACGCTCGGCTTCTGGCAGACGATCCGCCGCCACCGCCTGTGGCCCGGCCTCTTCTGCCTCTGCCTGGTGCTCTACGTGATCGAGGTCGTCCTGGTCTCGCTGATGTTCCTGTTCACCGTCGCGCTGGCGGCCTTCGTGCTGCTCGGCACGTTCGCCGGGGACCTGCTGTCGGGGGTCCCGTTCTTCACCGACTCGTTCACCGCGGTGACGGCGCTCCTACCGCTGACCGCCCTGGTCATCGGTCTGCTGGTGCCGGACTACATCCTCACCTGCGTCATGACCATGGTCCGGCGTCGCCCGTCCTACCTCTTCTACGGGCTGTTCTTCTTCCCGATCCGGGTGGTGGACGCCTACCTGTCCCTGAGGATGATCCCGAAGGCCTGGACCGCCAGGTCCGACGGACGCTGGAGCAGTCCCGTGCGGGTCTCGGGCAAGGGTCGTTGACGACGGCGCTCCGGGGTGGGGCGAACACGGATGTGAGATTGTCCGGGTCGTGCCCACCCCGGCGTCGTGCGGTTCCGAACAGCGCTTAGCCTCGATGGAGGGGAACCCGACCCTCCTCGGGTGAAGTCGTCGAATGGGTGTGTGCAGTGGACAAGAGCCGTGTGTCGTTCACGTTGTACCGGGTGCTGGCGTACGTGACGGGTGTCTTCCTGCTGGGGTTGACCTTCCTGGCCATGCCCGCCAAGTACCTGGTCGGCGAGAACTCCATGTTCGCCTTGGCGCCCGCCCCGCGGGGGGCCGAGCACTGGTTCGGGCCCGAGTCCCCGCTCATGCTCTTCATCGCCATGCCGCACGGCTACATCTACATGCTGTACGTGCTGGTCGTGCTGTGGGTGGCGCTGGACCGGCGTTGGGGGGCCGGTCGCACTCTGGGCGTGGTGCTCGCGGGCACCATCCCGATCCTCGGCTTCGTGGTGGAGCACCGTGTGGTCAAGAGTGAGCGGGCCAAGGAGGCCGCCGCCCTCGCCGGCGCTCAGGAATCCGCGCCCACCGGCTGATCCGGTCGCGCTCCGTCGTCCTTCGAGGCCCCACCCGACTCCCGGGTGCGGGCCTCGCTCGGTTCACGGCGCATGAGGATGATCCAGAAGACCACTCCGGAGACCCCGAACATCGCCCACTGGATCGCGTAGCTGAGGCTGCGCCAGTTGATCTTGAACTCGGTGGGCGGCTCCGGCGGCGGCACCGGGATGAGGCCGTCCCCTCCGGCGGCCCCCTCGGGCAGCGTGAGGTAGGCCGCGTACAGCTGCTCGTCCCACGAGGAGGTGAGCACGGAGGGCGCGATCCGCTCGGCGGTCCCCTCCGGCGGGTCGCCCATGGGGATGTAGCCCTCCGAGGCGTCCTGCGGCGGCTGGAGCCATCCGGTGACGGTGACCTCTCCCTCCGGGGGCGCCGGAACGGCCTCGGGGTCCTCGACCCAGCCCCGGTTCACCGGCATCGCGGCGTTCTCGTCGGTGACCAGCGGGATCACCACGGCGTACCCTTCGACCCCGTCCAACAGCCACGGGACCAGCAGCTGCTCTTCGACGTGGAAGTCGCCGGTGATCTCGACCGCGGTGTTCGCGGTGAGCGCCGGGTGCAGGTAGGCGCCGGGCTCGCCCAGGTCGTCCACGGGGATCGCGTCGGCGAGCTCCTGGACGGGGTTGGTGATGACGTCCCGGTCGGGCTCGAAGGCACGAGTGCCCTGCCAGTAGGTACCGGCGGTGCACACGACGGCCACGAGCACGGCCGCCAGGTGGATGCCGAGCCAGCGTGGACTGAGGAGAGGTGAGCTCACCCGTCCAGGCTATGCGTGACCTTCGAGGAGGCGCCCATGACCCCTGGTTGACGATCGCCACAGTGGCTTGGCGGTTCATGCCCCGAGGAATGACGATCACT
>NZ_BAZE01000017.1:0-91157 GCF_000710955.1 Nocardiopsis alba
GTATTAGACGGCGTTTCCACCGCTTATCCCAGAGTCAGGGGCAGGTTGCTCACGTGTTACTCACCCGTTCGCCGCTCGTGTACCCCGAAGGGCCTTACCGCTCGACTTGCATGTGTTAAGCACGCCGCCAGCGTTCGTCCTGAGCCAGGATCAAACTCTCCATAAAGGTCACTCAACCCGACCCGGCGACCCGAAGATCAGCCTGGGAAGGGTAAACCTAGAAGAAATCCTGACCGGTCACTCTCGTGACCAATCAAAGGAACCCTCCACACCGAAGTGTGGTCGGGGCCAAAACAAACATGGCTTAAAGAAAATCAAACACGCGCTGTTGAGTTCTCAAGAAACAATCACGCTTCCCGTACAAGCTCCGGAACCGATGTCCCGTTCTGCTCTTCCGTGGAAGGCTTTGTTCGCGTTCGCACCGTTTCCGGTGTTTCCCGCTGTGTTGTGTCTTTACTTTATCAGGTATTCCGTGTCCCGCAACTCGGCGGTTTTCGGTGTTCCCGATCGGGGTAAAGCCCGTTTGCTTCCTTTGTTCTCCGCCTTTGTGGTGGAGGCTTCCGGGAAGCGACTCTTTCATCCTACATGCCCCAGGCAGTGCCCGAACCGTTTCGGCTGAGAAAGAGAAGATGTCCGATTCGAAGATCCGATCACGCCCACGGAGAATCCGTGTTCGTTTCGATCGAGAGGATTTCGACCCCCCTCGCGGCCTTGGGCCGGTCGGAGGCGACTCGGAGAACACTACCCCCGCCCATCGGCCGAAGCAAACGGTTCCGGTGGTGTCGTGGGTCACATCAACCGAGGATGTGCCCGGTCCCCGTTCCCGGGGCCGCGTAGAGCCACTCGACCTCCAGCTCCACCGACGCCACGGTGGCCGGAGAGAAGGCCGCCAGAGCCTCGGGCCCCACGAAGGAGGAGGCGACCTGGGCGATGGTCGGGTTGTGTCCCACCACCAGCAACGTGTTCACCTCGGGAGCCACATAACCCACCAGTTCCAGAAGGCTCTCCGGTCCGGCGAGGTAGGCGGCCTCGGTGTGGTCGACCTCGGGCTCATGGCCCATCGCCGCCAAGACCCCCTCGAGGGTCTGCCGCGTGCGCAGAGCGGAGGAACAGACGACATGGTCGGGACGGTATCCCCGCTCGACGAGCAGACGGCCGACCGACTCGGCCTGGGCACGCCCGCGATCGGTGAGGGGACGATCGAAATCCGCCGTCCCGGCGCCGTCCTCGGCCTGGGCGTGCCGCATCAGCAACAGAGTGCGGGTCACGGCGACACCACCGTCGCGACGATGGCCAGGAACGCCATGAAGCCGAACATGACCCCGAGGATGACGAACAGCCCCTTCATTCCGGACACCGCGACCCACTCCCTCTCACCTACGTCCTTCCCTCAGGGTAGGTGCGCATATGACGAGGCCGTCCGGGGGTCGGCCCCCGGACGGCCTCGTCGGAGAAGACCTCTTCTCCGTCAGTCCTTACCGACGTCTCCGGCGCGGGCCTCCTCCCTGCGTTCTCCCTCACCGTTCCCGATCACATCGCCGTCGACGTTCCCGGACGGGGACGGGCCCCCGTCTCCGAGCGCCGTACCGCCGTCGTGTTCGGGAGCGGCCTCGGGCTCCACGCTCCCCTCCAGGTCGGCCGGGTCCGTCTCGCCGCCGGCGCCGCGGTTCTTCGACCAGAGCACGGCCGCGACCAGGAGTCCGACCGCGACCACGGTCACCACGACCCGGAGGACGACGTTGTCCGCGTAGATCACCACGCTGGGGGCGACGATCAGCGCGACCAGGTTCATCACCTTGAGCAACGGGTTGATGGCCGGACCCGCGGTGTCCTTGAAGGGGTCGCCCACGGTGTCGCCGATGATGGTGGCCTCGTGCGCCTCGGACCCCTTCCCTCCGTGGTGCCCGTCCTCGACGAGCTTCTTGGCGTTGTCCCAGGCGCCTCCCGCGTTGGACAGGAACACCGCCATGAGCACACCCGCGGCGATGGCCCCACCGAGGAAGGCGCCCAACGGCGCGTACCCGAAGGCGAACCCGACGGCGATGGGAGCCAGGACCGCGAGCAGCCCCGGGGTGACCAGTTCCCTCAGGGAGTCCTTGGTGCAGATGTCGACCACCCGCGCGTACTCCGGCTTCTCGGTGCCGTCCATGATCCCCGGGCGGGTACGGAACTGGTCGCGCACCTCCATGACCACGCGCTGCGCCGCGCGACCGACCGCCATGATGGCCAGGCCGGAGAAGAAGAACACGACGCCGGCGCCGATGATCACGCCGACGAGCACGTCGGGTTCGTCGAGGGACAGGGAGAAGACCTCGGTGTCCCCGAGACGTTCCTGCACCGAGGTCCGGAAGGCCCCGAAGAGAGCGGTGGCGGCCAGGACCGCCGTGGCGATCGCGATCCCCTTGGTGATGGCCTTGGTCGTGTTTCCGACGGCGTCGAGACCGGTGAGGATGTCGGCACCCTTGCCCTCGACGTCACCGGACATCTCCGCGATGCCCTGGGCGTTGTCGGAGACGGGACCGAAGGTGTCCATCGCGACGATGATGCCGACGGTGGTGAGGAGCCCCGTGCCCGCGAGGGCGACGGCGAACAGGCTCAGGGTGATGGACCCGCCTCCGAGGAGGAAGGCCGCGTAGACGGCACCCGCGATGAGCAGGGCCGAGTAGACCGCCGACTCCAGACCGACGGAGATGCCGGAGAGGATGACGGTGGCGGCCCCGGTGCGGGAGCTCTCCCCGATGTCCCTGACCGGACGCTTGTCGGTCTCGGTGAAGTAGCCGGTGAGGAGCTGGATGGCGGCGGCGAGCACCAGGCCGATGAGGACGGCGGCGATGGCGATGAACCTCGGGTCCGGGTCGGTACCCGCGGCGGCGATCTCCTGGAGGACGGACTCGCTCACCCCGTTCATCTCCTGGAAACTGCCGGGCAGGTACCACAGGGCGGTCAGGGTGACCAGGACTGCGGAGATCGCCGCGGAGATGAAGAAACCGCGGTTGATCGCGCTCATCGCGGACCGGTCCCTGGCCCTGGGGGCGACGATGAAGATGCCGATCATGGCCGTGATGACGCCGATCATCGGGACCAGGAGCGGGAAGACGAGCCCCTCGGTACCGAAGGCGACCCGGCCGAGGATGAGCGAGGCGACGAGGACCACGGCGTAGGACTCGAAGAGGTCGGCGGCCATGCCCGCGCAGTCGCCCACGTTGTCCCCGACGTTGTCGGCGATGGTGGCGGCGTTGCGCGGATCGTCCTCGGGGATGCCCTGTTCGACCTTGCCGACGAGGTCGGCGCCGACGTCGGCGGCCTTGGTGAAGATGCCGCCGCCGACACGCATGAACATCGCGAGGAGGGCGGCGCCGAAGCCGAAGCCCTCCAGGACGATGGGCGCGTCGCCCCGGTAGAGGACGACGACGAGCGCGGCGCCGAAGAGGCCGAGGCCGACGGTGATCATGCCGGCGACGCCACCGGTGCGGAAGGCGATCCGCATCGCGGTACGACCGTCGTTCTCGCCGCCTCCTCGGGCGGCGGCGGCCACACGGACGTTGCCGCGGACCGCGAGCCACATGCCGATGAACCCGGTGGCCGCGGAGAGCAGTGCTCCGAGGGCGAAGAAGACCGACCTGCCGATGGCGATGCCCCAGGTGTCGGCGGGGAGCATCAGCAGAAGTAGTGGGATGACGACGACGAAGACCGCGAGGGTGCGGAACTGTCGCTTCAGGTAGGCCCCGGCCCCTTCTTGAACCGCGACCGCGATATTGCGCATTCGCTCGGTGCCCTGGCCGGCGGAGAGTACCTCACGTACGAGCATTCCCGCCACGGCGAGCGCGAGTAGCGCGACCACCATGACGACGATGACAAGTGTGAGATCCCTGCCCTCCAGTGCCAGGACCATGCCGCTTCCCGCGGCGAGGTTGAGCCCAGACAATCCGTCCTCCTTGAGACGGGCACTTTCTTTTCGGCCCCGCCGTCCAAGGTGTGCGGAACAGCCGTCTCACGGGCTCCGGTGCCGCGCACCGCGGTGTGTGCGCCGCCGTCCGAAAGGCTCATGAACTGGAGTGACGGCACACGTGTCGGGGTCGAAGCGGTGCCACCCTTCTGTGTGGTACACGCCGCTCGCGTGGCGTTCTCGCGAACGGTGATCCGGGGATTGTACGCACGAATCAGAATGAATAAGAGGGCCGGTTCGGCATTTTCTCAAGAGAGCCGGAAGATGTGACCCCCCGGTGATCTCATGATTCGGATAAATAGTTTCAACGAGCCTTTGGCACTCGAATAACGTTGCATAATGCTTTAACGCCATCGGCACACTAAAACACACATAGAAGCATGAAGCAGGAATGTCCCTCTTCGCCCCCAGGGGCCACAGGAGGCAGCGAGCGCCACAGTGGCCCCCTGCGCCTCGGCTGCGCGGGGGTTTCGGTCCAACCGGATCTAGGCGGTGCGGAGCCGCATTCCCGAGGGGTCGATACCGTCCCCGGAGGTCGCGCGTCCCGCGTCGAGGTCGTCGGCCAGCCCTCGCGCGAACCCGGCCACCCCCGCCACGTCCACGCCGTGCGGGGCGTTCGGTCCGAACGGTTCCACCCTCTCGGCGCCCCGGCGGAGCAGGCGGGCCGCACCCACCCGATTACCGCGCTGGGCGTGGGTGACCCCGACCGCGGTCTGCGCCAACCCGCGCCACAGCTCGCGCTCGGGTTCCGGGGACGACTTCCACACCGCTTCGAGCACCTCGTGCGCGGTGAAGGCGTACCCCTGGTCGAGCAGACGCTGGGCCTCGTTCAACCCTTCCTCCACGGTGAACTCGGCGTCGTCGGGGACCCGTTCGACCTCTCCCCTGCTACCGTGCGGCATCGGCCGCCCATAGCGGTCGCGAGGCCGCTGATTCTGGGCGCGCCCCTCGGGGTTCCGATCGCGTGCGTCGTCCGTTCGGGTCGTCATCCGTCCCCCACCGCCGTTCCGATCTCGCTCGTCCAGCCTACGAGAGCCTCGTTCACCTCGTTCGGGCTCTCCTCGTGAAGGAAGTGCCCGGTCCCCTCCACCGGCTTCCAGAGATACGGGCCCCGGACCAGACCCCCCGAGGCCCGAGCGACCTTCGGAGGGCAGACCGGATCCAGCGATCCGTGCAGTTGAAGGACGGGGATGCGCAACGGGGTCCGCATACGCAGGGCGTAGCGGAGCCCATCGGTACGCCAGCGCGATCGGAAGATCCACCGGTGGTATTCGAGCGAGCAGTGCGAGACCTTCGGGATCGCGAAGGCCAGCCGGTAGCGCTCCTCCGTCTCCGCGTGGGGCCATCCCGGCCCGGACCAGGCGTCGAGGAGTTCGCCCACGCGGACACAGCCGTCGGTGAGCAGACGGTGCTCGGGAAGGATCGGTATCTGGGCCCGGAGCATGTGGGAGACGCCCGGACCACCGGAGAGCAGGACACGTGCCGCCCGTCGGGGGTGGGGGGCGGAGAGGACCGCCAGGGCACGGACCGACTCCGGGTGGTAGGAGGCCATCGTCCAACCGACGAGCCCACCCACGCCGTGGCCGACCACGATGGCGTCGGCCGCTCCCAGCGCCCGGATCAGACCCGCCATGTCCTGGGCCGAACCCACCAGGTCATAGCCGCGGGGCGTCTTGTCACTGGCCCCGTATCCCCTCAGGTCCACGGCGACGGCACGGTATCCGGCCTCGGCCAGCGCCACCAATTGTGAGCGCCAGGCCCACCAGAACTGGGGGAATCCGTGCAGGAGGAGGACCAGGGGCCCCTCTCCCGTCTCGGCCACATGGAAGCGGGCACCGGCGGCGCTGACCGTCCGATGGTTCCAGGGGCCGTCGACGTAGGCGGCCGAATCGTCCAGCACTCGGGGAGGGCTAGCTGTTCGCCGAGCCGGAGGTCTCGCCCTCCTCGGCGGTGTCGAGGTCGCTCCGCTTGGGCGGACGGATCTCTCCGCGCAGGATCCCCATGAGTCGGGAGGTGGTGACCGCGGTACGGGCCAGACCCTGGCGACGTCGCAGGTTGATGACGGCGACCAGGATGAAGATCAGCGCGATCAGCAGGTAGAACCCGGTGACGGCGAGGAACGAGAGCCAGTACTGCCAGCCCACGACCTCCGCCAGGAAGAGCCCGACGGTGACGGAGAAGAGGATCGCGACGAGGTGCAGGACGACACCGGCGGCACCGAACTCGCCGATGCTCTTCCCGATCTTGGTGGCGTCCGCCTTGGCCTCGAGCTTGGCGAGCTTGATCTCGAGCCGTACGAGGCGGGAGAGGTTGTCGGTGGCGTCGGAGACCAGCTCACCGATGGAACGTTCGGGGTCGCTGGCAGCGCCAGGTCGGCCGGCACCCGGCTTGTCCACCATCGTGGGGGTTCCCTTCTCTCGGTCCGAACACGCGGATGATCCTCCGCATCCTCGCACATGCCCTGCCACGGATGTCTCTCACGGCACGCAAAACGGCGGCCTCGGGTTTTGTCAACGGCCGAACCGTAAAGGCGCCCCGCCCCGTTCCGGGGGCGGGGCGCCACGCGTCGGCCGACCGACGTTCTAGTCGGCCTTGCCCGTAGAGGGCAGCTGCTTGGCGATCACGTCCATGATCGACGCGTCGGTGAGGGTCGAGGTGTCACCGATGTCACGGTTCTCGGCGATGTCACGCAGCAGGCGCCGCATGATCTTTCCGGAACGGGTCTTGGGCAGCTCCGGGACCGCGAGCAGACGGGCCGGCTTGGCGATCGGGCCGAGCGAACCGCCGACGTGGTCGCGCAGTTCCTTCACCAGGTCCTCCGGGACCTCCTCCTGGCCGCCTCGCAGGATGACGAAGCCGACGATCGACTGGCCGGTCACCTTGTCGGTGGCGCCGACGACCGCGGCCTCGGCGACCTTCTCGTGCGAGACCAGGGCGGACTCCACCTCGGTGGTGGAGATGTTGTGGCCGGAGACGAGCATGACGTCGTCCACACGGCCGAGCAGCCACAGGTCGCCGTCCTCGTCCTTCTTGGCGCCGTCGCCGGGGAAGTACAGACCCTCGAAGCGCGACCAGTAGGTGTCCTTGTAGCGCTGGTCGTCGCCCCAGATGCCGCGGAGCATCGACGGCCACGGCTCACGGATGACGATGAAGCCGCCCTCGCCGTTCGGGACCGACGCCCCGTTCTCGTCCACCACGTCGGCGACGATGCCCGGTACGGCGCGCATGGCGGCGCCGGGCTTGCCCGCGGTGACGCCGGGCAGCGGGCTGACCATGATGGCTCCGGTCTCGGTCTGCCACCAGGTGTCCACGACCGGGGTCCTGCCCCCGCCGATGTTCTCCCGGTACCAGACGTAGGCCTCGGGGTTGATCGGTTCGCCGACCGAGCCGATGACGCGCAGGCTCGACAGGTCGTACTCGGCGGGGATCCGATCGCCCCACTTCATGAAGGTACGGATCGCCGTCGGGGCCATGTAGGCGATGGTGACCTTGTACTTCTCGATGATCTCCCAGAAGCGCCCCTTGTGCGGGGTGTCCGGGGTCCCCTCGTACATGACGACGGTCGCGGCGTTGGAGAGCGGACCGTAGACGATGTAGGAGTGACCGGTCACCCAGCCGATGTCGGCGGCGCACCAGTAGACGTCGGTCTCGGGCTTGAGGTCGAAGACCGCCCAGTGCGTGTAGGAGGCCTGGGTGAGGTAGCCGCCGGTCGTGTGCAGGATGCCCTTGGGCTTGGCCGTGGTGCCGCTGGTGTACATGATGTACAGCGGGTCCTCGGCGTCATGGGCCTCGGGCGTGTGCTCGGTGCTCGCGGAACCGACGGCCTCGTGCCACCACACGTCACGGTCGGTCCACTCGACGTCCTGGCCGGTGCGGCGGACGACGAGGACGTTCTCCACGGTGGGGCGGGTCGCGACGGCCTCGTCCACGGCGGGCTTGAGCGCACTGGGCTTGCCCCGCCGGTAACCGCCGTCGGCGGTGATGACCAGCTTGGCCTGACTGTCGTCCAGTCGCTGGCCGAGAGCGTCCACGGAGAATCCGCCGAAGACCACCATGTGCACGGCGCCCAGACGCGCGCAGGCCAGCATGGCCACGACCGTCTCCGGGATCATCGGCATGTAGATGGCGACCCGGTCGCCCTTGGTCACACCGAGTTCGGTGAGGGCGTTGGCCGCCTGGGAGACCTGGTCCTTGAGATCGGCGTAGGTGATGCTGCGGCTGTCGCCGGGCTCGCCCTCCCACTGGATGGCGACCCGGTCGCCCAACCCCGCGTCCACGTGGCGGTCCACGCAGTTGACGGAGGCGTTGAGCCTTCCACCGACGAACCACTTCGCGTACGGCGGGTTCCAGTCCAGGACGGTGTCCCAGGGCCGATCCCACTGGAGCCTCCGGGCCTGCTCCTCCCAGAAGCCGAGGCGATCGGCGTCCGCGGTCTCGTAGACGTCCGCCTTGACGTTGGCGTGCGCGGCCAACTCCGCGGGCGGCGGGAAACTACGGGTCTCACGGAGCAGGTTGGACAGTGTCTCCTGGCTCGTGGGAGTGCTGTCGGCCACTGTGACTCTCCTTACGTTGGCGGTTGACACCCAATTAACCATGTGGTCTATACCTCGTGAACAGCCGGGGTGGCGTCCAGCGGCGGCAAGGGCCGAACACGCGACGAACGGTCGGCGAGCGGTCGTCGGTTCACGATGAGCGGTTCTGTTCTGCCCGCTCCTCGGTGGAGGCACACGGTGTTACCGGCGCGTAGTGTTGGTTGACGTGAGCGAATCGAGTTCTGCCTCCCTGTCCGACCCACTCTCCCGGATCGCCGAGCTTCCGGGCGTGAACGACGCGATCGACGAGACACGGACCCTGGTCGACCGTCTCCGGGACCATCGGATCCTGCGTCGGCGCAGCAACGACGTGTCCTTGGAGTCCTCGTTGCGGGGAGCGTGCGCCTCCGCCGCGTTGGAGGGCGCCGAAGTCTCGATGGACGAGATTCGCGAAGGACACGTGTACGACACGCGGATCAAGGGCGCGCTCCGGATCGGCGGTGAGCTGGGCGGTCTGGTGGACACCTGGCCCAAGGCCCCTCGTCAGACCCTGGCGCGACTGCACACGCTGGCCGCCGCCGACGCGGTCTCCGAAGAGGCCCTGGGGCGCCCCCGCCTGGAGGGCGAGCGGATCGAGGACCCGCTGGAGCTGGGTCCCGCTCCGAGCGCCGCGGTGGCCTCCGCCCGCCTCGAAGGCCTGTACCGATTGCTGGAGTCCCGGACCAAGGTGCCCGCCCTGGTCACCTCCTCTCTCGTGCACGGCGAACTGATGGCGATCCGCCCGTTCGGCTGGGGGGACGGCCTGGTCGCGCGTGCCGCCGAGCGCCTGACCCTCATCGAACGCGGCCTGGACCCGAAGTCCCTGGTCGCCTCCGAGTCGGGGCACAGGACGCTGAAGGACGAGTACGGTCCCGCGTTGCGCGGGTACATGGCGGGAACCCCCGAGGGCGTGGGCGGCTGGATCGTGTACTGCTGCCGTGCGGTGCTCGCCGGAGCCCAGGACTCCCTGGCGACCTGTGAGGCGCTCAAGCGGGGCTGAGGCTCTGTCCGTTCTCCCGGGAACGGCCTTCGCGGCGTTTCCGGGAAAGCCGCTCCGCTTCACCGAACAAGTTTATTTACCAACCAGTAGCCCGACCATTCATATCGGTTCGGTCACGCTTGGAAGTCGGGGAATGGTCGGATTGCCGCGTGCAGATGCACGCGCAGATGGAAGGGCGCCTCGAGTGGAGATACCGGGCTCCCGTTTCCGACCCGACGAAACGGACCACCGGAAGCCGTAAAACTCCACACCAAGCCGGTGAAACCCGGTACCACCGACACTGGTCAGGCCCTACATCCGCTTCGACACGCGGGTTCCGAACATCCGCGCCGGGACACGATCACCCCACGGCCTTCTTTCTTTGTGCGCCGTCCTCCCTTCATCGAAAAGACGAACAATCGTTTTCCCGTTCTCGATTCGCGAGACCATAAGCGAAGCCTCGTGGTAACGTCTGATCCGGAAGTCGAGCGAAGGACCACGCCCATCCGGCGAACACACCGGGACGGGTACGTCCTCGGCCGGGACATCGACAATGCGGACATGTCACGCATGACAGATCGCCGGCCGTTCCCCACAGGACTCGAATCCACGAACCTTTCTCCTCGATCGGGGGAGCGCCCACCGCGCCCTTCGATCCTCCCAAGGAGAGCGGAACGACGACCCGCCCCCGGGTCGGCTCCGATCCACCCCCGGAACCGGAGTCGGGTCGCCCCAGGTCCCCCCTGTGGGGTCGGCCCACGGGATCCGCTCCGTCACACCTGACGGGCCGGGACACACGAGCGCCCCCGTGCGTGTGTCCCGCCCGCCGGGTGGACCTCGCCCCTCCCGTCTCGGTCCCCCGAGCGGTCGAGGGTTGTCCACAGATCCGCGTACCCCGCTTCCCTCCCTCTCCGGCGTCGGCCATGGTCGAAGAAGCAGCCCCGCCGCCTCCCGGAGGTCCGATGGACGGTCCGCGCCACCCCCTCATCGTCACCGAAGACCCCGCGCTCCTCGACGACCTGCGCAGGGTGGCCGCCGCCGCGGCCACCGAGATCACCGTGGCCCGCACCCCGGAACAGGCGCTCCGCTCCTGGCACCGGGCCCCTCTGGTCGTCGTCGGCCCGGATCTGGAACCGGCCCTGCGCGGCTCGGAACCCGAGCCCGGGCCTCGACCGATCCTCGTCACCCGTTCCCTCGACCCGCGCCCTCTCCCCACGAGGACCACCGGACCGCGCGAACCATCCTCGGACTCCGGACCGAGGCCCCCGGCGGACCGACGAGGGGACGTTGGGGCCCTCTCCTTCGCACTGCCTCGGGACGAGGCGGCGCTCGTCGAACTGTTCTCCTCGATCGACGAACGCGGCACGGCGCCCGTCGTCTCCGTGATCGGAGGGCGCGGCGGGGCCGGGGCCAGCCTGCTCACGATCGCCCTCGCGCTGGCCGCCGGCCGGGCGGGGCGGGACACCGCCCTCTTGGACGCCGACCCCCTCGGACACGGTCCCGACGTCCACCTCGGCCACGAGCGCTCCCCTTCCTCTCCCCGCACGGGATGGGGAGATCTGGCCGATCGGCGGTCCCGGACCCCCTGGCGGATCCTCCGGGAAGGCCTGCCCCGGGCCGGCCCGGTGAGCGTGCTCACCTGGTCACGAGGCGACGAGGACGCCCAGGGTCTCCCCCTCCCGGCGGGCACGGCCCGCTCGGTCCTGGATTCCGCTCGACGCGGCGCCGACCTGGTCGTCGTCGACCTGCCACGCTCCTTCGACCCGGCGACCCGAGCCCTCTTGAACGGCTCCGACCTGGTCTTGATGGTGGTCCCCGCCGACGTACGCTCCGTCCTCTCCGCCTCCCGGATGGTCGGCCGACTCCGCCGGGAGACCGACCGGCTCAGGCTGGTGGTACGCGGAGCCCGGGAGGAGGTGCCGGCATCGGTGGTCGCACGCAACCTGCGCGTGGAACTCGACGCCGACCTCCCCCCGGAACCCGGACTGTCCCGCGCTCTGGCCGCGGGCGAGGTACCGGCGCGGCATCCCCGTTCTCCGATGGCCCGCTACGCCCACCGGGTGGTCTCGCTCCTCCTCGACCGTCGGGAGGCCGGATGACGCGCCTCGAACGTCTGTGGCGAGGCGGAGCGGATCGCGCCGCGCCGACCCGGGAACATCGCTCGTCCGACGCCCCGCCCCTTCCCGCGTCTCCGCCCGGCCCGGAACGGGACACCGGCCCGGTGACCGCCGCGCGACGCAGGGCCCTGGTCGAACGCGTCCGCGATCGCTTCGTGGCCGAAGGAGGTCCCATCACCCCGGCCGGTGTCGCGGCCGCCCTGCGCGCCGAGGGCACCCCGCTCGGCGGGACCGACATGCTCGACCTCACCAGGGAGCTGGGGGCGGAACTCTACGGAGCGGGCCCCCTGGAGGCGCTGATGACCACCGGTGTCACCGACATCCTCGTCAACGGACCCGACCAGGTGTGGGTCGACTCCGGAGAGGGCCTGCGCAGGGCCGAGGGGGTGCGCTTCGACTCGGCCGAGGAGGTCCGGCGGCTGGCCCAACGGCTGGCCTTTCGGGCCGGCCGCCGACTGGACGCCGCGTCCCCCTACGTCGACGCGCGTCTCCCCGGCGGGGCGAGGCTGCACGCCGTCCTACCCCCGATCTGCGCCGGCAGCGCCTGCATCTCGCTCCGTCTACCGCCGAACCGGGTGTTCGGCCTCGCGCGGTTGATCGAATGCGGCACCCTCACCCGCTCCGGGGCCGCGTTGCTGGCGGCCCTGGTGGAACGCCGGGTGCCCTTCCTGATCAGCGGGGGCACCGGCAGCGGAAAGACCACCCTGCTGTCCTGCCTCCTGTCCCTGGTGCCTCCGGACCAACGGATCGTGCTGGCCGAGGACTCCCCCGAGCTTCGCCCCGACCATCCGCACGTGGTGCGGCTCCAGACCCGGCCGCCCAATATCGAGGGCAGCGGCGAGGTGACCCTGGAGACCCTGGTCCGTCAGGGGTTGCGGATGCGCCCGGATCGTCTGGTGGTCGGAGAGGCCCGAGGTCCGGAGATCGTGTCCCTGTTGGGTGCTCTGAACACCGGCCACGAGGGCGGCGCCGGCACCCTGCACGCCAACGGCGCGGCGGAGGTCCCCGCGCGGGTGGAGGCGATGGGCTGCGCGGCCGGGATGGACCGGGCCGCCGTGCACAGCCAACTCGCCGCCACCGGTGTGCTCGTCCTGCATCTGGTGCGCGATCGGGCCGGACGTCGACTCGCCGAGGTCCGTACACTACGGCGCCGTCCCTCCGGGCTGGTGAGCGCGGTGCCGGCGGTGGCCTTCGATGGAGAGGGCCACCGGCACGAGTACGCGGGGGTCGCGGAGCTCTCCCTCCGACTCGGCGAAGGGTGGAGGCGATGACGTTCCTGGTGGTGTGCGCTCTGGGCGCCGCCCTGTTGTGGTCGTCCCCTCCCGGCGGCCGTCACCGATTGGCCCTGTTGCTGCCCGGCACCCCTTCCGTGCTCCGACGGCGCCCACCGGCGTGGCGTCTCCCCTCGTTCACCGACCGCACGAGCGCCGAACGACGGCGGGCGGTGATCTCGCTCTGTCGTGTGATGGCAGCCGAGCTCCGGGCCGGCCAGCCGCCCGAACCCGCGTTGGCCACGGCCTCGGTCGAGGTCGGACCCCTCGTGGGCGGGTTGTCGGACATCGCCTCGCTGCGCCGTGCGGCGGGACGGGAGGAGGACCTGCGGGCCCTGGCGTACCTGGCGGCGTGTTGGGAGGTGGCCTCGGAGACCGGGGCGGGTCTGGCCGACGTGGTGGACGAGCTCGCGGCCGGACTCACCGAACGGGAGGAGTTGCGGGCCGAGGCCGTCGCCCGGGCCGCGGGCCCCAGGACCACGGCCCTGGTCCTGAGCGGGTTGCCCCTGGTGGGGCTGGTCATGTCGGCCGGGCTCGGTGGTTCCCCACTGACGTTCCTGTTCACCACGGCGTGGGGGCTCCTGTGTCTGTCGGTCGGGGTGGCCCTGGACCTGATCGGAGCCTGGTGGACCCTGCGCATGGTCAGGGGCGCGGTGCGGTGATCCGTGCCTCGATTCGCGCGACCGAAAGGGGATGAGGGATGTTCTTCGAGGTGACGACCGTGCTCTGCGCGGTTGCCGCCGTGACGGTGGCCTCGGGCCCCGGACGTGGCTCCGGCCCGGCTCGTCCCCCGCGGCTCCCCCGCCGGCGCCCACCGACGTGGTGGATTCCGGTGACGATCATGGCGGGAGCGGTCACGGTGGCGACCGTGCTGTTCGGTCCGCTCGCCGGGCCCCTCGTCTTCGCCGGGGCCGCCGCCGTGTGGTGGCGGAGAAGGGGACGTTCCTCGCCGGAGCGGCTTCCGGTCGACACCGACCTCCCGATACTGATCGGTCTGATCGCCTCGGGGATCCGGGCCGGCGCCACCCTTCCGGCCTGTCTGACCGCTGTCTCCAGGGCCGCCACCGGCACGTCCGGAGCGGAGTTGGCCGCCGTCGCCGAACGTCTGCGGCTGGGAGCGGAACCCGCCGAGGCCTGGCGACGTTCCGCCCTGCCCGCTCCCCTGCTCGCGGTGGGGCGCGATCTGGCCCGGGCCTCCGAGACCGGGGCTCCGGTGGCCGATCTCCTCGACCGGCACGCCGCGGATCTGAGGAGAGCGTCTCGAGCCCGGTCGATGGAACGGATCGAACGCCTGGGTGTACTGGTGATCGCCCCTCTGGGGACATGTTTCCTGCCGGCCTTCATCCTCATCGGCCTGGTTCCGATGGCCGCCGGTCTGCTCGACGCCGCTCTGGCCCACTGAGGAGGGGTGCCCGCACCAAGCCACGGTCCGGGCCCGTCAGGAGGACGGAGAGGGAGGAACCCCGGGAGAGGGTGCCGTCCCCTCCGGCTCCGCTTCGAGAAGGTGGGCCGGGCCGGCACGGGAACGGGCCCGGACCGTCCGGGGCAGGACGGTCGAGGAGAGCGCGACCGTCACGGTGACCGTGTGGACGTCGACGGCGCACTCGTCGAGATCGGCTCCGTTGGCCCGCGCGGTCTCCCGAGCGACCGCGCAGGCCGCCTCCGTTCCCCGGTGGGCCCGGGCCGCCGCCGACAACGCCGCGAGGTCGGCGGCGGTACCGGCGCGGTCGCGTTCCAGGCGGACCGCGGCGATGGTGAGCACGGTGTGGACCAGGAACCACGACACCAGACAGCAGGAGACCCACCAGACGGCGGCGGATCCCATGTCGTCGCCCCTCACAGGCCGGGTTCCAACGGGACCGAGGCGTCCCCGGCCACCTCGACGGACGGTGCCCATTCCGGGCCGAGTCGGAACGCGGCCGACACGGAGACCAGGGCGGTGCTCGACTCGGTGGTGAGATCGACCCGTGCTCCGGCGGGGGCGGCCTCCTCCGCCAGGGAACGGGCCCTTTCCGGTGTCTCACCCCGGGCCAGCGCACGGGCGCCGATCCGGGCGGCGTCGGCACAGGAGAGTTGGGCGTTCGCCGCCCCGACCCCACCGAGTCCGATCGTCAACACCACCAGGAGCGCGGGGAGCACCATGGCCGTCTCCATGGTGACGGAGCCGCGCTCAGCGGTCGGAGCCGAGCGCATCGACGATGGTCGAGGTGAGGGCGGACTGGACGGGATCTCCGGTGACGATGAGGTAGAGGATTCCGGCGAGCGCGACCGCGGCGACGGTGCACATGGCGTACTCCGCGGTCGTCATCCCCCGGTCGTCGAGGGGCGTGCGGTCGTTCGAGCACTGATAGGGGAACACGGGACCTCCCTGGTCACGGGGGTGTGGTCGCCACCCCGGTACTTCCAGGTTGGTCGGTCGGGGGGCGTCGGGGAAGTGGCGATCCACAGCCTGTGGACAACCCACCCCGAACCGCCACACCCCCCGTTCCGCCCGAGCCCCACCGGACACCGCGGAACGTTCGCTCAGGGGTCGGTGGCCACCTTCCCCAGCACCTCGTCGAGAAGGCGCAGGGCACCGGACTTGCTCAGCGGCTCGTTCCCGTTGCCGCACTTGGGCGACTGGACACAGGAAGGACAGCCTTGATCGCACTCGCAGTCGGCGATCACCGCCCGGGTGGCCGTCAACCATTCGTGGGCGGCCGCGTATCCGCGCTCGGCGAACCCGGCCCCGCCCTCGTATCCGTCGTAGACGAACACCGTCGGTCTTCCGGTGTCGGCGTGCAGCGAGGTCGAGACCCCTCCGATGTCCCACCGGTCGCAGGTGGCCAGTAGCGGCAGCAGCCCGATCGAGGCGTGTTCGGCGGCGTGCGCCGCTCCGAGCAGACCCACGTCCTGCCCTCGAAGCCGGTTCTCGGCGTCCTGGTCGAGGGTCCACCAGACCGCGCGGGTCTGGAGGGTGCGTTCCGGCATGTCGAGGGGCTGCTCGCCGAGGACTGCGCCGGTGCGCACGTCGCGTTTGAGATAGCCCACCACCCGGCGGACGACCTCGACCTCTCCGAAGTGCACGGTGGCCCCGCTCGGCCAGCTCTCACCGCGCAGTTCGGAGCGGATGGTGATGTCCGTGGTGTCCCTGGCCCAGGTGCTGTAGGGGGGTTCGGCCTCGTGTACCAGGGCGACGCCCTCCGTCAGGTCGAGTTCGTCGACCAGGTGGGTCACCCCCTGGTGGAGGTAGACGGCTCCGGGGTGGACGGTGCCGTGCGCGGCCGCCTCGTCGATCTCTCCCAGCAGTTGTCCGCTGCCCGTGTCGACGATCTGTACCGGCGCACCACCCGAACCTCGGATATCGGCGAGGTCACTAGCCCTTTCGTTGCTGGTCCAGAACCAGCCCCGGGGCCGCTTCCTGAGCAGTCCCCCGGCCACGAGATCGTCGAGTCTCTCACCGGTCGTCCCACCGAAGAGGGAGAAATCCTCATGGGTGATCGGCAGCTCCTGAGCGGCCGCACAGAGGTGAGGACCCAGAATATGGGGGTTTTCCGGATCCAGGACGGTGGCCTCGACCGAGCGTCCGAAAATGGCCTCGGGGTGATGCGCCAGGTAGGTGTCGAGGGGGTCGTCCCGGGCGATGAACACGGCCAGGGCGTCGCCGCCCCGTCGTCCCGCTCGCCCCGCCTGTTGCCACAGCGAGGCCAGCGTGCCGGGCCATCCGGCGATGAGCACCGCGTCCAGACCACTGATGTCCACGCCCAGTTCCAGGGCGTTGGTGCTGGCCAGCCCCAGGAGCTCGCCCGTGCGGAGCGCCTCCTCCAGGGCCCTCCGATCGCCCGCGAGGTAACCGCCCCGGTAGGCCGCCACACGGTCGACCAGATCCTTCTCGCCCCGCTCGGCCAGTAGGCGTTGCGTGTTCAACGCGACGACCTCCGCGCCCTGACGGGAGCGTACGAACACGAGGGTGCGCACCCCCTCGACGACCAGGTCGGCCAGCATCTCCGCGGCCTGAGAGGGCGCGGTACGTCGAATGGGCGCCCCCTGTTCGCCGGTCATGTCGGTCAGCTCCGGCTCCACGAGGGCCACGGACATCCCCGGCCGGGGCGATCCGTCCTCGCTCACCGCGACGACCGGCACCCCGGTCAGCCGGCCGGCGCTCTCGGCGGGCGACCCCGACGTGGCCGAGGCCAGCACGAACACCGGTTCGGACCGGTGGCGGGCGCACAGCCTGCGTAGACGCCGCAGGATCTGGGAGACGTGCGACCCGAACACCCCTCGGTACCGATGCGCCTCGTCGATCACCACGTAGCGGAGCCGACGGAGGAAGCGGGTCCAGGCGGGGTGTCCGGGAAGCATCCCGTGGTGCAACATGTCCGGATTGGTGAGGACGTAGTTCGCGTGTTCACGGACCCAGGAGCGCTCCTCACGAGAGGTGTCACCGTCATAGACGGCCGCCCTCATGCCCGAAAGTCCCAGGTCCGTAATCCACCGGAGTTGGTCTTGGGCGAGCGCCTTGGTCGGCGAGAGATAGAGCACCGTTCCTCCCGCGTCGATCGCGTCCACGGCGGGTAGGAGGAAGGCGAGCGACTTCCCCGAGGCGGTGCCCGTGGCTATGATCACATCGCGGCCCGAACGTGCGAGATCGGCGGCTGCCGCCTGGTGGGACCACGGTTTCGTGATCCCCCGTTCGGCCAGTCGCGCGACCAGGCGGGGGGCGGTCCACGTCGGCCAGTCCCCGCTCTCTCCCTCGTTCCGGGTCACATGCTCGATATGGGTGACCTGCGGGTACCGTGTGTCATCACGCCATACACCGGGGAGCACGGGCTCCGATCGCCTCATCGAGACCCCTCCTCACTGGACACGTTCACCGAGCTCGGGACCCTGGGAACACGCCC
This sequence comes from Nocardiopsis alba, assembly GCF_000710955.1. Classification (NCBI taxonomy): domain Bacteria; kingdom Bacillati; phylum Actinomycetota; class Actinomycetes; order Streptosporangiales; family Nocardiopsidaceae; genus Nocardiopsis; species Nocardiopsis alba. The sequence goes on from NZ_BAZE01000017.1 coordinate 17,765, forward strand.
CGGGCATCGATGGACATCGGTTTCAGTGTGACATCCGGGGGAAGAGTTGCGCGGGGTCGTCGCTTTCCGTTCATGGCGGGAAGACACTCACCGCACCCGTGGTTGAATGCGTGCTGGTGGGGTAACGCCCGGCAGAGACCATTCGCGTAATTTCGCGGTTCGGCGCTGGAGGACTAGTGGACTTGAAGCTTGATCATTACACCGAGGGCGACACCGAGATCGTCGTCGTTGAGGGTGAGATCGATGTCTATACCGCGCCCCGGCTCCGTGAGCTGCTGATCGACCTCGTCAACAAGGGCAACTTCCACCTCGTGGTCAACATGGAGAAGGTGGAATTCCTGGACTCGACGGGTCTCGGTGTGCTCGTGGGCGGGTTGAAGCGCGTCCGCGCGCACGACGGGACGCTGGACCTGGTCTGCACCCAGGAGCGGATCCTGAAGATCTTCCGGATCACCGGTCTGACCAAGGTGTTCGGCATCCACGAAACGGTGCAGGAAGCCATCGACAAGCGCTCCTCGAAGTAGCCCAGAGCGAGCGATGGCGACCATCACGCTCACGATCAGCGCGCTTCCCGCCCACGTGCGCACGGCTCGGCTCATGGCCGCGACCGTGGCACGTCGGGCGGGTGTCGCCGCCTCCGCGATCGACGAGATCAGGCTGGCGGTCGGTGAGGCCTGTTCCCGGGCTGTCGCGGCGCACAAGCTGCACTGCCCGGAGCAGCCGATCCTGCTCCAGCTGATCGACGGTGGCGGATCCGATCCGGTGGCGGACCCCCGCGCCGAGATCCCGAGCGGTAACGGGAGCGCCCCTCGGCGTTTCGAGGTCGTGGTCTCCGACCAGGCCCCCTCCAAGGACGCCGAGGAGACCGCGAACCCGCTCGAACCCCTGCTCGACGGACTCTTCCTCGACGGAGACGACACCCCTCCCGGCGGTATCTCCGGTTTCTCCCCCGGCCTCGGCCTGGCGGTGATCACCGGCCTGGCGGACGAGGTGAGCATCGATCCCCGTGACACGGGCACGGTCGTTCGGATGAGCTGGCCGCTCACCGGCGACGACCCGCGAAGCGGCGAGCCGAACTGACCCGTCCGGCCGTCGATCGACGGCCCGCGAACGACGAACACGACGAAGGGGCGTCCCCCACCGGGGAGGCGCCCCTTCGTCGTGGCCGGCCCGGGACGGCGCCGTGGCGCCTCCCGGGGCACGATCAGTCGCAGGTCTGGGAGGAGACCTCCTCGGTGGCCGTCAGCCCCTTCTCGGCGTTCTCGGCGACCTCGTCCGCGGTCAGGACGTAACCGGTCTCGTCCTCGTTCGTGGCGGCGGCGAAGACCACCCCGTAGACGGTTCCGTCGGGTGCGAGCAGGGGACCGCCGGAGTTACCGGGGCGCACCACGGCGCGGACCTGGTAGATCTCCCGGCTGACCTGCTGGGAGTGGTAGAAGTCCGACCCCTGCGCCGTCTGGCGGGCCCGGATCCGGGCGGGGACCGCGGTGAAGCCGCTGTTGCGCGGGAAGCCGGCGACGACCGCGTCGTCCCCCTGCTCCGCGTCGCCGTCGAACTCCAGGGCGGGCAGGTCCAGGCCGGGGACGTCCAGCACGGCCAGGTCCTGCTGGGCATCGAACAGCACCAGCGTGGCCGGGAGTTGGTGCCCGTCCCTGGTGACCACGCGCAGGTCGTCGGTGACCCCGGCGACCACGTGGGCGTTGGTCATGATGCGGTTCTCGCCGTACACGAATCCGGTGCCCTCGACCCGCCTCTGGCAGGAGGGCGCGGTGCCCAGGACCTTGACCACGCTGCGGCTGGACTCGATGAGTTCGGGGGTGGTGAGCACGTCCGGGTCCGGCGGCTCGACCTCCGCGAGGTCGCCGGTGCCCAGGCCGCTGAAGACCTGGGGGAAGGCGCTCTGGTCCACGATCCGTCGGAAGGTGGAGAAGCCCTGGTGGGCGGCGTCGGGCATCAGCGCGTCCACCGAGTGGAGGATGCGCGAGTCCTTGACCTGCTGTGACACGTAGGGGAGCGCGGAGTTGGCGACCGTGCTCCCTATGAACCAGGCCACGAGCAGGACCGAGACGCCACTGACCACGGCGCCGCCCAACGCGTCCAGGACCCGGGCCGAATCCCAGGTGACCCTGTTGCGCACCAGTGTGCCCAGATAGGAGGTGAGGAACTGGCCGAGCGCGGCGGCGAGGAAGACGACCGCGATCGCCAGCAGCGCCCGCCGCCCGGGGTCCTCGATCCAGTTCTGGATGTGATCGGGGGCGGTCAGCGCGGCGATCACGCCTCCGCCGACGAAGCCGACGAAGCTGAACACGCCGACGATGAAACCCTGCCGGTAGCCGGTCACCGCGAAGAGCAGCAACAGGACGACCAGAACCGCGTCGAGCACGGTTGCCCTCCAATAGTGAGCGGTTACCCGACCGGACGCAGTCCCTGCGGGGTGGCTTCGAACTCTTCCGTAAGACCCCGTTCACGCCACGGAAGTTCCCACCCTCCGAGTGTGAGGAGCAGATCGACGATCTTGCCGGTGAAGCCCCACACCAACATGTCGTCGACCCGGAACCCCGGCCCCCACATCCGGCCGTCCCCGTAGCGCACCTTGACCCGGTTGGCCGGGGAGGCGAGTTCGGCGATGGGCACGCGGGAGACCGCGGCGACCTCGTCGGTGTCGGCGGCCCGCACCTCCGAGGGCTCCCGCCACCAGCCCAGGACGGGGGCGACCCTGAAGTCGCTGAAGCTCAGGTAGAGCTCGGGCAGGCGGCCGACCACGTCGATGCCCACGGGGTCCGCGCCGGTCTCCTCCTCGGCCTCGCGCAGGGCGGCGGCCTCGGGGGAGACGTCGGTGGGCTCGATGCGTCCACCGGGGAAGGCCGGCTGGCCCGAGTGGCGGCGCAGGCCGTCCTTGCGCTGGATGAGCAGCAGGTCGGGCCCTCGATCGGTCTCTCCGAACAGGATGAGGACCGCCGATTCGCGTCCGCCCCGCTCGGGAGGTCGCATCGGGCGGGGGATCGGCATCGTCCGCGCGGAATCGGCGAGCGTGGACAGCCAGGGCGGGATGGGGTTCATGAGAGGCACCTGTTCCGGGTTTCTCGCACCGTCGTCTGTGGCCGGTGAGCGGAGGTCGCGTGGATGGACGCGCTCGGCGAGGGACGTGTGGTCCCCTTCACCCGGGGCTCTCCCGGTCGGTCGTCCGGTGGTGGGATCCCCGTTCCGGACCGTGCGGGTCGGGGCCTCCGGGGCACGCGGCCGGACCCTCCGTCCCGGACGATGTGCGCACGCTCACGTGTTCAGGGTACAAACCGCCGTCGACCACTTCCGTGGACCCGCCCGGGCGACCACCGTCGGTGACGATCGCCCAGGGGGGCGGGGTCAGGCGAAGGAGCGCATCCGGAGCAGTTTCTCCGCGGCCTCGGGGTCCGTGGGCCCCTCTCCGAAGGAGGGGCACCAGCGGGCGAGGACACAGGCGCCACAGGCGGGCCTGCGGGCGTGGCAGACGCGACGACCGTGCCAGACCACGCGGTGGGAGAGCATCGTCCAGTCCCGACGCGGGAAGAGTTCGCCGACCGCGTGCTCCACCTTGACCGGATCCTCTTCATCGGTCCATCCGAAACGACGGACAAGGCGCCCGAAATGGGTATCTACGGTGATCCCCGGCACATCGAAGGCGTTTCCAAGCAATACGTTTGCGGTTTTCCGCCCTACACCGGGTAGTTTGACCAGGTCGGCGAGGTTTCCAGGAACCTCGCCACCGTGGTGTTCGCACAAGGCCTGGCCCAGGCCGATCAGGCTGTTGGTCTTGGCCCGGAAGAACCCCGTCGGACGGATCATCTCCTCCAGCTCCTCGCGCCGGGCCGACGCGTAGGCCTCCGCGTCGGGGTAGCGCGCGAAGAGCGCCGGAGTGACCTGGTTGACCCTCTTGTCGGTGCACTGGGCCGACAGGATCGTCGCGACCAGCAGCTCCAGTGGAGTCGTGAAGTTCAGTTCGGCGTGGGCGTCCGGATACAGCTCCGAGAGCTCCCGGTACATCTTCCGAGCGCGGCGGACCAACGCCAGTCGGCTCTCACCGGTCGGCGTCGGGTTCTCCGCGGGTGCGTCTGGGGTGTCACGAGGCATCGTCACAGGGTAGGCGTCCGCTCCCGGAGACGGCGCCCGGGACGCTCCACCCCCATGGCTCACCTCGGCATTACGACCGGTGACCGAGATTATGTAACCAATGTCCCGGTCGACCGGCGCGGGCATCCCTGCGACAGGCCGATGACGACTAGGATCGTAGGGGCTGACGTCGGCTGTTGTGGGCACGTTGTCTCCCGGCGGACAAGCCGAGGTAACGACCTGGTTTCACACTCGGTTGCGATATACGTCACACTGTTGACGGTCAGGTTTTAGGAGGACGTGTGGACGAGATCAACGAGGTGCTCCGGAAGGCTCCTCTGTTCGAGGCGCTGGACGAGGAGGACACGGCCGCGCTCCGCTCTTCGGTGAACGAGGTGCGTCTCGGCCGCGGTCAGACCCTGTTCAACGAGGGTGACGAGGGCGACCGCCTGTACGTGATCCTCAGCGGGAAGGTGAAGCTGACCCGCACGGCCGTCGACGGTCGCGAGAACCTGCTGGGCGTACTCGGCCCCAGCGAGATGTTCGGTGAGTTGTCGCTGTTCGACCCGCGCCCGCGCACCGCGAGCGCCGTGGCCGTCACCGACTCCGTGCTCGCCGGGCTGGGCCACGACGACCTGCGGCCGTTCCTGTCCAGCCGCCCGCAGGTGGGCCTACAGCTGCTGAAGTCGCTGGCCGCCCGTCTGCGCCGTACCAACGACGTGATGGCCGACCTGGTCTTCACCGACGTTCCCGGCCGTGTGGCCAAGGCCCTGCTCGAACTCGCCGACAAGTTCGGCAAGGAGGGCGACGACGGCCTGCACGTCCACCACGACCTCACCCAGGAGGAGCTCGCCCAGCTCGTCGGCGCCTCCCGTGAGACGGTCAACAAGGCCCTCGCCGAGTTCGCCCTGCGCGGCTGGCTGCGGATCGAGGCCAAGGCCGTGGTGCTGCTGGACGTCGAGCGGATGCGTCGTCGCGCCCGTTAGGACGTGACGCGGCTCGTGGTGGCCGCGACGCGAACACGACGACCACGAACGCTGTGCGGCCGTCACCCTCCGGGGTGGCGGCCACAGCTCTGTCCGGGCCCCTTCCGTCCGATCAGCCCTCGACACCCTCGGGGAGCTCCCCCTTGACCGCCAGGTATCGGAGCTGGGCGCGGACCGAGGAGGCCGCCGCGGGCCGGACGCTCTCGACGACCTCCGGGTAGACGCGGTCGACGACCTCCTCGACCGTGCCGGCGCCCGCGCGGACCGCGTCCCGGACCTGTTCCAGGCGTGACTCACGGTGGTCGATGTAGGAGTCGAGGACCGTGGCCGGTGAGGTCAGGATCGGCCCGTGCCCCGGCAGCAGGGTGCGCACCTGGTGTTCGCGGACCAGCTCGCGCAATCGATAGAGCGATTCCATGTAGGGGGCCAGGCCGTCGTCCCCGTCGATCACGGGGGTCCCGTGCCCCAGGATCGTGTCCCCGGTCAGGATGGCGCCGTCGGCCTCCAGAAGAAGACAGATCGAGTCGTCGGTGTGCCCCGGTGTCGCGATCACCCCGAGCTCCAGACCGTCGGCGACGATCGTGCTCCCGTCCTCCAGCCCCTCTCCGCCCACCCGCATGTCCGGATCGACCGCGTGCACGGGGGCGCCCGTCAGTTCGGAGAAGTAGCGCGACCCCTCCGAGTGGTCGAAGTGTCGGTGGGTCACCAGGGCCATCTGTACCTGGGCGCCCTGTTCCTGCACGTTCCGCGCCACCCGTTCCAGGTGTCGTTCGTCGTGCGGGCCCGGGTCGACGACCACGACCCCGCGCGCGCCCGGCTCGCGCAGGATCCAGGTGTTGGTCCCCTCCAAGGTCATGGGACCCGGGTTGGGGCAGAGCACGCAGCCCGCACGCAGCGTTCCGGAACCGTCGATCCTCATCGCACCTCGCTTCACTCGCCGGAACCGGACCGGTACGGAGGACGGCCGAGAGGACATGGCGGGAACCTGCCCGCGGTGAGGAGGTCCCACACCGTCGGACGGTTCCGTCTTTCGCGTCGCGTCCGCCACGAGGTCGGTCCCGTGGCGTGATCTCAGGGCGTCGCGTCGGGCCTGGGTAGAGGGAAGTCCCTGCCGTCCGGGGCGACGACGCGGAGTTGTCCGTCGATCTCCCGAACGTCCGGTTCGATGGGAAAGATATCCCGAAGTGCGCTTCGTACACCTTCGAGGGTCCGCCGATCCGCCAGTTCGGCGCAGGCGATCACCGTCGGAGGAAGCATCGGCATCCGCCCCGCGTGCCATTCGTCCGCCACGATGGAGGGGTCCACCCACAGGGTGTGGTCGGCCTCCCCGCCCACGTCACGCGGTTCCTGCCCCGGAGGCAGCTCGGCCGTGAAGAACCAGGTGTCGTAACGACGCGGTTCACGGGCGGGGGTGATCCACCGGGACCAGGCCCGCAACCACTCCGAGCGCAACACCAGTCCGCGCCGGGACAGGACCTCGGTGAAGGAGCGCGAACGGTCGATGAGCCCCAGCCGATCCCGCTCCCAGTCCTCGGTCGCGGTATCCAACGGGGTGATCTCCCCACCCTCCGGAGCACCGGCCAGTAGGACCCCGGTCTCCTCGAAGGTCTCCCGCACCGCGGCGCAGACCAGCGCCCGCGCGGTCCGCACATCGGTGCCCAGGACCCCGGCCCACTCCTCGGGGCTCGGGCCGGTCCAGGGGACACCGCCGTCGGCATCGCGTTCGTCCACCCTCCCCCCGGGGAAGACGTAGGCCCCCGGAGCGAACCCCATGGAGGCGACCCTGCGCATGAGCAGGACCTCCACGGGGCGCTCCGCCGGGGAACCCGACGCCTCCGCCACCGGACGCACCAGCATCACGGTGGCGGCGGTACGGGGTCGGGCCACACCATCGTTCTCGGTCATCGACGCACTCCTGTCGTTCACGAAAGCCGCGCCATGACCCGCATCGTCTCAGAAGCGGTCAGCGGACCTCGACGACCATGTCGACCTCGACCGGCGCGTCCAACGGCAGGGCGACGACGCCGACGGCCGCCCGGGCGTGCACCCCGGCCTCGCCGAACACCTCGCCGAACAGTTCGCTCGCCCCGTTGATGACCCCGGGCTGTCCGGTGAAGTCGGGGGTGCTCGCGACGAAACCGCCGACCTTCACGATCCGCACGACCTTCGACAGGTCGCCGACCTCGGCCTTGACCGCGGCGATGGCGTTGAGCGCGCACACGGCGGCCAGTTCCCGCGCCCGGTCCGCGTCGACCTCGGCACCGACCTTGCCGGTCGCGGGGAGCTCACCCTCGACGAAGGGAAGCTGCCCGGAGACGTACACGTGGTCGCCACTGCGCACGGAGGGGCGGTACGCCGCGACCGGGGGCACCACCTCGGGCAGGGTCAGGCCCAGCTCGACGATCCGCTCCTCGGGGGTCGCCATCTACTTGGCCCGCTTCATGTACGCGACGTACTGCTGGTTACGCGGGTCCGCTCCCTCGGGCAGCGGCGCGGGGACGACGCTGACGAGCTCCCAGCCGTCCTCGCCCCAACCGTCCAGGATCTGCTTGGTGGCGTGCGACAGCAGCGCCACACTCTGGTACTCCCACCGGGTCATCGTTACTACCCCTCTTCGCTGACAGGCGGCCCGAAGGACCGCACCTCGACGCCGCCACCTTACTCACCCGGGCCCCCTCGGTGGACAGGAGAACCACCCGCCCCTCGCCCCACCCCCGAGAGAGGCGCACGCATAGACTCCGTAAGGTGAACGAGCGTGAGGACGGACCGCACGACGGCGGCCCCGAAGAGGCGTTCGCCGGGGCCCGATTGCACATCGTGACGGGCAAGGGCGGCACCGGGAAGACGACCGTCGCCACCGCTTTGGCGTTGGCCCTGGCCACCGACGGTGGACGGGTGCTGCTGGTGGAGGTCGAAGGACGCCAAGGGGTGGCGTCCCTCCTCGAAAGCGATCCCCTCCCTCATGAGGAACGCGAGGCGCTCTCGGCCCCGGGCGGCGGTTCCGTGTCCGTCCTGGCGGCGGACGCCGAGGCCGCGCTCCTGGAGTACCTGGACCTGTTCTACGGGATGCGGCGCGCCGGCCGGGCCCTGACCGGGTTGGGCGCCGTGGACTTCGCCACCTCCATCGCCCCCGGGCTGAGGGACGTTCTACTCACGGGCAAGATCACCGAGGCGGTCCAGCGCCGTGAGGGCGGGCGGCGCCGCCCGCCGGGTTCCGGCACCGGACGCCACCACTACGACGCGGTGGTGCTGGACGCCCCGCCGACCGGACGGATCGGGTCGTTCCTGAACGTGCACTCCGAGGTGGCCGGCCTGGCCACCACCGGTCCCGTCCACGACCAGGCCGAACGGGCCATGAAGGTCGTCCGCTCCGACCGGACCCGCGTGCACTTCGTGACGACGCCGGAGGAGATGCCCGTCCAGGAGACCCGAGAGGGGATCGCCGAGATCGAGGCGTCCGGGCTGCGCGTCGGGGCCGTGATCGTGAACATGGTCGGCCCGACGCTGCTCGACGCGGCCGATCTGTCCGCCACCGCCGCGGCGGGCCCGGACGTCGACGCCATCACCGAAGGCCTGAAGGCCGCCGGGCTGGACGATCCCGCGCTCCTGTCCGAGGGCCTGGCCTCCGAACTGCGAACGTACGCGCTGCGCCACCTCCTGGAACTACGCCTCCTCGGCGAACTCCGAGAGACCGGCCGCCCTCTCCTGACCCTGCCCCGTCTGGAATCGGGCGCGCCACGATCCGCGCTGTCCGGGCTGGCGCGAAGACTGACCGAACAGGGGGCACGTCGATGACCGAGGCGGCGAGACCGCGGACCGCTCGTCCCGAACCCCCACCCCTGGACGTGGACGCCCTGATCGACGACGTCGCCACACGGGTCGTGGTGTGCTGCGGCTCCGGCGGCGTCGGCAAGACCACCACGGCGGCCGCGTTGGCCCTGCGGGCCGCCGAACGCGGACGACGCACGGTCGTGATCACCGTGGACCCGGCCCGCCGACTGGCCCAGGCCATGGGCCTGGACCGGCTGGACCACACGCCGCGCCCCGTCACTTCGCGGGAGGACGCGGAGGGTTCCTCCGGGCGAGGCGAACTGCACGCGATGATGCTCGACATGAAGCGGACCTTCGACGAGATCGTCGAGGAGCACGCCGACCCCGAGAGAGCCCGCCGGATCCTGGCCAACCCCTTCTACCGATCCCTCTCCACGGGCTTCTCCGGCACGCAGGAGTACATGGCCATGGAGAAGTTGGGGCAGCTGCGCCGCTCCGAGGCCTGGGATCTGATCGTCGTCGACACCCCTCCCAGCCGGTCCGCCCTGGACTTCCTGGACGCGCCGAAACGGCTGGGCCGGTTCCTGGACGGCGGGCTCGTCCGCTTCCTGACCGCCCCGAAGGGCAACGGGGTCCTCCGCTTCCTGGGCGTGGGCTTCGACGTGGTCGGCTCGGTGATCGGGAGGATCACGGGCCCCGGTTTCCTGAACGACCTGCGCTCCTTCGTCTCCGCCTTCGACGCGGTGTTCGGCGGCTTCCAGGAACGGGCGGAACGCACCTACCGGTCGCTCCGCGGCCCCGACACCGCGTTCCTGGTCGTGGCCGCGCCCGAGCCCGACCCCCTGCGCGAGGCCTCCTTCTTCATCGAACGGCTGCGCCGGGACTCGATGTCTCCGGCCGGGCTGGTCCTGAACCGGACCCACCCCCTTCCCGCCGGCCCGGCCGCCGAACTGAGCGCTCAGGAGGCCTTGGAGGCGGCGGAGTCGCTGGAGGGCACGGGAGAACACCCCCTGGCCGCCGCGGCGCTGCGCCTGCACGCCGAGCGGGTGCGCGCACGCGAACGGGAGCTGCTCCTGCGGGACCGGACACTGGCCGCCCACCCGGGGATCCGGACGGTCGAGGTCGCCGACCGCGCCGAGGCCGTGCACGACCTGAACGGGCTGCGCGGCATCGGCGCGTCCCTGGCGGGCGCCGCCCCGGAGACGGAAGGATAGGGATCGCGGTGCCAGGGTGACGAACGACGCGTCGGCGCCGATTCGCCGGTGGAGAGCGCCTCACGCGCACCGTTCGTTCCGGATTCGGTCGTTCTCCCGACATGTGATCGGTTTCTCGGTCACAGGTGGTCGGTGTGCTCTGGTTGAGTGGAGGGTGACACGGCGGCCTCGTACCGTCGAACGGGATAGGCGACACGCGCGGTGTCGCCACACCTTCGTCTCTGGAAAACAAGGTTCGGACCGTCGAACCGACAGAACCCGGGCGCCCCGCCTCCCGTCTCACCGGGCATGACCCGTACGGGTCCCGACATGGCCGATCGACCACCCGCTCCCACCAGGAGAACGACGTGCGTCGGTCGAACCGCACCGGATCTGTTCGGCGATAAGCGTGTAAAGATGATCAAGGGGCACGGCTCGTGCGTGGAGTCGGGCGTTATCGCGTGAAACGCAACGTCCGGCGCCGATCGCACCGCTTTATCGCGTTCGCGGTCACTTAGTCTGATGGGGTGGGTCAGGGGACATTGCTTCAAAGAATCAGCCAACTCATGATCGTCGGCGTGGTCGCCGGCCTCCTCGTCGCCGCGTTGGCCCTCCCCGCGGTCGGTGGTCTGGGGATCACCGCCCGCAACGTGGCCGCCGGCTTCCTGGAGATGCCCAGCCAACTGGAGACCCCGCCTCCCCCGCAACGCTCCACCATCTATGACCGGGACGGCGGTGTGATCGCCGAGATCTTCGACCAGAACCGCGAACTGGTCGAATTCGACGACATCTCCCCGATGATGCGCGACGCGATCCTCGCGATCGAGGACTCGCGCTTCTACGACCACGGCGGACTGGACGTGTCCGGCACCCTGCGCGCCGCCGTCCGCACGATGGGCGGCAACACCGAGGGCGCCTCCTCCATCACCCAGCAGTACGTCAAGAACGTCCAGATCGAAGCGGCCACCTCCCAGGAGGAGCTCGACCACGCCCGCGAGGAGACCATCGCCCGCAAGATCCGCGAGCTGCGGTACGCGATCGCCCTCGAACAGCGGATGACCAAGGACGAGATCCTCGAGGGCTACCTCAACATCGCCTACTTCAGCGATGGCGCCTACGGCGTCGAGTCCGCCGCGCAGCACTTCTTCCAGGTGCCCGCGAGCGAGCTGAAGCTGGACCAGGCGGCCACCATCGCCGGCCTGGTCCGCTACCCCTACCTGTACAACCCGCGCTTCTTCCCCGAACAGACCGAGGAACGGCGCAACGTCGTCCTGGACCGGATGGTCGTCACCGGCGCCATCACCGAGGAGGAGGCCGAGGAGGCCAAGAAGGTCGAACTCGACCTCGAACTGGACACCCCGCCCAACGGATGCGTGCCCAGCGACCAGCCGTTCTTCTGCGACTACGTGGTCCAGGAGATCGAGCAGGACGAGCGCTTCGGCCCCAACGAGACCGAACGGGCCCGCTGGCTGCGCACCGCCGGACTGGAGATCCACACGACCCTGGACCCGCAGACCCAGGAGGCCGGCCAGGCCGCCGTGGACAAGTGGGTCCCGCGTGAGAACGAGTCCCGCAAGGTGGCCGCCCAGGCCGTCATCGAGCCGGGCACCGGCCACATCCTCGGCATGATGCAGAGCCGCAACTACGGGCCGGACGAGAGCAAGCTCGGCGAGACGTCGATCAACTTCACGACCGACTCCGACCGGGGCGGCAGCAGCGGTTTCCAGGCCGGTTCGACCTTCAAGGCGATCACCCTGGCGGCCGCGCTCGACGAGGGACTGCCGTTCAGCACCTCGTTCAACTCGCCCAGCTCCACCACGGTGAGCGGACAGACCTCCTGTAACGGAGGCCGCCTGGAGAGTTGGAGCCTGAGCAACGCCGGTGACAGCAACGCCGGCAACCACAACATGATCTCCGGTACCAAGGCGTCCTCCAACACCTTCTTCGCCCAGCTCCAGGCGCGGGTCGGTCTGTGCGACACCATCAAGATGGCCGAGCGGCTCGGGCTACAGCGGGCCGACGGGACACTGTTCACGGAGAACGAGAACACCCTCGCCAACAGCAGCTTCACGCTCGGCAGCGAGGAGGTCTCCCCGATGCGGGTGGCCAACGCCTACGCGACCTTCGCCTCCGGCGGCATGTACTGCGAGCCGCAGGCCATCACCAAGATCGAGGACCGCCAGGCCGGCACCACGATCGACATCGAGCCCGAATGCGAGCGGGCCATCAGCGAGGACGTCGCCGACGGAACCGCCTACCTGCTGTCGCAGACCTTCAACGGCGGTACGGCGGCCAGCCTCGGCATCGGCCGTCCCGCCGGCGGCAAGACCGGTACGACCGACGGCTCGGCCGCCGCGTGGTTCGCCGGTTTCACCCCGCAGATGGCCAGCGCCGTGTTCGTGGGCGACCCCCGCGGACCGCAGCAGTACCCGCTGCGCAACGTCACCATCGGCAGCCGCCACTTCCCGGTCGTGTACGGGGCGACGATCCCCGGGCCGATCTGGCAGGAGACCATGCGCGGCGCCCACGAGGGGCTGGAGACCCGCCGGCTCGCCTCCGCGCCGGGAAGCTTCGGTTCCACCTCCGAACCGCGCTCGTCCGACGAGGACGATGACGGGGACGAGGAGGCCAGCCCGGCCTCCGACGACGGCGGGGTCCCGAACGTGATCGGCATGTCGGAGACGGCCGCGGTGGCGCAGCTGGAGGACGCCGGATACTCGGTGAACGTCTCCGGTACGACCCTGCGCTCCTCCGAGCCCTCCGGTTCCGTGGCCGCGATCAACCCCGACCCCGGCCGGCGACTGCCCAAGGGCGCCACGGTCATCGTGTTCCTGAGCGACGGCTCCGGACGTGAGAGCGCCGGTGGAACGCACCCCGGGAACGAGGAATGGCATCCGGTCCGACCCGCCACTCTCCCCACAGGGGAGAACTCCGGCGAGTAGGTTCCGGAACCGCGAAGAAGGGGCGGGGTGAGCACATCACCCCGCCCCTTCCGCGTGTTCTAGCCGAGCCGGCCCTTGACCTCGGCGGCCACGCGGGCACCGTCCGCGCGACCCGCGATACGGGGGTTGAGCACCTTCATGACCTTGCCCATCTCCTTCATCCCGGAGGCGCCGGTCTCGGCGATCGCGGCCTCGACGAGTTCGGTCAGCTCCGCGTCGGTGAGAGGCTGGGGCAGGTAGTCCGAGATGACCTCGCTCTCGGCGCGCTCGTTGGCGGCGTCGTCGGGTCGACCGCCCGCGTCGAAGGCCTCGGCCGCCTCACGGCGCTTCTTGGTCTCACGGACCAGGAGCCGGGTGACCTCCTCGTCGCTCAGGACGCTTCGGGAGGAGCCGGAGGACTCCTCGGTGGCGATCGAGGCGAGCACCATGCGCAGGGTGGCGGTACGCACCTTGTCGCGCGCCTTCATCGCGGTGGTGAGGTCGGACTTGATGCGGTCTTTGAGTTCGGACATGCGTCGATCCTACGGTCGCCGCTCCCGCCATCACCAACGGTTTGCGCACGGGACCGTTCCGGATCTGAGACGATCGTGCGACGACGAAGGAGGGTCGGATGGGCGCTGACAACAGACGGATTCTGCGTGGAATCGGGCGTGCGGCCGCGATCACGGGCGCGGTCGGTGTGGCCGGGCTGGGATACGCCTCGGTCATCGAACGCAACTGGTTCCGGCTGCGCAGATACGAACTCCCCCTGCTGCCACCGGGGAGCCCCCGGACCCGGATCCTGCATCTGTCCGACGCCCACCTGACACCCGGGCGCCGCATGCTCATCGACTGGATCCGCGGGCTGGAGAGGTACGAGCCCGACCTGGTCGTCAACACCGGCGACTCCCTCGCCCACCCGGAGGCCGTGGTCCCCTTCATCGACGCCCTCGGTCCGCTTCTGGACCGGCCCGGCGCCTTCGTCTACGGCTCCAACGACCTCTTCTCCCCCCAGCTGAAGAACCCCGCGCGCTACCTGTGGCGGACCAGTAAGACCGACTACCGCAAGCGTCGGGTACCGGACCTGCCCTGGCGCGAACTCGGCGCGGCGATGTCCGCGTCGGGCTGGTTGGACCTGAACAACCACAAGGGGTCCCTGAAGGTCGGCGAGATCGACGTCGCCCTGGCCGGGGTGCACGACTCGCACATCAAACTGGACCGCTACGACGACATCGCCGGCCCGGCCGACCCCGCCGCCGACCTGCGGCTGGGCGTGCTCCACTCCCCCGAACCGGCCAACCTGGACCGGTTCGTGGCCGACGGCTATCAACTCCTGCTCGCCGGACACACCCACGGCGGCCAGCTGTGCCTGCCGTTCTACGGCACGCTCGTCACCAACTGCGGGATCGACCGCAAGCGGGCCTGGGGACTTCACGAGTACGACGACGCGTGGCTGCACGTCTCCGGCGGCCTGGGCACCTCGCCCTACGCCCCGGTGCGCTTCTGCTGCCGCCCCGAGGCCTCCCTCCTGGACCTCGTCGCGAAGGCCTGACGCCCCTCCGGTCGATGTGGCGCGAACCGCGTCGCGAGCACTCCCCGAGTCCGCTAGACTTGGGGACGTTGCTTCGGGGTGTAGCGCAGCTTGGCAGCGCGCTTCGTTCGGGACGAAGAGGTCGTGGGTTCAAATCCCGCCACCCCGACAGAGCACGAAGGCCGGTTCCTCAGGGACCGGCCTTCGTCGTGTCCGAGGTGATACGGGGCCTGACGTCGGTTCGTGCGTCACCCATGCGTCACGACGGTCCCGAGGGCATCACGGCCGACCTTCCGGGCCAGGTCGGCCCCTCGTGCTCCCACTTCACACGATCCACTCCGTGGAACGGGTCCCTGAAGACGATCACCCGTTCCTCCTGCTCCCTCCCACGCTCGATCAGCCTCACCTCGACCTCCGCGTCGGAGACACGTTCCTCGAACTCGCACGCGAATCGGAAGGTCGAGGCGAGGGTCCTCGCCCCCTGCCCCTCCAGCCCGGTCGGATATTCGCCCCGATGGTCCGCGGGTTCGAAGACGAGGATGTTCTCCGATCCGCCCGCACACTCGATCCGAGGGATGTTCCCCTCCGACATGTTCTCCGTCCGGTTGACGACGATCAGTACGAATTCGTGGATCCGGGACACCGCGGCACCCCCGAAGGCCTCCGTCCTCGAGACGGTCCGCACCAGGGAGTCCTCCACATCGCGCCCCGGTGGGGCGACGTACTCGCCGAACGTCGCCACCCGATCGACCTCCTCGGGGTCGTTCGGCGTCCAGGAGACGAGCGACGCCGCCACCGATCCGACGACGGCGCCTCCGGCGAAGAACACCCACGCTCTCATCCGGCCCAAGGGGCGACACTCCTCTTTCGCGCCCTCTCGGGGTTACGCGAGTGGTGGTGGAAGGACACGACCGGCGGAAGGGCGGCCGGGCCCGCGTTCCGGAGCCGGCCCCCGAACGGTCGTGGGGAATCGACGACCACGGTAGGCGTCACCCACCCCCGAATCAGGCCATATGGCCCATAACGGCCAGAGTGTGAACCCGACGCCCCCGAAAGCGACGAGGGTCGCCCCGGAGCGCGGGACCGACCATGTCGATCACGGACGACACCGCCACCGTTCGAGAGGGGCCGACCGGGCGAAAGCACCGTCCTCGGACGTTTCCACCGTCGAGGCGAACCGGAAACCGCATCACCTCGCCGACGCGCTCAGAGGTTCCTTGCCACCGCCCCGACCTGCTGGGATTCTGCCCGCAACACCGCAGCGAGCCTGCTCTCGCACGTCGTGGCCCGATCCCCCTCCGCCATGAACACGCGGCGCCTCGCGCCGCCCGGAAGGAACCTCTCGTGACCGACGTACACACCACACCGGATCTCGCCCGCCTGTCGGGGACCTTCGCCATCGGCGGCGACCTCCCGGTACACCGGCTCGGGTTCGGCGCCATGCGCTTGACCGGTCCGGGTGCGTGGGGAGAGCCACATGACCGCGAGGAGGCGATCGCCGTCCTGCGACGCGCGGTCGAACTGGGCGTCACCCTCATCGACACCGCCGACTCCTACGGCCCCGAGGTCAACGAGCGGCTGATCCGCGAGGCCCTGCACCCCTACCCCGAGGACCTTCTCGTCACCACCAAGGTCGGCATGGTGCACTCCGGCCCCGGGCTGTGGGAGGCCGAGGGCACCCCCTCCCACCTCAAGCGACAGGTGGAGGCGAGCCTTCGCAACCTGGGCCTGGAGCGCATCGACCTGCTCCAGCTCCACTGGATCGACCCGGAGGTGCCGCTCTCCGAACAGCTGGGCGCCCTCGTGGAGCTGCGCGAAGAGGGCAAGATCCACCACATCGGGCTGACCGGTGTGACCAGGGAACAGCTCAGGACCGCCCGCAAGACCACCCCCATCGCCTCGGTACAGAACGAGTACAGCCCTTCCCAGCGCAGGTCCGAGGACGTCCTGGAGCGATGCGAGCAGGACGGGATCGCCTTCCTGCCCTGGGCTCCGATCTCGCGTGGAGAACTGGCGCACCCGGACTCGCCGCTGGCCCCGCTCGCGGCCGAGCACGGGGTGACACCGGCCCAGCTCGCGCTGGCCTGGCTCCTGCACCGGTCGCCGGTGATGCTGCCGATCCCGGGCACCTCACGCGTGGAGCACCTGGAGGAGAACATGGCCGCCGCCTCGGTGCGTCTCTCCGAGGAGGAGGCCGAGCGCGTCAGGAGGCTCCTCGCCCTCTGACCCCACCCGGGAGGGGCCGTCCCGCCCCTCCCGGGCTTTCCTCCTTCCGGTCCTCTAGGAGAGGTCCGGATGGTGGTAGACGTACGAGACGACTTTGAGGTGCTGCTCCCGGATCTCCCAGGGGGAGGTGCAGTGCAGAACGCCTCCCTTGGCCTCGGGAGGCGACACCGTGCGGTCCAACTCGATCGAATGGACGACCACGAGAGCGTTGTGGGGCGCGAACTCGCGCTGCTTCTCCACTTCGGCGCGGGTGAGGATCACCTGTGCCCCTTCGGAGGTGGTCCCCTTCACCTCCACGTACAGTCGTTCGTCCCCTCGGGTCAGGAGCAGATCGTAGGATCTCTTCGCGCCGACGTCCTCGACCGACCACCCGTCGGCCTCGAAGTGGGCGGTGGCTCTACCGACGCTGTGGTCCTCCAGCGCCTTCCGTTCGGCCGCGCTCATCCGGCGCCCCTGGCCCGTGCCCGACCGACGGCGCCCGGCGGTCCTGGCCGCCGCCTCCTCGGCCTCCAGGACCTCGGGACTCTCCGCCTCCGGCTTTCGCTCTTTCGGTTTCGGGTTCTCGGAGACGGTGGCCCGCCGTGACGATCGAAGGTTTCCCACAGTGCCGTTCTCGACCCAGTGGCGCCATGATTTGGGCGCCCATTCCAGGGTCTCCTCCGCCGAGTACGTCTTGTTCCTACGTGCTTCGATCCACTCCCATGCGACAGCGTCGTTTTCGGGGGTCAGATCGAGAAGTGCGATGTCATAGGCGTAGTTGATGAAGGAATCCTTCGCCTGCCCACCCTGCTGCTCGACTTTCTCGACCCGCTCGATCACCCCCAATCCGCAGAACTCCACGTAGCCCTTCTGTTTTCCGTTGCGCGGGACGGCGCGGAACAGGAGAAGTGGAGGTGCGTACGCGGACGGCACCCGATGATGATCGAAGGCTTCGAGCATCGCAGCGTTACCGGGGGTCCTGCCGAGTGCGACCTCCGTGCTCGCCTTGTGGTCGCCGTAGTAGCGGACGTACCCGTCTTCCACCTCGAAGTGGTCTTTCCAGGGTGTCTCCACCGTCCCGGACTTCCAAGGGCTCGATCGGATGAGGATGGCGGGACGACGTGAGCCATCGACCGCGGTGATGCCTGCCGTCCCGTTGATCCCCTTCTCCAACTGGACCTGTTCTCCGTACGCGGAAGAGTGGGTCACGTGATGGAAATTGGGGTAGCCGTCCACCTGAGAAATATGTTCGACCTTGGGTCGTGGATAACGAAATACCTGCCCTGCACGCAACCGGCCTTTCACAGCCACCCCTTCCCACCGCTCTCATGTTCCCGCGCCGAGAATAACGACAGGCGACGACACCCACGCTCCGCAGGTATCGAGAAGGTGTGGAGGGGACGAAAGAACCTCAGGGGGTGGGGTGGAGGCCTCGGAAGAGTTCGGCGAGGTGGGTGCCGGCGGTGACCAGCGGCTTCTCGCTTCGGGTGGCGCGGCACTGGATCTCGGCGCCCTCCAGGGCGCTGAGCGCGAAGCAGGCCGCGTCGTCGGCGGTCGCCTCGTCCACTCCGACGGCCCGAAGCCTGGCGGCGATGATGTCCCTCCAGGTGCTCAGGGCGGTCTCGTAGTCGTGTTGGACGGGGGCCGAGTGGCCGATCCGTTCCAGGGCCGCGGCCGAGGCCAGGCAGGCGTCGCGCCATTCCGAGGCGCGTAGTTCCTCGATGTGCAGGTGCGCGAAGGCCACGATCCCCTCGGCCGGGTCGTCGCTGCTCTCCATGCCCTGGCGGAGAAGGGAGGCGTAGTGGTCGGCGTCGACGCGGAGCGCCTCCGCGGCCAACTGACCCTTGCCGTCGGGGAAGAAGTGGTAGAGGGAGCCGAGTGTGGCGTCGGCCTCGCGGGCGATCTGTTTGACCCCGGTGCCGTCGTAGCCCTGCCTGCGCAGCAGTTCCACGGTCGCCCGCAGGATCCGGTCGCGTGTAGGGAGCGTTGAACCGGTCGACTCGTCCATACCCCCGACTTTACTGGATAGAGCGATCGTTCTATTGTCTAGATCGAACGTTCTAATCAGTGGAGGATCGAATGAACCCCCAAGCGACCGAGGACCGGGCCGGCGCCCGGGCATGGCTCGGACTCGCGGTACTGGCCCTGCCGACACTGCTCGTCGGCATCAACACCACCGTGCTGTTCCTGGCGCAACCGGAGCTGAGCGCGGAGCTCGGCGCGAACGAGGCCCAACGCCTGTGGATCACCGATATCTACGGGTTCCTCATCGCCGGGTTCCTCATCACCATGGGGACCCTCGGAGACCGGATCGGTCGACGCCGCCTGCTGCTGATCGGCGCGGCGACCTTCTCCCTGGCCTCGGTGCTGGCGGCCTTCTCCCCCACCCCCGAACTGGCGATCGTCACCCGAGGGCTGATGGGCGTCGCCGGCGCGACGATCATGCCGTCGACGCTCTCCCTGATCCGGAGCATGTTCCACGATCCTCGACAGCGCACGTCGGCGATCGCGGTGTGGGCGACCTCGCTGTCGGTCGGCATCGCCCTGGGCCCGCTCCTCAGCGGCGCGATGCTCCAGTTCTTCTGGTGGGGTTCCACCCTGCTGATCGGCCTGCCGTTCCTGATCCTGTTGCTCATCGTGGGGCCGATCCTGCTTCCCGAGTATCGGGATCCCACGGTCAGAGGCTCGATCGACCTGCTCAGCGTCGCCCTGTCCCTGGTCTCGGTCCTGGCCGTCATCTACGGGATCAAGCACGCGGCGACCGACGGGCTCACCCTCTCCACCGTCGCCTCGGCCGTGGCCGGTGTCGTCATCGGCGTGATCTTCCTGCGCCGCCAGCACAGGCTCGACGACCCGCTGCTGGATCTGACCATGTTCCGCGATCGCGCTTTCAGTGCCGCTCTGTCGCTGATCGTGCTGGTGCTCTTCGTGTTCGGCGGCATCCAGTTCCTGTTCTCGATCTATCTCCAACAGGTGGTCGGGTTCTCTCCGATGTGGTCCGGGATCTGGATGGCGCCCTCCGCCGCGGGGCTGCTGGTGGGCTCCCTGCTCGCGCCCTCCCTGGTCCGTTGGGCCCGGCCGGGTGTCGTCGCGGCCGGCGGTCTCGTACTCTCGGTCGTCGGCCTGGGTCTGATGTCCCAGGTGGCGACGGCGGGCGAGACCGACACCTCCTCCCCCTCCTTCCTTCTTCTCCAGCTCGGGGTGACCCTCGCCTTCCTCGGCATGGGGCCGTCCATGGTGCTGGGAGCGGATCTGGTGGTGGGCTCCGCTCCCCAGGAGAAGGCGGGCTCCGCCTCGGCGATGGAGGAGACCGCGGCCGAGTTCGGCGTCGCCACCGGCATCGCCGTCCTGGGCAGCGTGGGCGCCGTCCTCTATCGAGGGTGGATGTCCGGCGCGGACGTGGAGGGGGTCCCGGAGGAGGCCTCCCGTCGTGCCGTGGAGAGCCTGGACGGGGCCTTGGCGGAGGCGGACGTGATCGGCCCGGAGCTGGTACATCGGGCCCAGGAGGCCTTCGCCCAGGGCTTCGCCTGGGCCGGGCTCGGCAGCGCGTTCCTCTTCGTTCTCGTGGCGGTCGGAGCGGTCCTGTTCCTGAGGAACGTCTCCTCCGACGGCGGTCACTGACGCTTCCCGTGGGTGGTGGGGCCGGCCTTCCGAGGCCGGCCGTCTCACCCCTCCAGCAGGGACACCGCGCGTTCGGCGATGGCGACGATGGTCTCCTCGTCGTCGGTGAAGTCCGCGGCCCCGGAACGCCCGTCCCAACGCTCCTGGGCGGTGACCTCGACCAGGACGCCCTCCACACGGGCCAGCACCGTGACCCGGCTGCTCTTCTCGTCGCCGCCCTCCAGGTGGTGGGAGAGGACGGCCCCGTCCCCGAGTTCGAGTTCACGGGAGTCGAGGACCTCCACGGCCCAGTAACCCTCGTCCTCCCCGTCGAGCAGTTTCCCGGACTCGGTCTCGTACTCCTCCTCCGCGTCGCTCACAGCCCGGAGGGGTTCTCGATCCTCGTCGACGGGAAGTCGGTATTCGAGCCGGAGGAAGCCCTCCGTCCCGTCCGAGAACTCGGCGCCCCACCCGCACGAGGAGGAGGTCTCGGAGAACGTGGCGTAGGGCAGGGTCGCGGAGACGGAGTCGAGTTCGGCCGCGGTCGCCACCCCGCACGATTCGGTGGGCAGACCTTCGAACTCCGGGCCGGTGACACTCCCTCCTCCCCCTCCCGCCAGCACCGCGCCGACGGCACCGGCGACCAGTACGTAGGCTCCGAGCGTCACCGCCATGGTGATCGCCACGACGCGTCCGGTCGAACGAGGCGGGCGTGCGGGCGGGGGAGTCGGAGGGTGGGGGAACCGCGCTTCCGGGCCGTGGTACACGGCGGATCTCCTGTTCTGGGCGTCGTCCATGCGCCGGTCTTGGTGTGGGGGTCGCTCAGCCGAACACGTCGTCGGCCACGGGGGTGAGAAGTCGCTCCGCCTCGGCCAGGTCGATGTCCTCGAACTCGGTGCCCACGAGGAAGGAGAGCACGCTCACCAGGCCTTCTTCTCGAACGGTGAGACTCACATACTGCGACCTGCCGTCGGAGTACTCGTAGGCGGTGTCCAGCATCGTGAGCGTGCTCTCGTCCCCGTAGGAGAGGGAGCGCGTATCCGTGGAGAGGGACGCCTCGCTGTCCACCGCGTAGTCACCGCCGGCCGCGCTTTCGAGAGCGGATCGGTAGAGCCCATCGGCGTCCCGGGGGACCTCTTCCTCCCCGCGTTCCTCCTCCAGGGCGGCGTCCTCTTCGGACAGCGGCACCATGCGTTCGAAGTGCAGGGTCGTCTCGTCGCCGTCGAGGGAGACCGTCCAGGAACAGCCGTTGGAGTAGGGGCTCGTGTTCCAGGAGGAGACCTCGGCGTCCAGGTCCGTGAGGGTCTCTTCGGCGAGGACGGCGCACGGGTCGTCGGTGGGGAGGCCTCCGGCGGAGCTCACCCCGCCGGATCCGTAGGCGAAGACGACGGTCCAGGTGAGGATCCCGGCGACCGCCAGCGTTCCGGAGGCGGTGAGGGCGATGGCCGCGAGCGTTCTCGGGGGCCGGGGAGGGGGCGCCGCTAGGTGGGCCGCATGCGGAGGGCCGGGCGGGTGGGGTGGAGGTCCCGGAGGTCCGGTGAGCCCCGGTGGGGGCGGCCCTTGGGGTCCGGGGCGGGGCTGTCCGTGAGGGGGCGGGTAGGGGTGGCCCATGCGTGGAGGTCCGTCCGGGGGGTAGTCGAAACCTGACTCGACGGATATTCCCACGAGGCGCCGGACGAAAGCACCCCGATCCTCGCGAACGAATACGTCCCGGCCCGGCTCACGGCCGGACCGGGACGCGAGGACGCTCATGGCCCTCAGGGCGGATCACTCCGCCCGAGGCTCACAGGGCGCCGACGTTGACGTCGATGCAGGCGTAGAAGGCGTTGGCGGTGTCGGCGACGTTCCACCGGGCCAGGACGGTCTGCTCACCGGGGTAGTTGGAGAGGTCGACCTGGTGGGTGAAGTTCCACGGCGGACGGGCGCCACCGTCGTCGAAGCTGGCGACCAGCTGACCGTCGATGAAGTACTCCCACTCGGCGCTGGCGTGAGCGGCGGTGATCGTCCACTCGAAGTTGGCGGTGGTGCCGATGGGGGTGACGTCCCAACCGTAGTTGTCGTCGTTGAGCTCGGAGAAGGCGGCGTTGCCTCCGGCGCACTCCATCAGCCCCTTGGGGCCTTCGACGCTCTGCGGCTCCCACTGGATCGGGCCGCACTGGACAACACCCGCGGCGCACTGGGCCTGACGGCTGGGCGGGTCGGAAACGTAGCCGTGGGCGCTGGCGGCGCCGGCCGGCATGAGGGTGAAGGCCAGGGCGGTCGCGGCGGCTACGGCCGCGCCGGAACGGATCTTGCTGCGCACGGTCATGAATTCGTGCCCTTCCTGTGGGTCACGGCTCCGAGGAGCCGTAGCGGGGGTGACCCGGACCGTTACCGGTCCAGGGGTGGGCGGAGGCACTCACGGCCGGTTATTTCCATGAGCTCCAGGGGATGTCCGAGAAAGATCCCGTGGTTCTCGGGAACTTCCCCCACCCGGTTTTCGAAGACCGTAAAAAGCGCGTCATCCCCCGTCAAGGCCGCCGTTACCGAAGGCAGGCAGGCCCCTACGTACCGGTTTTCGGGACCAGGGGGCCGTCGGCGGCCACTGGTACTGGCCCCCTCGATCACGGGTGCGGCTCCGAACTGGCACGACTCACTCACCGATCGTGTCCGGTCCGGTGCGACACAAGGTGGACCAAGAGGGTCTTTCCATGACCATCGAGGCAGACCTCACCACAAGGTGATGTTTTCCTTACCCACCCCTCGGGAGCCCTCCGGGCGGAAAATCCGTGGCCCTCCTCGAGGTCTGCATGGGATAACCGACCCCGATCTCCATGAGAGGACGCCGATGAACGATCCGCCCCCGCGTTTCCTTCCCGGACTGGAGTTGTCCAGGGCTCTGTACGAAGAGGCCGTCGCCCCTCTTCTTCAAGGGTTCCCGCACGCCGCCGCCCTACTGGGGCCGGGGTCGGAGGTGCCGGGTCTGGACACGGAACGTTCCACGGACCACGGTTGGGGACCTCGCCTCCAGATCTTCGTGGACCGGAACCATCGGCGGATCGACGATCTCCTGGAGCGGAGCCTGCCGGACGGATCCGCGGATGGCCCACGCGCTTCCTGCCCGACCCCGACGACCCCGGGAACCGGATGCTCACCGACTCCCCCGAAGGGCGTCATGGGGTGGACGTCGTCGACCCGAGGACCTGGTCGGTCGAACGGCTGGGGTTCGACCCGGGACATGGGGTCCGCACCATCGATTGGCTCGCCGTTCCGACCCAACGACTGGCCGAGGTGACCGGGGGAACCGTCTTCCACGACGACCTCGGCGAGATCACCCGGATCCGCCACGCCCTGGAGTGGTACCCCGACGACCTGTGGCGCTATGTTCTGGCCTGCCAATGGCGGCGGATCGCCCAGGAGGAGGCGTTCGTGGGCCGTTGCGCCGAGGTCGGGGACGGGCTCGGCGAACGGATCGTCACGGCCCGCCTGGTCCGTGACCTGATGCGGCTCTGTCTGCTCCTGGAACGCCGGTACCCGCCCTACTCCAAGTGGCTCGGGACGGTGTTCGCCTCCCTCGACGCGGCGGTCGAGGTGGGACCGGTACTCGAAAGGGCCCTGACCTCGGCCCGCCCCGCGACCGAACTCGCCGAGGCCTACCGGAAGGTGGCGGAACTCCAGAACCGCACCGGTCTGGCCGACCCCCTCTCCCCCGAACCACGCCCCTTCCACTCTCGCCCCTATCCGGTCCTGGACGCCGGGCGGTTCACCGAGGCGCTTCTGGCACGGATCGAGGACCCCGCGCTGCGCGACGGCGTCCCGGTGGGCGCGGTCGACCAGTACATCGACGGCACCGACGCCCTCGCACGCCTCGGTCCGCTGCGCGACCTCGCCGGGCGGTTCCTGGAGGAAGAGGGATGAAACGCGCCTTATCCCCCGCCAGGGAAAGGCGTGCCACCTGCGGGGAGGTGGGGCGCTGCCGTACGATTCGAACATGGACCCGTCCGATGAATCCATGCTGCGTCGGACCGGTGGGGAGGCCGGCATCCTCGCCGGCGCCGGTTACGCGGTCCTGCTCCAGATCGCCCACCCCGACGTGGCCCGCGGTGTGGCCGACCACAGCGACTTCGCGTCCCGCCCTCTCGACCGACTGCGCGGCACGCTCTACTACGTCTACGGCGTCTCCCTCGGCACCGAGGAGGAGCGCGCCCGGGTCGGGGCGATCGTGCGGGCCCTGCACCGGAAGGTGCGCGGTCCCGGTTACGACGCGCTCGACCCCGAACTGCTGCTGTGGGTGGCCGCGACCCTCTACCACTCGGGCGCCCGGTTGTACGAACTGGTGCTCGGCGAACGGTCCGAACAGGAGCGTGAGCTTCTGTTGAGGGAGTCCGCCCGGTACGGGACCTCGTTGGGACTGCCGGAGGAGCACTGGCCCGCCTCCCTGGAGGAGTTCGAGGAGTACTGGGAACGGGCCTGCGCGCGCCTGGAGGTCGGCCCCGAGGCCCGGGCCCTGGCCCGTGATCTGTTCCGGCCGAACAACCGCCTGCTGTGGCCGCTCACCGCGGCCCAGCGTTTCATCAGCGGCGGCCTGCTCCCCCCGGATCTTCGAGAGGCCTTCGGCATCCCCTGGTCACCGGCCCACCAGCGAAGATTCGATCGCCTGTTCCGGATGGTCGGAGCGGTGTATCCGAGGCTCCCACGAGGGGTGAGGACACTGCCGTCGACGTTGTACCTGAGGTCGATGCGTCGAGGCGGCGGCTGGAAGAAGCGCCGTCGTGGATCAGGCTCGGCCGGAAGAAGGGCCCGGGTCTCCTAGAAGGCGGGCGCGACGTCGGGGCCGGGTTCCGCGTCCAGGGTCTGAAGCCGCCGACGGGCCGCCTCCGCCTCCGGCAGGTCGAGGTCCTCGAAGATCCGTACCGACTCCGCGAGCAGGTCGCGCGCGCGTCCCGGGTCGACGAACGGCCCCGGGATCCCTCCGAGCGCGAGCGAGGCACGGGCCTCGATGTACCGCTCTCCGCGTTCGACCGCGAGCTCCAGGGCCCGATCGAGTCCTTCGCGGGCCTCCTCATAGCGGGCGGCCTCGACCTGGGTGACCCCCAGATCGGTGAGGATCTCGGCGTCCCCACTCCGGTCGCCGGACGTCTCCGCCAACGCGAGGGCCCTGCCGTGCTCCCGGACGGCCTCGTCGAACCGCCCCGCCGCGCGGTGGGCGATCCCCCTGGAGTTGTGCACGTAGATCCTGTTCCCCACCAGCTGTAGGTGGGAGGAGAGTTCCATGGCCTCGTCCAACTCCTGAAAGGCCGAGTCCATGTTCCCCAGGCACGTGTGCGCCTCTCCCATGACCCGTTTGGCCCGGGCCCGGATCTCCCCCTCCTGCTCTCCCTGGGAGATCAGGATCGCCCGTTCCGCGCTCGCCAGGGCCTCCTTGTACTCACCGAGGGACTGTTGGAGAACGGCCAGGTTGCCCCACTGGAGGGCCTCGACCTTGGGGTTGCGGAGCTCCTCGGCGTAACGGAGCACCTCCTTGATCGCCGCGGCGGAGTCGGCGAACCGTCCCATGCGCTCATAGACCATGCCCAGGTTCGCGAGGGCGCGGATCACGCCTCGACCGTCCCCGAGCCCCTCGAGGATCGTCCTGGCCTCGCCGAGCAGTCTCAGGGACTCTTCGAAACGCCCGGAGATGTAGTAGGCGATCCCCAGTCCGATCAGGGTGACGGCGCGCCCTCGCCGGTTCCCCTGACGTTCGCTGATCTGTAGGACCCGCTCATGGGAGGTGACCAGCAGCCCCATCTGACCGCGCACCGCGTAGAAGCGCCACACGGCGTCGGCCAGACGCCAGGCCTCCTCTCCGTGGTCGCGCGAGGCGAAGTACTCGATGGCGTCGGCCAGATTCTCCTGGTGGAGGGAGAACCAGTCCTCGGCCTCCCGCCGACTGGACAACTCCACCCGGTAGCGGGAGAACGACACCTCGGACCTCTCCTGGACCCGGGGCCCCAGGAGTTCCGCCGCGCGCTGCGCGGTCTCCAGGTAGAAACCGGAGAGCCGCACCTTGATCCGGTCGGCCTCCTCGTGTCCGAACTCCGCCAGGGCCCGGTCGAGGGCGAAGGCCCTTATGAGGTCGTGCGCCCGGTACACGTCCTCTTGGGGTTCCTCCAGGAGGCACACCCCGACGAGCTCTTGGAGGGTGTCGTCGGCGTCCTCGACCGACGTATCGAAGAGCGCCGCGGCGCCGGAGAGGTCGATGACGTTCCCGACCATCAGCCCCAGAAGGAGGAAGGCCCTCCGCTGGGTCGGGTTGAGGCTCTGGAAGGAGAGGTCGATGGCGACCTCGACGCTCTGGCCTTCGACCGCCAGCTCCCGGAACGTCCGGTTCTGTTCCACCAACCGTCTGATGACGTGTGCGAACGTCCATTTCGGCCGACCCGCCATACGACCGGCGATCACCCTCAACGCCAGCGGGAGGCCGCCGCAGAAGCGGGCCACCTCGCGGGCCCCCTCCAACTCGGAGTCGACGCGCGCGTCTCCGAGGATCAGTCGCAGCAGCTCCAGAGACGAGTCGTCGTCGAACATCCCCAAGGACAGGAACCGCGCCCCGCTCAGTCCGACGAGTTCGTTCCGTGTCGTGATGAGCGTCAGGGTCCCGGAAGAGGAGGGGAGCAGCGGGCTGACCTGGGCATGGCTGAAGGCGTTGTCCAGGATGAGCAGCACCCTGCGCCCGCGCAACGTGGCCCGCCACAGCGCCGAACGTTCGGCCAGGGACTCGGGAACGGTCTCCGGCTCGATCCCGACCGCGCGCAGTAGGGAGCCGAGGGCCGAGGCCGGATCCAGTGGTTCCTTGTTCGAGGTGTAACCGTAGAGGTCGATGAAGATCTGACCGTCCGGATACCGGTCCGCTATCTCATAGCCGAAATGCACGGCGGTCGTGGTCTTGCCCGCACCACCGCTATCGGTGATGACGCAGATCTTGGCCCGACCGTCGTCGCCGAGTGAGAAGTCCTCCAGGTTCTTCAGGGCCTCGCCTCGGCCGGTGAAGTCGGGAAGATCCCGCGGCAGATCGTTGCGGATCCTGAAATCCGGTACCGATTCCTCCACTGGATCGACGTCCCCTTGGGGGGATACGTCCTCATGAAGGATGCGGGAGTGGAGGGAGAGGAGTTCGTGTCCGGGGTCGACGCCCAGCTCATCGGCCAGACGTCGCCGGAAGTCCTCGTACACGGAGAGGGCCTTGGCCCTACCGCTCGCTTTCCACAGGGCGGTGATGAGGAACTCGTGCAGACGCTCACTGAAGGGCTCCTCACTACTCAGCGAGGTCAACCTGGCCACGACGTCGGAGTGGCGCTCCAGCTCCAGTGCATGGGAGGCCCAGGAGATGACCGCCGACCATCGCTCCTCGCGTATGGGGCGGACCACCGAATCGTCCAGATAATCGGAACCGACGCCGGAAAAAGGAATTCCACGCCAGCATTTCAAAGCGAGATCGAGGAATTCGATGGCCTCCGCGGAATCCGCGCGGGCCGCTTCGTCTCTGAGTCTGCGAAAACGATGGAGGTCGACCGATTCGGGGTCCACCTCCAGGACGTACCCGCCACTGGTCGTCGCGATCCGCCCCGGGAGCAGTCGGCGCAGGTGGGAAACCTGCACCTGGATGACCGAACGGGCGGTGCGGGGCGGGTCCTCGTTCCAGAGGTAACCGGTGAGCTGGTCTATGGTGACCTCGCGCCCCACGTGGACCAGAAGCGCGCCCAGGACACAACGCTGGCGTGGTCCGCCCACGGAAACGGGTTTTCCGTCTGACCATACGGCGATAGGGCCGAGCACACCGAATTCCACAAGCAGCAACCCTAGCAAGGTCGCACTCGCGAAAGAAGATAAGCCCGACGGCCCCGAGTACGCCTCCCATTGTCGTACTCGGGGTGACCGTCGGGCCACGGACGAGGAACTACTTCTCCTCGGCGGGCTCCCGTTCCTCGGGGCCGTCCTCGGTCTCGTCCGGAAGCCTGCGCTCGGGGTCCGGCTCTCGGAGCGGGCCCATCTTGGCCTCGGGGGTCAGGGCCACATCGGCGACGATCGCTTCGAAGCGTTCGTCCATCGTCAGCATCTTCGGCACGCGAACTCCTCTTCTCACAGCGCTCGTGTAGAGCCGCAAAGTGGCCCTACGTCGTCTACGAAGCATCATGGGATCACCGCTCCCCGGCGGGACGGTCATCCGTGGCGCCCCCTCCAGGTACGCCACGGATGACTGGTGTCCGAAACTCCGACGAGTCGACCGTGTTCCCGCGAGCCGTCCTCTCGCGGGCATCGGCCTCGTCGAACAGGTTTCACACTAGGGAGACTCTCTTCCATCGCGCTTTCAAAGCGCTTTCAATGGTGAGGGGGTCAGCAGGGGGCTCTTCACGCGCCGGCGACGGGCGCCGTTCACGGCGCTTCCGCTCTCGAATCGAATTATGCACAACGGGTGACGTTCTAAACACGACCCCCCTGAAGAGAGGGATCGAAATCGGGGGCCGGGTTCGCCACCGAGGACACCTCCATCCATCCAAACACCCTCTGACCTGCGCCTTCACCGCCCACCCTGTTCATCGTCATCGTCCCGAGATCGCCTTTGGCGCTTTGGCCCTAGAATTGCGGCTCGTGGTCCACCATGTCCGTGCCGCCGATATCGCACGGCGGTCCTTCCTCCCCGTCGATCCCCTCGCCCGCTTCGCACTGGTCTCCGTGGTCGGTGCGGCCGGAGCGATCGTCACCCTGATCGTGGCCGCCTTCGGCGGTCTGGACAGGGCCGACTCACAGACCTCCCCCGAGCCCCCGGGGACCGAACTGGAGAACGAACTGTTCGCCGTCACCCCTTACGAGGCGTGGGTGGAGACCGGTGACGACGGCGCCCGCCTCCGGGTCCGGGCGGACATCGAACTGCGCGCGTCCGACGTCTCGGTCCCGGTGTTCGAGGTCGGCAGCGGGCTCGTCCTGCTCCTGGGCCCCTCCGGCACCTCGACCGACCGGCCCGACGTCTCCTTCGAACGCATGCCGGAGAGCCTCGTGGCCTCCCTTCAGCCTCATATGGCCGAGGAGAACGCGGTGCTGTCCTGGGAGATGCCCGAGGACGTCACCGCCTCCGACCTGGGCGAGGTCGACCTCGCCGTCCATGGGATGCAGGAACTGGGAACGCGCGACGGTCTCGGCTCCTTCTGGATCTCCTCCGACGACGTGGCGGGCACCGTCACACTCCCACTGAACGAGAGAGGGCGCTCATGAGCCGCAGCCTGACGGCCGGCCTCCTGTGCGTGCTCCTGGTCGTCGGCATCGCCGTCCTTCAGCACTTCACGCTGGACAAGAAGAGCCTGTTCGCCCCGGTCACCACCACCGGCTCCGTCGGAGAGCCCGTCGTCACCGACGACTTCTCCCTGGAGGTCGTGGACCTGGAGGTCGGATCGGCTCTGGAGGCCACCGACATCCTGGGAGACCCGATCGGCCCGGTCGAGGCCAATGGTGTCTGGGTCCTCGTCCGTGCGCGGATCACCGCCGCCCACACCACCATGACCAACTTCCCGGCCGAACTGCGGATGAAGGACGGCACCACCTACGACGTGCCCGGCTGGTTCTCCGACTCCCTGGACCGGGCGACCCTCTCCCCCGGCCTCCCACAGGAGGGCGCGTTCCTGTTCGAAGTCCCCCTCGACCGGATCGACGAGCCCGCGCTGGTCGTCACCCACGCACCGGACTTCAACCGGTATCTGGGTGCTCAGGCGTCCGTGGCGCTGGACCCGGTGGAACCCCGCCCTCTCGACGACCCCCTGGTCCTCCTCCCTCCCGAGGTCCGTACCGGGAAGGACAACGATGCATCCGAATGATCCTCGCCGTCGGGACCCCTTCCGTCCGGGTCGAGAGGTCTTCCCTCCCCCTCCGGCCCAGGGGCCGCCTCCATCACAGCGGTGGCCCGGGGACCGCCCTCCGGCCGGACCCGCACCCATGGGCGGGCCGGGCCGGGGCCCCGCCGCCCCCGATCCTCGAACACCTCCCGTACCCCGAGGGCCTCGCGGCCGTCACGGTGGCGGCCCGGGGCCCACTCCTCCTCCACCCGGGGCCCCGGGGCCGTACGGGCCGCCGTCAGGGCCGGGGTGGGACCGGACGAGGCCGGACCCGCGCCGGGCTCCTCTCGGGCACGGACACCGCTCCCACCGACGCCCCGAGAGCGCGCCCCGGCCCCGCTCCGGCCGACCGCGTCGTGGACTGCCGCTGTGGAAACGGCTGCACCTGCCCTACGTCGCCGCCCTCCTGGTGCTCTTCCCCGTCATGGTCGGCTGGCCGTACCTGAGCGAGCTCGACGAGGCCCGCGAGAACGGCCGTGTCCGTCCCGAGGCCCGGCTCGTGGAGGGGGAGGACACCGCCTCCCTGGTCGGCAGCGAGTGGCTGGCGGCCGTCTACGTGGTCGGCGTCCTGGGAGGGCAGCCCCCGCCCCCCGAAGGCGTGGAGCTGGTCGACATCGGCTTCCGGGTCACCCCCCGGGACGACGAGGCCGGCGAACTGCTGGGCGCCTACTGCCGGTTCCGCGCCCTGGACGGCGAGGGTCGATCCTGGGAGCCCACTCTCGAATACGGCGACCGAGGTCTGTCCCGAGACCCCGGGAACACGTCCGGTGGTTGCACCGACGGCTCGATGCGGCCGGTCCGAGGCGGCACGGAACAGACCTTCCTGGTGTCCTACCTGGTCCCCGAGGAGGTGGCGGAGGAGCTCCGGTTCGAGGTGAGCGTCACCACCACCGGAGACTCGACCCGGCCGGCCCCGGAGGCCCTGGTCTTCGACATCGAGCCCATGGACACCACTTCCTAGTGGGCGCCTCGACCGGGGCCCGTCCCTCTTCGGACCGGGCCCCGGGCCTCGGGCGTGGGCACGGCGTGCCCGGCGACCCTCCACAGGTGCCGTCCCACACTGGTCTCCTCCGCCTTGCGCAGGGCGATCTCGAAGGTCGCCGCCAACAGGCAGAGCCGGAGCAGCATGTGCAGAGCGGTCATCACGAAGTCGACCGGTTGGGTCCAGAGCCACACCTCGTTCGGCTCCCCCGTCCGTTCCAGGAGCACGAGGACCCCCCGGTGCAGCCTGCTGAACACCAGGTCCAGAAGGACGAAGTAGAGGCAGAAGGTCAGGTAGAACACCGGACCGGCCCCGAGCACGAACCGTACGGCGTTGAGGCAGGGCGTGAACTTGTCACGGAAGTCGGAGTCGGCGTGCTTACCGAAGATCCGGCTCAACCTCGCGGTGCGGTTGACCGCGGCCCCGAACCGGCCACCGCCCCGGCGCTCCTCGAAGAGCGCGTCGTGATCGTCGATCTGGGCCCGGTACACGACGGCGGTGATGGTCAGCCACAGCATCGGCCCGATGAACCCCTCCTTGACCGTGGCCCAGAGCGCGGCGAAGGCCGCGGAGACCCCGAGGGACAGGTTCGGAACGTCGATGAGGTCGCCGAAACCGTCGATGCCCCGGGTGATCGAGAGCTCCACCGACACCCAGAGGACCCGGCTGCCGATCCAGTCGTTCCAGAGCCCTATGAGGACACCGATGGAGAACACGACCATGAACATCCACACGCCCTCGAAGAGAGCGGTGAGGATGCCCAGGACCGGGTTGCGCCCCGTCTTGTAGAAGTGCCCGCACACCCGTCGCAGCAGCCATGCCGAGCACGCCACCAGTAGGGGCATGCCGAACCAGGCCATCTCGGTGGGCGCGGAGAAGGCCTCGACACCGCCGGTGTTGAGCAGGTCGACACTGTAGGTGTTGTACTGCTCCTCGAAGAGCCCCCAGGCCCCGTAGAAGAGCAGGAAGGGCATGATCGCGAGGGCGACACCGTCCACGACCCGACGTTCCCGTTCCGCGAAACCTTTCCGCTTGTTACGCCGTACGATCTCCGCGTTGAGTTCGGAGTCGACGAGGGGAAGCCCGGGGCGCAGGAGTTGGAACATCACCACGAAGGTGACCAGGGTGATCAGGAGGGTCAATCCCAGACCGGACAGCGCGAGAGCGGGCTCGACGTCGTTGAACGCCACCAGACCACGCATGATCAGGGCGTGGAGCAACATTCCACCGGTGTACACGCACAACAGCGGAGCCCAGTGGCGACGTACCAGGCCGAGCGTGTAGACGGGGAGACGGGCTGCGGAAGAGGTCAAGGGGGCCATAGGTTCAAAAGATTAGTGGGGTTCGCGATCTCGAATCCCGTTGTCCACAGGTCCGCGGTGGGAGATCGTGGACCGGAGGAGATCGCTCGATCGGAGGGCCTGATGCAGGAGGGTGACGGAAACGGTTGGGTGACGCTGCCCGACGGTTCCAAGAGGTGGGG
Organism: Nocardiopsis alba; assembly: GCF_000710955.1. Taxonomy (NCBI): domain Bacteria; kingdom Bacillati; phylum Actinomycetota; class Actinomycetes; order Streptosporangiales; family Nocardiopsidaceae; genus Nocardiopsis; species Nocardiopsis alba. The sequence continues at coordinate 50,365 of NZ_BAZE01000017.1, forward strand.
GCTCTACGGCGCCGCCGGGCTGTTGTTGTACGCCACCGATGAGGCCGGTGGTGGGCATGTACTGCTCCAACACCGTGCTGGGTGGACCCATATGGGAGGCACCTGGGGGATCCCCGGCGGGGCGCGCAACAGGGACGAGAGTCCCCTCGAGGCCGCCGTCCGCGAGTTCCGCGAAGAGGTCGACGGAGACCTCGACGGCTACACGGTACTCGCTCGACACGAACACGACCTGTCCGTATGGCGGTACGACACCTTCCTCCTGCGTGTCCCGGCCCTGACCCCGTTCCGTGCCGGGAACTCGGAGAGCGAGGAGATCCGCTGGATCCCGTTGGAGACGACCGAGTCCCTTCCCCTCCTCCCGGCGTTCCGTTCCGCCTGGCCGGAACTGCGCGCCGACCTGGGCGCGTCCCCCCGGGACGAAGGGGAACACGAGAACACCGGAACGGCGGGCACTTCCGGGGCCTTCTGATCGTTGTCCCCATCCGAGGCGTCTCGAAGACGGCTTTCGGCCGGGCACGTGTCGGCTTCCTCAAGGATGTCGGGTGCCAGGGCGTCGACTCCGGGGTAAGTCAGGGACAGGCCCTGATGCGCGGGAGGCCTCGACACCCCATCCTGGTGGGGAGGGTCCCGCGAAGCGCGGAGGCCACGCGATTCGACTGGAGCTGTGAACATGACGCTGGAGCGCGGTAACGCATTCACTCCCGTCGCCTCGGCGACGATGATCTGGCCGTGGGGCGCCTCGATCGTGGGCGGCTCGGTGGCGGGCGCCCTCTCCTTCCTGATGAACTTCGGGCTTGCCGGTATCCCCGGTGCGGTCACGACCGGAATCTTCTTCTTCGCGCTGATCGGCGGTATCGGCGGCGTGATGAGCAAGAAGGGCGACCGGCGAGGGCGCCGTTGGGCCGCCACCTACCCGTTCCGCTATGCGAGCGCTCCGGCGATCCTCGGTGGCGGCGCCACCGCAGTGATCTCCTACATCGGTTCCGTGATCGGCAGCTTCGCGATCTTCAGCGGTCTGTTCGGCGCGGCCTTCGCCGGTCTGGGCGTGGGCCTGATGCTGTGGCTCATCATCGGCGTCGTCGCGGCCGTGGTCGGCGACAAGAACTAGGTCGTGCTTTTTGGATCATTCCTCCCGCGCCGTCACCCACCACCACCCTCAACGGTCGCGCTGACGCGCGCGGTGCTTCACACGGGGCCGGGCTTCCTCTCGCGGCGCCGCCCATTCGAAGCAAACACTGACGAGGACATCCGAACCCGGGCGGGCCCCCGCTGTGCGATCCTGCGTAGCAGGGCACAGTAGGGGCACCTTCGCTCGTCGTCCGGCGAGAGATCGCCCGGCGACCGCTCGCCGAGGATCGGCTCCGCCGATGCCAGGCGAAAGCATCCAAAAAACACTCCCTAGCCCCCGTCCTCCCCTTTCGGCGGCCTGGAGACCAGGGCCGCCGCGAGCGGGAGAGGCGGGCACGGACGGGCGCCGAGGCGATCCACCGGGCTCCGTGATGGTGGTGGGGAACAAGAGGGCTTAGGCTCGTTGTTTCCGCCCGGGGACGGGACCACGACACTCACCTAGGGGAGACGACCGGCGCCGATGACTGAAGCTGCCCGTCAGAAGATGGTCGAGCGGGTCCGCGGGCTCCTTCGCATGGCGGAGGACCCCGCGGTCACCGATGCCGAGAGCCAGGCGTTCACCGCCAAGGCCGCCGAGCTCATGACCCGCCACGCGATCGCCGAGGCCGAGGCCCGCGTCGAGCGGGGCGAGGAGCCGGACGCGATCAGCCGCATGGACTACACCGTCTCCGGAGTGGGCGGCCACGGCAAGGCCCGCGTGAAGGCCCTGGCCGACATCGCGGCCGCCTACGGCTGCCAGTCCGCGGTCCGAGGCAACTCCTCCGAGAACACGGACCGCACCATCATCCTGGTGGGCACGACCAACGCGCTGGAAGCGCTGCGAATGCTCATGCCGTCGATCTCCATGCAGATGGAGGCGTCTGCGAGGTTCATGAGCTCGACGCACGTCTCCGATATCAGGGAACTGCGCAACTACACGCGTTCCGAGTTGGAGACCGAGCGCAAGCGTTACTACCGTTCCTTCGTTCGCGCCTACGGGCAGGCGGTGGCCGAGCGCATTCGCGAGTTCCGCGCCCGCCTCCAGGAAACGGTCTCGCCCGAAACCGGCGCCGGAGGGGTGACCGACGGTGATGGCGAGAACTCGAAGCGCGGGGCCGAACTGGTGCTCCGAGACGACCTGCACCGGGTCAACGAGGAGTTCCACAAGCAGTTCCCGCAGTTGCGCAAACACCGCCCCGAACGCACTCACAGCGCCGCCGGATACCGGGCCGGATACCGGCGGGGGCGTCAGGCGGAGTTGGGTCTGGAGACCCCTGTGACCAGTGGCGGGACGTCCACTCTGGCCGAGGGCGAATAGACCCTCACCCCGAGTTATCCACAGGCTGTGCACAGATTGGCGGAGAGTTCGATTCTCCCTTGTCAAAGGGGAAATACGAGCCCTTTCCCGGGGTGATCCGCCTCTTCGAACAGGGTGATCACCCGGAGTTGTCCACAGCCTCGAAGGGCAGCCTGTGGATAACTTGTGCACCACGGTGGACGGAGCCCTTCGAAAGCCAAGAAGACGCAGGTCACACGGCACGCAGAGGCTGCACGAGATAGCGGAAGACCGGCTTCTCCCCCTCCTTCTCGGGAACGTCGGTGAACACGGCCGGTTTCGTGGGTCGCGTGAAGTTCAGGTGGGCGGTGGCGCTCTCCACCCCGGCCAGCCCGTCGATGAGGTAGTCGGGGCGGAAGGACAGCCTGATCGGGTCCCCCTCGAAGGACACCGGAATGGCCTCCATCGCCTGGGCGTCCTCCCCGGAACCGGCCTCCAGAACGACTTCACCCTCCGTGAAAGCAAGCCGGAGAGGGGTGTTTCGGTCCGCCACCAAAGCGACGCGTTTGACCGCCTCCACCAATGCCGTGACGGGCACTTCCGCCCGTGAGGAGAACTCGGTGGGGAACCAGGTCTCGTACTTGACGAAGTCGCTGTCGATCAGCCGGGTGGTGGTACGACGGTCGCCATTGGCGAACCCGATCATCCCCTCGCCCGGAGAAAGCCCCCCGCCCTCGGCCGCCTCTGCCGGAGAAAGAGCGATGTCCACGTGGGAACGGCCGATCAGACCCTTCACCGTGTTCGCCAAGGTACGGGCGGGAACCAGCGCGGACGTGTCGATTCCCGGGTCCAGGGGCCGCCACCGGAGTTCGCGCACCGCGATCCGGTAACGGTCGGTGGCCGCCACCTTGAGGGTGTCACCGGTGAGGTCCAGATAGGCGCCGGTGAGCATCGGCAGGGTGTCGTCCCTGCTCGCGGCCGGGGTCACCTGACGCACCGCGGCTCCGAACGCGTCCGAGGCCACCGAACCGACCGCGTCGGGCATCCCGGGCAGCTCCGGGTAGTCCTCCAAAGGCATGGTGATGAGCGTGAACCTCGCGGCCCCGCCCTCGATCCGCACCTTGGGGCCGTCGGTCTCGATACGCACCGAGCCGGAGGGGAGGTTGGTGACGATCTCGGCCAGCAGGCGTCCGGGCACCAGGACGGCGCCGCCCTCCTCGGACAGGACCTCGACCGAGGACCGCGTGGAGACCTCGTAGTCGAACCCGGACAGGCGCAGGGCGGAACCGTCCTCGGACAGCTCCATGCGCATCCCGGCGAGCACGGGTACCGCGTGCCTGGCCGGGAGGGCCCGAGCAGTCCATGTGACCGCCTCGGCGAACGCGTCACGATCCACTCGTAGTCTCACCGCGCGACCTCCTCTTCGGCTGATGCCTTTCGAGGTCAACGTACCCAGGGGTAACGACAATCGGCGGGACACGGTCGGACCCCGCAGGAGGGGTCCGACCGGAGCGCTCCTACTTCTTGTTCGGCCGCAGGGTCCACAGGACCGTCATGCGGCCGGTGACGGTGCCGTCGTCGGTACGCAGCTCGATGTCGACGGGGAACTCGGGACGCCGGCCCTCGTCGAGTTCGGCGACGACCTCTTCACGGGGGCGTCCGAGGACGGCCTCGGCGGTGACGTCGCCCATGGCCAGTTTGAGGTAGCGGATCTCGGCACTGACCGCGAGCGGGACCGCGCGGTTCAGCTGGTCTCCGAAGGTGCCGATGACGATGGCGCCGGAGGCGGACTCCGCCAGGGTGAACATGGCGCCCGCGTGGGGACCGCCGACGTGATTGTGGTGGGCCGCGTCATCGGGCAGCCGCATGACGGCGCGACCGTGGTCCAGGTCGGTGAAGGTGACCCCGAGGGTGCGCGCGAAGGGAACCGAGTCGAGGAACCCGGTCTTGACCATTTCCGCCGTCGCGGCGTCCATTTTCTCCATGCCACACATGTTACTCACGAGTAACCACAGTGCGCCACCCCTGACACCCCGATGCCCCCGACGCACCCGTGGGCTACCATGTCTGGCGGAGAGTCACTCTCCCCCAGGAGGGTTCGCATAGCGGCCGAGTGCAGTGCTCTTGAAAAGCACCAAGTCCTTGACGGGGCTTCGTGGGTTCAAATCCCACACCCTCCGCGCCCGAAGGGCCGTTCGTCACCGACGAACGGCCCTTCTTCGTTACCCCGGGGAGGGGAGACGCTGTCACCCCTCGTCTCTAGGCTGACGGCATGGGTCCGGCAGACATCACCGCGGACGCGGTCCTCAAGGCGATCGCCGAGTACGACGCACTCGGCCGGGAGGCCTTCCTCGACACCTACGGGTTCAGGCTCACCTCCTCCTACGCCCTCGCGCACGACGACAGAACCTACGACCCCAAGGCCGTCTTCCATGCGGCCCACAAGTACGCCACGGGGCGACTCCCCTACGATTCCGAACTCCCGGGTGGGAGAGCCGACATCGAGAAACGGCTCCGCGAACTCGGGTTCGAGGTCCGCTCGACCCCGAGCATCCCCTGGGCCTGGGACGAGTTGATCCTGGCGTGCGACCTTCTGGTCGAGCATGGATGGAAGACCCTGGACACCACCCGCTCCGAGGTGATCGCGCTCTCCGAGCTGCTCCAGCGTCTCCCCCTCCATCCCCGAGAGAAAAGACCGGTGGGCTTCCGCTCCCCGAACAGTGTCAGGCTCAAGACCGACAACATCCTCAACGAGCACCCCGATCGGGACACGAAGAAGACCAACGGCAGCGCCCGCGACGCCGAGATCATGTGGGCCTTCCTCGACGAGCCCCGACGCATGAGGAACGCCGCGGAGAACATCCGCCGCGGTGTGCGCTCCGGGGAGTTGGCAGGGCTCCCTGCCTTCGAGGAGGAGGCGGACGAGGACATCAGCGCCCCCGAGGGGCGTCTGCTCATCCGTAAGCACTACGCCCGAGAGCGCGACCGCGGCCTCCGGAAGAAGAAGATCGACCGGACCCGCGCCGAGGGCCGGCCCATCGCCTGCGAGGCCTGCGGCTTCGACTTCGGTGCCACCTATGGCCCCCGCGGCAAGGACTACATCGAGGTCCACCATGTGGTCCCGCTCCACCACATCGGAGAGAGCGTCACCCGTCTCGAGGACCTCGCGTTGTTGTGCGCCAACTGCCATCGGATGATCCACGTGTCCCGGCCCTGGCTGACCGTCGACGAGCTGCGGGCACTCCTGGATCGATAGAGGGACCTCGGGCCGGGCGACGTGCCCCGGGGGGGCTTCTCACGCCCCCGGGGAGGGTCAGTCCTCGTCGGCGTGTTTGGGCATCACGACGACCGGGACCTTGGCGTGGTGGAGCACGCCCTGGCTGACGGAGCCCATGAGCAGCCCCCGGACCGTGCCACGGCCTCGGGAGCCCACCACGATGACGTCGGCCTCCGCGGCGGCCTCCAAGAGGGCGTCGACCGGGTTGGACTGGGTGCGCACGATGGTGACCTCGATCCCGAGGTCGCCCGGGCGCTCGGCCATCACGTCGTCCAGCAGTTCGGCGACGAGCTTCTCGGACTGCCTCTCGAAGATCTCGTCCTGCGACTTGTACCCCGCGGCGGTCATCGCGACCGGGTCATAGGGGAAGGGCACCTCCCAGCTGTTGACCACGATGAGCTCCCCTCCGCTCTCCGCGGCCACGTCCACCGCGAGCCCGAGGGCGCGGTGGGAGGGCTTGGACCCGTCGACCCCGACCACCACACGGTCGAGTCCGGTCCTGGTGGCGTGCCCCTCCTCGTCGGCGGGCACCACGACCACGGGGCACGGTGCCTGGGCGGAGACGCGGACGCTGACGGAGCCCACGAACATGGACGCGAACGCGCCCAACCCCCTGGTGCCCACGACGATGAGGTCGTGCGGGTGACTCTGCCGGAGCAGGGCCAGCGGCGCCTCCTCCAAGGCCGTCACCAACTCGACGACGACGGAGGGGCGAAGCTCGTTGACGTACCTCTCGGCCGAGTTCAGGACCGCGTCGGCCTGACCCGACATCTCCTCGGTCGGCTGGAAGCGGGCCGGGCCACCGTAGGCCGAGACGATCACCGGCATCCCGAGGGCGTGGACGATGAGAAGCGGGACCCGACGACGGGCGGCCTCCACCGCCGCCCATTCCAGGGCCGCGCGCGACTGATCGGAACCATCGATACCCACGACCACCTTGGCGGTTCGCTGCGGTTCTGTTGCCATTGTTCCCCCTAGGTTCCCCCTGGCGCCGACCACCATCATCACCGAGTAGACCGGATCCGCCCCGTAGCGGCACAGGGCGGAAGGTCCCTGGTGGGAAGGGTCGTCCGCCGTTCAGTCCGTCTCCTCCGCGCGCGGCGGCAGAACGGCCACCGGGACCGTCGCCCGGCGCAGTACCCCCTGGCTGGTCGACCCCATCACCAGTCCGCTCACCCCGCCCCGGCCCCGGGATCCGACGACGATCATGTCCGCCCCCTCTCCTGCTTCGAGCAGGGACTCCACCGGGTCGGCCTGGATCCGAACGGCGGAGATGTCGAGCCCCTCGGTCCGATCGTCGATCACCTCGGCCAGCACACCGGCGACGACCTCCTCCGACTGGCGGTCGAACATCTCCTCGTGCAGAGAGTGGGTGTCGGCGGCGAGCGACTCCGGGTCCTGGGGCAACGGCACCTCCCAACTGTTGACCACCACCACGGCGGCGTCGGTGACCAGGGCATGGTCCAGGGCGAAGCGCAGGGCCCGACGCGAGGAGGCCGAGCCGTCGACCCCGACCACGATCCGACCCCCGCGCCGCCGCTCCGACACCTCGGGGACCACGATCACCGGACAGGGCGCGTGGGTGGAGGTGCGCAGGCCGACCGAGCCGAGCATGATCGCCCGGACCGCACCGAGCCCGCGCGAGCCGACGACGATCATGTCCCGGTGCCCGGCCTCGTCGAGCAGGACCGCCGGGGCGTCCTCCATGGCCAGGAGGGTGGAGACGTTCAGGTCCGGGTGGACCCGTCGGGCCTCCTCCGCCGCGGCCGCCAAGAGCGCGTGTCCGCCCTCCCGGGCCTGTTCCCCGGCCTGGTGGCGTTCGGTTCCGGATCCGGCGAGGGTCCCCATCACGGCGGACATGCCCAGGCCGTGCACGATCCGTAGTCGTTCGTCCCGTTCGACGGCGGCCTCGATCGCCCACGCCAGGGCCGCCTGCGCGGCCGACGTGCCGTCCACCCCCACGATGACCGTCGGCGGGCGCTCCTGTCCGCTCATGTCCACCCCTTCCCCTCCTCTCCCATTGTCGTCATCGGGGAGCGATAAACCAGTGTCGAGGGAAACACGCGCCGAGGGTCGTTCGAGGTCAGCCCCGATGGGCGAAGGCCTCCCCCACGTTCGCGGCCAGTTGCAGGTAGGCGTCCCTGGTGGCCGGTGCCAGGCGCTCAAGGTCCACCTCGGCCCCCTCTTCCAGGTGTCCGTCCCAGGGGACCCGGACGACGGCCCGGCAGCGCCCGGCGAAATGGTCCTGGAGCCGATCGAGGTCGACGCTGCTCTTGTTGTCGGTCCGCACCATGGACAGCACCACGACGGCGCTCGCGACGAGGGCCCCGTGGCCGTGGGCCTCCAGCCAGTCGAGTGTCGCGCTGGCGCTGCGCGCGCCGTCCACAGAGGCCGAACTCACCAGCACCACCTGGTCGGCGAGTCCGAGCACCCCCCGCATCGCGGAGTGCAGCAGACCGGTGCCGCAGTCGGTGAGGCAGATCGAGTAGAAGTGCTCGACGAGTCGCGCGACCTCGCGGTAGTCCTGGTCGCTGAACGCCTCCGAGACGGCCGGGTCCCGGTCGGAGGCCAGGATCTCCAGCCGACTGGGCGACTGGGAGGTGAAGCCGCGGATGTCGGCGTAGCGCGCGACCAGGTGGCGTTCGTTGAGCAGGTCGCGAATGGTGGCGGCGGTCTCCAGCCGTACCTTGTCCGAGAGGGTGCCCCGGTCGGGGTTGGCGTCCACGGCCAGGACCCGGTCCCCGCGCAGGGAGGCGAGGGTGGCGCCGAGCGCGACCGTGGTGGTGGTCTTGCCGACCCCGCCCTTGAGGCTGAGCACGGCCACACGGTGATGGCCCGAGGCGACGGGTGTGCAGGCGCGGGCGACGAGTTCGCGTTCGCGCAGCACCTTGGGGGACTCTCCCGGGTTGATCAGGCCGAGGCTGGCCGTGTGCACGGCCTTGCGCCATCCTCCGCTGGGCCCTTGTCTACGGTTGCGGACCAGGGTGGCCGCGTCGAGGGCGTCGGAGGTCACCCCGGCCTCGGGGTCGGGCCCGGGGTAGGGCGGAGGGGCCGGGGGATCGCGGCGTACAGGGGCGGTGCCTTGGGAACGCGGACCGGTCGGTTCGGGCCACGCCGGGGGCCGGAACGGTTCCGGTTCGACGCGATCGCTCGGGGCGGGGCGCGGTTCGTGCGCGACCGGCGCGGACGCGCCGTTCTCCGGCCCCCATGGTCCGCTCGGGGGTTCGGCGCGTTCGGCTTCGAGAGGCGGAAGCTGTTCGGGTTCGGGGACGTCGGAGTCCGCGCGCGTTCGTCGTGGGCCGAGCGGGTCCCGTGGCGCGGCACCGGGTCGGGTGGGCCTGACGGGGAGTTTCGGTGGATCCTCGCGCCAGGGTCCGGCCGGCCGTTCCTTGCGCGCGCCACCGGGCATGAGCCGGATCGTGCCGCCTCCGGCCTCTCCGAGACCGTCGAAGGGGGTCTCCTCGTCCTCCGCCCTCTGTGGGGCGGGGGCGTCGAAGGCGGTGCCGGGGAGCGGTGGCGGGGTCTCCTCGGGCGACCTGGCGTAGGGAGGAGGCGGTGGGGCGGTGCCCTCGAAGCCTCCGAACCACTGTTCCCTGGGTGTGGGCGCGGGCGCCCCCGGGGCGGCCTCGCCGGTCTCCTCACCGAGGTCGTCCGGGACGTCCGGGGAACTCCGGACCGAATCGGTGCGGTCGGGCGTCTCCGATTCGGTGCCTGACCCGTCGTGTTCGTGTTGTGCCACCGGGGTTCTCCTGCGTCAAGGGGGCTTGCTGGGGAGGTGGGCCCTCCCTGGGGGAGGTGTCGGGACGGCCCTCGGGGGTTCTCTTACCCGTGTCGGGGCGGCGAAGCATCCTTCCCGGCCCCCGGAACCGGTCCGGACCCCGCGACGTGATCCTCCCCGATCCTGGGTACTGTCAGCCCCATGCACGCGATCCGAATCATCGAACCGGGCGGACCCGAGGTCCTGGCCTGGTCAGAGGTCCCCGATCCCGTTCCCGGAGAGGGTGAGGTCCTGGTGGACGTGGCGGCCACGGCGGTCAACCGTGCCGACGTGTCCCAGCGTCAGGGGAACTATCCCCCACCGCCCGGGGCCTCCGAGTATCCGGGGCTGGAATGCTCGGGGACCATCGTAGGGTCGGGCCCCGGGGTCGAGACGACCGGCTGGGCCGTCGGCGACAGGGTCTGCGCCCTGTTGACGGGGGGCGGCTACGCGGAGCGGGTGGCCGTTCCGGTCGGCCAGCTCCTTCCGATCCCGAAGGGTATGGACCCGGTCGAGGCCGCCGCGCTTCCCGAGGTCGCCTGCACCGTGTGGTCCAACCTGGTGATGGCCGGCCGGCTGCGTGCCGGGGAGACCATCCTGATCCACGGTGGCGGTAGCGGCATCGGAACCTTCGCGATCCAGTTCGCGCGCGCTCTGGGGGCCCGGGTGGCGGTCACCGCCGGTAGCGCGGAGAAGCTGGAGCGCTGCCGTGAGCTGGGCGCCGAGATCACCATCGACTACCGGAACGAATCCTTCTCCGAACGCATGCGGGCCGAGGGCGGCGCCGATCTCGTCCTCGACATCATGGGCGGGTCGTACCTCGGGGCGAATCTTCGATCGCTGACCACGGGCGGCCGTCTGGTGATCATCGGGTTGATGGGCGGCCGTACCGCCGAACTCGATCTGGGCCGCATGCTGGTCAAACGGCTCTCGGTCCAGGCGACCACCCTGCGTTCCCGCCCCGCGGCGGAGAAGGCCACGATCGTCTCGGGAGTACTGGAGCAGGTCTGGCCGTTGGTAGAAAAAGGAGACATCCGCCCCGTCGTCGACCGCGCACTGCCCTTGGAGGACGCGGCGGAGGCACATCGTGTCATGGAATCGAGCGCGCACACCGGCAAGATCCTTCTCACCCGCTGACAGCGTGCCGAACACAGCAGAGCTAGGGGATCGATGAGCAACGCAGACGACCAGAAGGAACCCCGGGTCCTGGTGATGGACTCTGATTCGGGGCACGGGGACGAGGACGGCGAGGGCACGGCCGAGCCGCGCTCGCTCGCCGACATGGTGGAGCAGCCCGCCAAGGTGATGCGGATCGGCAGCATGATCCGCCAGCTCCTCGACGAGGTGAAGGCCGCCCCTCTCGACGAGGCCAGCCGCGCCCGCCTGAAGGAGATCCACACCTCCTCGATCAAGGAGCTGGAGGACGGTCTGGCCCCCGAGCTCATCGAGGAGCTCGAACGGCTCACCCTGCCGTTCGCCGAGGGGTCGGCGCCCAGTGACGCCGAACTACGGATCGCCCAGGCCCAGCTGGTGGGCTGGCTGGAGGGCCTCTTCCACGGCATCCAGACCACGCTGTTCGCCCAGCAGATGGCGGCCCGGGCCCAGCTGGAGAACATGCGCAAGGCGCTTCCGCCCGGCGTCGCCGGGTTGCAGGCCCAACAGGAGCCCGAGGGCGAGGACGGTCGGGGGCGCCCCCACATGGGGTCGGGCCCCTACCTGTAGTCCTTCACCGCGCACCTGAACGAGAGCGGGGCCCGACCCGTCCGGTCGGACCCCGCTCTCGTGTCTCGGACGGCTCACGGCCGTCGGGACGTCACGTTCACTTCTTCTTGCCACGCGGCGCCTGGATCGGTTCGAGCACGTCCAGGCCCAGGTAGGGGCGGAGCGCCTCGGGGACGACCACGGAGCCGTCCTCGCGCTGGTGGTTCTCCAGGATGGCGACGATCCACCGGGTGGTGGCGAGCGTGCCGTTGAGGGTCGCCGCGAAACGGGGCTTGCCGTCCTCGTCCCGATAGCGGACGTTGAGCCGGCGGGCCTGGAACTCGGTGCAGTTCGAGGTCGAGGTCAGCTCGCGGTAGGTCTCCTGGGTGGGGACCCAGGCCTCGCAGTCGTACTTGCGGGCCGCGCTGGTGCCGAGGTCGCCGCCGGCGATGTCCACCACGCGGTAGGGCAGGTCGAGCTTGTCGAGCATCCGCCGCTCCCAGGCGAGGAGCCTCTCGTGCTCCTCGTGCGCCTGGTCCGGGTGGGTGTAGACGAACATCTCCACCTTGTTGAACTGGTGGACGCGGATGATGCCGCGGGTGTCCTTGCCGTAGGAGCCGGCCTCACGACGGAAGCAGGACGACCAGCCGATGTAGCGTCGGGGCATGGATTCGCCGGGCAGGATCTCCCCGCCGTGGTATCCGGCCAAGGCCACCTCGGAGGTGCCCACGAGATAGAGGTCGTCCTCGGGAAGACGGTAGACCTCGTCGGAGTGCTCGCCGAGGAACCCGGTGCCCTCCATGGTCTCGGGCTTGACCAGGACCGGCGGGATCATGGGGGTGAACCCGGCCTCGACGGCCTGGTTCATCGCCATGTTGAGCAGGGCCAGTTCCAGGCGGGCGCCCACGCCCGTGAGGAAGTAGAAGCGGGCTCCGGAGACCTTGGCGCCGCGCTCCATGTCGATGGCGCCGAGCATCTCGCCCAGCTCCAGGTGGTCGCGCGGGGTGAAGTCGAACTCGCGGGGCTCGCCCACGGTCTCCAGGACCACGAAGTCGTCGACCCCGCCCTCGGGAGCCCCTTCCTCGACGAGGTTGGGCACCCGGGCCAGGACGGCGTCGAGCTCGTCTCCCAGACGCCCGGCCTCGGCCTCGGCCTCCTTGACCTCGGCGGCCAGCGACCTGGCCTTGGCCAGCAGCCCCTCCCGTTCCTCGGGAGAGGCCTTGGAGACGGACTTGCCCACACTCTTCTGTTCGGCCCGCAGGGTCTCGAACCTGGTCAACGCGGAACGGCGGTCGGCGTCCAGGGCGAGCAGCCGGTCCGCGACGGCGGGGTCCTCGCCGCGCGCACGCTGCGATGCACGGAGTCGTTCGGGGTCTTCTCGAAGAGCGCGAAGGTCGATCACGTCTTGCAGGTTACCGCCCGCCCTCACCCGGGTTCACATCTTTTCCGCGTAGTCGCGTCATGGAAGGTCACCGCCCTCGTCCTCCATGTGGAAGGGCCGAACGGGAGCGGGGGCTCCCGACGGCACGGCGACCGTGGGGAGACAGTCGTGAAACCACTCGGCGAGATGAACATCGAAGAGCTCACGGGGGCTCTGGAGGCCTTGGACGACGCGCACTCCGAGGACACCGCGTTGAGGCTGGCCCTGTACCTGGAGCTGCGCCGGGCCGCGTCCGAGGAGTGGGTGTTCGAGGAGGTGGGCGACCTCACCGAGGCCGGTTGACGGCCCGGTGGGGAGGGGGAGGGCCCCGCTCGGGGCCCTCAGTCGATGTCGCCGGCGCGGACGCGGGCGAGCCAGCGCTCGGCCTCGGCGAAGTCCGCGTCGGTGGTGGTGCGCGGGCGCAGCGGCGGGTCGAGTTCGGTCCCTCGGCTCCGGCGCGGATAGCTGCCGAGGAAGCGGACGTCACGACAGACGCGGCGGATCCCCATGAGCGCCTCGCCCACGCGCGCGTCGGCGACGTGTCCCTCGGCGTCGATGCAGAAGCAGTAGTTGCCCAGGCCGTCGCCGGTGGGCCGGGACTCCAGCCGGGTCAGGTTGACCCCGCGGACGGCGAACTGGTTGAGGACCTCGATGAGCGCGCCGGGGTGGTCGTCGGTGATGAAGGCGACCAGGGAGGTCAGGTCGGCCCCGGTGGGTTCGGGCAGCGCGCCGCCCCGTGACAGGTAGATGAAGCGGGTGGCCGCGTCGGCCCGGTCGCCGATCCCCGTGGCCAGGGCGTGGAGTCCGTAGCGTTCACCGGCGATGACGGCGCAGATCGCCGCGTCGTAGGCGGCACCCGGCTCGGCCACGGCGCGGGCGGCGGCCGCGGTGGAGGAGACGGTGTGCGTGTCGGCGTTGGGGAGCCGGCGTGAGAGCCACCCCCGGCACTGCGCGAGCGCGTGGGGGTGGGTGGCCACCCGTTTGACGTCCTCCAGCACGGTGCCCGGACGGGCGAAGAGCGCGAACTCGACCGGGACGGCGGTCTCGCCGGTGATGAGCAGAGGTTCGCCGTTGACGAGTTCGGCGATCGTGGTGGTGACCCCTCCCTCGACCGAGTTCTCCAGCGGCACCACCCCACCGTCGACCGCCCCGGAACGGACCGCGTCGAAGACCGCCGCCACCCCGTCACAGGGGACGCGGTCGTCTTCGGTGGCGTCGGGGCGCAGGTCGCGCAGGGCGGCTTCGGTGAAGGTGCCCTCGGGGCCGAGGTAGGCGTAACGGTTGGGCATGCTGTTCAGGCTATACGGGAAGCGCGGTCGGAGGTGGTCAGCTCTCGGATCGTGGTTCGGGCGTACGGGCGGTGGTCCGCTCGACCGGTTCCTCCATGTCCGTCATCTCCTCCGTGTCGAGGCCGATGTCGGGCCCCGTACCCGCGCCGCCGGTCGTCTCCCCCTCCGGCCCGGGGACCGAGACCAGGGTGACCGAGGGCTCTTCCTCCGATCCGGCGGTCTCCTCCTCGAGCGGTCCGGGATCGGGGAGGGCGGCGCCGACCCCGGCTCCCAGGCGCGCGGAGCGGACCACCCGGTACTCCTCGGGGCTGAGGAGGGACTCGGACTCCCCCTCGGTCACCGTCTTGGCGTAGGTGCGCGATTCGGTGCGCCCGTTGATGGAGGTGACGACCACCCCGTCCCCATGGCTGTTGAGCAGGGCCAGGGAGAAGGAGCGGGCCCCGGTCATCTCCTCCAGGGCGTCGTAGTGCAGAACGGCGACGTCGCGGACGGCGCGCGGGTCGGTGCCGGAGGCGTTGACGGCCAGGGCCCGACGGGCCAGGAGCCGGTACTCGTCCTGGAGCACACGGATCCTGAGCAGCATGTACACGCCGAGGGCGAGTCCCCCCAGTCCGATGAGTAGACCGATGAAGGCCAGGAACGTAGTGAACACAGCGCGAGCGTATCGCCACGCATCGCGTCCGTGTGGTCACTCCTAGCGTTTTTTGCGAGCAATCTGCCCGATTTTTCGAGACATTTCCTTAGCCCCACCCCTGGCCCCGTCGACCGCGTCGCCCCAGGTCCGCCGTACCGCGGGCCCCAGGTCTCGGGCGGCCAGGGCGCGCGCCACGTCGACGAACTGACGCGCCCGGTGCATCTGGGCCCGCAGGTCGGTCCCGGTGGCCCGGTGTTCCAGGGGCACCTCGACCTCCTTCACCCGAAAGCCCGCGCGCAGGACGTCGATGCTCAGGCCGGTCTCCACCCCGAAACCCGGGGCGAGAGGTCGGGCCGCTTCGAAGGCCGCCCGCTTCAGGCATCGCTGACCGTTCAAGGGCTGTTCGGGCTCCCAGCCGGTGGCCTTGCGCACCCCGTCCCTGGCCAGACGGACCACGAAACCGTGGCCGCCCAGGCGCAGACGGGTGGCCGGGAAGAGCGCGACGGTCATGTCCGCGGTGCCCTCCAGGACCGGAAGCACCAGCGGGGCCGCGTCCTTGGCGGTCTCCGCGAGGTCGGCGTCGAGGAAGAGCAGGTGGCGCGGGGGACGTACGGTCCCCGCGGCGGCCTCGTGCTCCTCCACCATGAGGACCCCCTCGGCCCCGGTCTCCATGGCCGCGCCCTTGCCCCGGTTGCGGCTGTGCCGGAGCACCCGGGCGCCCGAGTCCAGGGCGATCTCGACGGTCCGGTCCGAGGATCCGTCGTCGACGACGACGACGAGGTCCACGGCGGGAAGTCCACGTGCGGCCGTCACCGTGGCGGCGATGCGGTCGGCCTCGTCCTTGGCGGGGATCACCACGGCGACCCCGGCATCGGCCGGCCCGGCGGGCCGGCTCCGGTCCTCGGGTGCCATCGGCGTTACTCGGTCCCGCCGGTCCCCGCGGTCATCGGGGAGGCGTCGAGATCGGCGTGGATGGTGAAGACCTCGTGGAGCCCGGTGACCTCCAGGACCTTCATGACCGCCGGCTTGGGGGCCACGAGTTCCAGATCACCGCCCTTGTCACGAGAGCGCTTCATCGCGGAGAGCAGGACGCTGATCCCGGTCGAGTCGCAGAACTCCGTCCGCGACATGTCGATGACCAGCCGCCGTGCCCCGTCCTCCAGGGAATCGACGAGCTCGTTGCGCAATTGGGGTGCCGTGTACAGGTCGATCTCGCCGCCCACGGTTACCACCGCGACGTCATCCTGAGACCGGCTTGATATCTTCAACTCCACAGTCGTGACTGTAGCGTCCAGACCAGGGCCGGGCCACCTCGTCGACGGTGTTTCGCTCCATCGGTCACGTTCCTCCGCCCGGAGCGTGGGGGACCCTCCCGAAAGGTCGGAGCCTCCCCGTCGTCCGCGACTACAGCAGAAGGCCGCGGACCGGCTCTCGGGGGTCGAGGCCGAACTCCACGGCCCCCTCCCCGCCCGTCGAGGGGAACGACATGCCGGTATCGGCGGCGTCGTCCGCCACGGGGGGTTCGTCGACGGCCAGGTCCACGAGCGCCCAGACCGTCGTGGTGGTGGGCTCCATCTCGGTGCCCCAACGCCCGGCCAGGGTCTGCACGATGCTCAGCCCGCGGCCGCCCAGACCGGAGATCGAAGGACGGGCCACCCGCGGCATGCTGCTCGATCCACCGTCACGGACCGCGATCTCCAACCGTCCACCGGCCTCGCCGCCCATCTCGATCCGCCAGGCCACCCCGACGGTGTCGTCCGGTAGGGGTCCGGCGTGTCTGAGGGCGTTGCTGACCAGTTCGCTGAGGATCAGCGCCGCGTCACCGATCCGTTCGTCGCCGACCTCCAGGGCGCGCAGGTCGGCGCACAACCCTCGTCTGGCCTCGGTGACGCTCTCGGCGGCGTAGGGAAGAGCGACGCTCCGCTCGACCTTCCGCGGGTTCCCGGGGTCCCCGTTGTCGAGTGGGGTGTGGTCTCCTGACACGGCTTTCGTCCCTGCGCGATCGTACTTATCGGCTGGCCCGGAACCCGTCCGTTGTATGACGGCGAATTCCGCCAGGGGTGGAAATGCCCCGATCACCCGGGGAGGAAACCAACGCCGAGGTGAAACCCCCCTGACACCCCCTCTCACCGGCGCTTACATCATCGGCGCCACAGGGCTTCGAGGAACTTTCAGGTTTTTTTGCACTCCGTCCGGTACGAACGACCTGGCACTACGCTCACGCGGATGAAGGCCCCGGAACCCTCCCTCGCACGGACGTATCCTCCGGACCCACCCCGAACTCGACCTCCTCGCCGCGGTGTCTGGGCAGGGTGATCCGCATCCGGGTCCCCCGCTCCAACCGATGAGCGGTCACCTCCCCACCTTGTTCCCGGACGAGTTGGCGCACGATGTACAGGCCGATCCCCAGGCCGCCGTAGCCTCGACGGTCACCACGCTCACCGCTCTGGAAGAAGCGCTCGAAGATCCGTTCCTCGTCTCCCGGGTCGATCCCCACCCCCTCGTCCTGAACGTGGATCGTGAGAGAGTCCTCCCCGTCCTCCTCCACCGTGACCCGTACCTCGCCGCCGTCGGGCGAGAACTTCAACGAGTTCTCCAGCAGTTGATCCATGACCATGCCGGTGACCAGCGGGTCCCCCACCGTCCACAGCGGCCCCTCCGAGTCCAGCACCAACTCCTGCCGCTCGGCCAGCGGGCGGAAGGCCGCCACCGACTGGCCCAGCAGCTCCGCGAGGTCGAAGGGGACCCGGTCCAGGGTCATCTCACCGCTGGCCACGTCCGACCCCAGGCGCAGGCGTTCCACCAGTTTGGCCAGGGCCCGGGCACGATCCAGGATGATCTCGCTGGCCTCTTGGCGCCCGGCCGGACCCAACCGCTCTCCCTTTCGCGAGAGCATCGCCGCGTACCCCTGGATCACGGTGACCGGGGTCCGCAGCTCATGACCGGTGCTGGCCAGGAAGAACTCCCGTTCCTCCTCCAACGCCTTCTGCGCCGTGATGTCCCGGAAGTCCACCACCCACTCGTCGGTGCTGGGGATCCGCGCCATGAGGATCTCCAGCCAACGCCCTCCGTCGTTCTTGTGCTTGACGGGCTCTCCGTGCGCGGCGGGGATCGGGAAGGGAGGATGCTTGCCCTCCACCTCCTCGAAGGAGTAACCGGTCAACTCCGCGGCAGAGCGGTTCCACTTGCGGACCTTGCCACTGAAGTCGAGTACGGCGATCCCGTCGGCGCTGGAGTCGGCCACCGCCCGCTCTCGGGCCCGTTGCAGCTTGAGCTCCTCGTAGGCCATGGCGTTGCCTATGGCCACACCGGCGTGCTCGGCCAACAACTCCAGGAGCTCCAGCTCCACGTGGCCGACCCTGCGCCGGCTGTACAGCGCGTACAGGGCCCCGTAAGGGCGTCCTTGGGCGTTGGAGACGCACAGGGCGATGGTGTGCAGCCCGGGCAGGTCGGCCCAGACCAGATCCTCCAGGCTGCGGGTGTCGCTGTTGGCCAACAGCACGGACTTGCCGCTGCGCAGCAATTCACCGAACAGGCTGGTCTCCAGCGGTGCGCTCACCCCGTACAACTCGTCGGACAGGTGCGTGAGGCTCACCAGCCGCACCCGGTTCTCGTCCAACAGGACGAAACCGCCCGCGTCGGCGCCGGTGAGCTCGGTCAGGCTGCTGATGATCCGGTCCAGGACCGATTTGAGACTGAGGTCGGTGTTGATGTCGGCCACGACGTCCGTGAGCCTGCGCACCAGTCGGGCCCGCTCCATCGCGGAGGCCTGCGCCTGGGCCTCCTTCTCCCGCGGGTAGAGGACCAGGACCCAGCCGTTGTGCCGCCCTCGATCGTCGTGCACGCAGCCGGTGCTGACCCGCACGTCGAGAGCGGTCCCGTCCCTGCGCAGACGACGGGTGAAGATGGTCAACGGGGTGCCCGCGCGCACCTGTTCGAGCACCGCGCCGTACTCGGGTCTCAGCTCTTGCGGGATGATCGGCAGCTCGCCACCGAGCACCTCGTCCGCGGACCAGCCGAACATCCGTTCCGCCGCCGGATTCCAGAAGGTGACTCGGAGCTCGCCGTCGATGCCGATCACCGCGTCCGCTGAGGAGGCGAGCATGGCTTCGGCGCTGAGGGGCGCGCGCTCGGAACTCACGACGTCATAGTGCCACCCGGGAGCCCCCGAGTGGCAGGCCTTTGCGTAATCCGTCCAGATTCGAGTCTCAGAGGACCGTCGGCTCGGCGTCCGAGTCGGCCTTCATGTCGAACCCCGCCGCCTCCCAGGCGCGCATACCGCCCGCGACGTTGACCGCGTCCCAGCCGGCCTGGCCGAGCGCCATCGTGGCCTGAGCGGAACGCCCGCCCGAACGGCACACCACGTAGACCTTCCGGTCCTGGGGGACCTCCGCCGCGCGCTCCCCCAGCGTTCCCAGCGGGATGTGCACGGCGTCCGGGGCGTGCCCGGCGCTCCACTCGGCGGGCTCGCGGACGTCGAGAAGATAGGCGCCCTCCGGAATCTCGTTCACGAGAACCTCGGCTACCTGACCATCGGACATGGTGGTGACCCCCTGCATCGGGTGTGTACTGAAAAAGTGAGAGGACGACGGAACCCCGGGTTCGCGCGCCCCGTCCAAGCAGTATGCGTGAGCACAACTTCGGAACGGCCCTGCCGACCCGCCTCGCCGCGCTCGCGGCCCTAGGCCTGCTACTCACGGCCTGCGGCAACGACGCCACCGAGGTGGGATCCTCAGGGCCCGACGCCGAAGCCCCTCAGGAGACCGCACCCGAGACCGACCCCTCGGAGGAGACCGATCCCACGGACGGCACCTCCGAGGAGAACGACTCCGACGACACCGACGATTCCGGAACCTCCGAAGACGGTGGGAACGGCGACGCCGAGGTGGAGCTCGTGATCGAGGCCTTCGTGGCCGACGAGGACGGCCTGCCCCCCTCCGAAGACTTCCAGGAGGGTACCTGGACCCTCACCTGTTCCCCGACCGGCGGCGACCACCCCGACCCCGAGGCCGCCTGCGCCGAGATCGACGAACTCGGCTCCGAGCCCTTCGTCATGGAGACCGACGGCATGGCCTGCACGATGCAGGTCGGCGGCCCCGAGGCGGCCCGGGTCACCGGTCACGTCGGGGGCACCGAGATCGACACCGAGTTCAACAGGCACAACGGATGCGAGATCGAGCGCTTCTCCGACGTCGAGGCCGTGATCGCTCCCTGAGCCGGCCGCGGCGCGCCCGCTCCGGCCCCGAACGGAGAGAACGTGTCCGGGGGCCGGGGCCGGAGTGAGGGCGCTCGCCCGTGATTCCGATGGAGATCAGGTGTAGGGGGTGTTCCAGAAGGCGATCTCGTGACGCATCCCCTCCAGGAAGAAGCGCTCGGCCCTTTCCGGGTCGGCTCCGGACTCCTCCAGCATGCGCCCGTACCTCTCGGTGAGCTCGGTGAAGCCGGGGTCGTTGTAGGTATCGACCCAGCGGGCGTACCTGGGGTCCTCCGGACGGTCGCGGGCCAGTTCCCGCCCCAGGGTGTTGTACCCCCACATGCAGGGGTAGACGGCGGCGAGCCCGTCCCGGTAGTCGGCGGCGGCCTCCAGGAGCCACGAGGTGTAGGCCTCGCAGGCGGGCCCCTTCTCCTTGGTGGTCAGGTCCGCGCCGAACTCCCCGGACAGGGAGCGGTGCAGTTCGAGTTCCTCGGTGAGGGTGCTGTGCGCGATGCCGACCAGGTCGGCCAGATGGTCGTCGGGGGCCTGCCAGGCCAGACGGGAGAAGGCCCTCGCGTAGTCGAGCAGGTAGAGGTGGTCCTGCTCCAGCCAGTAGCGGAAGGCGCGCTCGTCGAGGTCGCCTCGGGAGATGCCGGCGACCGTCGGGTGCGCGAGTTGTTCGGCGACCAGCGGCCGCCCGATCTCATGAAGTCGTTCGGTGATACCCACGCCCGAAGTGTCTCATCACACGCTTTTCGTCCGAATGAGCACCCCGGCCTCACCCCCACCGGACGACCGGGCCCTCGACGCCCGACATGTGCCCCGTGTTCGGTTCCGACCCGCGAAGGCGGCTTGCCGCGAACCTAACGATCCAAGATCGTTGATCGCGCTTGCCCGGTATTACGGTCACCCCGAAACCAGGGGAGCCGGCGCCTCCCCGAAGCCTCTCTCCCCGGGGAGGGCCGATGAGGCCCCCTCGACCCACGAACCCCGGAGGAAACGAAGAACGACCCCGCCGGAGGCCTGAGCCTACCGACGGGGTCGTCCCGTGAACTTGTGGGCGAGGAGGGATTTGAACCCTCACATCCTTTCGGACACACGGACCTGAACCGTGCGCGTCTACCGTTCCGCCACCCGCCCGAGTGACATGTATTCGATTATGATGCCAGTTCGGAGCCGGTTTTCCCCGCTTCGCCCTGGCGACATGAAGAAGATTAGCACGGTCTGGAGGTGCCTCGCACACCGTTTGCGGACGGCCCCGATCACACTCCTCCGGGCCCGTCCCGGGGGTGCACCTGAAACCAGGGGCACCCCGGCCCGGTTACGATCGTCTACACATACGGAGTGGAGTACGAAAGGGAGGTACCTCGTGGGAGTGCTCCAACGCTTCGAGCGCAGGCTCGAGGGCATGATCGAAGGCACCTTCGCGATGGCCTTCAAGTCGGAGCTCCAGCCGGTCGAGGTCGCGAGCGCGGTCCAGCGGGAGATGGACGAGCGGGCCGCGATCGTCGCCCAGGGCCGCACACTGGTCCCGAACGACTTCATCGTCGAACTCTCGGCCAGCGACAAGGAACGCCTGGAGGTCTACGCCGACAGCCTGGGGCAGGAACTGTCCAAGTTGGCGCGGGACTACGCGACGGAGCAGGGCTACTCGTTCGTCGGCCCGGTCCGCGTACAGTTCCGTTCGGACGACGGCCTGAAGACGGGCCGCTTCCGCATCCGCTCCGGCGTGGTCCGGGGCAGCCTCGTGGAGGGCGGAGAGCTCCGCCAGCCCGTGGGCGACCCGGGACAGGGTTCGGGGCCGCAGCAGACGGGCCGCCCCCGTCTCCTCATCTCCCCCGGCGGCGCGACCGCCGAGGGCAACATCGCGAGCCAGGGGATGCAGCAGTCCTTCGAGCTGACCACCCCGGTCACCCTCCTGGGCCGCGGCACCGACTGTGACCTTCGTCTGGTGGACAACGGCGTCTCCCGCCACCACGTGGAGATCCGCGTGGACGGCGACGAGGTCATCCTGGAGGACAAGGGGTCCACCAACGGGACCTTCGTCAACGGACAGCAGGTCAGGCAGGCCCGGCTGGTGGACGGCACCCGTATCAGCCTGGGCCGCACCACCATGACCTTCCGTCGCGACTGATCGTCTCCCCGATCCCCCTAAGGGATGACGATCCGGCCCTTCCGGACCGCAACCAACGGCGCCGAATCGGCGTCTGAGTGTTCGATGACCGGGTCGGTCCCGATACCGAGTCGTATCGGAACACCGACCGGGAGGGTAGTCTCCGCGAAGACCCGACCGATCGGGCACAATGACCGCGGCCGGCTGGGCCGTGGACCAGCGACCCGGACTCACCGACCGAAGGTGGGGCAGACATGGTGGCGGCGCCGATGACCGCCACCCCGGCCGAAGCACGACAGGGGCTGAAGAGCAGTTCGATGTCCAACTTGACCCTCATATTGATCAAGATCGCGTATCTCGCGGTGCTTTGGCTGTTCGTCCTCATGGCGGTCGGTGTCATTCGCACGGACCTCTTCGGCCAGTCGAAGAGGAAGTCCAGGAAGAAGAAACCCAGGCCCTCCATTCGGCCTCCTCAGCGCAGGCCCGTCGCGGCGTCATCGTCATCGTCGCAGGCCCGGCCGCAGCGCGCACGTCGTAACGAGCCCACGGTCCTGGCCGTGACACAGGGATCCCTGGCGGGCACCACGGTCGACCTGGCCTCCCAACCCATCCTGATCGGACGCGCCCCCGACTCGACCCTGGTCATCACCGATGACTACGCCTCGGGTCGGCACGCACGCGTCTACTCCGAAAACGGCCGCTGGTTCGTCGAGGATCTCAACTCCACGAACGGCACCTACCTCGGCCAGCAGAAGCTGAACCGCCCCCAGCCCATCACGGTGGGTCAGCCCATCCGTATCGGCAAAACCGTCCTGGAACTGCGCAAATGACAATCGCTCTCCGATACGCGGCGTACTCCGACGTAGGATGCCTCCGCGAAGGCAACGAAGACTCCGGTTACGCCGGCCAACACCTCCTCGCGGTGGCCGACGGTATGGGCGGTTACGCGGGCGGCGAGGTGGCCAGCTCCATCGCGATCTCGTCGATCCGCAGCCTGGACACCCCGGACGACCCACGGGCCGAGGAGATGGCCGAGGTCCTGCAACGCGCCGTCGAGCAGGCCAACGACTCCCTCGCCATCCGCATCCGGCAGGAGCCCCAGCTGGAGAACATGGGCACCACCCTGACCGCCATGCTGTGGTCGGGCTCCCAGGTCGCCCTGATCCACATCGGCGACTCGCGCGCCTACCTGCTGCGCGGCTCCCGGTTCGAGCAGATCACCCACGACCACACCCTGGTGCAGACCCTCGTCGACGAGGGCAAGATCACCGAGGAGGAGGTCGCCACCCACCCGCAGCGGTCCCTGATCCTGCGCGCCCTGGACGGCAAGACCCCGGTCGACCCGGACATCTCCATCAGTCGGGCGAAGGTCGGCGACCGGTACCTGCTCTGCTCGGACGGGCTCTCCGGTGTGGTCAGCAAGAAGACCATCCACGAGACCCTGGCCGCCGAGAGCGACCCTCGCGCGGCGGCCAAGAAGCTGATCGAGCTGGCCATCCGCGGCGGCGGACCGGACAACATCACCGCGGTGATCGCGGACGTCATCGAGACCGACACCGACCAGGAGGGGCCCACCGCCGCTCCGCAGACGGTCGGCGCCGCGGACCAGCGTGACGAGTCCACCGGCCCCAACGAGACCAGCCCGGCCAGACGGGCGCAGGAACTGCGCGGCGCCGGCGGCGGCGACACCGCCGAGATGAACCCGATCCGGGAGGAGATCCCGGCGCCCGCGGGCGCCGCCCCCTCCTCGTACGAGGAACGTCCCTACGAGGCCCCGCCCGCCGGCGGCCCGAACGCGGACGGCGAGCAGGAGTACCGGTCCCGGAGTTGGTGGCCGATCGTGCTCGTCTTCGTCATCGTGGTCGGCGCGATCGCCGGCGGCGGCTACTACTTCGGCCGTCAATACGTCGAGGACCAGTACTACGTGGGTCTGTCCTCCGACGGCCGGACCGTCAGCATCTACCAGGGCGTCGACACCGACATCGCCGGGATCAGCCTCTCCGAAGAGGTCGAGAAGACCGACCTCGGCGTGGACTCCCTCGCCCCGACCGACCGTCAGGGCGTCGAGGCCAACATCGACGTCGAGAACCTCGAAGCGGCACGAACCCTGATCTCCGATCTGGAGAAGGACGCGGACGGCTCCGGTCGGGGGACCGAGACCCAGGAATCGGGGTGACCCTGTGAGCACCACCGCCCCTGAGGCACCCACCGCCCTACCACCGGTCAAACGGCGCAACGCCGAACTGGTGCTGGTCGGGCTCACCATCCTCATCACCATGGGCGCGATCGCGATCGCCGGGTTGAACCTCAACAACCAGATCCCGGGAGCCATGTGGGGCTACGGCCTCATCTTCGGCGCCCTGGCCCTGGCGACCCACGTGGCGCTGCGCTTCATCGCCCCGTACGCCGACCCGCTGATCCTGCCCTGCGCGCTGTTCCTCAACGGGGTCGGCGTGGCCATGATCTGGCGACTGGACGCCGCCGAGTCCGGCGAGATCGAGCACGCCGGCATCGGCATGCAGCTCGTGTGGACCGCTGTGGGCATGATCTTCTGCATCGCCCTGCTGTTCTTCCTGAAGGAACCGCGGGTGCTCCAGCGCTACACCTACATCAGCGCCCTGGTCGCGATCATCCTGATCGCACTGCCGATGGTGCCGGGTCTGGGCATCAACGAGTACGGCGCCCGCCGGTGGATCGGCTTCGGCGGTTTCACCATGCAACCGTCCGAGTTCGCGAAGATCGCCCTGGTGATCTTCCTGTCCTCGTATCTGGTCACCAAACGCCAGGTCCTGTCGCTGGCCGCCAAGTCGATCAAGGTCGGCCGGTTCAAGATCCTGGACCTGCCGCGTGCCCGTGACTTCATGCCGATGGTCGTCGGCTGGGTCATCGCGATCGGTCTGCTGGTCATCACCAAGGACCTCGGTACCTCGCTGCTGCTGTTCGGCACCTTCCTCGCGATGCTGTACGTGGCCACCCAACGATCCTCGTGGGTCATCATCGGCCTCACCGTGTTCATCGGCGCGGCCGCCCTGGCGATGCAGATCTTCTGGCACTTCCGCCAGCGCGTGGACATCTGGTTCAACGCCTTCGACCCCGAGGTCTACGAACGGCTCGGCGGCAGCGAACAGCTCGTCAAGGGGCTCATCGGCATGGCCTACGGCGGCCTGTTCGGCACCGGCTTCGGCGGCGGCCAGGCGCACCACATCTTCGCCGCGGACAGCGACTTCATCTTCGCCTCGTTGGCCGAGGACCTCGGGCTGACCGGCGTCATGGTCATCCTGATCGTGGTCTTCCTCCTCGTGCAGCGAGGGATGCGCGTGGCTCTGGCCTCCCGCGAGCTCTTCATCAAGATGCTCGCGAGCGGCATCGCCTTCGTCATGTGCTTCCAGGTGTTCGTGGTGCTCGGCGGCCTGACCCGGATCATCCCGCTGACCGGTATGACCACACCCTTCCTGGCCGCGGGCGGTTCCGCCCTCATGGCCAGCTGGTTGATGATCGGACTGCTGCTCCGGATGAGCGACAACGCGCGCCGCCCCGCCCCCCAGGCGATCCAGGACGAGGGGGCCACACAGGTGATCCGACGATGAACACACCCATCCGACGCCTCAGCGTCTTCTCGATGCTCCTGTTCGGTGCCCTGATGCTCCAGCTCACCTGGATCCAGGGCTTCCAGGCCGACGCCATCCGAGAGGACCCGCTGAACCGACGGCAGTACTCCGAACGGCTCACCGAGCCGCGCGGCCCGATCGTCATCGGCGGGGAGAACGTCGCCTACTCGGAGAACATCGCCGACGAGGGCGACCCGGCCCGCTACCAGCGGATGTACACCGACGGAACGCTCTACACCCCGGTGGTGGGCTCCTTCCGCAGCTACGGTGCCTCCGGTATCGAGGACACCGAGAACAGCCTGCTGGACGGCAGTGACGACCGGCTGGCGGTGCGCAACTTCCGCGACATGATCACCGGCAGCGAACCGGAGGGCGCCCGAGTCGAGCTGACCATCGACCCCGCCGTACAGCAGGCGGGCTTCAACGGTTTCAAGGACCTGGGCATGAACGGCGCCGCCGTCGCCATCGACCCCTCCACAGGGGCGATCCTCGGCGCGGTGTCCTACCCCTCCTACGACGCCAACGACGTCGTGAGCATCACCGACCAGACCGAGGCCATCGAGAACTACGGCGCGTTGGAGGTCGAACCCGACCAGCCGCTGCTCAACCGCGCCCTCAACGAGCGTTACCCCCCGGGCTCGACGTTCAAGATCGTGACCGCCACGGCGGCCATGGAGTACCTGGACGCCGGCCCGGACAGCACCATGGACGCTCCGGACACCCTGGAGCTGGGGCACCCGCTGCCCAACGCCACCCCGGGCGGTACCTGCAACGGCGGCGACCCCGACACCCTGGCCCACTCGATCCAGATCTCCTGCAACACCTCGTTCGCCAACTGGGCGATCGAGGTGGGCGGAAAGAACCTGTCCGAGCAGGCCACGGCGTTCGGGTTCAACCGTGAGAAGGAAGAGGAGAGGCTGACCGTCCCGATGGGCGTGACGCCGAGCCTCGCCCCGCCCGAGGACGACCGCAACATCCTGGGACGCGCCGGCATCGGCCAGTCCAACGTGGAGGCGACCCCGCTCCAGATGGCGATGGTCGCCGCCGGAGTGGCCAACTCCGGCGAGGTCATGCGGCCCTACCTGGTGGACTCGGTCCGCGACGCCGACCGTTCCGTCGTCACCCAGACCACGCCCGAGGTCTACTCCCAGGCCATGAGCGCCAGCACCGCCTCCGACCTGACCGACATGATGGTCCGGGTCACCGGGCCGGACGGCTCCGGACCCAACGGCGCGATCTCCGGTATCGACGTCGCCGGTAAGACCGGTACCGCCGAGACCGGTGGCGAGATGGGCACCCACAACTGGTTCATCGGGTTCGCCCCGGCCGACGACCCACAGGTCGCGGTCGCCGTCGTGATCGAGCACGGCGGCGGCAGCGGTGGGTCCCTGGCCGCGCCGATCGCGCGGAACATGATGGAGGCAGTGGTTCTGTAGTGAGCGCCTACGAACCGTCTTCACAGAGCGGTCCCGGTGGACTCACCGGGACCGTTCTGAGCGATCGTTACCGCCTGGAGGAGCAGATCGGCTCCGGCGGTATGGGGACCGTGTGGCGGGCGACCGACACACTGCTCAACCGCTCCGTCGCGGTGAAGCTGCTCCACCCGGCCCAGATGGCCGAACCGACCGCGCGCGAGCGCTTCCGAACCGAGGGCCGGATCACCGCCGGTCTCTCCCACCCCGGCATCGCCCAGGTCTACGACTACGGCGAGGAGGACGGCCGTGCCTTCCTGATCATGGAGCTGGTGGTCAGCGACCCCCTCTCCCAGGTCCTGCGCGAGCAGGGAAGGCTGAGCCCCGACCAGACCCTGGACTTCGTGTGCCAGGCGGCCAAGGCACTGGCCGCCGCGCACGCCCGCGGCGTGGTGCACCGGGACATCAAACCGGGCAACCTGCTGGTGACCGAGGAGGGGCAGCTCAAGCTGACCGACTTCGGTATCGCCCGCGGGGACACGTCCGTCACCCTCACCCAGACCGGCATGGTGATGGGCACGGCGCAGTACATCTCGCCCGAGCAGGCGTCCGGGCGGCCCGCGAGCGCCGCCTCCGACCTGTACGCGCTCGGCGTGGTGGCCTACGAATGCCTCGCCGGAGAGCCTCCGTTCACCGGCGACAGCCCGGTGGCGCTGGCCCTGGCCCACACGCGCGACGAACCTCCGTCGCTTCCCGAGGACATCCCGGCCGAGATCGACGACCTGGTCTTCTCCATGTTGGAGAAGGACCCCGAGAACCGCCCCTCCTCCGCAGGCGAGGTCGCGCATCTGGCCGCGGTCATCCGCTCCGACGCGGGGACGGGACCGCCCACCCCGTCCACCGGTTTCTCCGGTATGGCGCAGACCCGGGTGGTCGGGGCCGTTCCGGACACCGGGCCGCGGAGCGGATCCCAGGCTCGACGAACCGCCGATCAGCCCTTCGTACCCGCTGATCAGAACGGTGATTCCGCTACCCTGGCGAAAGGTTCCGGGTCCGAACGCCGGATCAGGACGCCGGTCGTGCTCGCGGCCGTGGTCGCGGCCGTCATGATCGTGGCGGCCGCCGCGGCCGGTTTCGTGTTCGGCGGGGACCCCGGGACCGACAAGGTCAACGACAGCAACCCGCCCGCGGTCTCGGAGACCTCCCCCTCCCCCACACCCAGTGAGGAACCCGAGGAGCCGGAGGAGCCGGATATCCCGGTGCCGGAGAACGATCTCCCCGATTGGACCCCTCCGGCCCACGATTGGGGAGGTTCCGAGGGCCCTGACACCGGTGAGGGCGACGAGGAACCCACTCAGCCCGAGGACGACGGCGAGGACGACGTCCCCGAGACCGAGAACCCCGACGGTGGGGACAACACGGATCCTCCCCCGGACAACGGCGGCGACAACGGCGGCGGAGAAGACG
Organism: Nocardiopsis alba; assembly: GCF_000710955.1. Classification (NCBI taxonomy): domain Bacteria; kingdom Bacillati; phylum Actinomycetota; class Actinomycetes; order Streptosporangiales; family Nocardiopsidaceae; genus Nocardiopsis; species Nocardiopsis alba. Next base: position 78,620 of record NZ_BAZE01000017.1, read on the forward strand.
GATCCGGCGGCGGTGGCGGCGGTGGCGGTGGCGTGGACAACCCGCCGGGGCACGAAGGGAACTAGCTTTCAGCACGAGACACGGACCGATGACCAAGCGATGATCGAGAGACGCTCAGGATAGGCGGCGGCCTGCGGGCGGTCTCCGAAAGACACGAGGATTAGTGCACGACATGTCCCAGCCCCGGCTCCTCGGCGGACGCTACGAACTCGACACGGTGGTCGGGCGCGGCGGCATGGCCGAGGTACACCGCGCACGAGATCTGCGACTCGACCGACTCGTCGCGATCAAGACGCTCCGACACGATCTGGCCCGTGACCACATCTTCCAGGCGAGGTTCCGAAGGGAGGCCCAGTCCGCGGCCTCCCTGAACCACCCGGCGATCATCGCGGTGTACGACACCGGCGAGGACATGATCGACGGGGTCTCCATCCCGTACATCGTCATGGAGTACGTGGACGGCCGCACCCTCAAGGAACTCCTCGACGACGACCGCAAGCTCGTGCCGGAGCGTTCGGCGGAGCTGGTCGACGGCATCCTCAAGGCTCTCGAGTACAGCCACGACAACGGCATCGTGCACCGGGACATCAAGCCCGCGAACGTCATGTTGACCCGCAACGCCGAGGTCAAGGTGATGGACTTCGGTATCGCCCGCTCCATGGGCGACGACCAGGCGACGATGACCCAGACCTCCCAGGTCATCGGCACCGCGCAGTACCTCTCTCCCGAGCAGGCGCGCGGCGAACGCGTGGACCCTCGCAGCGACATCTACTCCACCGGTTGCGTGCTCTACGAGCTGCTCACCGGGCGCCCCCCGTTCACCGGCGACTCCCCCGTGTCCATCGCCTACCAGCACGTCCGTGAGGATCCGATCCCGCCCTCCGAGGTGGATCCGCAGATCCCGGAGTGGCTGGAGGACGTCACCCTCCGCGCGATGACCAAGGACCGTGAGGAGCGGTACCAGAACGCCGCGGAGATGCGCGCCGACATCCAGCGCGGTCTGGCCGGGATGCCCACCCAGGCGGGCACCATGGCGATGGCCGCGGCGGGGGCCACCACGGCGATGCCGCCCGCGGGGGACGACCGCTACGACGATTACGACGACTACGACGACGACTACCGGGACGAGAAGAAGGGCAACGCGGGCAAGACGGCCCTGTGGGTCCTGCTCGCCCTGGGCGTCATCGGCTCCCTGATCCTGGTCTTCTTCCTCCTCAACCGGAGCGGTGATACGGCCGAACAGGCCACCGTCCCCGACGTGGCCGGCATGTCCCAGGAGGACGCCGAGGCCGCGCTCCGCGATGAGGGTTTCGAGAACATCGGCACCGATACCCGGGCCGACGACGAGATCGACGAGGGCACGGCCATCGAGACCGACCCCACGGCGGGCACGGAGGCCCCCGTCGACGAGGAGGTCGTCATCGTGCTCTCCTCCGGGCCCGGGGCGATCGAGATCCCGAGCGTGGAGGGGCAGACCGAGTCGGAGGCCCGGTCCACTCTGAGCGATCAGGGCTTCGAGAACGTCACCACCGATTCCCGGGCCGACGACACCATCGCCCAGGGCAGCGCGATCGGTACGGACCCCCCGGCGGGCAACGAGGTCTCCCCGGACACGGAGATCACCCTGCACATCTCCTCCGGCCCCGACCAGACGAGCGTGCCGGACCTTCAGGGGATGACCCGGGAGCAGGCGCAGAACGCCCTGGACCAGGCGAACCTGGTCGCGGACTTCCAGGAGCAGGAGACCGCGGACGCCCCGGAGGACACCGTCGTCAACCAGTCCCACGCCGCCCAGCAGAGCGTGGACGTGGGCACCACCGTGACGGTGACGATCGCCGTCGCCCCCGCCGAGGAGGAGCCGACCGAGCCCGACGAGCCGGACGAGCCCAGCGAGACGGACAGTCCGCCGATCGAGTTCCCGCCTCCGCCCTGGGAGACCGATCAGCCGGAGGAGAACGGGTTCGTCCTCGGCCGTCGATGAGACCCGGAGCAGTGTGAGAGGGGGCCGTGTCCGAAGGGGCACGGCCCCCTCTCACGTTCCGGGTGGGACCGTTGGGGTTTCGGGACCTGCCGGCGGTGACGCCCGGGGCGCCCGGGGCGTACACTGTGGTGATTCCGAACCGCCCCACATCCTGGAGCAGCGACCGTGCCCAAGTCCCGCAACGATCGCAAGAAGAAGGCCGTCTACACGCCGCCTCCTTCCAAAGAGCAGCCGAAGGTCAGCCCACGCTGGCTGGTGCCGACGATGCTGGGCTTCTTCATCCTGGGCATCCTCTGGATCGGCGTGTACTACCTCGCCGGCGCCTCGGTCCCGTACATGCAGGACTGGCACAACTGGAACCTGCTGATCGGCTTCAGTGGCATCATCATCGCCGTCATTCTGTCGACGCGCTGGCACTGACCCCGGTCCTCCCGTGGGCGTGATGTCCCCCGTTCACCCCCGGGCCCGATAACGGCGCCGACGCCCCACTCGGCCGTTCGAGCCGCCTTGATCAGGTTTTCCACAGAGTTATCCACAGGTTGTGGGTAGCTCTACTCTGCGTGTCGCACCATGCCCGCCATGGATGTGGACGAAAGGCCCCCGGAACGTTCTCCGAGGGCCTTTCGCGTTTCCGGACGTCAGCCGTAGATCAGGATCCACAGTCTCGGGGCCAGAACGACCAGGGTGAACAGGAGAACACCGAAGGCCGCCAGGAGGAGCGTGTGCACCAGGGTGCGCCGTCCCTCCTTGACCGAACTCGACGGCAGATAGGCCAGGACCGCCCCGATCAGCAGCCCTCCGACCAGACCACCGATATGGGCGGTCCAGGAGATCCCCGGGACCAGGAAGGTGATACCGAGGTTGAGCGCCAGCAGGACCAGGAGCATCCGGATGTCCAACCGCAGACGCCGACCGATCACGAACACCGCGCCGAAGAGGGCGAAGATCGCGCCGGAGGCGCCCACGGACGGCTGGTTCGGCGTGGCGATCAGGCTCAGCACCGAACCGGACAGGGCGCCCAGGACCCACAGGGCCAGGAAACGCCCGTGCCCCAACCAACGTTCCAACTGCGGACCGAGGGCGTACATCGCGTAGCCGTTGAACAGCAGGTGGAGGACGCCCCCGTGCAGGAAGGCCGCGGTGATGAGCCGGTACCACTCGCCGTGCCACACGACGCCCTGGCCCCACATGCTGAAGTGCTGGACCAGAGGTGTGCTCAGGGCCTGGCCGAGCGGGACGGAGGTGCCCAGCTGGAGGACGAAGCCCACCACCATCATGACCAGGATCGACCAGGTCACGTAGGGCTTGTCGACGACCTTGCCCCCGAAGGTGGTCCGCGCCGACCGCACCCTGCGGTTCCCCTCGGCCACACAGGCCGGGCACTGGAAGCCGACGGCCGCCTCGACCATGCAGTCGGGGCAGATCGGCCTCCCGCACCGCGTGCAGCCGACCCCGGTCTCTCGGTCGGTGTGCCGGTAGCAGGTACGCGGCGTTCCCTGGCCGGACGAGGCCCCGGGGGAAGGGGGAGGTGCGGTCATGGTCGGCTGGTCACTCCTCTGGGTCTGACCTCGATACCCGTGTTATCGGGTGATCTCGATGCTGTTGATCACGACGTCCTCGTTCGGACGGTCCTGAGCGCCGGTCTCGACCTTGCTGATGGCGGTCACGACGTCGGCGCCCTCGACGACCTCACCGAAGATGGTGTGGCGGCCGTTGAGCCAGTGCGGCTCGGTGACGGTGATGAAGAACTGGGAGCCGTTGGTGCCCGGACCGGCGTTGGCCATAGCCAGCAGGAACGGACGGTCGAAGCGCAGGCTCGGGTCGATCTCGTCCTTGAACTGGTAGCCGGGGCCGCCGCGGCCATTGCCCAGCGGGTCGCCGCCCTGGATCATGAACCCGTCGATGACCCGGTGGAAGATCGTGCCCTCGTAAAGGCTGTTGTTCGACGGCTTGCCCGTCGTGGGGTCCATCCACTGCTTGGAACCGTCGGCCAGGCCGATGAAGTTGGCGACCGTCTCCGGCGCCTGCTCCTCGAACAGCTTGACGACGATGGTTCCCTTGGAGGTGTTCAGCCGCGCGGTGGGCTGACCCGTGGAGTCCGACACCTCAGTGCCTTTCGCTCGAGTGAGATTACGTGCTCACGTTACCCGGCCCACCGGCGCGCTTCACCGGAAGCCCGACGACCGTGGACGGTGTCGAAACGTAGATCACAGACGCAGAGGACGTATGTTGAGATAACACCCGGATAACAGGGAAGGACGACCGGCGGCACCATTCAGGCGGCCGGAACGTGTCGGCCGCCGGGTGAAGTGACCGTACGAACCGGTGAGAACGATCGAAGGAGCTGACGACGTGCCTATCACTGCCAAGCGTCGCAAGGCACGCAAGGACGCCGAGGACGCCCTCGCCCGCCTACAGGAACTGGCCCGGGAACAGGCCGACCGACTCGGCCCCTACGCCGATCAGGCACGGGACCAGGCGGCCGTGAAGCTCCTCCAGGCCCGCGGCTGGACCGCACCCCGCCTGGAGACCGCCGCTCAGCGCGTCGAGGACACCGTCGCCCCTCGGGTGGCCGGTCTGCTGACCGTCGCCGCCCAGCGGATCGACCCGAAGCCGGGCCGCCGTAGTCTGCGCGGACTCCGCGCCGGTGGCCGGAGGATCCCCCGAGGTCTCGTGATCGGCGGCGCCGCCCTGGTCGGCGGCGTGCTCGTGTACTCGCTCATCCGCCTGCGTCAGGCCTCCCAGGACGCCGAGTGGCAGGAGCACCTGGACCAGGCCCGTGAGCAGGTCCGTGAGACCCGCGAGAACCTGGAGGAGAAGGCGGCCGACGTCGCGGAGGACGCGGCCGACAAGGCCGAGGAGACCAAGGCCAAGGCCAAGGAGAAGATCCGATCCTCCTCCAACGGCAGGTCCGGCGAGTAAGAGCGCGAACCCGACCCTCGTGTCCGGGCCGCGGGGAGAACCCGGGGTCCGGACACGAGGGTCAGTCGTCGTCGCCCTTGATGAGCCGATAGGTGAAGGGGTAGCGCCAGCCGTTCCCCATGATGTTGGTCGCGGCGGCGATGACCGGAAGGACGAGCCCTCCGAGCGCCACGGCCACCAGGATCAGGATCGGCAGGACCAGGATGGACAGCACCGCGCTGACCGCCATGGCGATGATCCAGAAGAGCTGGAAGTTCAGGGCCTCCAACGCGTGCTTGCGCATGAAGGGCGTGCTGTCCGAACTGATCAACAGGATCAGGAGCGGACCGAGCAGGGGGAAGAAGTACGCGGACGCGTGACTCAGGCCCGAGCCGACCTTCTCCAGGGGGTTGTCCGTCCTCATCCCTCGAAGGTCGGCGGCGGGACGCCGTCGGCCTCCCTTGGAGCCGAAGCCCTCGCCCCCGGGTCGCCCCGGGGCCCCGCCCTCCGTGAAGGGCCGGACCCCGAGGTCCTCCGTGAGCGGAGCCAGATCCGAGGCGACCTTGGCGCGCATGGCCCGGTCGAGCCGTTCGTCGAACTCGTCCTCCTCCAATTGGCCCTTCGAATAGGCCTCTCGGAGGACCTCGGCCACGGCGTCCCGATCCTGGTGGGTGAGCCGGACCTGTGGTCGCGGACCGTCGGGACTCCACGGACGTGGCCGAGGGTCCCGCGAACTCTGCTCTGTCATCCCCACTCCCGAAAGCCGCGTGGGGCTCGACCGTACGAGAATGTCGCGCCCTCCTCCATGATGCTGCATGGAGCCGAGTGCGTACATGAGGGACGTCCCTGATCCTCCCCTGATCCGCCCCTCCTTCGAAAGGAGGAGGCGGCATCGACCTTCGGCCCGTAGGGCCGGGTCGATCCGTCCCAGGTCGGAACGTTCCCCTTCGAAACCCGCGCCCGGCCGTCCCCACGGCCTCACGCGAACATCCCCGTCACGATCGACGTCGAGGCTCCCCTCCTCGACGTCCCGGGTCAGTGCCCGGCGACGACGACCGGAGCGTTGCGCACCGGCTCCTCCTGGGACCTCTCCTCCTCGTAACGCTTCTCGGCACTGGTCAGGAGGTCGTACCAGCTGGTGACGTCCTTGCGCCTACGCAGCAGAGCACGACGCTCACGTTCGGTCATACCGCCCCATACGCCGAATTCGATCCGACTGTCCAGGGCCTCCGCCAGGCACTGGGTCCGGACCGGGCATCCTCGGCAGATGAGCTTGGCGCGGTTCTGCGCGGCTCCCTGCACGAACAGTGCGTCGGGGTCGATCTCGCGGCATTTGGCACGAGCCGCCATCTTCTCATTCCACATGTTGCCCCACTCCCAAGATCAGCATGTGTGGTGATCGGAACCCGCCGACCGGCTGTCGGCGGACGAGGGACCAACGGGCCGCCACGAGGACGATGCACGAAGCCGAACGGGGGCCGCTCGGCTCGTCTTCGGGGGTCGTTCGTTTCGGCGCGCTGTGTTCCTCGTTGTCGTTGGTGTCGAAACTACGGATCGTCCCAGTTCACCAACAGGCCCCAAGAGGCCTATTTCTCATATGGCCCAGTAGGACCATTGCCTCCTCAGGAAGTGTCATCATACACACACGGAGAGTCACTGGATATGGTAGGAGCGCACCAAGTGAAGAGAAACCGGAAACTCTCGCGAACCAGACGCACAACCCCTGAATGACCTGCGCTTTCAGGAACACCGATGACCCGGACCGCCTGTCCGGACAGGCCTGGTCGAACCGGACGGCCCTCCCGTGAACCCACCCGATCGGGCTATGCGACCCTCCTCCACGGCCACCTAGAGCAACCCCCTCCCCCACCTTTTCCCACCCCCTCTCCACCCCCCCTGGAACTACTGTTTAGTAACCACGACAAATAGTCCACAGAAGACGGGAAGAGTCCTATTCAGCCGACGGAAGGACCCGTTCCCGGGTTTTAAGCGGACCTTTATGTAAGGCCGCTTCACCACATCCGTTCATCACTCGGCCCGGACTCCACCGCAGCCGGGGAAAGGCCTCTGAGAGCTCCCGAGAGCGCCGCTCCGACCTCGGGAGACAGGAGGCCGCCCATGGGGGCACCCGAAGCCGTACACGCGCTTTCTCGGATCGGAGCGTGCCGACCGCCCCGCCCCTATGCGGAAGGGGCCTCGTCCACCAGTTCGAGGAAGGCGCGTGCGGCGGGGCCCGGATTGAAATCGCTCCAGGACAGATATTCGGCACGGGAGGGCCCGTCGACCACGGGAAGGACGACGAGCCCGCGCTCACGAGGGGCGTAACGGGACGCCAGAAGCGTGACGGCGAGGTTCTGACGGACCAGATCGACGATGAGGTCGGCGGACATCGACTCGAAGGCCACATCGCGCCGCACACCCGCGCCGTCGAAGGCCAGATCGCTCTGGGCCCTCCCCGGAGTCCCCGCGGTGAAGTCGGCGAAGGTCTCCCCCTCCAGATCCGTCAACCTCAGCTCGGCACGCTCGGCCAGGGGGTGCTCCGCGGCCAGAACGGCGACGAGGTGGTCGGATCCCAGATGACGCCAGGCGACCCCGCGCGGTTCGAGGGACTCGGGAAGCCCGAGGAAGGCCACGTCGACGTCCCCTCGAACGATCTCCTCCACCAGCGCGTCGCTACCGCCCATCCGCAGGGTGACCCGGACCTCCGGATGCGCCCGGTGGAACAGGCCGAGGACGGCGGGCACGTCGACGGCGGTGACCGTCGGTATGACCCCCACGTTCAACCGACCCCTCACCCGCCCCACCGCCTCCGAGGCGTCGGCGACCGCGCGCTCGGCCGCCTCCAGGGCGGCCCTCGCCTCCGGCAGGAAGGCCTCCCCCGCCGCGGTGAGCTCCACCCTCCTGCTGGTCCGGGCGAACAGGTCGAAGCCCAACTCCCGCTCCAGCGTCTTGATCCGGTGGCTCAGCGCCGACTGGACCACGAAACACCGCGCCGCGGCCCGGGTGAAGTTGGCCTCCTCGGCCACGGCGATGACATAGCGAAGTTGTTGCAGCTCCATAGATCGATCTTGATATGAGATCGATGCGATGACAAGCATGTGTTGGACTCATCGATACCTCCGACCGCACGATGAGTGCGTGATGACGACTCCCGAAGCCCCCGAAACGGGCGTCGGGGGCAGAGTCGGCCTGACCGCGCTGACCGCCCTCGCCCCGGCCGTGTGGGGCACGACCTACATCGTGACGACCGAGTTCCTCCCCCTCGGCCACCCGCTGTTCGCGGCCCTCATGCGGGCACTGCCCGCGGGCCTCCTGGCCCTGGCGATCGTTCGAAGACCCCCGCGCGGAGACTGGTGGTGGAAGGCCGCGGTCCTGGGCACCCTCAACATCGGCGCCTTCTTCCCCCTGCTGTTCCTGACCGCCGAGCGTCTCCCCGGGGGCGTGGCGGCCACCCTGGGCGCCACCCAGCCGATCATCGTGGCCTTCCTCGTCGTCGCGCTCCTGAACGAACGGTGGTCGGCCTGGCGGGTCGTTTGGGGCGTCGTCGGCCTGGCCGGTATCGGAATGGTGGTCCTGGGCCCCGAGGCGACCCTCGACCCCGTCGGTGTCCTCGCCGGTCTCACGGGGGCCGCCTCCATGGGCACGGGCGTCGTCCTGACCAAACGCTGGGGACGCCCCGAAGGCGTCGACGACCTCACCCTGGCGGGGTGGCAGCTCACCGCCGGAGGCCTCGTGCTCCTCGTCCCCACCCTGCTCATCGAAGGCGTCCCCGTCCATGTCGACGCCCCGGCCCTCGCCGGCTACCTGTGGCTCGGACTCATCGGTGGGCTCATGGCCTACACCCTGTGGTTCGGGGGGATCCGCCGTCTGCCGGTGACCGCCACCGCCCTGCTCGGTCTGCTCTCACCCCTCGTGGCCGCCGCTCTCGGAGCACTCCTCCTGGACGAGAGCCTCACCCTTCTCCAGATCGCCGGGTTCGTCCTGGCCCTGGCCGCGATGCTCGCCGGCCAGATCACCCCTCGTACCACTCGACGAAAGGCCCCCACCTCATGAGGATCTCCGTCTTCGGAGCCACCGGCATGGCCGGAACCGCGATCGTGGAGGAGGCCCTGGATCGGGGCCACACGGTCACCGGCGTCTCCCGGATCACCTCCGGCGACCTCGCCATCGCCGTCGTCGACGAGATCGAGATCCCCGGCGGGGAACGACACATCACGGTCGTCCGTACCGGATGACCGAGGGCCGGCGATCAGGTGATCGCCGGCCCTCGGGAACGAGGTGACGGGGATCCCGAATCGGAGATCCCCGTCACGTACGCTCGAAGCAGTCTTCTTCTGTGGTGGAGCCAAGGGGAGTCGAACCCCTGACCTCCGGTATGCAAAACCGGCGCTCTGCCAGCTGAGCTATGGCCCCGTTTCTCGGATCCGGGTCCAGGCCCGGTCACCATGCAGAGCATACCCGCATCGGAGGGTGGTCCGGCACACTGGACAGGGGGCCGGACACAGCACAAAGCCGTGGGTCGCACCACGGGTTCGTCGGCCCACCCACGTCTTCGTGTCACTCGCGGACCCTGGGCGACACACCGGGTGTGCGCCGTCGACCCGCCTTGGAAACCCACCGGCCCCCTGTCGGGCGGCCAGTCGGGTCCGCGATCAGCTCTCGCTGGCCGCGGTGGCTTCCGTCCACAGGTCGAGCTCGGCGCGGTCCGCCTGGATCTTGCGGTAGACGGCGAAAGCCCCGAGGGCCACCAGCGCCAGAACGATGATCTTCTTCACTGTCCGGACCCTTTCTCTGTTGAAAACCGGTCGTACACACGGGCACCCGTCACCGCGACGGGGCACCGAGGGCAACTTTATGAGGTTGTCACCTAGCAGACTAGCAAGTCGTGGCGGGCGTTCCCTGCCATGGTGGACCGATTCGCCCCGGCTTTCCCACGAAGACCCCTCCTTCACCGGCCACGTCCCCTCCCGGACAGCGGTTTCAGGCCTTCCAAGGGCAGGTCGAACCCTCAGGTGAGCAGCGCCATACGACGCAGGATCCCCACCGTCACCTCGGGGGAGGCCGCGCTCCGGCACAACCCCTCCCAGACCCTCCGGCAGGCGCGGACCCCCTCCTCCGACTCCACGACCGTCCCCCCATGAGGGGCCTCCACGTAGGCGAGGTCCGCCTCGTCCTCCTCGAACTCCATGATGGAGAAGGGTCCGGCCGAACCGGTGTGAGGACCCGCCGATGTCGGCACGATCCGTACCGTGACGCGCTCGGAACCGGACGCGAGTTCGACGATCCGCCGGGTCTGCGCACGGAACACGGAGCGATCCCCGTGGACCCGCTGAAGCGCGTCCTCCTCGACGACAGCGTCATAGACCACCGAGGAGCTCGACTCCAGGATCTCCTGACGCTTGAGGTGCGCGGCGACCATCCTCTCCACTCCGCGGTCGTCGTGCCCCAGGGCCCGGGCCACCACGGCCGTGTAGTCGGGCACCTGGAGCAGGTCGGGGACGAGGATCCCCCCGTAGGTCCACAGGGCCACGGCACCGGCCTCGTTCCCCACGTAGGCGGAGGACAGGACGTCCTCGTACTCGGTCCACCAGGGCCGCAGGCGGGATTCGCGCACCAGGGTCAGGACGGCCTCCCTTTGGCCCCCTGTGACCCCGTACAACCTCAGCAGGGCGGAGATCTCCATAACGGAGGGCCACTTACGGATGCCCGTCTCTATATGGCCCAGTTTGGCCGGGGACCATTCGAGTTCCTCGGCCACGTCGTTGAGGGTCAGGCCGGCCTGCACACGGCGGCGGCGGAGTTCGGCGGACAGGCGCCGTCGGCGGACCGTGGGACTGGTCATAACACTGATCCAATGGCCGAGTGTCGGGGGGGGTGTCCCACCAGAAAAACACGCTCTCTAGGATCTAGCAATGCGTCTCTAGAAAACAGCGGTCGTTTCGTTCGCGAAGAAGGAGGAACTTCGACACATAGCGCCGGAATTACTCCTCTTGTTACGATGTGTGAAGGAAGTGACGTACAGAGGAGTCACATGGCCCGCTCACGGGCTCATTCGTCCTTCTCGACTTCTCGGACATCACCCGGAACGACCATCCCGGGATACTCCGTGGGGCACGTACGATGCTTGAGGTGCCCGTTTCGGCGGGCGTACCCGCACACGTGAGGAAATCCATGAGCTACCCGCTTGACGACGCCGAGCAGCTGATCGCTAACGCGGAGGCCGACATGCCGCCGAGCACCCGCTCACGGCTGATCGCGAAACTCCGCATGGGTAAGCACATCGACGACGCGGCCGAGGAACTCGGTATCAACCCGAAACAGGTGTTCGCGACCGCCCGTATCCTCACCGCCTTCGGCGACCAGTTGGACGCCACCCTCACCGAGCAGAGGGACCCCTCCCTGCCGCACGGGACCGTGACCGGGTACAACAAGCGCTGCCGTTGCCCCGAATGCCGAGGAGCCCTCCAGCAGCGCGTCTGAACACACGAAACGGCCGGCCTCTTCCGGCCACCGTCTCCACCTGCGACGATAGCGAGTTCACCCGGACTTCGCCGAGCGATCAGAGCCATCGAGGCTTAGCGCTCGCGAGTTTGGGGAGACCGCTCAACATGAACGAGCACGTGGACTGGTCGACGATGAGCGAAGAGGATTTCGTTGCGCTGCTGCGGCAGCTCATCGACGCTCCGGAGGTCGACGACGACCAGTAGCGCCTCTCGAGCGCGGGTCGTCCGGAGACTCTTCCCAGGACGGACGGGCGAGGAAGCCCCGCCCGTCCCTCGATGATGCGCCGAACACGGACCGCCCTTTCCCTGAACCGCCCCCCGGACACCCCGGCCCCTCTCCCCTCATGCCCTCCTCCTGGAGGAGCCGGCGCCCGGCGAGGGTCCACCCTCATCGAGACGTTCTCCGGCCGGGCGGCCCCGGTGTTCTCGGTGCCGTCGCCTCACTCCTCCGCGGTCCGCCCCTGCTCCCCCCGAGTCGTGACGACCTTCCCCGCGGTGCGGTACGGACCCCTCCTGAGACTCGAAGCCCGGAGAACCCGCGCCCCTCCACCCCCGCTCCCGTTTTCGGGCACAAAAAAAGGGGGGCACCCCAAGGCACCCCCCAACACACAAAAAAGAAAGGGACACCCCCACAACAGGGGCGCCCCTTCCTCCAAGAAAAACCGTGGCAGCGACCTACTCTCCCACCCCACCACAGGGCAGTACCATCAGCGCAAAGAGACTTAACGACCGGGTTCGGAATGAGACCGGGTGTGACCCTCCAGCAATAACCACCACGGAAACCAACCCCCACACCCCAGACCACCCACCAGGCAACCAGGACACGGGAAAAATCCGTGAAAAATGTGCGCGAACATCCAATTATCTGCAGCGGACAAGCCCTCGGCCTATTAGTACCGGTCAGCTCCACCCCTCACAAGGCTTCCACACCCGGCCTATCAACCCCGTCGTCTACAGGGAGCCTTACCCTCTCAAGGAGGCAGGAGACCTCATCTCGAAGCAGGCTTCCCGCTTAGATGCTTTCAGCGGTTATCCCTCCCGAACGTAGCCAACCAGCCATGCCCTTGGCAGGACAACTGGCACACCAGAGGTTCGTCCGTCCCGGTCCTCTCGTACTAGGGACAGCCCTTCTCAAGTCTCCAACGCGCACAGC
>NZ_BAZE01000016.1:0-128974 GCF_000710955.1 Nocardiopsis alba
GCCCTCTACATCCAGGGCCGCGGCCAACTGCGCCGCGACCTGGCCAAGCTGCTGCGCACCGGACGCACGATGCGCCGGCCCCAACGCCAGTCCACCCGGCGCCAGAAGAGGTTCACCGCACCGATGGTGATGATCAGCGAGCGCCCGCCCGAGGCCGCCGACCGGGCGGTGCCCGGCCATTGGGAAGGGGACCTGATCATCGGCAAGGCCCACAAGTCCGCGATCGGCACCCTGGTGGAGCGCTCCACCAGGTTCGTCACCCTGGTCCACCTGCCCCGGGGCTATCATCCCGAGCAGTTCCGCGACGCTCTGGTCCAGGTCGTGAGCGACCTGCCCGCTCAGTTGCGCAGGTCGCTGACCTGGGACCAGGGCTCGGAGATGGCCCGCCACGCGGAGTTCACCACCGCGACCGACATCCCGGTCTATTTCTGCGACCCGGCCAGCCCTTGGCAGCGTGGCTCCAACGAGAACACCAACGGCCTGCTGCGCCAGTACTTCCCCAAGGGCACGGACCTGGCGGCCCACTCCCGCGAGGACCTGGACGCGGTGGCCGCCGAGCTCAACTCCCGCCCACGCAAAACGCTCGGCTGGGAAACCCCAGCCGAGCGTCTGGCTAAGCTGCTCTCGGCGAGCAACTGACCTCACGTGTTGCGACGACTCCTAGAATCCGCCTTCGGCCCAGGGGGTCGTCCATTCGGACGACCCGACCCCACCTCCCGCGACCTGGAGCGTTCTCCCAGCTCAGCCGAAGGGCATCGACGAAAGTCGGCCCCTCCCCTCGACCATGGAGACGCGCCCGCCCGCCCGGCCGCCTTCGAAGGAGTGCGCGCATGGGGTCCCGCAGGCGGATGTGGCGGAGGGTGACGCGAACCTAACGTGGTCCACGTACCCGGCGGCCGAGATACGGACCGCCGATCGAACGGAGAAGGACCCCGAACATGACGACGGTCGTGAACATGCTGAGCGGCGCCACCGACGAGACCCTGATCGCCATCGTGCTGGGCGCTCTGGTGGTCCTGGGCTTCCTCGCGGTGGTCGGACTGGTCGTCGCCGCGGTCTTCAGCATCCTCTTCTCTCAGCTGGACGGGGGCATGAAGATCGTCTGGCTGATCCTGGTCATCCTCGCACCGGTGATCGGCGCGCTCCTGTGGTTCCTCATCGGCCGCAGTCGGAGCCGGAGCCGCCCCGCCTACTACCGCTGACCTCCCCCTCCCCTGAGCGGGGGCACGGCACGCCGAACGAGCGGCGGTCGGGACGATCCACGAGGATCGGCCGACCGCCGCTCGGCGTTTTCCCGTGCAAAGCTCCCCTTTCTGACGCACGGTGGAGATCCGTGCCCTGATCCGATCGGGGTGCGAACACATCGAGGGCCCGCGCGGGTCCGGGGGGTGTTCCATGAGTGTGTGGACGTGGCTCGCTTCGTGGCCGGTGTTGCGTCAGGCCACCGGTGAGGACAGAACGGGCCGGGGGGCGGCCGTCAGGTCGGAGGAGACCGAACGAAAACGCCCTCGTATCGCGGACGCCGACCGGGTGGTGAAGTCGGTCTGTCCCTACTGCGCGGTGGGCTGCGGGCAGAACGTCTACGTCCGCGACGAGAAGGTGATCCAGATCGAGGGGGACCCCGACTCCCCCATCAGTCGGGGTCGGCTGTGCCCCAAGGGGTCGGCGAGCCTCCAGCTGACCACGGGCCCGGCCCGCCGGGACCGGGTCCTGTACCGCCCGCCCCACGGCACCGACTGGGAGGAACTGGACCTGGAGACCGCCATGGACATGGTGGCCGACCGGGTCCTGCGCACCCGCGAGGAGACCTGGGAGGAGGAGTACGCCGGTCGGCGTGTGGCCCGCACCCTCGGCCTGGCCTCCCTGGGCGGCGCGACCCTCGACAACGAGGAGAACTACCTCATCAAGAAGCTCCTCACCGCCCTGGGCGTGGTCCAGGTGGAGAACCAGGCGCGGGTGTGCCACAGCTCCACGGTGGCGGGCCTGGGGACCTCCTTCGGTCGGGGCGGGGCGACCATGTTCCTCCAGGATCTCCAGAACTCCGACTGCATCGTGATCGAGGGCTCCAACTTCGCCGAGGCGCACCCGGTGGGGTTCCAGTGGGTGATGGAGGCCAAGGCGCGCGGGGCGGTGGTCATCCACGTCGACCCGCGCTTCAGCCGTACCAGCGCCCTGGCCGACCTGCACGTGCCCATTCGGGCCGGTACCGACATCGCCTTCCTCGGCGCGATCATCAACCACGTCCTCACCGAGGAGAAGTACTTCCACGACTACGTGCTGGAGTACACCAACGCGGCGACCATCATCGAGGAGGACTTCCGGGACACCGAGGACCTGGACGGGGTCTTCTCCGGATTCTCCGAGAAGGACCGCTCCTACGACGTCTCCTCCTGGGGGTACGAGAACGTGCGGGTGGCGGCCGCGGCCGGCGACCGCTCCCATCACGTCTGGGAGGGGGACGAACCCGCCGTCGGCCACGCGGGCCGGCCCGAACAGCACGGATCCGGCGGGGCCGTCCTGCACGAGGGGGCCCGCCAGGACCGTACCCTCACCGACCCGCGCTGCGTCTTCCAGATCCTCAAACGCCACTACTCCCGCTACACCCCGGAGATGGTGGAGGAGGTGTGCGGCATCCCCCGGGACGTGTTCCTGCGGGTGTGCGAGCACCTCACGGAGAACTCCGGCCCCGACCGCACCAGCGCCTTCTGCTACGCGGTGGGCTGGACCCAGCACACCGTCGGCTCCCAGTACATCCGCACCGCCTCCATCCTCCAACTGCTTCTGGGCAACATCGGCAGGCCCGGAGGCGGGATCCAGGCCCTGCGCGGCCATGCCAGCATCCAGGGTTCCAGCGACGTGCCGACCCTGTTCGACCTGTTGCCCGGCTATCTGCCCATGCCGCACGCCTACGAGGAGGAGACCCTCGACGACTACATCAGCGCGGCCGGCTACCCGCACAAGGGTTTCTGGGCGGGCATGAAGTCCTACACCGTCAGTCTGCTCAAGGCCTGGTGGGGCGAGCACGCCACCGCCGAGAACGACTTCTGTTTCGGCCACCTGCCCCGGCTGACCGGCTCCCACAGCACCTACGACACCGTCATGGCGCAGATCGAGGGCGCCTGCAAGGGGTACTTCCTCATGGGGGAGAACCCCGCCGTGGGTTCGGCCAACAGTCGGGCCCAGCGCTTCGGGATGGCGAACCTGGACTGGCTGGTGGTACGCGACTTCTCCCTCATCGAGAGCGCCACCTGGTGGAAGGACGGACCGGAGATCGAGTCCGGGGAGATGCGCACCGAGGACATCGGAACGGAGGTGTTCTTCTTTCCGGCCGCCGCGCACACCGAGAAGTCCGGCACCTTCACCAACACCAACCGCACGCTCCAGTGGCACGACCGCGCGGTGCTCCCCTCCGGGGACCGGCGCAGTGACCTGTGGTTCATGTACCACCTGGGGCTGCTGATCCGTGGCCGGCTGGCCGACTCCGAGGACCCCAAGGACCGGCCGGTCCTCGATCTGACCTGGGACTATCCCTTGGAGGAGGGCGACGAGCCCAGCGCCGAGGCGATCCTGCGCGAGATCAACGGCCACGACGCCGACGGGCGCCCGCTGAGCGGCTACACCCGGTTGAAGGACGACGGCTCCACGAGCTGCGGCTGCTGGATCTACTGCGGGGTCTTCCGGGACGGGGTCAACCAGGCCGCGCGCAAGAGACCCGGGAACGAACAGGACTGGATCGCCGCCGAGTGGGCCTGGTCCTGGCCGGACAACCGCCGGATCCTGTACAACCGGGCCTCCGCCGATCCCGAGGGACGACCCTGGAGCGACCGCAAGGCGCTGATCTGGTGGGACGAGGACAGCGGACGCTGGACCGGCTACGACGTGGCCGACTTCGAACCGGACAAGGCACCCGGCCACCGGCCCTCCGAGGAGGCCCGGGGCGTGGAGGCGCTCAGTGGGGTGGACCCGTTCATCATGCAGGCCGACGGCAAGGGGTGGCTGTTCGCCCCGGCCGGGCTCAACGACGGTCCGATGCCCACGCACTACGAGCCGCAGGACACACCGTTCGACAACCCGCTGTACGGGCGCAGGAGCAACCCCACCAGACTGCTCTACCCGCACGAGCTCAACCGCTACCACCCTGCGCCGAACACGCCCGGGGCGCTGGTGTACCCGTACGTGGTGACCACCTACCGGTTGACCGAGCACTTCACCGCGGGCGGTATGAGCCGTTGGACCCCGTACCTGGCCGAACTCCAGCCGGAGTTCTTCTGCGAGGTCGGCCCGGAGCTGGCCGAGGAGCGGGAGCTAGAGCACGGAGGGTGGGCCACCATCGTCACGGCGCGCAACGCCATCGAGGCCCGGGTCCTGGTCACCGACCGCATGCGGCCGCTGCGCATCCAGGGCAGGACCGTGCACCAGATCGGCATGCCCTACCACTGGGGGCCCAACGGCTACTCGACCGGTGACGCCGCCAACGAGCTGATGTCCATCGCGCTGGACCCGAACGTGCACATCCAGGAGGTCAAGGCACTGACCGCCGACATCCGGCCCGGACGACGACCGAGGGGCCCGGATCGGGTCGCTCTGGTCGAGGAGTACCGGCGCAGGGCCGGGGTCACCGAGCGGACCGGAACGGAGGGCTGAGCGATGACGACGGACGAACGGCCGCCGCGCAAGGGGTTCTTCACCGACACCAGCGTGTGCATCGGCTGCAAGGCCTGCGAGGTGGCCTGCAAGGAGTGGAACTCCGTGCCCGAGGACGGGCTCGACTTCCTGGCCTCCTCCTTCGACAACAGTGGGCGCCTGAGCGCCGACACCTGGCGTCACGTGGCCTTCATCGAGCAGCGCGCCCCGTTGGGGCATCAGGACTCCGGGGTGGGGCGACCCGAGGGCACGGCCGGCCCGGTGGACCTGGGCATGCCGGCCTTCGAGCCGCCGGGGGCGGGCGAGGGCGGCGGGCAGGGCGACTTCCGCTGGTTGATGTCCTCGGACGTGTGCAAGCACTGCACGCACGCCGCCTGTCTGGACGTATGCCCCACCGGCGCGCTCTTTCGGACCGAGTTCGACACCGTGGTGGTGCAGGACGACATCTGCAACGGGTGCGGCTACTGCGTTCCGGCCTGCCCTTACGGGGTGATCGACCGCCGCGAGGTCGACGGGCGGGCCTGGAAGTGCACCCTGTGCTACGACCGGATCGGCGACGGCCTCGAACCGGCCTGTGCCAAGGCCTGCCCCACCGACTCCATCCAGTTCGGCGACGTGGACGAGTTGCGCGAGCGGGCGAAGCGCCGTGTGGAGGACCTACACGAGGCGGGAGTGTCCTCGGCCCGGCTGTACGGGGAGGATCCCGAGGACGGCGTGGGCGGCGCGGGGGCGTTCTTCCTGCTCCTGGACGAGCCCGAGGTGTACGGTCTGCCGCCGGACCCGGTGGTGACCACGAGGGACCTGCCGTCGATGTGGCGGCACGCCGGCGCGGCCGCGGCGGTGCTGTTGGCGGGCGCGGCCGTCGCGTTCGCGGGGAGGCGTTCATGAGCAATCCGGACCGTACCGGCGAGGGCGCGGGCGAGGCGGGGCACGAGGCGATCACCGGATCCGTCGACGCGCTCCCCGAAGGACGGCGCGGCGGCCGTCGGGGGCGACGGCGTCGGGGCGAGGAGACCCGCGTACCCGACGCGGAGTTCCGCTCCTATCACGGCCGTCCGGTGCTCAACCAGATCGTGTGGGAGGCCCGCGACATCGGCGGCTACCTGTTCCTGGGCGGTCTGGCCGGGGCCTCGTCCGTGCTGGCGGCGGGGGCGCAGCTCACGGGCCGCCCGGCCCTGGCGCGTCCGCTCAAGTACACCGCGCTGGCCGCGATCTCCGGGTCGACTGCGGCGCTCATCCACGACCTGGGACGTCCCGAACGGTTCCTCAACATGCTGCGGGTGTTCAAACCGACCTCGCCGATGAGCATGGGCACGTGGATCCTGATGTGCTACGGCCCCCTGGCCGGAGCCGCGGCGGTGACCGAGGCCACCGGATGGTTCCCCCGGCTGGGGAGTGCCGCCACGATCGGCGCCGGTCTGACCGGTCCTCTGGTGGCCACCTACACGGCGCCGCTCATCTGCGACACCGCGGTGCCCGCCTGGCACGAGGGGTATCGGCAGATGCCCTTCGTGTTCGCCTCCTCGGCGGCGGCCGCCGCCGGCGGTATGGGGCTGGTGGCCGCCCCGATCGAACAGAGCGGCCCCGCCCGTCGGGCCGCGGTCTGCGGCGCCTTGGGCGAGGTCGCGACGTCCACGTTCATGGAGCGCCGTATGGGCTTGGCCGGCGAACCCTACGAGCGCGGCCGCGCCGGGGCGCTGACCCGGGCCGCCAAGGCGCTCTCCCTGGCGGGGGCGGTCGGCGCGGTCCTGGGGCGTCGGAGCCGCGCGGTGTCGGCCCTGAGCGGTGCCGCGCTGGTGGCGGGATCGGCCCTGACCAGGGCGGGGATCTTCCAGGCGGGGGTGCAGTCGGCGGCCGATCCCAAGTACACCGTGGTCCCGCAGCGGCGCCGGTTGGAGGAGCGCGCGGCCGAGGAGGCCCGCGAACCGGTCGGAGCGGGCACCTCCGGATGAGGTCCGCCCCCGCGTCCTTCGAGAAGGGCGCGGGGGCGGTGTCCGTTCGATCCCCTAACGACCGTGGGGAAGGAACTCCTGGAGCTTGGTGGCCAGCCCGCGGGCGGCCACGCCCCTGGCCTCGGGGTCTCCCGACAGGAGCGCCTTCACGGTGTCGGAGACCTGTTCCCACTCGGCCTGGGGCGGGATCGGCGGCACGTTCCCGTCACAGTGCACGTCGATGACCACCGGCCCCTGCGCCTCCAGCGCCCGGTCCCAGGCGGGACCGACCTCGTCGGGCCGTTCCACCGTGATCCCCACCAGCCCCACGGACTCGGCGAAGGCCGCGTACGACATGTCGGGCAGGTCCTGCGAGTAGGGCGTCTTGGGAGAGCCGCCCATCGCGCGCAACTCCCAGGTGACCTGGTTGAGGTCGTTGTTGTGCAGCACGCACACCACCAGCCTCGGATCGTCCCACAGCTCCTGGTAGCGGCGGGCGGTCAACAGTTCCATGAGCCCGTTCATCTGCATCGCGCCGTCGCCCACGAGCGCGATCACCGGGCGGGTGGGCGCCGCGAACTTGGCTCCGATCGCGTACGGCACCGCGCACCCCATCGTGGCCAGGGTGCCCGAGAGCGACCCCCGGTTGTCCTCCCCCATGTCCAGGAAGCGGGCGTACCAGTTGGTGACCGAACCCGAGTCCGCGGTGACCACGGCGTCCTCGGGCAACCGCCGTGAGAGCTCGCGGACGGCGAGCATCGGGTTGACGGGGGCGGCCGAGACCTCCGCCTGGGCGTCCAGGACCGATCTCCATCGCCGCACGTTCCGTTCGATCGTGGAACGCCACCGCTCCCGACGGCCGTGCCGGTCGTCGGGCGGGTCCAGCCGTTCCAGGAGCGCGCGCAACGTGCTCTTGGCGTCTCCCACCAGGTTGACCTCGGTCGGATAGCGCATGCCGATGAGACGCGGATCGATGTCGATCTCCACCGCGCGACGCCCGAACGGAGGCAGGAACTGGGTGTAGGGCATGTTGGAGCCCACGATGAGGAGCGTGTCGCAGTCGCGCATGAGCTCCCACGAGGGCCGGGTCCCCAACAGGCCGACCGCGCCGGTCACCTGGGACAGGGTGTCGGGGAGCACGTCCTTGCCCAGGAGCGCCTTGGCGATACCGGCCCCGGTGGCGTCCGCCAGGGCCAGCACCTCGGGGGCCGCGCCTCGGGCCCCCTGCCCCACCAGGATCGCCACCCGCTCCCCCGCGTCGATCACCTCGGCCGCGCGGTCGAGCTCGCTCTCGGGCGGCAGCACGCTTCCGGGGCCGACCACCCGGTCCGGGGCGCTGGAGGGCACGTGCTTGAAGGCGTGCTCGGGCGGCTCGTAATCGAGTTCCTGCACGTCGGCGGGGATGATCACGGTGGCCGGCGCCCGTTCGGACAGGGCCGCGCGCATGGCTCGGTCCAGCACGTTGGGCAGCTGCTGCGGCACGTTGACCGTCTCCAGGAACGCCGACGAGACGTCCTTGAAGAGACTGTGCAGGTCGATCTCCTGCTGGTAGGCGCCGCCGACGGCGCTCCGGGAGGCCTGGCCGATGATCGCCACCACCGGCACGTGGTCGAGCTTGGCATCGTAGAGGCCGTTGAGCAGATGGACCGCGCCCGGACCTCCGGTGGCCATGCACACCCCGGGCCGGTCGCCGAACACGGCCCTGCCGACCGCTTCGAAGGCGGCCATCTCCTCGTGCCTGCTCTGGACGAACCTCGGCCCGTCCTCGATCTCGGCCAGTTGAGCGACCAGCCCGTTGACGCTGTCCCCGGGGTAGCCGAAGATCTCGGTGACGCCCCATTGGGACAGTCGGCGCAGTAGATGGTCGGCGACGTTCCGCGTCATGTTCCGTTCCTTCCGTATCGGCTCCTCCCGCCCGGTCGCTCAGGGCCGGAAGAGCACCTTGAAGGTTCCGTCCCGCTTCTCCTGGAAGTTCCGGTAGGCCTCCGGAGCCTCCTCCAGGGACAGGTGGTGGGTGGCGAAGTCCTCCACCCCCAGCACGTCCTGTTCGTCCAGTAGCGGAAGGATGTCCGGAGCCCAGTGGCGGACGTTGGCCTGCCCCATCCGTAGCCGGATCTGTTTGTCGAAGAGCGTGAGCATGGGGAGCGGATCGGTCATGCCCCCGTAGACGCCGGACAGGGAGATGGTCCCGCCCCGACGGACCAGGTCGATGGCGATCTGGAAGGCCGCCAGACGGTCCACCCCCGCCGTCTCCATCAGCTTGGCCGCCGCTCCCTTGGGCATCCAGGAGACCGCGCGCTGGGCCAGCCGCGCCGTTCCGTGCCCCTGAGCCTCCATACCGACGGCGTCGATGACCGAGTCCGGACCCCGGCCGTCGGTGCGCTCCCGGATCTGCTCGACGAGCTCGTCGGTATCGCTCGGCAGATCGAACACCTCGACGCCGCGCGCCGCCGCGCGCGCACGTCGTTCCGGGACCGGATCGACCCCGAAGACGCGATCCGCTCCACGGTGCAGCGCCACCCGGCACGCCATCTCCCCGATCGGCCCCAACCCCAGGACCGCCACGGTGCCCCCTTCGGGGATGTCCGCGTACTCGACCCCCTGCCAGGCTGTGGGAAGTACGTCCGACAGGTACACATAGCGGTCGTCCGGCCCTTGGGAGGGGACCGGGATCACGTTGTCCTTCGCCCGCGGCACCCGCAGGTACTCCGCCTGCGCCCCGGGCACCGAGCCGTAGAGGGCGCTGTAGCCGTAGATGCTCGCCCCCATGCCCTGGCTCTCCACCCGCGTGTTGTCGCACTGGGTCTGGAACCCGGTCTCGCACATCGGACAGTGGCCGCAGGAGATCTGGAAGGGGACGACGACCCGCTGTCCGGGCGCCAGGCCCGTGGCGTCGGGCCCCACCTCCTCGACCACGCCCATGGGCTCGTGTCCGAGGACGTCCCCGGCGTTCATGAACGGCCCGAGCACCTCGTACAGGTGCAGGTCGGAGCCGCACAGCCCGGAGGAGGTGACCCGGATGACGGCGTCGTCGAGCCGTTCGATCCGAGGGTCGGGGACCGTCTCGGTCCTGACGTCGCGTGTACCGTTCCACACCACCGCGCGCATGCTTCCCCCTGGTCTCGAAGGTCCCTGAACGAGGGGCGCCCCGCCCGGCCCCCGAACCGGGCGGGGCCCTCTCTCCCTCTTCCTCGATGGTCCGTGGGCGACGGCCCCCTCGCGTGAGACCGTCGCCGTGACGTGTCAGGCCGAGACGGCGCCCGTGGGCCGCTCCCAGTGACGGTGCAGCCCGATGAGTCGCGCGAACTCCTCGATGAACTCCGTGTCCACCGCGGGCGAGCGCACCACCCCTTCGTGGGTCACCGTCTCCAACGGCGGGGTGGCCAGCTGACCGGACACCCCCGTGCCCGTGAGCAGCGCCGTCCCCTGGCCGAGGGCCGCGATCGTCTTGTTGTGCTTATAGGCCTCCAGCACGAAATGCCGGGCCTCCCCGTCCTCCTCCAGGGCGTCGACCGAGTCCGCGCCGCCGGGGATCGCCACCGCGTCGTACAGGACCGAGGAGACGGTCGTGTAGGAACGGTCCAGCGCCAGGTCTCCTCCGTCCCGGGTCCGCACGGATCCGTCGGCGCGCGCGAGGAGTTCGACCACCGCGCCCTTCGCCACGAGGGCGTCCCTGATCGCCTCGACGGCGTCGCCGTCCACCCCATCGCTCAAGAGCACCGCCACCTGGCGGCCGGTCAGGTCGCCGAAGGCCGTGTTCGCCTGGCTGAGCGCGGGCGAGGAGTTCTCGTGCCCTCGCGTCCCTGGATCCTCGGGCGGTTCCACCCCGATCCCCTCGGCGACGGCGACGGCGAGCCCGTGGTCCACCTCCACCAGGTTGGCCACCACCCGCTGCCGGATCGAGAGCTCCTCGCACTTGCCCAGTTCGAAGCGGAAGGCCGCCACCAGGTGCTCCCTCTCCCAGTCGGCGAGGCTGTTGAGGAACAGCCGGGCCTGGGAGTAGTGGTCCTTGAAGCTCTCCGCCCGGCGGCGGATCTTGTTCCCCTCGACCTTCTCCGTGTAGTGGTGGTACACGTTCTCGTCGGCCAGGGCCGGGCAGCCGCCGCCCAGCGAGTTCGGGTAGTAGGAGGTCCCGCCCCGGTGCACGCGGTGCTGGGCGAAGCCGTCACGCTGATTGTTGTCGACCCGGGCCACCGGTCGATTGACGGGGATCTGCTGGAAGTTGGAGCCGCCCAGCCGCAGCAGCTGCGTGTCCAGGTAGGAGAAGTTGCGGGCCTGGAGCAGGGGATCGTTGGTGAAGTCGATCCCCGGGACCACGTTGGCGGTGTGGAAGGCGATCTGCTCGGTCTCGGCGAAGAAGTTGTCCGGGTTGCGGTTCAGGACCATCCGACCGATGGGCCGTACGGGCACCTGCTCCTCGGGGATGATCTTCGTGGCGTCCAGCAGGTCGAACGAGAAGTCGTGCTCGTTCTCCTCGGGCACCAGCTGCACCCCCAGTTCCCATTCGGGGTACTGGCCGCGTTCGATGGCCTCCCACAGGTCGCGGCGGTTGTAGTCGGGGTCCTTGCCCTGGATGCGCTGGGCCTCGTCCCACACCAGAGAGTGGGTCCCCAGGATCGGCCTCCAGTGGAACTTGACGAAGGTGCCCCGCCCCCGCTCGTCGACGAATCGGAAGGTGTGCACGCCGAAGCCCTGCATGGTGCGGTAGCTGCGCGGGATCGCCCGGTCCGACATCAGCCACATGATCATGTGGGTGGTCTCCGGTTGCAGCCCCACGAAGTCCCACAGGGTGTCGTGAGCCGATTGCGCCTGGGGGATCTCGTTGTGCGGTTCGGGTTTGACCGCGTGCACGAAGTCGGGGAACTTGATCCCGTCCTGGATGAAGAAGACCGGCATGTTGTTGCCGACCAGGTCGTAGTTGCCCTGTTCGGTGTAGAACTTGACCGCGAAACCGCGTACGTCGCGCACCGTGTCGGCCGAGCCGCGTGAACCGGCCACCGTGGAGAAGCGGACGAAGACCGGGGTGGTGACGTCGGGGCCGCTCAGGAAGTGCGCGGCGGTGAGGTCGGACAGGTCCTCGTAGGGCGTGAAGTGTCCGTAGGCGCCCGCTCCCCTTGCGTGGACCACCCTCTCGGGGATGCGTTCGTGGTCGAAGTGGGTGATCTTCTCCCGGGCGTGGAAGTCCTCCAGCAGCGTCGGTCCGCGCTCACCGACGCTCAGGGAGTTGTCGGTGTCCTCGACCCTGACCCCGGTCTCGGTGGTCAGCGGTCCTCGCGACTCCGTGCGCTCCGCGTCGAGCTGCCGGTCCTTGGCGTCACGTTCGGCGTCTGCCATGGTCGAACCCTCCTGTCGGACGATGCTCGGGACGATGGGGGCCTCATGGTCCGCCCTGACCGGAGAGAGCGATCCGCAAACGTCCCGGGCGGCGACTCCTCGCCCTCCGTCCACTTCTCCCCCATGGGGCGCCAATACCTGACAGAGCGGGGTCAAGGTCGTGTTCCCGTGTTTTCCCAGCGTGCTGCCCCGGGCATCCCCAGGGGGATACCCGCGGGCGCGGAACCGCTCGACGCCCGCCGTTCCCGCCCCGTCCGGGGGCCACCTTCCGTCCGGGCCCACCCGGCCTCGGACCTCTCCACATCGAAAAACGCCCGTGTTCGCGGCGCTCCGACGTGACCGCGTCCCATGGACAGGAGGTTCACCATGCCGACTTCCCCCGCGACCACCACCCCCGTCGGGCGGGTGCCCGGTCCCCGTCGCGAGCCTCCGGAGGACACCTCCACCGAGGACCTGATCTCACTACTGAAGTCGCTGGAGCCGGAGGACCCTCTGGTCGGACGGCTGCGCGAGCGCATCACACGGCACTACCTGCCGCTCCTGAATCGCATCGCCCACCGTTACCGGGGGCGCGGCGAGCGGGTGGAGGACCTGCGACAGACCGCCCACGTCGGGCTGGCCAAGGCGATCCGCGGCTACTCGCCCGAACGCGGCCGGGAATTCGTCCGCTATCTCACGCCGACCGTGATCGGGGAGATCAAACGCCACTTCCGAGACCACACCTGGGCGGTGCACACCCCCAGGGACCCCCGCACCCGGCGGACCGAGATGAACCGGGTCCGTCGCGAGATGGAGCAGCGTCTGTCCCGTACCCCCACCCTCACCGAGGTCGCCCGCGAGATGGGGCTGACCGAGCGGGAGTTGGAAGAGGCCAGGCTGGTGTCGGAGGCCTACAACACCGTCTCGTTGAACGCCTCCGACCCCAGGGAGGAGGGGCCGACCACCGCGTTCGATCGGTACCTCGGGGTGGAGGATCCCGAACTCGACCTGGTCGTGGACCGCGCCGCCGTCCGTCCGGCGCTGCGGAGCCTGCCCCACCGGGAGCGGCTGATCCTCAAACGTCGGTACTTCGACGAGTGGACCCAGGCGCAGATCGCCGAGGAGATCGGCTGCTCCCAGATGCAGGTCTCCCGCCTGCTCGCGGGCGCCCTGCGCACACTTCGCGCGAGGCTGGGCGTGGGCCGCCGACCCGACTAGCGCCCGTGCCGGTGGGGGGACCCGCCCCCACCGGCACGACCGTTGACCGGGCTCCGGGTCAGTCCGGTTCCACCAGGCGGACGAACAGGTCCGGGTCGATGTTGCCGCCGGAGAGCACCGCGACCGTCGCCTCGGGCCGTCCCGGTATCGTCTCGACCTTCCCCGACAGCAGGGCGGCCGTCGACAGCGCGCCGCTGGGTTCGGCCACCAGCCGGGATCCGTGCGCCAGGGCCCGCACCCCCTCGGCGATCTCCTCCTCGGTCACGGTGACGATCGCGTCCAGCCGGTCCCGCAGATGGGCGAAGGTCAGGTCGGACAGGCACACGCGCACGCCGTCGGCCATGGTCCGGTAGGTGCGTTCGGGCTCCCAGGGGATCCGGCGCCCCTCCCGCAGGCTCTCGGCCGCGTCGGCGGCCAGCTCCGGTTCCACCCCCACGACACGGACCCGGCGCGGATGCACCGTCCACGCGGCCGTGACGACCCCCGAGGCCAGCCCGCCACCGCCGACCGGGACCACGATCGTGGTGACGTCGGGGGACTGTTCCAGGATCTCCAATCCCACGGTCCCCTGCCCGGCGATCACCCGACGGTCGTCGAAGGGCGAGACGAAGGTCGCCCCATCCTTCGCGACCAGGTCCTCCACCGCCGATTCCCGCTCCGCCGGAGGCACCACGACCACGCGGGCGCCCAGGGCACGGATCCGGTACACCTTGGTCTCGGGCGCCCCCTCCGGGACCACCACGGTGCAGGCCACCCCCTCGCGTACCGCCGCCAGGGTGAGCGCCAGCCCATGATTGCCCGAAGAGTGGGTGACGACCCCGCGTTCACGTCGATCCCCGTCGAGCAGGGCCAACGCGTTGGTGGCGCCGCGCAGTTTGAACGCCCCGGTCGGTTGCAGACTCTCGGGTTTGACCAGGAAGGGGCGGTCGGTGTCGGGGCCGACCGTCAGGGGGGTGCGCACCACGTGCCCTTGGATCCTGGTGGCGGCGTCGTGTACATCCTGTGCTGTGACCGGTTCCATCCGGCGAGTATGCCCATGGCGGCCCTCGGCACACGGGATAATCGGACCCGATGCGTACCGAATGGACACCCGCCGACCTCCCCGGCCGGGAATTCTACAAACTGCTGACGTCCGTGGTGGTCCCGCGCCCGATCGCGTGGGTCTCCACCACCTCCGAGGAGGGTGTGGACAACCTGGCTCCGCACTCCTTCTTCACGATCTCCTGTATCGAACCGCCGATCGTGCAGTTCACCTCGGTGGGCCGCAAGGACTCTCTGACCAACGTCGAGGCGACCCGCGAGTTCGTGGTCAACCTCGCCCCCGAACCCCTCCAGGACCGGGTGAACGCCACCGGCACCCGTTACCCGGCGGACGTGAGCGAGTTCGACGCGCTGGACATCGCCCGCGAACCGAGCGTCGAGGTCCGGCCTCCCCGGGTGGCCTCCTCCCCCGTGGCCCTGGAGTGCGCGCTGCACTCGACCCTGACCCTGGGCGACTCCACCGTGGTGTTCGGCCGTATCGTGCGGGCCGCCGTGGACAAGGGGTACCTCGACGGCGACCATCCCGACGTCGAACTGCTCCGGCCGCTGGCCCGATTGGGACGCAACGAATGGTCCACCCTGGGCGAGGTGCGTCGGATCGACCGCATCCCCTACACGCCCTGAGGGACCGAGGACATCGAACGCCCCCTCCTTCGCGACGGATCCGGAGGGAGTGGGGCGAACGGCATGTACTACGGTGTTCGCTGAATATCGACACAAGTTCATGTCGTCGACGTCGTAGTGCACGGGAAGCCGGTGAGATTCCGGCGCGGTCCTCGCCACTGTGACCGGAGGGCGCCTCCCATACGCCACTGGGCCGAACACGGCCCGGGAAGGGCGGAGAGCGCTGGACGAGAGTCCGACTCCGGGAGCCAGGAGACCGGCTGCGACCGTCCGCGTCATCAAACCACGAAGGATGGTTTGTTCGATGAAGCCCAGTGACGCGCGGGCTCTCCGCCGCCGTGTCCGTTCCGGTCTCGCCCTCGTTCTGGTGGCCGCCCTCACCGCCTGCGGCGGGGCGATCTCCCCCGACGCCGAGGAGGCCGCCGGGGAGACCCTCCGCAACTGCGACGTCGACGTCCCCGCCGACGCTCCGCCGGAGCGGGTCTTCGCCGCCTACCAACCCGCCATCGAGATGGCGCACGCGCTCGGTATCGGCGACCGTCTGGTGGGCACGGCCTTCCTGGACGCCGTGGTCCTGGACGACTACGTCGAGGCCCAGGCCGAGCAGAAGTACTACCCGAACCTGCCCAGCCGTGAGGAGCTGCTCGACGCCAGACCCGACTTCGTGCTGTCCGGCTTCACCGACGTGTTCACCGACGAGAGTCTGGGCACCCGGGCCTCCCTGCGCGAACTGGGCGTGGAGAGCTGGATCTTCTCGCCCCTGTGTCCCAGCGAGGACGGGCGCAGCGACGAGAGCATCGACCCGGCCGACGTGACCATGGACAACGTCTACGCCGACCTGCGGGACCTGGGGACGCTGTTCGACGTGAGCGAGCGCGCCGACGAGGTCATCGCGGAGATGCGGGCCACCGTCGACGGGGTCACCGAGACCCTGGAGGGTCGGGTCGACGAGGACGAGCGCCCCACGGTGATGATCGGCCGCCCCGGCGACCAGGGGTTCCACGTGGCGGGCGGCCCCGACTTCTCCACCGAGCTCATCGACCTGGCGGGAGGGGTCAACGCCTTCGCCGACCTCGACGGACGCCGTAACCACCAGGTCTCCGTCGAGGACGTCATCGAACGCGATCCGGACCACATCCTGATCGACGTGTGCTGCGACGCCGAGATGACCGCCGCCGACTCCGCCCCCGACATCGAGCGGATCATGGACAACCCGGCCCTGGCCAACCTGACCGCGGTCACCGAGGACCAGGTGTGGGAGTTCACCTTCGCCGACCGTTCCGCCGGGGTGCGCAGCGCGCCCGCCGTGGCGACGATCGCGGAGATCATCCACCCCGACCTGTTCGGGTAGGGCCCGGTGGCCGAACGTACGGCCGACGCGTCCCCCTCCCCCACCCGGGTCCTCCCGCTCCGGGGCCCCCGGAGCGACCCCGGCGGCCCCGGCCTGCTCCGGAGTCCCCGGGCCCGGGCCGTCGGGCTGGTGGTGGCCGTGGGGGCGCTCGCCGTGACCCTGCTGGCGTCGGTGCTGGTCGGTTACCGGTACCTGTCGCCGACCGAGGTGTACTCCGCCTACTGGAACTTCACCGGCAGCGACACCGACCTGGTCGTGCTGCATCTCCGGGTGCCGCGCGCCCTCGCCGGGGTGGCCGTGGGCGCCGCCCTGGGCGTGTCCGGGGTACTGGTCCAGGGGATCACCCGCAACCCTCTGGGCGACCCGGGCATCCTCGGCATCAACTCGGGCGCCTCCCTGGCCACGGTCGTCGCCATCGGGGTGCTCGGGATCTCCGCCCTGCCGGTGTACGTCCTCTTCGCCTTCGGCGGCGCCGCCCTGGCCGCCGTCATGGTCCACCTGGTGGGTTCCCTGGGCTCCGGCGGGGCCGACCCGATCAAGCTGACCCTCGCCGGGGCGGCGCTCTCGGCGCTCCTGGGCTCGGTCACCTCGGCCCTGGTGCTGAGCGACCGGGCGAGCCTGGAGGAGTACCGCTTCTGGGTGGTGGGCTCGCTCTCCGGTTCGGAGGGCATGGGCGCCGTCCTGGGGCAGGCCGCTCCGTTCCTGCTCCTGGGGATGCTCCTGGCCTTCGGTTCGACCCGCGCCCTGAACGCGGTGGCGCTCGGCGACGACCTGGCCCGTTCCCTGGGCACCCGGGTGTGGGCGGTGCGCGCGGTGAGCGCCCTGGCCGTGGTGCTCCTCGCCGGGACGGCGACGGCGGTGGCCGGACCGATCGGGTTCGTGGGGATCGCGGTGCCGCACATCGCGCGTCTGCTCGTGGGCCCCGACCACCGGTGGGTCCTGCCCTGGTCGGCGGTGCTGGCGCCGATCCTGCTGCTGACCGCGGACATGGTCGGTCGGGTGGTGGCCCGCCCGGAGGAGCTCCAGGTCGGCATCGTCACCGCGCTCATCGGCGCCCCCTTCTTCATCGTTCTGGTGCGTCGACGAAGGGTGGCGGGCCTGTGAACGGATCACTCCTCTCGCGCGGCCCCTCCTCGGGGGTACTGCGCCGCGGTTCCCTGTCGGTACGTGTGTCCTGGCCGTCGATCCTGCTCGGCGGGGCCCTGACCGGCCTCGCCGCGGCGGTCACGGTGCTCTCGCTGACCGTCGGAGACTTCACCGTGGGAGCCGGGGAGGTCGTCGAGGCGCTCACCGGCCGGGCCGGGACGATGGTGACGCACGTGGTGGTGGAGATGCGCCTGCCCCGGGTGCTCACGGCCACGGGTGTGGGAGCGGCGTTGGCGCTCTCGGGTTCGCTACTGCAACGGCTCGCCCGCAACCCCTTGGTCAGCCCGGACATCATCGGGGTCAGCGCCGGGGCCACGACCGCGGCGGTCCTGGCCATCGTGGTCTTCGGCGGCACCACCCTGACGGTGACCGTCGGCTCCCTGGTCGGTGCGGTCTGCGCCGTGTCGCTGCTGTACCTGCTCTCCTACCGGCGCGGGGTCGTCGGAAACCGGATGATCCTGGTGGGGATCGCGCTCTCGGCGATGGCGGGCTCGGTGACGTCGTACCTGTTGACCAGGACCGAACTCTCCTCGGCCCAGCGCGCCATGGTCTGGATCACCGGCAGTCTGGCCAACCGGGAATGGCCGCACGCGATCACGATCTGGGCGGCCCTGGCTCTGCTGGCCCCCATCGCCTTCATGCTGTCGCGGTCGCTGGCCCTGCTCCAGCTCGGCGACGACATGGCGACCGCGTTGGGCTCCCGTGTCCAGGTCGCCCGCGCCGCCCTGGTGTTCACCTCCGCCGCGCTCGCGGCGATGGCCGCGTCCGTGGCCGGTCCGGTCTCGTTCGTCGCCCTGGTGGCGCCGCAGATCGTCCGTCGCCTGCTCGGCGCGGGTCCGGCGGGGCTCTTCCCCACCATGGTCTGCGGGGCCGTGCTGGTGGCCTGCTCGGACCTGATCGCGCGGACCGCCTTCGGCGGGGCCGAACTGCCCGTGGGGGTGATCACCGGGATCCTGGGCGCGCCCTACCTGCTGTACCTGCTGACCCGGCGGAACCGGGCCGGGCGGGGCGGGTGAACGTCGCCGGAGAGGGGCACGGGCCCCTCTCCGGCACGTCGTCCCCGGGTACCGGTCAGACCTCCAGGTCGATCTCGGGGGCGGGCAGGGAGGGCAGCCGGCCCACCACGGCGGAGGGGTCGCCGCTCCAGTCCATCGCCCCGATCTGGGCGAGCGAACGTCGGCCGGTCACCGCGCGGGCCAGTTCGAAGACGGTCGCCTCCAGGGTGAGATCGGCGCCCTCCCCCAACGACCATGTGCGGTCCGTGTCGGTGGCCCGGACCCGCACCGAGGGCAGGTCGGACGACCAGGCCAGGGCGAGACCGCCCAGGACGAAGTCGGCGAGCTGATCGGCGTCCTCGGTCCGGGGCCCCATCCCCAGGGCGCCCCGGATGTCGTTCTCGTGGTGCCACACGTCCAGGGCCGGCAGGGCGTAGCGCCTCCGGCTCTGGGAACCGACCAGTTCGAGCAGGGCCGGGGTGTTCTCGGTCCACTCGGCGGCGATCTCGTCGAGACTCATGCCCGCTCGATCGGCGACCTGACGGGCGGTCTCCTCGTCCCGGGTCGGAGGGGTCACGAGCCCCTGGACCACCTCGACGCAGAGCCCCGCCATGTGGGCGTAGGTCTGACGCACGTCCCAGGCCGGGCAGGCCGGGACGAGGGTGGTCCGCGCGCTCTCGTCGAGGGTTGCGGCCAGGGCGGCGAGGCGCTCCTGCCCGTTCCGATAGATGCGAAGGGTGTCCATCACATCAATTTACCTAACAGCGTTAGGGGAGGGGAGGCCGCCCCGTGGCTCGGAGCGGCCTCCCCGGTCGTCACTCGAAGACGACGTCGGAGCAGTTGTAGAAGGCCTCGGGGCTGTCGGAGCGTTCCCAGACCGAGTAGACGACGTGGCGTCCCTCCCGGTCGGGGAGGTCCACGTCCCAGTAGTACTCGGCGCCCGCCACTCCCCCGCTGCGCAGCGGGGGGTCGACGACCTCGTCGATCAGCTCCAGGTCGTCCCAGTTCAACGGGGCGCTCGGGTCCCAGTCGTCCACCGTGACGTAGGTGTAGAAGGTCCCCGGGTGGGGCGCCCACGCGTTGTGGTGGAACTCCACCGTCGTGTTCGGCCGCAACGGGGTGGAGGGCCAGTCGGTACGGGCCGCGTTGAAGGCCGAGAACTGTTCGGTGGGACCGCACAGCTCTCCGTCGGCCACGAACTCCCGGTGCCGTCCGTCGGAGTCGCCGATCAGGTTGCCGAACCAGTTCCAGAAGGCGTACTCGCCGCCCTCGTCGAGGGCGTCGGCGCAGGCGTCGTTGATGGGCTGGAGGGCGCCCCCGGACCCGCCGGCGATGGCGTCCTCATAGCAGGCGTAGGTCCGGGAGGCGGGGTAGGTGAAGGCCCCGTGGGCCTCGGCGGGGCTGGGCGCGGCGACGACGGCGTAGCCGACGACCAGGCCTCCGAGCGCCATGGTGGCGGTAAGGGTCTGGCGTGATCGCACAGGTCTCTCCTCCTGTGTTCGTGGGGGGTGCCCGGCCGCGCACGGTACGCGGCCGGGGTTCTTACGTACGCGCGCGTGATTCGGGTCACCGCTCCGCGCCGTACACGGGGGCCCGCACCGAGGTCTCCACGATGCCGTCGGGCCCGTGGATGATCCGGTCGCCCCAGGGGGTCGGGGAGTCGACGTCGAAGTTCTCGACCATGTCCAGGTAGGCGACCTCGGCGCCGTTCCCGCTCCAGGACCAACCGATGTACCCGAGACCGAGCCGTTCGGCGTGGCGCATGATGGCGTCCTCGTCCGGATCGCCGTCACTGTGGTCGAACCCGAACTCACCGATGACGAGGGGCAGACCGCGGTCGGTGAAGGACTCCAGGTAGTCGACGATCACCGACTCCTGTTCGTAGACGCCGTACATATGGATGGAGAACACGGTGTTGGAGTGGGGGTCGGAGTCGAAGACCTCCTGGGCACCGTCGCGCATGGTGTGCGTCCAGTCCTGGCCCCAGTTCGGGGCGTCGACGACCAGGGTGTGGTCGAAACCGGCCGCGCGCAGGCGCCGGATCGCCTCCGAGGTCTCGGAGGCCCAGGAGGCGTTGGTCGCCTCGTCGTTGCCGAAGGGCTCGTTGGCGATGTTGACCAGGACGTGCTCCTCCTCTCCCTCGATCGCGTCCTGGATCCGCAGCCAGTGGTCGACGGCCTGCTCCAGCGTCGCGGCCTCGGGATCCTCCCCATAGCCGGTGGTGTCGTGCACCTCCAACATGCAGATGAGCAGGTTCTCCTTGCAGTCGGCGACGATCGCGGCGACCTCTTCGGCGCCGTTCTCCTGCCAGCGGTCGCCGCTGCTGAGGACCACTCGGACGGTGTTGGCTCCCAGCGAACCGATGTCGGCCAGGGCCCCGGTCTCGTGGGGGAACCAGGTGTGCGGGTGGCTGACCCCGCGGATGACGAAATCGTTCCCCGCCGCGTCGACGAGGCGCCCGTCGTCGACCCGGAACCCGCTGTCGGCGTGGGCGGGGACCGCGTGTGCGAACGGAGCGGCCACGAGTGCGAGGGCCATGGCGAGGGCGGGTATCGGGCGTTGCTTCACGAGGGCTCCCTTCGGAAGGGGCGGCCCTGCCGGGCGCCCGCCGCCGGGGGACGGCGGGCGCCCGATCCGGGAGGGCCTCCTACTGGACGGGCGGGTGCGCGTTGGCCAGCAGCTCCTGGAACTGTGCGGAGAACCAGTGGCCGGAGACGGGCGCGTCGGGCAGGGCGCCGCTCATGTTGTGGTTGTTGCGGGGGTTCCCCTCATAGGTGGGGTCGCACATACGGTCGAACCCCTTGCCCTCGTCGTTGGGGATCTCGGCGCTGGAGCCGTCGGACTCGCCCGGGGGCTTCATCCACACGTAGGCGTCGATCCCCGGTTCGGGTGCGGTGGTCGGCCGCTCGCCGAGTCCGGCGCCGGCCTGGTTGCACCAGTTCCCGTACTGGATGCGGCGGTCGAAGCGGCCACCGTCGACGTAGGCGTCGACATCGGTGGTCGGTCCGGCCGAGACGGGCCTGTCGGGGCCGCCCCAACCGTTGCGGGAGGTGTCGATGAGCATTCCGATCCCCGGGTCGAACCCCTGGGAGACCAGCTCGACGCGCAGGGCCTGGGCGAAGGAGAGCTCGTCGACGTAGTTGTTCCAGTCCACCCAGGAGGACTGGCGCACCGGCGTTCCGTTGATGGTCTCGCCGATCGCGAAGTGCTCCTCCTTCAGGGCCGAGTAGTTGGCGGTGTTGGAGATGAAACCGTGCACGTCGTCGGGGGTGGCCCCGTTGGCGTTGGCGGCCTCGTGGAACAGCGCCGCGGAGGCGGCGAAGTTGTCCTCCCAGCCGATCCAGCCGTGGTGACCGGCGTCCACGTAGTTGTAGACGTTGTCGATCGCGCCGAGCCGGGACAGCGCGTAGCCGACGCCGTTGACGTAGTTGCCGTTGGCCAGCATGACGTCGCACTCGGGGGTGGCGGTGTTGCGGGGGGACACATTGGTAATCAGATTGGGCAGCGAGTCGAGCTCGATCGTGGTGACGATCCGCAGGGAGGTGTCCTCGTAGTCGCTCAGGATGTCCGCGATCGGGTCGATGTACTCCGACTCGTAGCGGTCGATCTCCTCGGGGCCGAGCTCGCCGTTGGAGGCCAGAGCGGCGCAGTCGCGCCCCGGCAGGTTGTAGACGACCAGCTGGAAGACCAGCGGCTCTCCGGCGGCTTGGGCGACCGCCTCGTCGAGGTGGTCGCGCAGACCCATGTCACCGGTGGTGGGGCTGTCGTTGCCCTCGATGGCGCTGATCCGGTCCAGCCAGACGCCGGTGGGCTGGTCCGCGACGGCCTCGCCACCGGGTTCGGCCGCGGCGTTGGCGGACCAGATCGGGTTCACGTAGACGTCGGCGCCCACGTACGGGTTGTCCACCCGCTCGTCGGCGGCGGTCGCCGGGGCGGAGGCGGTGAGTGCGGTGGTCACGCCCAGCAGGAGGGCGGAGGCCACGGCGAGCGCGCGCCGCGGCCGGGTCGGGTGTGCGTTGGTTCTGCTCATCTTCGTTTCCTCGCGTAGGGGGGTGCCAAGGAGGGTGAGCTTGCGAAGGGCGTCGCACGGGTCCTCGAGGGACCGGAAGGGGCGACGCGGTGTGCGGACTCGGCGGGGTGGGGACTCTCGCCGGTCCGTCGTGCACCGGTCGGTCGAGGTGCGGTCCGGTCTGCGAACCGGAGGGCGCCCCGTATTCGGGAGCGCTCCCATATTCGCTTCCCAGAAAGTTAACACCATTGAAATCCCGCTGCAACGGGTGATGAGAGGAAAACTCCACGAAGTCTCCGCCCGGCCCGGGGAGGCCCCTGCCCCCGTCACGTGACCGGGTACGATCGCCGCGCCGGACGGCCTACCGGGCCCCGCGTCCTCCGTCCGTGGGACCCGGTGCCCGCCCGCCCAACTCGGCCGACACCCGCGCCGCCACGGCCGCGACCTCCGGCCCGAGACGGCGCACCCTGGCCACCGGCAACCTGCCGGCCAGGGAGGAGACGCTGATCGCCGCCACGGGGTCACGGTTGTGGTCGAAGATCGGGGCGGCCACGCACCGTACCTCGGGCTCGTTCTCCCGGTCGTCGATGGCGTAGCCCCGCTCCCGCACCCGCCGCAGCTCCTCGGCGAGGACCCGGGGGTCGGTCACCGTCCTGGAGGTGACGGCCGGCAGACCGGCCGCCACCACATCGGCCACCAGGTCCTCCGGACCGAACGCGAGGATCGCCCTCCCCACCGCCGTACGGTAGGCGGGCATCCGGGCCCCGATCCGCGAGGACATGCGCACGGTGGCGGTGTTCTCCACCTTGTCGATGTAGACGACGTCGTGACCGTCCAGCAGCACCAGATGGCAGGTGTGGCCGGTCGCGCGCATCAGACCCCGCAGATGCTCAGAGGCCACCGAACGCAGATCCAGATGGTCCAGGTAGGACTGCCACAACAACAGGGCCGCCGTCCCCACCCGGAACCGCCCGGTGCGCGGATCACGGGTGAGCAGGCCGTACTCCACCAGCGGCACCGAAAGACGCAGAACGGTGCTCTTGTGCACCCCCAGTTCCTCCGCCAGCTCGGTCAGACCGACACCGCCGCGTTCGGGCGGCGCGGAACGGACCCGCTCCACCACGGCCAGCGCCCGGCGCAGCGACGCCGAGGAGTTGCGTCGGGGTTCGGGCACCGCTCTCACCCCTTGACCGCCCCGCCCAGGCCGTTGGCGAGCCTGCGCTGCACGAACAGGAAGAACACCAGGACGGGAAGGGTCATCAGGACCGAGCCCGCCATGATCCCGCCCCAGTCGTTCTCGTCCGGCTTGAACAGGGAGAGCAGGGCGATGGGCAGGGTCTGGTTCTCCTGCGCGGAGATGATGAAGGTGCGGGCGAACAGGAAGTCGTTCCACGTCATGATGAACGAGAAGATACTGCACGCCACCACGCCGGGGGCGACCAGTGGGAACAGCACCCTGGTGACGAAGGTGAGACTGCCGGCGCCGTCCAGCCAGGCCGCCTCCTCCAGCTCCTTGGGCACCGCCGCGACGAAGCTGCGCAGCATCCAGACCGCCAGGGGGATGGCGAACGCCGTGTGCACGAGCATGAGCGAGCCCAGCTGGTTGAGGCCGATCCCCGGAAGTCCGTACCCCAGGGTGCGCATGAGGAAGAACAGCGGGATGGTCAGCGCCTCGACCGGCACCATCTGCGCGGTCAGGATCATGATCAGCAGGGTCGTCCGCAGCCGGAACCGGTAGCGCGTGAGCGCCACCGCCGCCAGGAAGGCGCACAGGGTGGAGACGGTGACGACCACGACCGCCACCAGCAGACTGTTGAACAGGTACTGCCCGAACCCGTCGAGGAGCAGCACCCGACGGAACGACTCCAGGGTCGGTTCCAGGGTGTAGGGGGTGGGGTCTCCGGCCTCCAGGGCCGCGCGCGGTTTGAGCGCCGAGAGCACCATCCAGTAGAGCGGCAGGGCGACGACCAGGGCCACCAGCAGCCCGGCGGCGTCGCTCCCGAGCCTGCGGAGCGTCACAGTTCCTCCCCTTGGCGGCGCAGAGCGCGCAGGTAGACGAGAGTGATCAGCAACAGGAGCAGGGTGGTGATCACTCCGATCGCCGAGCCCAGGCCGTACTGCCCGGAGGCGAACGCCTTCTGATACGCGTACACGTTGAGGACCAGGTTCTGGCCGGCGATACCGCCGCCCCCGGTCATGATGTAGATCTGGGTGAAGATCTTGAAGTCCCAGATGATGGACTGGATGGTGACGATGGCGACCGCCGGACGCAGCATCGGCAGCATCACCGACCAGGCGATCCGGGACGTGGAGGCGCCGTCCAACCGGGCGGCCTCCAGCACCTCTTCGGGGATGGCCTTGATCCCCGCGTAGAGCGTGACCATCACGAACGGGAACGAGCACCACACCACCTGGGCCCCGACCAGCGCGAACGCCGACCACTTGTCGTAGGTCCAGGAGTGTCCGGAGAAGTCGCCCAGGCCCAGCCAGGTCAGGGCCTGGTTCACCGGTCCCAGGGTGGGATCGAACAGGTGCAGCCACACGGCGCTGCCGGTGACGGCGGGGGTCGCCCAGGCCCCCAGCGCGGCCAGGAAGAGCAGGGTACGCACCCAGGGGGTGAGCCGGGTGGCCAGGACCGCCAGCGTGCCGCCCACGGCCAGGGTGCCGAGCACACAGGCCGCGGCGAAGCCGATCGTGTTGAGCAGCACCTCCCAGAACTGCGCGTCGGCCATCAGGGCGCGGTAGTTCGCCCAACCGACGAACTCCAGCGGCTCGGCGCCGGTGACCTGGGGCTGCCGGTAGTCGAAGAACGAGACCAGGATCAGCTGGTAGAGCGGATAGACCAGCATGACGCCCAGGACCAGCGCGGCCGGTACCAGGTACATCCAGGGTTCGATCCGGCGGCCGCGAGAACCCGGGGGCCGGCCGGTGGGGCGTCGTGTCGCGGGGGACGTGGGGGCGGGGGCGGGGGGTCTGACGTCCACGGGTCTCACCCTCTCCCGAACGCGTCGTCGAGGGCCCGGGCGGCCTCCTCGGCGGCCTGGTCGACCGTCGCGTTCCCGGCCGCCACCCGCTGCACCATGGTGGGCAGGACGCCCTCGGCGTCCACCGTCGCCCAGGCGCCGGTGATCGGCACGAAGCGGGTCCCGGCGTCGATGGTCTCGACGAACGGGGCGATCTCCTCGTCGGAGGCGGCCAGCTCCTCACGGACGTCGGTGTAGGCGGGGAGGTTCCCCATGGCCTCGTACATCTTCAGCTGGTACTCCTTGCCCGCCAGCAGTTTCACGAACTCCACCGCGAGGGTGCGGCGTTCGGTCCCGGCCAGGACACCGAGGTTGTTGCCTCCGGCGAAGGCCGGGGCGACGGTGCCGGGCTCGGTCCCGGGAAGGGGGACGACGGCGGCGTCCTCGGCGACGTCGCTGTCGTGCAGCGCGTTGAGGTTGAAGTTGCCGCCGATGGTCATGGCCGCGTTGCCCGCGAGAAAGTTCTGCACGGAGGCGTCCCCGGTCATCTGCGAACAGGTCTGCGGCGGACAGACGTCGTCGGAGAGGATGCTCCCGTACAGTTCCAGCCCCCGGCGGGACTCGGCGGAGTCGATGGTGGCGGTGTAGGTGCCCTCGTGGAGCTCGGCGATGTCGCCGCCGTGCGCCCATACGAACGGCATCATCGCGTAGGTGTAGGCGCCGCCGGTGGAGATCCCGAGCATGGCCGGGTCGTGCTCGCGCACCGCGCGCGCGGTCTCCACGACCTCCTCCAGGGTCCCGGGCACCTCCAGGTCGAGCTCCTCCAGAACGTCGGTGCGGTAGAAGAGGGCGCGGGCCCCGAGGAACCAGGGCACCCCGTAGTCGACCCCTTCGACCCGGGCCGTTGCCGCGACGTCCTCGGAGACGTCCTCGTAGGGCTCCCAGCCGGCCAGGTCGTCGGTGATGTCCGCGAAACCGGCGGACTCGACGTAGCCGGCCAGGTCGGTGTTGCCGTACTCGGCGACGTCGGGGGCGGAGGCGGGGTCGAGGAAGGCGCCTTGGAAGCGCTCGGCCCGTGTCTCCACCGGGATGTACTGGACCTGGACGTCGACACCGTCGTGCGCGGCCTCGAACTCCGCGACGGCCTCGTCGACGACCCGTTCCTTCGGGGCCTGGTCGACCTCGGAGAACAACCAGACGCGGAGCGTTCCCTCCCTCTCGTCCACGCCGGAGGCGGCGCCGGGGGTCTGTAGTGGTGCGCAGGCGGTGATCAGGGCCGCGAGTCCGAGGAGCGCGCAGGCGCGCGCGGGGGCTGTGAGTCGCATCGGGACTCCCCAGGTCGGAGGCGGGCAGAGCGGTAACCGACTCATCGGTGGGATGACTCTAGGGAGACGCCCGAACGGGACATAAGGGAGTGCGCGCAAAGTTGTGCCCCGCACAACGCGGGGTGCGCAGTGCAGGGCACGGGGATACGGATCGGGGCCGGGTCAGGTCCCCAGACCGGACATCAGATCGGCGAAGGGCGTGGGCTCCTCGTAGGGGTCCTCGGTCTTCGCGGAGTGCTCGGTGGCCAGCAGCGCCAGCTGGCGGGCCGCCCGGGCGATGCGCTCGGACAGCTCACGGCCGCCGCTCTCCCCCGCGCCCCAGTCCTCCGACGCGGCGT
The DNA here is from genome assembly GCF_000710955.1 of Nocardiopsis alba. Taxonomy (NCBI): domain Bacteria; kingdom Bacillati; phylum Actinomycetota; class Actinomycetes; order Streptosporangiales; family Nocardiopsidaceae; genus Nocardiopsis; species Nocardiopsis alba. Next base: position 26,899 of record NZ_BAZE01000016.1, read on the forward strand.
AGACGCCCGTGGGCACCACGACCGCGCGGCTGTAGGAGAACATGGGCCGCAGGGCGTGCTCCAGCACCAGGGAGTGGCGCGGGCTGCCGCCGGTGGCGGCGGCCAGGACCGGGGTGCCGTCCAAGGTCCCCGGCTCGACCACGTCGAAGAACGACTTGAACAGACCGCTGTAGGAGGCGTTGAAGACCGGGGTCACCGCGATGACCGCGTCGGCCTCGTCCATGTCCTTCAGGATCCCGGACAGGTCGCCGGTGGGTACCCGCGTGGTCATGGCGTTCATGATGTCGTGGGCGACCTCGCGCAGTTCCACGACACGGACGTCCACCGTCTCGCCCCGTTCGGCCAGGGCCTCCTCGGTGGCGTTGGTCAGCCGGTCGGCGAGCAACCGGGTCGAGGAAGGGTTGCTCAGGCCGGCGGTGACGGTCACCAGCTTCCGGGTCATCGGTCGTCCTCCGTGTTCGTGGCGGCCCGCTCCTTGGCTGCCAGGAGCGAGGCGTGGGTGGGCGCGTCGGGAACGTGGTCGGGCTTCTTGGCGGCGAACTCCCGACGCAGGACCGGAACGACCTCCTCGCCCAGGATGTCGAGCTGCTCCAGCACGGTCTTGAGCGGCAGGCCCGCGTGGTCCATCAGGAAGAGCTGACGCTGGTAGTCGCCGAACGTCTCCCGGAAGCCCAGGGTACGGTCGATGACCTCCTGGGGGCTGCCCACGGTCAGCGGGGTCTCGCGGGTGAACTCCTCCAGGGAGGGGCCGCCGCCGTAGACCGGCGCGTTGTCGAAGTAGGGACGGAACTCCTTCACCGCGTCCTGGGAGTTCTTGCGCATGAACACCTGACCTCCCAGACCGACGATGGCCTGGTCCGCCCGACCATGGCCGTAGTGCTCGAAACGGCGACGGTACAGGGAGATGAGCTTCCTGGTGTGGGTGGAGGGCCAGAAGATGTTGTTGTGGAAGAAGCCGTCACCGTAGTAGGCGGCCTGCTCCGCGATCTCCGGACTGCGGATCGAACCGTGCCACACGAACGGGGGCACGTCGTCCATCGGGCGAGGCGTGGAGGTGAAGCCCTGCAACGGGGTACGGAACTTGCCCTCCCAGTCGACCACGTCCTCGCGCCAGAGCCGGTGCAGGAGGTTGTAGTTCTCCAGCGCCAGAGGGATGCCCTGACGGATGTCCTGACCGAACCAGGGGTAGACCGGACCCGTGTTGCCGCGTCCCATCATCAGGTCCACCCGGCCGTCGGCCAGGTGCTGGAGCATCGCGTATTCCTCAGCCAAACGAACAGGGTCGTTGGTGGTGATCAGCGTGGTGGACGTGGACAGGATCAGCTTCTCGGTCCGGGCGGCGATGTAACCGAGCATGGTCGTGGGCGAGGAGGCCACGAACGGCGGGTTGTGGTGCTCGCCGGTGGCGAAGACGTCCAGGCCCACCTCCTCGGCCTTCAGCGCGATGGCGACCATCGCCTTGATGCGCTCACGCTCGGTGGGCGTACGCCCCGTGGTGGGGTCGGTCGTGACGTCACTGACCGTGAAGATTCCGAACTGCATGGCCGTTCCCCGATCGAAGTAGCTTCCCAGGAAAATGTTTTCTCCGAAACTATCATGCGGAACCCAGGACGCAAGACGGTTATTCCTCCGCGCCCCGGAGAGCCCGTGTTCATCCACAGGCACGCTCCGTATCCACCGAATGTCACTCTGACGTGTTATCTCTGGTAGGGCAGGCACCGACACCGTCACGTGGGCCGGCAGAGGCCGAACGAGCGAGGAAAAGGAGGAGGGCGCGGCGTCCAGAGCCCGCCCGACACCCCCATGGCCACAACCCTCGAACCCCGACGGAAGCCCCACCACCCCACCCCTCACCCGCGCGAGGCCGAGCCGAGGCCGCTGATCCCGGCCCCGCGTCCCCCGACGAGCGCCGACCGCGCCCGCGAGGCCGCACGGCGCGAACCGGTCGTGCTCGCCGACGCGCTGGGAGAGGTCCTGGACACCCTTCTGGAACGTTCCCCGGAACCCGACAGACCATGACCCGCCGGTAGTCGAAGAGAGCACGGAAAGGGGCCGGTGTGCCTCGCGCACGCCGACCCCTCGACCGACCATGTCCCTCACGAGCGCGGACCGAGGCGGTCAGACCGATCGACGTCCCTTGTTCACCCCTTCACCCCGCGCGTACGCGCGCGAGGGCGGAGACGAACGACCCTCCGATCGGTCCCCGGGCAGGAAGGAGCGCACCGACTCGATCGGACCGCGCAGATGGGCGTTGAACTCCGGTGGTTCCTCCGCGGGCACCCACAACTCCAGGATGGTCCTTCCGCCCGCCTGACCGGGTAACGGGCGACGAAGACGGGGTCCATGCGGAAGCGGGTGACATGCCCCTCCCCGTCACGTGGCAGGTTCCACTCCCGCGCGATCCGAACGGCGTGGTCCCCGTTCAGGACGGGATAGAAGATCGGCTGCTCCGGAAGACGCGGCGGCCAGGCCCGCCGACCGGAATCCCCGACCAGCGCGAGTTCCTCGGGCCCGGTGGGGCGCCAAAGGGTGGTCGTGTCGGACATGGTCTCCTCCCGTCCTCATGGGTCGACCCATGAGGATGGGCGGCGCGTGCCCCGTTCAACACCCGGTTTTTACCGGTGGACACGTGAATTCGTTCCAACGCGCGGGAACACCTGTCCCATACGAAGCGTTCTCACAGGTGAAGCACCCCGGACCGACCCCGACCCACCCACCAAGGTCTGTGAGAGGCTTCGAACATCATCTTCGAGACCATGCGCGGGCGCGAGCGTTCGTGTCGGCAATGGGGGTTTCCGACACGATATCTTCGCCGCGCCCGCCTTCCCAGCGGCCAGACCGCACTCAGTGCGCAGGCCGCGCGGTCGGGTCCTACGTTGGGGGACGTGGGACCCGGCCAGACCTGGCGAATACGAGTGTCCGTGTCGTAAATGGGGGTTTCCGACACGGAGCCATCACCGTATTCGCTTCCCAGCGGCCCCACCGCACTCGGTGCGCGGGCCGCGTGGCCGGTTCCACGTTGGGGGACGTGGAATCCGGCCGGACCCGGCGGGGGTGCGCCTCAGGGCGCGCCCCCGCTTCGTCTTTCCCCGTCCCGAACCCTCTCCGCCCGGCGGTCCGAGGCCGCACGAGGTAGGCCGAAGAGCCCCCGATCGACCGCGCCCCGCCCGGACCGTTCACCGGCCGTGCGCGCACCGCTCCGATACCGGCCCTTCTCCGACCGTCACCACGGCGGAGAGAGGGACCTTCCCGGCCTTCGTACCGTCACGGTCAGGCCCGTTGGTGGAAGTCGATCAGGGTCACCGGACCGAACTCGACCTCGGACACCGTGTAGAACTCGCTCAGGTCCTCCCGGGACAGCACCTCGGACTCCTGGCAGGGGCCGTACGCGTAGGAGGGGATGGAGAAGCCGTCGTCATCGATCACCGATTCCCAGAAAAGGCCGCATGCCACCCTGCCGTCGTACTGCGTGATGCCGCCCATACCGCCTCTGGCCCCGTACAGTCCTTCGAACCGTTCCGGGTCCCGGCTCGAGTCCTCCCTCAACGCCGCCACCTCCATCGCGTAATCGCAGTCCACGTCCCAACCGCTGGCCTGGACGTCCCACACCTTCTCCGCGTCCCGGTCCGCCGCCCAGCCCGGCAGACGCACGGTTCCACAGATCGGAGCCCGCACCACGGCCCAACCGAACCCGTCGTTCTCGGCCGCCCACACTTGAGGGTCCTCCAGCACCACCCCGCCACCGATCTCTTCGAAGTCGACCCGTGTCTCCCATCCGTCGCTCATGTACTCGACCCAGATCGGTGCGCCTTCCTCGTCGAGCCCGACACGTCCGGTCGCCTCCCGCTCCACGAGTTCACCCGCCTCCAGAAGCTCCAGCACCGTGGAGCCCTCGTAGACCCTCTCCCGCCCTTCCACGGCCTCGACCTCTCCCGATCCGGCGAGAGTCCGCAGCGGCCCGGTGACCAGGGCGGGAGAAAGGATCTCCGCGCTCATCTCGACGTCGGATCCCAGGGGCCGGGACGAATTCCGCCACAGTCCGTGGTCCCCCTCCTCACCGAAGTCGAGGGAGATGGACTCACCATCCGTCCACAACTCCTGAGGCGAGTCCTGCCACAGTCCGAGGTCCTCCTCGTGTGACGCGTACACGTACAGTTCGCCCTGATGGGAGGCCACGGCCGTGGTGCCCGGGCCCATGGCCGCCCCCCGGATCAGGAAACTCTCCCCGTCCGCCGAGTACAGGTACTCCTCGGTCACCGTCTCGCCACCGTCCACCGGGGTGCGCTCCACCGTGGCGGTGAATCCGGCGCTCTCCTCCACCATCGTGGCGGCCGAGGCCACCAGGTCCGCGGGAGAGTCGCTCACCAGGTCGTAGACCACGAAACCGCCCGCCGCCACACCGGCCGCGGCGAGCGCGCCGGCACCGATCATCGCCGCCTTGGAGCCGGCCAGGCCGCCCAGGACACCGCCGGAGGAGGATCCCCCACCGAAAGCCCCGGCAGCGGCCCCCGACGACGACGCACCGGAGGCGACCGTGCCCCCGCTCCCGGCGGCCGTCGCGCCGGCGGCGGAGCCCGCGGCCCCTCCAGCCGTCGCGCCACCGGCCCCCACGACACCGCCCAGCGTTCCCACGGCCCCCAACCCGACGGCGGAGGCCCCGCCGAGCCAGGCCGCCCAGCGGGCCGGGTCGTGTCCGGCCGCGTCCACCCCGCGCCAGTAGTCGCGGAGCATGCGACGCAGGGTGTCGGCGGTCGACACCGGGCCCATGCCCCCATCGTCGGATTCGGGCAGCAGAGCCTCGACCAGCTCCACCGACGTCGGCCTCGACCCCGGATCCACCGACAACGAGGCCTCGACCAGTGCCCTCAGCTCTTCGGGCACCCCGGTGACGTCGTACTCCCCCGTGCTCACGCGGCGCGCCAGTTCATCGGCGTCGCCGGTGCCGAACGGAGCCCTCCGCGTGGCGGCCAACGTGACCAGCCCGCCCCAGGCGAACACGTCGGCGGCCGGATCGGCGGCGGCACCGGTGTAGCGTTCGGGCGCGGTCCACCCCGGCGTTCCATAGGAGGCCGAGGCATCCTCGGAACGTTCGGTGCCGATCTCGACCGCGATACCGAAGTCCACGAGTTTCGGCCCGTCCGGCGCCAGGATCACGTTGCCCGGTTTGACGTCGCGGTGGGCCACCCCCGCCGTGTGCAGGGCCGAGAGCCCCTCCGCCATACCCAGGGCGAACACGCGCAGCATCTCGCCCTCCAACGGACCGAACTCGCGCACATGGGCACGCAGGTCCCGACCGGGCACGTGGTCGAAGGCCAACCACGGCACCTCCGCCTCGGTGTCATGGGCGTGCAGCCGAGCGGTACCGACCCCGTCGACCCGGGCCAACATCGCGACCTCGTGCGCGAAGGCCTCACGGAACTCGGGCCGTCGGGCGAAGCGGGCGTGCACGGTCTTGACCGCCACGCACCGGCCATAGGTGTCCAGGGCGCCGTAGACGGCGCCCATACCTCCGGCGCCGATCCTCCCCACCAATCGGTAGGGACCGATGTCGGTCGGATCGTCCTCCTTCAACGGTGACAGCCCGACGGGCGGTTGGGCGAGCATAGGGGATGTGGACATCGGGGCCCTTCGAGGAGATGGGATGCGCGCGGTGAACGTCCGCTCGGAGCTTCTGACGCCCCGAGGGATCCGAAGGTTCTCGGGTCGGTCCACCGGCGGGGCGGGCGTCCGCGACGATACGATGCGCCTGCGTGAGAGGGGGCCACGATGACGAGCGACGGCGGGGACGGTGGGGCGTCCGGGGGGCGGCCGACGATGGCCGACGTGGCGGCGCGCCTGGGGGTCTCCCGCCAGTTGGTCTCCCTGGTCCTGGGCGACCGGCCCGGTCCGAGCGCGGCCACCCGCGAACGTGTACTGCGCGCCGCCGAGGAGCTCGGCTACCGCGCCGACACCGCCGCCCAGTTGCTGCGCCGTGCCCGTAGTCGTCAGGTGGGGGTGCTCTTCACCATGGAGCATCCGATGGACGCCGATCTGGTCGAGGCCCTGTATCCGGCGGCGGCGCGGCTCGGCTACGGCCTGGCCCTGAGCGCGATGCTCGCCAACCGCACCGAACGTCAGGCGATCGACGAGCTCGTGGGGTTGCGCTGCGAGGCGCTGGTGCTGATCGGGATGTCGGCCCAGGCCCCGGAGGATCTGGCCGAGGTGGCGCGTCGGGTGCCGGTGGTGGAGATCGGTCAGCGCACCGACTCGGCCGGGACCGACAGCGTCCGCACCGACGCCGTGTCCGGGGTCCGGCTGGCCGTCGACCACCTGGTCTCCTTGGGCCACCGGAGCATCGCCCACGTGGACGGTGGCGGGCTGCCCAGCGCGCCCGAGCGCCGGGCCGGATATCTGGAGGGCATGCGCGAGCACGGGCTGGACGCGTACGTGGACCTGGTCCCGGGCGCCTACACCGAGGAGGCCGGGGCCCGGGCCGCGCGCGTGTTCCTGGATCGGGACGTCCTGCCCACGGCCGTGGTGTGCTGCAACGACCAGTCCGCGCGGGGTCTTCTGGAGACGCTGGTCCGCGCGGGCCGTTCCGTGCCCGGCGAGGTCTCCGTGGTGGGGTACGACGACAGTCGCGCCGCCCGGCTCTCGTTTCTGAGTCTGACCTCGGTCCGTCAGGACGTGGAGCGGATCGCCGAGGCGACCCTCGAAGCGGTCGCGGAGCGTCTGGAGCGGGGAAGGATCGAGAGCACTCACGTGTTGCTACCGACCACGCTCACCGTACGGGAGAGCACCGCTCCCCCGCGCACCTGAGTCGAGCGGGGCCTTCCGTGCCGCCGGCGCGGGGTGGTGGGGGCGACGCGAGCCAGATCACGCGGCCGATCGTTGGAAAACCTCGGGCACGGGTGTCATCCTTGATTTAGCACGTGCTAAATCACCCTGTCCGGATCCCGTACACGACGGCCGGCACGGTCCTCTCGGCACCACCGGACCTCCGGTGCCGCTCACACCTCCCCACCACCTCGAAGCACACCTCGCCTTCTCCTGCCGCCGTCCACCTCCTGGAAAGGGGCAATCGCCATGCCCTTGGCCCTCCTCGCCCTGGCCCTCGGGGCCTTCGCCATCGGGACCACGGAATTCGTGATCATGGGGCTGCTCCCCGAGGTCGCCGCCGACCTCGGGATCCCCATCCCCACCGCGGGGCATCTGATCTCCGCCTACGCCCTGGGCGTGGTGGTGGGCGCTCCCCTGCTCACCGCGCTGAGCACACGTCTGCCCCGCAAGACCGCCCTGCTGTTGTTCATGGGCGTCTTCCTGCTGGGCAACCTGCTCACCGTGATCGCCCCCTCGCACACTCTGGTCCTGGCCTCCCGCTTCCTGGCCGGACTGCCGCACGGCGCCTACCTCGGGGTGGCCGCCCTGGTCGCCGCCCATCTGGCCGGCCCCGCCCGCCGGGCCACCGCCGTGGCGCGGGTGATGTTGGGCCTGACCATCGCCAACATCGTGGGGGTGCCCGCCGGAACCCTTCTGGGCCAGCTCACCGGTTGGCGCACCGCGTTCCTGGTGGTGGCCGGGATCGCGGCGCTGACCCTGCTCGGCGTGGCCCGCTGGGTACCGCACGTCTCGATCGCCACCAGCGGCGGGCTGCGCGGGGAGTTCTCCGCCCTGGCCCGCTCCCAGGTCGTGCTGGGCCTGCTCACCGCGGTGTTCGGGTTCGCGGGGGTCTTCGCCGTCTACAGCTACATCTCGCCGATGATGACCGAACTGGCGGGCATGCCCACCACCGCCGTACCCGTGGTGCTGGCGCTGTTCGGGGTGGGGATGACCCTGGGGTCGCTCGTGGTGGGCCCGTTGGCCGACCGGTGGCTGCGACCCACCATCTACGGTTCGTTGGCGGCCCTGGCCGCCGTGCTGGCCCTGTTCACCCTCGCCGTGCACAACCCCTGGACGGCGGCGATCGGCGTGGTGGTGCTGGGCGCCGTCGGGTTCGGCGTGACGGCCCCGCTCCAGGTGCTGGTGATGAGCCGTGCGGGCGCGGCGCCGAGTCTGGCCTCGGCCTCCAACCACTCGGCCTTCAACCTGGCCAACGCCGGAGGCGCCTGGGTGGGCGGCGTGGGCATCGCGATGGGGCTGGGCTACGCCTCCCCCGCCGCGATCGGCGCGGTCCTGGCCGTGGTCGGTCTGGGGATCGCGGTGACGGCCGGTCTCATCGACCGCTCCCCCACGTCGGACGGCGCCCCGGCCGAGGAGCCCGCCCGCGTGGGCTGAGTACGGCGACGCCGCGTTCGACGGAACGAGGGGCCGGGGCATGCCGCCCCGGCCCCTCTCATCTCCGCCTCATCGGGAGAGGGTACGGCTGCGTCCCCGGAACTCGGCGACGACCTCCTCGCCCCTCCTGACGGTGACGTCGTAGACGCCACTGCGACCGTAAACGACCCGTTCCACGGCGGTGGCCACCAGGACGTCGCCCTCACGGGCGGAGGTCACGAAGGTGATGTCGCCCCCCGCCGCGACGGTCACCCCGCCGCCCTCCACGTTGCAGGCGCAGGCGAAGGCGGTGTCGGCGAGGGTGAACACGAACCCTCCGTGGGCGATGGCGTGGCCGTTGACCATGAGCGGCCCCACGGTCATCTCCACGACGGCGGTGCCCTCTCCGGCCTCGAGCAGCCGCATGCCCAGGTTCCGGGAGGCCTTGTCGGCCTCGAACATCCGCCAGGCGGTCTCGTTGCGCGCCTCGGGCGCCCGTTCGTCGCTCATGAGTCGAAGTCCACGGTCAGGGTGTCGGTCTCGGGCAGGGACTGGCAGGCCAACGCGTACCCGGCCTCGACCTCGGCGGGGGTGAGCGCGTAGTTGCGGCGCATCGCGACCTCGCCGTCGCACACCTTCACCCGACAGGTACCGCAGACACCGCCCTTGCAGGCGAAGGGCAGGTCGGGGCGGTAACGCTGGGCGGCGTCCAGGACCGGCACCCCCCGGGGCAGGGTCAGGGTGGTGGTGCGGCCGTCCAGGACGACGGTGACCTCGCTGGAGGGGCCTTCGACCTCGGGGTCCTCGTGCCGGGCCTGGGGCGGCGGCTCGGCGCCCTCCACGAAGAACAGCTCCTGGTGGACCCGTGCGCCGTCCACCCCATGTTCGGCCAGGACCCTCCGCGCGTCGGTGACCATCCCGTAGGGGCCGCACAGCCACCAGTGGTCGACCGCGTCGGGGGCCACGATGGTGGACAACAGCGCCGCCAGCTTCTCGGCGTCCAACCGCCCGGTGAGCAGTTCGGACTCGCGCGGCTCCCGGGACAGGACGTGGACCAGCTCCAGGCGCGGCCCGAAGACGTCCTTGAGGTCGGCCAGCTCGTCGGCGAACATCACGGTGTCGCTGCGGCGGTTGCCGTAGAGCAGGGTGACGTGGGAGCCGGTACGGCGCAGCAGCGAGGCGGCCATGGACAGCATCGGAGTGATGCCGGAGCCGGCGGCCACCAGCACGTGGCGCGCGGCCACGGTCAGGTCGGGGCTGAAACGGCCGGTGGGCACGCCCACCTCGATCTCGTCGCCGGGGCGAACCTCGCGGACCAGCCAGGTGGAGAAGAGGCCGTCGGCGACCAGGCGGACCCCGACGCGGGGCGCCTCTCCGACCGGGGCGCAGATGGAGTAGCTGCGACGCTCCTCCACGCCGTCGACCTCGCGGCGCAGGGTCAGGGACTGTCCCGCAGCGAAGTCGAACACCTCGGCCAGGTGCTCGGGGACGTCGAAGGCGACCGCGACGGCGTCCTCGCACAGGCGCTCGACGGAGGCCACGCGCAGCCGGTGGAACGCGGCCCGGCCGCGCGCGGCGGCGGGGGCGGTCTCGGTGACGGGTGTGGTCACGGTCAGATCTCCTTGACGTGCTCGAACGGTTCGAGGCAGGACCGGCAGCGGTGCAGCGACTTGCAGGAGGTCGAACCGAAGCGGGACAGTTCCTCGGTGTCGGCCGTCGCGCAGCGCGGACAGCGCGGCGCGGTCCGGGTGGGCAGCAGGGTCAGGGGCACCGGCCCCGAGGGGCGGGCGGGGGCGCGGCCGGGCGCCGAGATCCCGTGTTCGGTGAGCTTGCGCCGACCCTCCTCGGTGATCCAGTCGGTGGTCCAGGCCGGGGAGAGGGCGGTGCGCACCTCGACGTCGTCGAACCCGACCGCGCGCAGGGCGCGGTCCACGTCCACGCGCATCTCGGCCAACGCGGGACAGCCCGAGTAGGTGGGGGTGATCCACACCGCCACGGCGCCCTTCTCCGAGACCTCGACCTCGCGCAGGATGCCCAGGTCGGCGAGGGTGAGCATGGGGAGTTCGGGGTCGGTGACCGCGGCGGCCGCCTCCCAGGCCCGTCGCCGCGTCTCGTTCGGCGTGGTGGTCACCATGTCGCCTCCGGGTGTTCGCGCGCCACCCGCTGGAGTTCCTCCACCAGGGGCGCCAGCTCGTCGGTATGCCGCCCCTCGCGTCCGGAGACCTCCCCGTCGGGGAAGGCTCCGGGGGCGTCCAGGGTGGCGGCGGTCAGGACCTGGTCGAGCACCTCGCGGACCTCCTCTCGGACCGAGGCCGGGTCCACGCCCGCCCCGAGTCCGGCCAGGGAGGTCTCCACCGGGTGGGCGGCGAAGAGCTCGCCGGTCAGCGGCCACACGTCGGCGACCGCCGCGCGCATGCGCTCGTGGGAGTAGGGGGTGCCGTCCCCCAGGCGCAGCGCCCAGGAGACGGCGTACTCGCGGTGGTAGGCCAGTTCGTTGACGCCCTTGGCGGCGATGGCGGCCAGAACCGGGTCCACGCTGTGCGCCAGTCGGGTGAACAGGGCCAGACGCCAGGAGGAGAGCACGAGGAGCGTGACGATACAGCGGGCGAAGTCGCCGCGCGGGGCCTCGGTCAGGCGCACGTTGCGGAACTCCGAGGCGTCCCGACGGTAGGCGAAGGCGTCCTCGTCCCGTCCGGTGCCGTCGGCCTGGCCGGCGCGGGCCAGCAGCAGGCGGGCCTGGCCCAACAGGTCGAGGGCGATGTTGGCCAGGGCCACCTCCTCCTCCAGTTCGGGGGCGTCGGTCACCCAGTGGACGAGCCGTTGCGCCTGGACGAGGGCGTCGTCGCCGAGCATCTGGCAGTACTCCGCCAGGGCCGGGCCGTCCACGCCCTCGGGCAGGGTGGTGTCCACACCCGCGAGCGCCTCGGTGAAGCCGGTGCCGAAGGCCCAGCGGGCGTCGCCGTCGTGCTCCTCGACCAGGCCGGTGAAGATGTTGTCGCCGCTCATGTGCTTCCTTTGCAGCCTTACCGCTAGATGTGCGGGACGTCCTCGGGGATGGGATAGAAGGTCGGGTGCCGGTAGACCTTGTCGCCGCTGGGCTCGAAGTAGGGGTCCTTCTCGTCCGGGCTGGAGGCGGTGACGGCGTCGGCCGGCACGACCCAGATGCTCACGCCCTCGTTGCGCCGGGTGTAGAGGTTGCGGGCGTTGTGCAGGGCCATCTCGTCGTCCGGGGCGTGCAGGGAGCCCACGTGCACGTGGTTCAGGCCGCGCTTGCCGCGCACGAAGACCTCGTAGAGGGGCCATTCGGGGCGGGCCGGGCCCGTGGTCCGATCACTCATACCGTGACCTCCTCGGTGTTACGTCGTTTGGCCGCGTAGGCGGTGGCGGCCTCGCGTACCCAGGCGCCCTTCTCGTGGGCGGCCCGGCGGCGTGCGACGCGTTCGGCGTTCTTGGGACCGTCTCCGGAGATGACCCGCTTGAGCTCGTCCCAGTCGGGCGTGCCGAAGTCGTAGTGTCCGCGTTCGTCGTTCCAGGACAGTTCGGGGTCGGGCAGGGTGACGCCCAGCTTCTCCGCCTGGGGGACGGTCATATCGACGAACTTCTGCCGGAGCTCGTCGTTGGTGTCGATCTTGATGCCCCAGTCCATGGAGCGTCGGGTGTTGGGCGAGTCGGCGTCGGGCGGGCCGAACATCATCAGGGACGGCCACCACCAGCGGTCGACGGCGTCCTGGACCATGGCCCGCTGCCCCTCGGTGCCCTCCATCATGCGCATGAGCAGCTCGTAGCCCTGCCGCTGGTGGAAGGACTCCTCCTTGCAGATGCGCACCATGGCGCGGGCGTAGGGGCCGTAGGAGGTGCGGCAGAGCGGGACCTGGTTGCAGATCGCGGCGCCGTCGACCAGCCAGCCGATCACGCCGACGTCGGCGTAGCCGAGCGAGGGGTAGTTGAAGATCGAGGAGTACTTCTGACGGCCCTCGATCAGCCTCTCGGTGAGGTCGGCGCGGTCCACGCCGAGGGTCTCGGCCGCCGCGTACAGGTACAGGCCGTGTCCGGCCTCGTCCTGCACCTTGGCCAGCAGGATCGCCTTGCGCCGCAGGCTGGGCGCGGACGCGATCCAGTCCCCTTCGGGCTGCATGCCGATGATCTCGGAGTGGGCGTGCTGGGAGACCTGGCGAACGAGGGTCCTGCGGTAGGCCTCGGGCATCCAGTCACGCGGTTCGATCCGCCGGTTGGCCGCGATCCTGGCGTCGAAGTGCGCTTGGAGAGCCTCGTCGGCGCCGGGTGACGCCTCCTGGGCCGTGGTCGACATTGATCATTCCCCATTCATAACCGAACGTTCGGTCAGTAATTAGTATCTCCGGATCCGCCCGCCCGACGCAAGCCCCTCCCCGGCGGTTTCACCCGTCACCCCCGGTGAGGACCTCCTCGGGCGGAGGCGGTGCGCGCCGTCCGTGCGGCGCGCACCGCGTGTTCCTACCGGCCGGTGAAGGTCGGCTTCTCCTTGTTCAGGAAGGAGCGCACCGCGCCGACGTGGTCCTCGGTGACGCCGAGCCGGTTCTGGAGGTCGGCCTCCTCCTCCAGGAGCTCGGGCAGGTCGCTCTGGCCCTCGGCCGCCGCCCGCACCTCGTGCTTGGCCGCGACGAACGCCGCCGTGGGGCCCGAGGCCAGACCGACCGCGACCTCACGGGCGCGTGTCTCCCAGTCCGCGTCGTCCACCACCTCGGTGACCAGACCCAGCTCCAACGCGCGGTCCGCCGTGAGCATGGTGCCCAGCAGCATCAGCTCCATGGCGCGCGCCTGACCGAGCGCGCGCACCAGACGCAGCGCCAGCCCCGAGTCCGAGGCCAGGCCGATCCCGGTGAAGGCGGTCCCCAGCTTGGCCCTGCGCGCGGCCACCCGGACGTCACCGGCCAGGGCCAGCCCCAGCCCGGCGCCCACGCAGGCCCCGCCGATCCCGACCACGACCGGGACCTGGACGCTCTCCAGACCGAGCACGACCGGGTTGTAGTGCTCGCGCACCGTGGACAGCGCCTGTTCGGGGGTCTCCTCCAGGATCCGGGCGTGCTCGACCAGGTCCTGGCCCACGCAGAACGCCTTGTCCGACCCCAGGAACAGCACCGCCCGCGCGGTGGTGGACTCCGCGGCGCTTCGCACCGCGACCAGCAACTCCTCCTTGACCCGCCGGGTCAGAGCCGGCCGATTCAGCCGGATCGTGGCCACCCCGTCGGCCTCGGTGAACTCCACCGCCTGCGCGTCACTCACGCCTTGTCTCCCTTGTCCCAGGTATGAAAGCCCTCGCCGCTCTTGCGGCCGAGCCTGCCCTCGGCGACCTTACGACGCAGGAGGTCCGGCGGCGAGAACCGGTCCCCCAGTTCGGCGGCCAGATGCTCGGCGATGGCCAGGCGCACGTCGAGTCCGACCAGGTCGGTGAGCTTGAGCGGCCCCATCGGATGGCGGTAGCCCAACTCCATGGCGGTGTCGATGTCGGCGGGGGAGGCGACCCCCTCCTCCACCATGCGGATGGCCTCCAGGCCCAGCATGACGCCCAGCCGGCTGGTGGCGAAGCCCGGGGAGTCGCGCACCACGATCTCGGTCTTGCCCAGGGCCGTCACCCAACCGCGCACCGTCTCCAGGACCTCCGGATCGGTCTCGGGCGCGGTGACCAGCTCCACCAGCCGGGAGGCCGGGACCGGGTTGAAGAAGTGGGTGCCCAGGAAGCGGCCGGGGCGGCTCAGCGCGGCGGCCAGGTCGGTGACCGACAGCGAGCTGGTGTTGGAGGCCAGGACGGTGTCGGGCCCCACGGCCGCCTCGGCCGCGACCAGCACCGCGATCTTGAGGTCGGGCCGCTCGGGGACGGCCTCGACGACGAGTCCGACGTCGGAGGGCAGGTCGGCCACATCGGTGACGGTGTCCAGTCGGGCCAGGTAGGAGGCGGGTTCGGCGTCGATCCTGCCGCGCTCACGAGCCCGTTCCAACCCGGCCACGACACGTCCGCGTCCGGCCTCGGCCGCCTCGGCGGTGACCTCGGCCAACACCACCCGGGAACCGGTGGTGAGGAACTGCTGGACGATACCGGCGCCCATCGTGCCGCCGCCGACGACGGCCACGACCTCGGGCACGCCCTGAGGGGAGATCTCGGAGGTCAACGCTTCTTCCTCTCCAGGAAACGGGTCATCCGCTCGTGCTTGTCGGCGCTCTCGAAGAGCACCGCCTGTGTCAGGTCGTCGGCCAACGGGTGGGGACCGTCGGCGTCCAGGACCATCTTGGTCATCCGCAGGGCCGTCGCGGAGGAGGCGGCCATCCGGTCCAACAGGGCGTGGGCGCTCTCGCGCAGTTCCTCCGAGGGCACGATCCGGGCGACCAGGCCATGACGCAGCGCGGCCTCGGCGTCCAAACGCATGCCGCCCAACAGCACCTGTTTGGCCACCGAGACGCCCACCAACTCCTTGAGCCGCCAGCAGGCGCCGGCCCCCGCGATGATCCCCAGCCCCGGCTCGGGCTGGGCGAAGACCGCCTCGGGGGTGGCGATCCGGATGTCGCAGGCGTAGGAGAGCTCGGCCCCGCCGCCCAGCGCCCACCCGTCGATCGCGGCCACCGTGGGCGCGCGCAGACGGTGCAGGCGTTCGAACAGGCGGCTGTTGATCCCGGCCAGGGCCTCGTCACGGCCGCGTTCGCGCAGTTCCGCGATGTCGGCTCCCCCGGCGAAGACCGTTCCGTGCCCGGTCAGCAGCAGCGGCCGGGGGGCCTCCTCCAGTTCGGCGCACACCCGGTGCAGCTCGGCGATCATCCGCGCGTTGATGGCGTTGCGGGCCTCGGGGCGGTACAGCTCGACCACCGTCCGGTCCTCTCGCCGCTCGACCCGGAGGGTCTCGAAGTCCTCGTCCACGCCGGCTCCGTTCTCCCTAGCGCCGTTCACACGCGCTCCACCGTCAGCGCCACGCCCTGGCCCACGCCCACGCACAGGGTGGCCAGACCACGACGGGCGTCCTCGCGCTCCATGCGGTTGATCAGGGTGACCAGGACACGGGAGCCCGAGGACCCCAGCGGGTGGCCCAGGGCGATGGCGCCGCCGTCGGCGTTGACCCGCTCCTCCTTCAGCCCCAGGCGACGCATCACCCCCAGGGACTGGGCGGCGAAGGCCTCGTTGAGCTCCACCGCGCCGATCTCGTCCAACGTCCAACCGGAGCGGTCCAGGACCTTCTCGACGGCGGGGACCGGGCCCAGTCCCATGATCTGGGGGGCGACCCCGGCCGAGGCCGAGGCGACCACCCGTGCCCGAGGGGTGAGACCGTACCGGCGTACGGCCTCGGCGCCGGCCAACAGCAGGGCCGAGGCTCCGTCGGAGAGCGAGGAGGAGTTGCCCGCGGTGACGATCCCGCCCTGGCGGAAGACCGGCCGCAGGCGGGCCAGCCCCTCCATGGTGGAGCCGGCTCGCGGCCCCTCGTCGGCGGTGACCTCGTGGGTGGCGCCCTTGCGTCCGTGCACGGTGACCGGGACGATCTCGCCGTCGAAGCGACCGGCCGCGGCGGCGGCCAGGGCCCTTTCGTGGCTGCGCAGAGCGAAGGCGTCGCACTCCTCGCGGGTCAGCCCCTCAAGGGTCGCGACCTCCTCCGCCGTCTCCCCCATCGACAGGGTGTAGCGCAGGTCCTCGGGGGAGGCGTCGTCCGGGACGCGGGCGTCGGCCTCGGCGAAGCGGGGGTTGGTGAAACGCCAGCCCAGGGAGGTGTCGGCGACCTCGCCGGGCTTGGCCCAGGGGGTTCCGGGCTTGGCCATGACCCAGGGGGCCCGGGTCATCGACTCCACACCGCCGGCGACCACGATGTCGGCGTCACCGGCGCGGACGGCCTGGGCGGCGGAGGCGACGGCGGTCAGGCCGCTGGCGCACAGACGGTTGACGGTGTAGCCGGGCACCGAGGGGTCGAGTCCACCGAGCAGGGCCGCCATGCGCGCCACGTTGCGGTTGTCCTCCCCCGCCTGGTTGGCGGCGCCGAGGATCACCTCGTCGACGGCCTCGCCCGGCACGCCGGTCCGGCGGACCACCTCGGAGACGACCCGGGCGGCGAGATCGTCGGGGCGGACGGACGCCAGGGCGCCCCCGTAACGGCCCTGAGGGGTGCGAACCCCGTCGACCACGTAGACGTCGCTCACGTACGGCCTCCTGTTTCGAGGGCGGTGGCGTGGGCCACCGCGGGGTGTGAACTCATCGACACTTCTCCTTGACACCGCGGGTCGGAGACTGAGTAAATGCATTAGTAACCGAACGTTCGGTCAGTAAGCAAGTCGACCCTCCCTCTCGAAGGCCGACCACGATCCGCCATCGCGCGACGACGCCGAAGACCCGCCCCCGCGCCCGGCCCGGCGACACACCGCGCACCGTACCCGGAGAGGCCCATGGCAAGCCAGGACACCACCACTCATTCGGCCGGTACCGAACTCCGGAGGCGTCTGGGGCCGACGCCCGAGCCCGGGACCCTGGACCCGGCCGAACGCATGAGCGTCGACGAACTCCGCGCCCTCCAGTTCGACCGTCTGCGTCGGACGTTGGAGCACGCCTACACCAACGTGCCCCTGTACCGGCGCAGGTTCGACGAGGCGGGTGTCCGCCCCGAGGACCTCCGGACGCTGGAGGACCTGGCCCTCTTCCCCCACACCACCAAGGACGATCTGCGGGCCAACTACCCCTTCGGGATGTTCGCCGTCCCCCAGGAACGGGTCAGCCGGATCCACGCCTCCAGCGGCACCACCGGCAAGCCCACCGTGGTCGGCTACACCAAGGAGGACATCGACGTCTGGGCCGACGTCGTCGCCCGTTCCATCCGCGCCGCGGGCGGCCGGCCCGGGGACAAGGTCCACGTCTCCTACGGTTACGGCCTGTTCACCGGCGGCCTGGGCGCCCACTACGGCGCGGAGCGGCTCGGCTGCACGGTCATCCCCGCCTCCGGCGGCCAGACCGCCAAGCAGGTGCAGCTCATCCAGGACTTCCGCCCCGAGATCATCATGGTCACGCCCAGCTACATGCTGACGCTGCTGGACGAGTTCGAACGCCAGGGCATCGACCCGCGGAGCACCTCGCTGAGAATCGGGATCTTCGGCGCCGAACCGTGGACCGAGCGGATGCGTCTGGAGATCGAGGAGCGCTTCGACATCAACGCCGTGGACATCTACGGGTTGTCCGAGGTCATGGGCCCCGGCGTGGCCAACGAGTGCGTGGAGACCAAGGACGGACTGCACATCTGGGAGGACCACTTCTATCCCGAGGTGCTGGACCCGATCACCCGGGAGGCGCTGCCGGACGGCGAGAACGGCGAGTTGGTCTTCACCTCCCTGACCAAGCAGGCCATGCCGGTCATCCGCTACCGCACCCGTGACCTGACCACCCTGCGTCCGGGCACCGCCCGCCCCATGCGCCGCATGGACAAGGTCACCGGCCGCAGCGACGACATGATCATCCTGCGCGGCGTGAACGTCTTCCCCACCCAGATCGAGGAGATCGTGCTCGGCCTGGACGGGCTCGCCCCCCACTTCCAGCTGGTCCTGACCAAGGAGGGCCGTCTGGACCGGATGGAGGTACGCGTGGAGGCCGCCCCGGACTGCACGGCCGACCGGCGTGTGGCCCTGTGCCGGGAGATCACCGCGACCGTCAAGGACCGGGTCGGGGTCAGCGTGACCGTGGAGGTCGTCGACCCCGAACGGATCGAACGCTCCGTCGGCAAGTTCCGCCGCGTCATCGACCGACGCCCCCGCGACTGACCGGCCCCGTCGTCCGTTCCCGCGCCGCCCCGGCCATGGGCGCGGGAACGGACGGCCTCACCCCGCTCCCGAGGCCGCGGCGCGATACCCCCTGGGCGAGGTGCCCATCATCCGGGAGAAGGCCGCCGAGAAGGCGGCGGGACTGTCGTACCCCAGATCGGCTGCCACGCGGGTGACCCTCTCCCCTCGGGCCAGGGGCGGCAGGGAACGCAGAACGCAGGCCCGACGCCGCCACTGCGCGAACCCCATCCCGACCTCGGCCCGGAAGAGACGGTTCACCGTGCGCTCGCCGACGTGGAGCGCCCGCGCCCACCGCGCGAGCGGATCGTGCACGTCGGGCGCCTCCAGGAACTCCTCGCACAGCGCGCGCAACCCCTCGTGGCGCGGCAACGGCAGATCCAGCGGCAGGGGCACCAACCCCCTCAGCTCGTGCAGGACCAGCTCCATGAGGGTCGCGTCCCTGCCGTGCCGTTCGTGGCGCGGATCGACGTCGACCGCGGCCGAGACCAGGGCCCGCAGCAGCGGCGAGACCTCCACCACCCGGCAGTGTTCGGGGAACCAGGGGACCGCGGCCGGTTCGAGGTACAGGCTGCGGGTGCTCACACCCTCCATCGTGACCTGGTGGTCCACCCCCGCCGGGATCAGCACCGCGCGCTGCGGAGGGACCGTCCACGCGCCGTCCTCGGCGACCACCCGCATCACGCCGGTGACCCCGTACAGGAACTGGGCCCGCCGGTGTCGGTGGCGGGCCAGCACGAAACCGGGCGGGTAGTCGGTGCCGATCGCCAGGACCGGCCGGTCGATGTCGTCCACCTCGTCGACGTGGATGTTGCGCACGGGTACCGACGCTACCCGAGATGTCCGCTGCGCGATCGTTCCTGTCGTCCGCCCGAATGCGCGCCGGCCCCGGCGCTTCTAGCGTGGTGCGGGTGCTCTCCTCGACCCTGACGCTCCTGGCCCTGGGCTGTCTGACCGGCGTCACCACGATCGTGTTCGGTTTCGGCGGCGGTTTCGTGACCGTGCCGGTCGTCTACGCCTTCACCCTGGCCCGCGCCGAACCCGGTGTGGACGCCATGGCCGTGGCCGTGGCCACCTCCACCGCCGTGATGGTGGTCAACTCCCTGAGCGCCACCCTGGCCCAGTACCGGGCCGGTCGGCTGCGCCGCGACCTCCTGTGGCCCTTGGGCGCCTACATCGGTCTGGGCACGGCCGGGGGCGCCCTGATCGCCACCGTGGTCGGCGGTGCCGTCCAGCACGTGTTGTTCGTCGTCTACCTGGCCGCCACCATCGTCGACAGCCTGCTCCGCAAGGGGTTCCTCACCCGTGCCACGGACGTGGACCCCGCCCCCTTGAGACGGGGGCCGACCCGGGTGATCGGGGTGGGCATCGGCGCGGTCACCGGTTTCCTGGGCGTGGGCGGCAGCGTCATGACCGTCCCCCTGCTCCGACGCCGCGGCCTGTCCATGGCCGAGGCCACGGCGGCGGCCAACCCGCTCACCGTGCCGGTGGCCCTGGTGGGGACCCTGGTCTACGCCCTGTGGGGCACCGCCGGGGCCGGGGTCGGTCAGGGCCATCTGGGCTCGGTCGACCTGGTGACCGGGGCGCTGCTGTTGGCCGGTTCCCTGCCCACCATCGCCCTGACCCGACGCCACCTGAGGCGTATCCCCGACCGGGCCCACGCGGTGGCCTACGTGGCTCTGTTGGGCGTCGTTCTGGTCGCGGTGCTGCTGATCTGATCCGTGCCCTCCCCGCCGGCCTCGGGCACCGCGCGCCCGCCGAGGTGGAGGTGGCGCTCCCCCGTCGCCAGGGTGTGGAAGGTGACCGGGGTCCAGGTCCACCGCTCCTTCGCCCGGAACACGTAGAGCCCGTCGTCGATCGGGGTCAGCGGGTGTTCCGCGACCGGGTCGGGGTCCACCCCGCCCAACGCTCCCAGGTCGATCACGCGCAGTCCCCGTCGAGCGCCGTCGCGCCCCAGGACCTCCAGGCGTTGGGAGGTGTTCTCGTACACCTCGGAGACGGAGGCGCGATCCTCTTCGCTCAGGTCCTCGGGATCGTGGTCGGGGGCGGGCGGCGCCGGAACCCGCATCCCGGCCACCCTCTCGAACACCTCTCCGTACAGCTCCTGGTACAGGTCCCTGGCCCGACCGCCGTTGGTCAGCAGGGCCACCGCGATCCCGGCGTCGGGCAACAGCCGCAGGAAGGCCGACTGGCCGATGGTGTTGCCGTCGTGCCCCACCAGACGCCGCCCGCCCCACCCGTAGCGGATCCAGCCCAGCCCCCAGGAGTCCCCCAGGGTGTAGGGGTCGGGCAGCGTCACCCGCGACCGGGTCATCATCTCGACCGTCTCCTCCGACAGGATCCGCTCCCCGGAGTCGGTACGGCCCCCGCGCAGGTGCGCCTCGGCGAAACGCAGGAGGTCTCCGGCGTTGGCGGTGACGCCGCCCGCCGGCCCCATGGACCGGGGCAGCCCCCATACCGGAGCGCGCTCCGGGTCGGGGTACCCGCGCACGTGCCCCATGGCCGCCCCGTGCGGGATCGCCTCCTCGGGCAGGGTGCCCGCGCGAGTCAGCCCCAGAGGGGCGAACAGCCGCTCCCGCATCGCCTCGTCCCAGGTCAGCCCGGTCGCCTTCTCGATGATCCGTCCCAGCAGGACGAACCCCGAGTTGCAGTAGGAGAACCCGGCCCCCGGCGGGTGGATCGTGGCCGCCTCGGCCAGCGTGCCCACGTACCGTTCCAGGGCGTCATCGCCCCTTCCCGTGTCGGTGAACAGGTCTCCGTCGATCCCGCTCGTGTGGTCGAGCAGTCTCCCCACGGTGATCGGGGCGGCGCGCCCGGGGTCGTCGGGGAAGGCCTCGGGAACCGCCTCGGCGACGGAGGTGTCGAGCGACAGCAGCCCCTCCTCCACCAGGCCCATGACCACCGTGGCGGTCCAGACCTTGGTGATCGAACCGATCTGGAACACCGATCCGGTGTCGACCGCGTGGCCGGTCGCGACGTCGAGCACCCCATGGGCCGCCTCCACCCTCGCGGCCGGCCGATCCGGACCGGGGGTCCGCACGATCCCCAGCTGAGCCCCGGGCACCCCGTGCCGTCCCGCGAGAACGGCCAACCGCTCGCGCCAGTACTCGATGTCGATGGGTGTGCTCGAACCGTCGGACAAGACGTCTCCCCTCGTTCGGACCCGGTCAGGGGCTCTCCTCGCCCCCCTGGCCACGGGTTCCCACGATCCCACCCCGGCCCGGGTTCCGCACCCCCGGCCCCTTCGTCCTGTGGACACCGGTTGTGCATCTGCCCACCTCAAAGGCGTCAACTCGCGTTAAATCGTCATTGAGTCGGGGCTCACACCGGCTGCAACCTGGAAAGGTACGGAAAGACACACCCGCCCAGGAGCCCTGCCGCATGCTCGACCTCAAACTGACCCGTGCGCGCGTACGCACCCTCGACGACGACCGCCCCCACGCCACCACCGTGGGCATCGTCGGAGGCCGGATCCTCGGCTTCGACGACGACGTCGCCGACCTGCCCGCGCGCACCGTGGTCGACTGCCAGGGCGCCGCGGTCGTCCCCGGCTTCGGGGACGCGCACAACCACATGGCCTGGTTCGGTCAGTCCCTCTCCGAGCTGCCCTTGGAGGACGTCACCACCCTGGAGGGGATCTACGACGCGGTCGCCGCCAAGGCCCGCACCCTTCCCGAGGACGCCTGGATCGTCGGCTCCGGCTACGACGACACGGTCATGGGGGCCCACCCCGACCGGAACGGCCTCGACCGGGCGGGCGGCGGCCGCCCCGTCTGGCTCAAGCACCGTTCCGGGCACATGTGCGCCGTCAGCGGCGCCGTCCTCCGTCTCTCCGGCGCCGAGAACGCCCCCGACCCCGAGGGCGGGGTCATCGTCCGCGACAGCCACGGGGACGCCACCGGCCTGCTCCAGGAACGCGCCCAAGAGCTGGTCACCGCCCTGGTCATGCCCTACCCCGTCGCCGAGCTCGCCGACGCCCTGGGCCGCGCCTCGCGCGTCTACGCCTCCGAGGGGCTCACCCACGTGGTCGAGGCCGGCATCGGTCACGGCCTGGTCGGCCGCTCCCCCGTGGAGGTCGCCGCCTACCAGCTCGCCCGCGACCGGGGAGAGCTCCTGCCCCGTGTGGAGCTCATGGTGGCCGCCGACAACATGCACCCCCTGGACGCCCACGCCGACGACGGCATCACCACCGGCATCGACCTGGGGCTGCGGTCCGGCTTCGGCGACGACCGTCTGCGTCTGGGCCCGATGAAGATCTGGCTGGACGGCTCCCTCATCGGCCGGACCGCCGCCGTCACCGAACCCCTCTGCGGACACGGGCACGGCGTCTACCAGAACCCGCCCGAGCAGATGCGCGCCCTGGTCGTGGCCGCCCACCGCGCCGGGTGGCGCGTGGCGGCCCACGCCATCGGCGACGACGCGATCGACCTGGCCCTGGACGCCATCGAAGAGGCCCAGCGCGCCCACCCCCGGCCCGACATGCGCCACCGCATCGAACACGCCGGGGTCGTGCGGCCCGATCAGCTTCCCCGCATCGCCGCGCTCGGGGCCGTCCCGGTCCCCCAGCCCCGTTTCCTGTACACCGTCGGCGACGCCATGGCCGCCTCCCTGGGCCCGGACCGGGTCCCGTGGCTCTACCGACACCGTTCCTTCCTCGACCACGGCATCCGCGTCCCGGGCAGTTCCGACCGCCCGGTCGCGCCCGGGGCACCGCTCCAGGGCATGGAGTCGATGGTCGAGCGCACCAGCTCCGGGGGCGCCGTCCTCGCCCCCGGCGAACGCGTCACAGCCGAACAGGCCCTGCGGGCCTACACCATCGACACCGCATGGGTCGGCCATGACGAACACCGGCGCGGCAGCCTCACACCGGGCAAGCTCGCCGACATCGTGGTCCTGGACCGCGACCCGGTGGACACCGCGGAGCAGGGCATCGGCTCGATCCGGGTTCTGGCGACCCTGGTCGGCGGTGTCCCCGTGCACGGCGCCGACACCCTCGGCATCGCGGACACGAGCACCGCGCTTCACCACACCTGACGGGCGCCCCCGTCAGCATCCCCACCCGCGCCCCAGGGCGCGGATCCCGGATTGGAGAAACCCGACCCATGCGTGACCTCGATTCAGGGGACGCCCAGGAGCAGCCGAACACGTCTGCGGTGGTCAAGGAACGTGAGGCCGGCAAGATCGCCTTCGCCGCCTTCGTCGGCACCGCGCTGGAGTGGTACGACTACTTCCTCTTCGGCACCGCCGCGGCCCTGGTGTTCAACCGGCTCTACTTCACGACGCTGAGCGCGACCGCCGCCACCCTGGCCGCCTTCGCGACCTTCGGTGTCGGTTTCGTCGCCCGCCCCGTGGGCGCCGTCCTGTTCGGCTGGATGGGCGACAGGATGGGCAGACGACCCGCTCTGCTGCTCACCGTCGTCTGTATCGGCGTGGCCACCGGCCTCATCGGTCTGCTGCCCGACTACGCCGCCATCGGTGTGGCCGCTCCGCTGCTGTTGGCGCTGCTGCGACTGCTCCAGGGCGTCGCCGTCGGCGGCGAGTGGGGCGGCGCGGTGACCATCGCCGTCGAGCACGCCCCGCCCGAGAAGCGCGGTCGTTACGCGGCGCTGCCGCAGATCGGTTCCCCGGTGGGCACCCTGCTCTCCTCCGGAGCCTTCTCCCTGGTCCTTCTTCTGCCTCCGGACCAGTTCGACTCCTGGGGATGGCGCCTGCCGTTCCTGGCCGCGTTCCCGCTGCTGCTGGTGGCGGTCTACATCCGCCGCAAGGTGGAGGAGTCCCCCGTCTTCGAGGAGATGGAGAAGCAGGAGAAGCGTTCCAAGGTCCCGGCCCTGGACGTGTTCCGCAAGGCCTGGGGACGTCTGCTCGTGGCCATCGCCTCGGCCCTGCTCGGCGTGGGCGGCTTCTACGTCATGACCACCTTCGCCATCAGCTACGGCACCGGAACCCTGGGGCTGTCGCGTGGGCTCATGGTCAACTCGACCCTGGTCGCGGCCGTCGCGCAGATCGCCGTCATCATCGTCTTCGGCCGGCTGGCCGAGCGTCTGGGCCCGGGCCGGGTCACCATGTGGGGCGGTCTGGCCACCGCGGTGATCGCCTTCCCGGTGTTCTGGCTGATCGACACCCGTTCGCCGATCCTGGTGGTCCTGGCCATCACCGCCGGTGTGGCCATCCTGTCCACCGCCTACGCGGTCTCCGGAGCGCTGCTCGCCGAGCTGTTCCCGGCCGACCTCCGCTACAGCGGTGTGGCGCTGGCCTACAACCTCGCCGGCGCGCTCAGCGGCTTCCTGCCCTTCGTGGCGACCGCTCTGCTGGACAGCACGGGCGGCGGTTCGTGGGTGGCCTCGCTGCTGTTCATGGGCATCGCCCTGATCACCGCCGTCGGTGGTCTGTACGGTGAACGGCTGCGCGTGCGCGACGAGGTCGTCGTGCGCTGACCCGGCCCCGTCACACGAGCGGGCCCCGTAGGGAGACGTTCCCTACGGGGCCCGCACTCGTACGTGCCCTCGGGCTCAGCCCTGAGCGGCCGGGTCGTAGACGCCGGTGGAGGGGAGCTCCCCCGCGCCCAACCGGCGGACCACCTCGGTGAGCATCGCCAGTCCGGCCAGCATGTCGCCGTCCTCGGTGTACTCGCCCTCGTTGTGGGAGATCCCCTCCACCGAGGGGACGAAGAGCATCACCGTGGGCACGTGGCCCTTCATGTTGACCGAGTCGTGTCCGGCCACGGTCCTGATCCTCTGGTGGCTCAGGCCCAGACGCTCGGCCCCGGACCTGGCCAGGCTCACCCCCTCGGGCTGATAGGGGTCGATCCCCCAGGCGTGGGAGAGGTGCAGGTCCACCGACACCTTCGCGGTCTCCTCGACCCGGATGACCTGTTCCCGCAGGATCCGGTCGGCCTCGGCCAGCACCTCCTCGTCGTCGGCCCGCAGGTCCAGCAGGAGCTCGACCTTGGAGGCCACCACGACCGGGGAGTTGGGGTAGACGTCCATGCTGCCCACGGCGGTGTGCAGCACGCCGGGGAAACGGTCGGCCAGTTCGCGCGCGGCGACCACGAGGAGGGAGGCTCCCAGCAGGGCGTCACGCCGGTCCTCCATCACCGTCGCCCCCGAGTGCGCCTGTTCGCCGTTGACGACGACCCGGTACTTGCGGGCCGCCCAGCAGGCCTCGACCAGACCGATCGTGGTACCGGAACGCTCCAGGACGCGTCCCTGCTCGATGTGGATCTCCGCGCAGAAGGCGGCCTCGGGTCCGTCGGTCTCGCCCAGGAAGCCGGTGGGGGCCAGCGCCTCGCCCACCGACACCCCGGCCCGGTCCCGTACGGCCAGGGCCGTCTCCAGCGGGAGCTTTCCGGTGTAGACGGCGCTGCCCATCATGGACGGGGCGAAGCGCGACCCCTCCTCGTTGAACCAGTTGACGACCGCGAGGTTGTACTCGGGGGAGGTCCCCTCGGCCTCGTCGCTCCGGGCGGCGCGATCCACCGCGTGGGCCGCTGCCAGCACACCGTAGGCACCGTCGAAGCGACCCGCCGTGGGCTGGGAGTCCATGTGGGAGCCGACCACCACGTACGGGGCGCCGGGGACCCGCTCCACCAGCCCGAACTGGTTGCCGATGCGGTCGTAGACCACCCGCATCCCCTTCTCCTCCAGCAGCTCCGCCAACCAGCGGCGCTGGGCGATGTCGGGTTCGGTGGCCGCCTGGCGGTCGACCCCTCCCGAAGGGGTGGCGCCGAAGGCGCTCATGGACCGGAAGTCCTCCAGGAAACGGGTGTCGGCGTCCGAACCTTCGGTCGACGACGGCACTTCCCGCGCGGACGAGGTCATGGGTATTCCTCTCAGAAGGGAACGGTGGTGTCCGGTGGTCGGCGACCGCCGGACGGGCCCGGGGCCTCTTCCCATGGTCTGCTCGTCCACCCGTACCGCTCAATCGACATCCACACACGTTTTCCAGCGGCCGCTGTGCACATGACCAGGTCCGGGGCCCGGGCCTTCCGGAACATGACACCATCGGAGGTGAAGGCCGGTCCGGCCCGCGTGGAAGACCGAGGAGGTGCGTCGTGACCGACCCCGGACAGGAGGGGCCGCGTTCCTGGCCCGGCATGCTCGAACTGCTGGCCCGTGACCGCGACGGACTGGTGGAGGACTTCCTGGAGCGGCTCCGCTCCATGGGCCGTTACGACGACGGCGTCATCCCCGCCGACGACCTGCGCCAGACCGCCGTCGACACGTTCGACCTGCTCACCCACCGGATCGCCGGTCTGCCCGTGCCCGAACGGCTGCGCGATCTGTCGACCCGGCTCGGGGTACGTCGGGCCCGCCAGGGCGTGGCCCGCGAGGATCTGCTGGAGGCGGTGCGGCTGGACTTCCGGGTCCTGTGGGCCGGCCTAGTACGCGCCGGCGGCGCCGACTCGGCCCCCACCCTCGTCCTGCACGTGGAGGAGGTCCTGGAGACGGTCGAGCAGTACATCAGCGACGTCCAGGCCGCCTTCCTCGAAGAACGCGCCTCCTTGGAGCACGACTCCCGGGCCGCGGCCACCCGGGCCTTCGCCCGTCTGCTCAGCGCCGGGGAGCGCGCGCCGCAGGTCGCGGTCGAGGTCGCCCCGGTGCTGGGGCTGCCCCTGGACGGGGTCTTCGAGGTGTCCTTCGTCCGGCTGCCGCCGGAGCGCGTCCATCGCACCGACGCCCTCGACCTCTCCCGCAACGGGTGCCTGGCCTGGGAGTTCGACGACGGGGTGGCCCTGGTCCTGGAACCGGGCCGTGTACGCCGTCCCGTCCTGCCGGCCGACACCACCGGAGCGACGATCACCGGTACGCGGGGGCTCGCCGAGGTTCCGGCGGCGGTCGAGGCGACGCGGATCATGGCCCGCTACGCCCGTCGGAACGAGGGGATGGTCCGGCAGGAGGACGTGTGGACCGCCCTGGCCCGCGATCAGGTGGGCGCCCTGCTGCCCGGGTTCGGGCGGGAGCCGGTCGAACGGATGGCGGCCCTCGAACCCGACGCGCGCGCACGGTTGTTGGAGACCCTCGCCCACTACACGGCCACGGGGTCGGTCAAGGCCGCCGCGGCCTCCCTGTACTGCCACCGCAACACCGTGGTCAACCGGCTCCAGACCTTCCGCGAGGTCACCGGGCTGGATCTGACCGTTCCGTCGCAGGCCGCGCGGGCCCTGGTCCTGTTCGCCGACCACCGGGCCGCCCCGGAACGGTGACCCCGGGCGGGCGCCCCACGACCGAAAACCGGTCGTCTCCGGCGTCCCGACCCCGGTAGGTTGCGAACACCGTGACACGCCCGTGGAGGAGGCCCATGAGACATTCGAGCGAGGAGTTCGCCCGTATCGCCGCCCAGGGGACCGTCCTGCGCTGTCAGGTCGGTTCGGCCGCCCACGGCCTGAACCTCGACGGGGTCTCCGACCGTGACGAGATGGGCATCTGCGTGGAACCGCCCGAGTACGTCATCGGTCTGCGCTCCTTCGAGCAGTACATCCACCACAGCCGTCCCGAGCACACCCGCTCCGGCGAGGGCGACCTGGATCTGACCGTCTACTCGCTGCGCAAGTGGACCCGTCTGGCGTTGGAGGGCAACCCGACCGTCCTGCTGCCGCTGTTCGTTCCCGAGGACGAGATCGTCACCATCACCTCCGTGGGGCGCGAACTGCGGGCCGAGGGCCACCGGCTGCTGTCCCGCAGGGCCGGGGAACGGTTCCTGGGCTACCTGCGGGCCCAGAGGGAACGCATGGAGGGGGTGCGGGGCGGCCGGCACACCAACCGTCCCGAACTCGTCGAGGTCCACGGGTTCGACACCAAGTACGCGTACCACATGGTGCGTCTCGGGCTCCAGGGCGTCGAGTTGATGGAGACCGGCTCCATCACCCTGCCCATGCCCGAGCCCGAGCGTTCCTGGTTGTTGGAGCTGCGACGCGGCGAACGCACCCGTACCGAGGCCCTGGAGCGCACGCGAGAACTGGAGGAGCGTCTGGTCGACCTGTGCCGCACCTCCGACCTGCCCGCCTCGCCGGACACCGACCGTGTCGACCGTTGGCTCTGCGACACCTACCGGCGGTTCTGGGACGAGACCTGAACCACGCTGGTCAGGGCGGTACCCGACATGGTGTCCCGGTGGCGGCGAGATAGGGTGAACCACCGAAGAGGTAACGCCGCGCCCGAGACCCCGGGTGGCCCGGTGTGCCGGGCGCCGGGGAACGGCCCACGGCGCGCGGGGACGACAAGTGAAGGAAACACCATGATCGGAACCATCGGGTTCGTGCTCATGATCATCAGCCTTTCGATGATGATCATCTCCGGCCTCATCGCGACCGTCGTCAAGACCCGCTAGACGACGCCGAGGGCCGTCGGCGGGTGCCGGCCCAGAACGCGCCCGCCGACGTCCCGCCCCGTTCCTCCGGGCGGTGCCGCGCGCCGCCCCGCCGTCCCCCACGGCCTCTTCCCGGTCCGACCACGTCGTGTCCCTCCGACGGTCCTCACCGGGCCCTCCCCCGCTCACGCGGATCCCCGCTCCCCCCGTTCCGTACGCCCTCGCCCGTCTTCGGGCCGGGCTCTCCCATGCCCGGACGTCGGGCCGGTGCGGGGCACCCGTCCACCGCGTCCCGCACCGGCGTTCGCGCGGATCCGCGCGGGGACCACCCTACGGAACTCCACGCCCTCGAAGCGTCGACTCCGGGGAATCCCAGACGTTTTCACCCCTCCTGCATGGTCTTTTCAAAGAAAGGGCGACCATGCGAAGTTACGCGTCTTTTGTGGTGTAGATTCCCTTCTTGTGACGTCCCGGTCGCCCCGTTCCCCGGGCCGAGCCGTCCACCCGGGAAGCCGGGCCGAATCGGGCCTGTATGGCCGGATCCGGCCATACACACATGAACATGCACGTGCAACTGCACCGCCGGTGATATCACTGGAAAACGCGGTCGCCACCTCGAATCCGGGTACGACGGACGAAGACGAAGCGGGAATTCCAGGTCGGGTTCGCTTTGTCATGGAACCGCCGACCGTTCACACCTCGTCCGGCCTCCCGACAAGGTCGGCTCCGCCTTCGGCCCCCACACCGTAGTTAGGGTGAACGTATGTCGATATGGGCGCGGGGAGACCGTACCGGGCGGGTCGGTGAGGCCCTCCTCATGCTGGAGGGCCAGGGCATCATCGACGGCCTGGAGATCCTCCCTCAGGAGGACAAGCCCTACCGGGTCCGGGTGCCCGCCGGCATCGTCCACATGGACGAGGAGGAGGCCTCCATGTTCGCCCTCGGCGCGGTGGTCGGCGCCTTCGGAGAGGTGGCCCGCACCCGCGGCTGAGCGACCCTCACCTACGACCCATGGTCCGCAGAATCGCGTCCAGGAGAAGGTCCCGGACCATCACTCGGCGCTCGTCGGTGTGCTCCACGGCCAGCTCGTTGTTGAAGGTCGACAGGCACAGGCCCACCGTCATCTCCGCCAGAGGCTCGGCCGGACGCCCGTCCTTGGGCAGCTCCTCCACGAAACGGGCGACCTCGATCGCCTCCCGGACCGCTTCGATCCACGGCCCGATCCGTTCACGCCACCAGTCGCGCTGGGGTCCGGGCTCGACCCCGAGCCCGGAGGCCGCGGCCAGCAGACCCCCCGAGTCCTCCCACAACGCGATCCAGGAGTCCACCAGACGCCCCATGTAGCCGTCGATCGACTCCATCCGCCCGAAGGTCAGGTCCACCTGGGAGGCGAAGGCCGTCAGACGTACGTCCACCGCGGCCCGCAACACCTGGTTCTTGTGGTTGTAGTAGCGGTAGACGGTGGAACGGTCGATGTCGACGCCCTCGGTGATCTCCTTGTAGGTGATCTGACCGAAGGGCTTGGTCCGCAGTAGCTCCACCAGACTGTTCTGCAACTGGAGCATCCTCTGCGTGGCACGCAGACTCCCGCTGGTTCCCGCGTTCGAACCGCCAGGCGCCGCCATACCCGTTCCGTCCGTCATGAGCCCTCACAGCCCTTGTGTGTCCGACTCCCCCAGCTTGCCGCAGAACGGCATGTATGCCAACACGACGTTGGCGTCAGAAGCAGACCTGTGGAGGCCGAAAGACCCTTTCGGCCCGCTCTCGAGGGCGCAAGGGCCCCGCCACCGGCCCCTTCTCCCCCACCACCGCCACGATCACGACTGGACGACGACCACGCCACCGGAGAACCTTCCCGACCCTCCCGTACGTCACAGTCACCGGCGCGCCCCCTCCCTCAGGCGCGCGAAGAAAGGCGATACCGGGCATGAGTTGGATCGATTACTCGCAGAACGTGCGGATCAGGGACCTGGAGGAGAGTCTGGGTTCCGCGTATTCGCAGATGACCCAGGACCGCAAACGCATGCGGTCGGAACTGAGTCATCTCAAGGGCGATCTGGGACAACGGCTGGACCGGGTCTCGGCCACCCTGGACGCCTTCATCGAACTCAGCGACCTGCGCGTCACCCTCTCCCTGTTCGACGGTATGGCCATCACCCGCCATCGCACCCTCCAGATGCTCGACGGCGCCTTCCTCGGAGAACTGCGTCTGGACGACGTCCCGGGCTACTGGCTGGTCCCGGCCGCCCGCGGGCTGCACCACCTGCTCAACGGCGACCTGCCCCGGGCACAGGCGCGTTTCGCCGAGGCCGCCGAGATCGACCGGGAACGGGCCCTGGGTTTCACCGCCCTGGCCACCGCGCTCACCAGCTCGGAGAACGCCCACCTGCTCGGTTCGGGCGCCGCGACCGAACTCCTGCCCCACCTGCCCCTCCCCGAGGTGCGCCCCACCCGGGTTCAGCGGGCCCTGTGGCTGTTGAGCGCGGACGGCTCCTTCGGCGACGACGCCCGCGAACACCTCCTGTTGTCGACCCTGCGCCACTGGTCCGCCGAGGACGCGCGGGTCGCGACCGTCGAGGCCTGGTCCGCCACCGCACCCTCCACCTCCGGGGGCCGGGGTCGCACCCCCTCCAAGGACCCCTTCGCCGTACGTTCTCGTACGGCGAAGGCCCTGGGCCGGCTACGGGAGCAGGTCTCCCACGTCACCGGGCCGAACGGCGAGGACGAACCCGATCGGGTGCTCGCCCCCGATCAGGCCAGCGTCGACTTCCTCAAGGAGACCCTGCGGCTGCTGGTGGAGGAGGGCGGACCGGAGGAGGCCCCTCTGCTGGCCGAGGCACGCGCGCTCCGGGCCACCATCGAGAACGGCGGCGAGAAGGTGGAACCGCCCCATTGGAACGAGGGGACCCACGACGTCGCCACCCTGATCCAGCGCGACCTCACCTCGACGGACACGCCGCTGCGCCGCCGCACCTTCGCCCTGGTCGTCCAGCGGACCACGGTGTTGGAGGACGCCGAACGTCTGGCGGCCGACCTGAACGCCCCTCTCCCCGAGACGACGACGGTGTCCACGCAGGGCGTCGACGTCACCATCGACGCCGCCGGAGCCGACCAGGGGCAGATCGAACGGGTGCGCGGGCTCATCTCCGAACGCCACACCGCGGGAGGCGACGCGCGGAGCATGGTGTGGGTGACCCTGGGCATCGCCGCCGTGCTGGGACTCCTGGCGCTGTTCACGATGAACGGGTTCCTGTGGTTCCTGACCCTGGTCTCGCTCGGCGGATCCGTCCTGGCCCACCACTCCTCGACCAAGGGACGGGGCGAGGGAGAGGCCGCGATCGCGGAGGCGCGCCGCAGGACGGACGAGCGGATCGCCGGCGCCGTCGAGGAGTGGCGGCGCCGACGTCTCCAGGCCGAGGAGGAGACCGACGCCGCCCGACGGGACCTTCGAGAGATCCGGCGGATGCTCTCCGTCTGATCCGGCTCAGAGCCAGTCGTTGCGTTTGAAGACCAGATACAGCGTGAGGCTGGCCAACGCCATGCCCGCCAGGGTGAGCGGCCAACTGAACATCCAGTGGAAGCCGCTCTGGGGGGCGATGTTCATGCCGTAGATCGAGGAGATGAGGGTCGGTACCACCAGGATGCCTCCCCAGGAGGAGACCTTCTTCATCGCCTCGTTCTGCGCCCTGTCGACGAGGCTGCTCTCCACCGACATGATGTTCTGCAACAACTGGCGGAAGCCGTCCACGTGCTCACGGGCGACCGTCACGTGGTCGGCCACGTCGCGCAGGTGCTCGCGCAGCTCGTCGCGCATCCCGGCGTGCGGCCCCCGGATCACGGGACCACCGTGTCCGGTCCGGTCCAGAGGGACCATGAGCTCGTCCAGGACCCGGCCGAGCGGATCGACCGCGCGTTGCAGGAGGATGAGCTCGCGGGCCAACCGGTACGTGCGCCGGGAGGCCCCCTTCTCCCCCGCGAAGACCTGGCTCTCCACCTCGTCGACGTCGTCCTGAAGCCCCGCGATGGTGGGGGCGTAGTCGTCCACCACCCGGTCCAGGACCGCGTAGACCACCCCGAGGACCCCGTGTCCGGCCATCCGGGGATCGTCGCGCAGGCGGGTCCGGATCCCTTCGAAGTCGGTCCGGGTGTCGTGTCGGATGGTGATGACGAGGTCGTGGGTGGCGAAGACGTGGATCTCGCCGATCCGCACCGATTCCCGGTCCTCGTCGTACTCGGCCGGACGCAGGACCAGGAACAGCACCTCCCCGTAGGTCTCCGCCTTGGGCCGCTGGTGGGCGACGATCGCGTCCTCCACCGCCAGGAGCGGCAGGTCGAACAGCCGGGAGGCCTCCAACAACTGGGACCGGTCGGGCTCGGTCATCTCGATCCAGACCATCGGACGGTCGTCGCCGTCCAGCGCCGCGCGGGCCTCGGCGAGGGTGGAGGCGCTCCGCACCGTCTCGCCCTCCCGGTAGAGCCCGATCCGGCACTCTCCGGGCGGAGCGTCCACGGGCAGGGCCGCCCCGTCCCTGCCCAGGGCCATGGTGCGCTCGGGCGCGGACTCGTCCACGGTCGTCCTCCCTGCTCTCCCCTGCCCACGATCCTGGCCCGGACCGTGCCCGGGAGCGAGCGGACACGCCCTCAGTGGGAGAGTCCGGAGGCCCGGATCGTGATGTTGAGCCGCCCCTTGAGCCCCAGGGCGGGGTCGGCCGTGCCCGGACGGACACGGGGGACCCCGTGGTAGGCCAGCCGCGAGGGGCCGCCGAAGACGAACACGTCGCCGTCGCGCAGTTCGACGTCGGTGTAGGGACGACCCCGGTGCTCGGTACCTCCGAAACGGAAGACACAGGTGTCACCGAGGCTGATGGAGACCACCGGGGCCGGGGAGCGTTCGTCCCGGTCCTGGTGCATGCCCATACGGGCGTCGGCGTCGTAGAAGTTGACCAGGGCGACGTCATGGGCGTCGCCCTCGTAGGGCTCACCGTAGGCGGCCTCCACGGAACGCACCGCCAACGTGCCGAGCAGGTCGGGGAAGGGCCGGACCGGGGTGCCGTCGGGCAGGGTCCGGCTATAGGTGTAGGGGCGCCAATGCCATCCGAGGGCGACCATGTCGACGCTCATGACCCCGCCGCTCGGCATGGTGTGCCTGCGCATCCCGGCGGGCCCGCGTGCCCATTCACGGCAGCGTCGCACCAGATCGATCCGGGTCTCCAACGGCAGCAGACCGGGCAGGTGGACCGCTCCCGGGGCCACCATGACCGGTGGCGCGTCGAACAGGGCGTCGTCCATACCCCCATTGTGCCCCGGAGCGACGACGCTCCGGGGCACGAGGGGACGTCAGCGGCGCATCAGGTCGCGGATGTTGACCACCAGCAGCACCACGACGATGAGCACGATCGGCACCGTGACGGCGATACGCCAGTCCGCGATGAAGGCGACCACCACCCCCACGATCAACCCGATGGCCACCGCGGCGATCGCCAGCCCCGTGAGGTACTGGAGGAAACGGCGACGGGCCACGGAGTCGATCGCGGCGAACAGCAGCACCACGCCGAGCATCGCCCACAGCGTCATCTGCCCGCTGAGCAGGAAGAGGGTGAGCGCGAGGGAGAGCAGGAGCAGGGGCGTGCTCAGCGCCACCCACAGGTGCAGGAACCGGGTGCTGCGCTGCTCGCCCGAGGCGTAGGGCATGTGCGGCGCCTTGAGGTGCCCGGTCGGCGAGGGCACCAGCGGAACGTCGCTCGCGAGGGCCCGCAGGTGGGCGTCTCGCTCGTCCGTGGTCAACGCCCGCCTCTCGTAGATCTCGGCGAGCTCCCCCTCCAGGTTCTCGATCTCCTCGGAGTACTCGCGGGCGCGGGGACGGGAGGAGGCCTCACGGGCCAGCACCAGGCGCGCGGACTCCAACCTTCGGATCCGGTCCCGTCGCTCGACGATCTCGGATTCGTACTCGCCGATCCGTTCGTCGAGGGCCCCCACATGGGAGCGCAGCTCGGCCCGCGCCGCGGCCTCGGTCGGCGCGACCTTCTGGAGACCGACCCAGGCCAGCGGGTCGGCCCAGGAACGACGGATGGTGCCGTCCCGCTCGTAGCGGGGGCCGCTGGGCGCGCGTTCTCCGTCGAAGAAGTCACGGGTGTCGCGCCCCCACAGTCCGCGGAAACCGTGGACCCAGGGGGTGTCGTCGTCGATGAGGACGGCGTTCCACTCCCGGTCGCCGCCCGGGCCCAGGCGTTCCCCGTCACCGCGCGCGTAGTCCACGAAGGGGACGCCGATCCCGTGCATGGCGCTGTCCGCGCGGAAGAGCCGCCGGCCGAGGCTGCGCCAGGCGCTGACCAGGCCCCGTAGGAAGGAAGGGTCGACCTGGATGAGGTAGTCGCCGGGGAGCATCTGGTGGGAGTGCGAGCCCGCGCCGACGTAGATCATCGGGTGCTCGCCGTCCCGGTGCAGGTCCGGGTCCTCCCAGGAGCGGCGCAGGTCGTCGCCGTGGTATTCGTGCGAGGAGGCCCCCACCCAGACCGGCCGGGTGGTGCCGTCGGGGTTCTCCACCACGTAGACGGTGACGCGTTCCCAGTCGGCCTCGTGGTCGTTGACCCCGCCGTAGATGGTGCGCCAGTCGTTCATCGCGTAGAAGAACCAGTACTGGAGGACGATGTAGCCGCCCTCGCGGGTGACCCGCCCGTAGTAGGTGGCCCCGCCGTTGTCGACCCGCTCGCGGTAGCGGGTGACCGCCGCGAAGGTGACCCCGCCCGGGACCGCCCCTCGGACGAGCAGCGAGATCTTCATCAGGATGTCGAGGACGCGGCCGAGGACGCCGACGGCGGCCAGACGGCCGCTCTTGGGGATGACCGAACGCGCCATGCCCTTGAAGCGGCGGGCCTCCTCGCGCAGGGTCTCCTCCTGCACGAACCTCAGGTGCTTGTGACGGTGGGGCCACTCCTCCTCGGCCCGCGCCAGACGGTCCAGGGTGAGCTCCCCCGCGGGGACGATGACACTCTCACCTCCGCCGGGCTCCTCGATCCAGAGACTGCAATTGCGTACGTAGGCGTCCACGTCGGTGGGGAAGAAGAGCTCTCCCTTGGTGCACATGAGCACCGGCTCGTGGGCGCGCAGAAGTTCGAGGTTGGTTTTCGCCGCCATGATTGGCACCAAGCTAGTACATACACGGGCCCGAACGCGTTGCGCGGGGGTGTGTCCGGGGCGTGGGCCGGCTCATGTCCACGTGTTCTCCGCCCCTCGTCCCTTCCGCTCCACGGACCCTTCACGAGGGACGGGTCAGGCCGCCTCCACGGTCGGTTCCCGGAGCGTCCCCGGAGGGGGAACGGGGTCGGAGGCGCCGTCCTTCGCCCCCGAACCCGTTCCGGTGCGGTATTCGCGCACCACCTTCCTCTCTGGGACGGCGGGGCCGCGGGCCTGGTCCCCTCGGGCAGCGCCGATCCCGGCGACCACCACCAGCCCCATGCCCACGAGCTGGACCGCGACCGGGGCCTGGCCGATCACGATCATGCCCATCACCAGGGCGACCGCCGGCTCCAGACTGGAGAAGGTGCTGTAGGCGGTACGGCTCATCCGCTGGAGGGCGATCATCTCCAGCAGGAACGGCACCATCGGGAAGAGCAGCGCGATGAGCAGCGTGAAACCGATCAGACCGAGGTCGGGGTCGACCAGCGCCCCCGGAGCCCCCAGCGGCGCGGTCACCACCGCGCCCACGGTCATGGCCAGGGCCAGCCCGTGCACGGCGCCGAACCCGGCCCCCACCCGCTGGGTGAGGACGATGTAGCCGATCACGCAGACCGCTCCGGCCAGCGCGAACCCCAGACCCACCAGGTCCAGGTCACCCTGCCAGGGACGGGTCAGGCAGATCACGCCCACGACGGCGGCGACGATCCACACCAGTTCCCTACGACGGCGCATCGCGGCCACGGCGACCACGAGGGTGCCGAGGAATTCGATGGAGGTGGCGGTGCCGAGTTCGATCCGCGCCGTCGCCTCGGAGTAGAACAGCATCATCCCCGCGCTCGCTGTGCCCAGGATCACCACGGCGCCCAGCTCACGGCGGCTCGCGGCGCGTACGGCACGCCACAGGGAGCGGCCGCCGAAGGCCGTCAGGAGCAGCGCGGCCCACGTCAGACGCAGCCAGGTGACGGTGGCGGGGCTCGCGTGTTCGAAGGCGGTGACCGCCAGGGAGCTGCCCGTGTGCAGCGTGAACATGCCGATGAGCAGCATCATCGGCGCCGGGATCTGGAATCGGGCACGGCCGAGGGAGGGGAGGTATGAGCGGATCACCCGACCATTGGATTGCAGTCCTCCGTTTCTGTCCACGAACCGATGGTGGATGAACCGTGTAGTTTCGGTTGATGGACTTCACTCGGCTGCGTCTACTCGTGGAACTGGAACGACTCGGCACCATGGCGGCCGTGTCCGAGGTCACAGGCATGAGCACCTCGGCGGTCTCCAAACACTTCTCCGTCCTGGAGAAGGAGGCCGGGGTGCCCCTCCTGGCGCCCGACGGCCGCCGCGTCCGGCTCACCCCGGCGGGGCGGAGGCTGGCCGAGCACGCCGTGGACATCCTGGCCCGGGTGGAGGCGGCCCAGGCCGAGTTCGAGGGGGAGGGAGCCCCTGTCGGCCGCGTCGACCTGGTCATGTACACCTCGGCCGCGCCGATCGTTCTGCCCGCCCTGCGCCGTTTGAGGAACGACCACCCCGGGATCGACATCCATCTGACCGAGTACGAATCGGAACAGGCGCTGGATCTGTTGCAGGACGGGGAGGCCGATCTGGGGGTGGTGTACCAGTACAGTCTTCTCCCCCGACGTTTCCCGGGAATACTGACGGTATATCCGATGGGCACGGAGAGTCTCCTGCTCTCCCAGCCCTCACGAGGGGCGGACAGCCGCATCCTCACCCGGCGCCGCCTGCGCGAACTGTCCGACGCGGCGTGGATCGCCAGCCCCTTCCGAGGGGACGAGGAGGCATTGGTGCACCGGATGTGCGCCGACGCCGGCTTCACCCCGCGCATCGTGCACCGGATCGACACCCTGGAGCTGTTCGAGGAACTGGTGGCCACCGGCATGGGTGTGGGGGTGGTGCCCAGGCTGTCCACCACCACCCGGCGCGGGATCGCCCACGCCCCCGTGGGGGAACTGGGCGGGGTCCGACAGGTGTACCTGGCCGGGCGCACCGGCGGCTGGGCCTGGCGTCCGATCCGGGTGGTGGCCTCCTACCTTCGAAGGGCGGCCGAGGACGTGCTCGACGACGTGCCCCCGCTGCCGTTCTGAGGCGCGGTCAGCCCGCTATCGCGAAGGGTCCCACCGAGGGGACCGGCACCTTGCTGGCGGCCTCTCGGACCGCGGTGAGCAGGGGTTCGGGCGTGGCGCCCGCACGGGAGAGCACGAGGATGTGGCGTCGGGCGGTCTCGCGTACCCCGCGCACCACGATCTGGGGAAGGTTGAGCCCGGTCCAGGCCAACCGGGGCATCAGGGCCACGCCCAGCCCCGACTGGACCATCGCGAAGACGGCGCTGAAGTCGTCGACGGTGTGCACGACGCGCGGCTGGAAGCCGGCCTGGTTGGCCGCGGCGGTCACACAGGCGTTCCACGCGGTGCCCGGAGCGGACATGATCCAGTCCTCGTCCGCGAGGTCGTCGGCCAGGTGCAGGCTGGTCCGGGTCGCCAGGGGGTGCTGGTAGGGCAGGATCGCGTCGAAGAGCTCGACCATGACCGGGTCGCTGCGAAAATCCGGGTCCCCGGCCGGGGGCAGGTGGCTGGTGGACATGGTGACGGCCACGTCCAGACGGCCCGAGCGCACCATCTCGGCGCTCTCCTCGGGCTCGGCCTGGACGACCTCGAAGCTCCAACCCGGGTGGCTGTCGCGCAGTCGGGCCAGGGCGGGGGCCACCAGGTCGCTGATGCCGGTGGAGAAGGAGCCCACGCGCACCACGCCCCGGTCGCCGTCGGCGTACTCGGCCAGGTCGGCGGTGGCGCGTTCCATCTCCGCGAAGATCACGTGGGCGCGTTTGAGCAGCACGCGCGCGGCACCGGTCAGCAGGAAGCGGCGCCCCTGGCGCTCGACGAGGGGGACACCGGCCTCCTTGGCCAGGGCGGCGAGCTGTTGGGAGACCGCCGACGGCGTGACATTGAGCGCCTCCGCGGTGGCGGCCACCGTGCGATGGTGGTCGAGGGCCTGAAGAAGCTGCAAGCGCCGAACGTCGATCATGTGTCCCAATTTATGACAGAACGCCTGAATATCGACGTGGTTTCGGTCCGATGACGACTTCTTTGCGGGTGATTCCCTGCACATCGCCCGACCACCCCCACCACCACGGGCTTTGGGGACACCAGGAAGAAAGATTGCACTTTCTTCTCCTTTAGTGATCACATGCCGGGTTTTCTCCGTGTCATGGCCCCCAGCGCCTTCCCCGACACGTACAGTCGGACGCACAGCTCAACCACGGATCCGCTTCGAGCGGCATCCTGGGAGACCAGTGCCCAAGTCGGTGGAACGGGTGAGAAGAAAATGCAAAATTCGCTGATGACCAAACCTCGACCTGGCAGCGTCGACGTTCTCGGTTTCCGCTACCTCGGTGCTCACGAGGTGGAGGAGCTCGCCGACCTGTGGGGCGCCCTCCACCAGCAGCACACGATGACCAACCCCCACCTCGAGGACATCATCAGCTCCGTCGGCCTGGACGAGTCCTGGCGACGACGCCGCGCCCAGTACAAGGCGTGGCTGGCCGACCCCGAGACCATGGCGATCCTCGCCGAGCACGACGGAGACCTCGCCGGCTACGCGATGGTCACCATTCGAGAGAGCTCCCAGGGCAGCTGGGACCGGGGCGAACGCATCGCGGTGGTGCAGACCTTCGCGATCGACCCCGAGTACACCGGCACCGGGGTGGGCTCCAAGCTCCTGGAGGAGATCCGTAGGCAGCTCGCCTCCATGGGCGTCCGGGACATCGAGTTCTCCGCCCTGGCCACCGCCTCCGAGGACATCGACTTCCTGGAGCAGGAGGGCTTCCGTCCCTTCGTCACCACCATGGTCTGCCGCGTGGACGGTTTCGGCGCCCACGACTGACCCTCTCGGTACAGGCCCACAGAACCGGCCCCCGCGCGGTCTCACCCACGTCCCGCGCGGGGGCTTTCCCATGCCCCGGCGACGCCCCGCGACACACCCCGGCACGTCGAGGCCGAAAACGCTACGCTCGCCCCGTGGCCTCCTCCGACTCCAGCACCTGTGTCTTTCCCGGCTGTACCCGACCGGTACCCCGCGGTTCCTCCCCTGGGCGCCCGCCGCAATACTGCGACCTGCCAGAACACACGCGTTGGCGGGCCTGGAAGGAACGCCAGCGGCTCGCCCAGGAGGCCGAGAGCGCCGAGAACGACGCCCGCGCCGAACGCGAGGAGCGCTCCCCGGCCGCCCCGCCCCGCGACGCCGAACCGGTCACCACGGCACGTCTGCGCGCCGACGACCTGCTCACCCGCTTCGCCGTCCAGACCGAACAGCTGGAGACGACCCTGAAGGCCGCCACCGAGGCCTTCGCCACGATGTCCGACCCGGCCGCCGCCGAGGCACAGGTGGAGGCGGCCCGTCTGGAGGCCTCCCGCCGGATCTCGGAGGCCGACTCGGCCCGTCTGGAGGCGGAGAACCGCCGCCGCGAGGCCGAATCGGCCCGCAGATCGGCAGAGGAGGCCACCGAAGCGGCCGTCGCCGCCACCCAGGACGCCGAACGCATGACCGAGGAGGCCCTGCTCCGCCGGGACGCCGCCGAGGCCGAACGCGACCGTCACGAGGAGGCCGCCCGAACCGCGCTCCTGGAACGGGACGCCGCGACGGCCGAGGCCAACGCCGGTCTGGCCGCCGCCGAACGCCGGATCTCCGAGACCGTCGAACGGGCAAGGGCCGAGGCCGAACGCGAACGCGCCGAGGCCGCGCGGACCCTGGACCGGGCCCGGAAGGAGGCCGAGGTCCTGCGCGAGGAGCTCGCCGAACGGTCCCGCCTGCTCGACCAGGCCGAACGGGCCGCCCGTGACGCCCTGGCCCGCGCCGAACGGGCCGAGGATCTGGCCCACCGGGCCGCCCGGGAGCTGGAGACCGAACGCGAACGTCTGGGCGCCGAACTGGACCGGGCCCGACGGAGTCTCGAATCGGACCGTGCCGCCGCCGAGGCCGAACGCGAACGCCTCACCGCCGAACTGGACCGCTCCGCCGCGGACCGGGAACGGCTGTCCTCCGAACTGGAGGGGCAACGTCGCCAGGCCGAGATCACCCTGGCCGAGGCCCGAGAGGCGGGGGCCGCGCGGCTCTCCACCGCCGAGGAGGCCCGTGACCTGGCCTTGGAGCGGGCGGAACGGGCCGAGGCCGAACTCCGGGCCCTACGTGAGAAGGAGCACGAAGAGGCCGCTCCCCGGTCCGGCTGACCCGGCCTCCCACCCGAGAAGTCCCGTTCGTACCGATATCTCGGCTTAGGATGGGGGCCGTGCGAGATCTGGGAACCACTGGTGAGACCGGCCCGATGCCTCTGGGCGAGGGCGGGTCCGACCGGGGACCCGAACGCGCGACCGTGGGCGAACGCCCCCGCCCGCGCGTGGACCTCAAGGCGCTCTTCGGGCTGGAGACCGGCCACTGGGCCTGGACCACCGCCGTCCAGGCCGCCATCGCGATGACCGTCTCCTTCGCCCTGGCCTCGCTCCTCTTCGGAGCCCAGGTCGGCACCCTGGCCGCGCTGGGCTCCATGACCGTCCTGTACGAGAAGAAGACGCCCTACGCCTACCGCGCCGCCGCCCTGGCCCTGGTCGGGCTCGGCTTCGTCGCCGCGGTGGCCGTCAACTCCCTGGCCGCCTCGCTGTCGCCCTGGGCCGCCGTGGCCTCCATCGGCCTGACCGCCGGACTCGCCACCTGGGTGTGCGCCGCCTGGCGGGTCGACAAGCCCGGCCCGATGTTCTTCGTCCTGGTCGCCACCATCTCCACCATCGCGCCCAGCGGCGTCGCCGACGTGCCCCTGCACGCGCTGATCGCCGCCCTGGGCGCCGCGGTCGGCTGGACGGTGTCGATGTCCGGCGCCCCCTTCCGCGCCCGCCACCCCGAGTACCAGGCGGTCGCCGGGGCCTACCGGGCGCTGGCCACCCTGCTCCGCGCCGTGGGCACCCCCGAACTCGACCACGCCCAACACCAGGCGTCGGTGGCCGTGGCCGACTCCTGGCGGATCGTGCTGCTGGGCCAGACCCGCGGCTACCGCACCACCGCCGAGGCGGCCCGGCTCCGCGCCCTGCTGCGCTGGGTCTCCGACATCCACCTGTCCGCCACCCAGGTGTGCATGGCCCGCCCCACGCCCCTTCCCGACCAGGCCGCCGAGTTCGCCGACCGGATGGCCGTCGCCGTCGCCGACCCCTCCCGCGCCCCCGACCCGGAGTCCCTGGACGAACTGCGCCGCGGCATGCGCCCCCGATCCCTGGAGGCGCGTCTATACAACCTGCTCTCCCGCGCCGCCCAAGCGGCCCGACGCAGCGCCCAGGAGGAGGACGAACGCCGCACCGCCACCCTGCACGACGAGCGCTACCCGGCCCTGTGGTCGGCACTGCGCTCCAGCCTGAGCCGCGACTCCCTCATCCGCCCCACCGCCATGCGCATGTGGCTGACCGTCACCGCCGCGGGGGCGTTCGGTCTGTGGCTCGGCCTGGACCACTACTACTGGGTCGCGCTGACCACCACGTCGGTGCTCCAGGCCGGAAACGTGGTCCTCACCCTGAACCGGTCCGTGCAACGCTCGCTCGGCACCCTGCTGGGGGTCCTCGCCGGAGCCGCGCTGATCATGTCGCACCCGCCGCTGTTCGTGGTGATCGTGCTGGCCGGACTGTTGCAGGGAGCCACCCAGCTGGTGGTCGCCCGCAACTTCTTCTACGCCTCCGTGCTACTGACCCCGATGGCGCTGATGCTGTCCTACACCGCCAACCCCTACCCGGTGAGCGACCTCGTGGTGTCCAGGATCATCGACACCCTGGTCGGGTCCGCCTTCGGTCTGGCCGGGTCACTGCTGCTGTGGCGCAAGGCCTCCGCGACCCGGCTCCCCCAGGCCATCGCGAACGTCCTGGAGAAGACCCGCCAGTGCATGCAGGCGGTACTGGACCCGGACGTGGAGATCACCGAGGAGCGCCGCTACCGGCTGCGCC
The DNA here is from genome assembly GCF_000710955.1 of Nocardiopsis alba. Lineage (NCBI taxonomy): Bacteria > Bacillati > Actinomycetota > Actinomycetes > Streptosporangiales > Nocardiopsidaceae > Nocardiopsis > Nocardiopsis alba. Next base: position 69,363 of record NZ_BAZE01000016.1, read on the forward strand.
GCGACATGCGGGCCGCCGCCGTCAGCCTCCGCGGAGTGTACGAGAGCGCCATCGGCGATGCCCCCAAGGCCGCCTCCACCCGCCCCCTGTGGCCCGTGGTGGTGGCCACCCAGCGCATCGGCTACCTGGCACTGGCCGCGCTCTCCCAGGACCGCAACCCCGAACCTGCGGGCGCCATCACCCTCCAACGGGTGGACCTGGCCTTCCAGGAACTCATCGTGGCCATGGAGGAACGCCGGACCCCACGTCTGGGCGCCCTCCCCCGCCTGCCCGCCTACCCCAGGATCAACATGGAGCTGCGGGCGCTGGCCAACTCGATGACCAGCGCCGTCGCCCAGGACGAGCGCGCCGCCCAACAAGAGGCCGAACGCCGCGCCCGCCGCGAACGCCGCCGCGCCCAAGACGACACCGACGCCGACCTGTAGGTGCCCGTCCGGGCGCCGAGGGAGGCTGGAACCGGCCCCGGGTGGTGAGCCCCCTCCCCTACTCCACGAGGGCGAAGGCCCGGACGGGGAAGGCGGCCATGCCGCGGACCTTGGCGGGGACCGCGTAGAAGGTGAACCCTTCGGCGGGCAGCCGGTCGAGGAGGCACAGGTGGGTGACCACGGGGATCCCGCCCGCGAGGAGGACCGCCTGGACGGGGCGTGAGCCCTCGGTGATCGGCGAGGTGTCGTCGACGCTGGTGGAGTCGATGCCGACCAGGGTGACACCGGCCTCGACGAGGGCCTTGGCGGCGGTCTCGGTCAGGTGGGGGTGCTCGTAGGTCCCGTAGGTCTCGGTGCGCCAGTGTCGGTCCCAGCCGGTGCGGAACAGGACGGCGCGGCCTTCGAGGTCGCGTCCGGCGAAGGCCTCCGGGCCGATCTGTCGACCGTCGGTGGCGTCGACCACGATGCCGGGCAGGTCGGCGACGCGTTCCAGGTCCAGGTCGGCCGGGTCGGCGGCGTCCCGGTAGGGGTGGGCGGGGATCTGGATGTGGGTGCCGGTGGCTCCGGGCAGGGTGACGTGGCCGCCACCGTCTCCGTGGCCGGGGCTCTGGCCCGCGAAGGCCGAGCTCTCGCGGATCTCCGGTCGGGGGATGCCGGGGACCGTGACCATTCCGTCGGTGATCTGGTGGCTGACGTCGACCGGTTTCGGCATGGCTGTGTTTCCTCACTCGCATCAGGAAGAGGCCCTCTGACCCTGGCCAGAGGTCTAGACCATCAGCCTAGCGCGGGTGGCCTGGATCACGACAGTGCCACGAGGCGGTCTTCGACCACCACGCTCCCGCTCCGACCACCGCTAAGCTCGATGGAGTCGTCGCGGGCCACCGCTCCTCCCGGCCCCGCCACCTCCACAGCACACCCTCACCCACCGAGAAGGGGCGACTCCATCGTGTCACTTTACGGAGCGGCCAAGGCCGTCGTCACACCCGCCACGCGCGTGATGTGGCCTCAGCGTGTGGAGGGGCGTGAACACATCCCCGCGAGCGGACCGGTGATCCTGGCCGCCAACCACCTCTCGGTGATCGACCCTCTCTTCATCGGTGTGGCCTGCCCCCGCCAGGTGCGCTTCATCGCCAAGCGCGAACTGTTCGACGAGAGCACCTGGGCGAAGAGGCTTCTGGCTCGGGGCCTGCGCGCCCTGGGCCCCCTGTCCGTGGACCGGCGCCCCGGCCAGAGCGCCCAGGAGGCCATGGACAACAGCCTGGGCGTCCTGGAGAGCGGTGAGGTGTTCGGCATCTTCCCCGAGGGCACCCGCTCCCCCGACGGCCGCCTCTACCGGGGCCAGACCGGGCTGGCCTGGCTGGCCCTGACCACCGGCGCCCCGGTGGTCCCGGTCGCACTGGCGGGCACCGGACGCATCCTGCCGCCCGGACGCAAGATGCCCTCGTTCAATCGGGTGGGCGTGCGCTTCGGCGAACCGGTGGACCTGTCCCCGTGGAAGGGCCAGGCGGGTCGGGCCCGTCCGCGCCGCGAGGCGACCGACGCCATCATGGACGCGATCGCCAAGCTGTCCGGGCAGGAGCGGGTGCCCAGGTTCGCCGCCTCGGTCAAGGCGGAACTGGAGCAGCGGTGACTTTCCCCACACCGACCTCGGGGCTCATTCTCCCTTGAAGGAGCGTTGACCACAGACCGAAGGGCCTTTAACCCGGCCCCCATCCGGCCTCTGGCCTGCGATCCCGCCCCGGGAGAGCACACGGGGCGTCACCGACGCCCCCGCGGGAGTGAGCAGAATTCCCCACCTTTATAGTGGGGTATGCCGGTGAAGGCACCGGATAGATTAGGCAAGCCTTACCTTGAGATGGCGTCCGACCCTGGCGCGAAGACTTGGAGTTGTGCGATGACGCGACCACTGCGAGTGGGAATCGTGGGTGCGGGCCCGGCGGGAATCTACGCCGCGGACCTGCTCACCAAGGACGAGTCCCTATCCGCGAGCGGCACGTCCGTCAGCATCGACATCCTCGACAAGCTGCCCTCCCCCTACGGACTGGTCCGCTACGGCGTGGCCCCCGACCACCCCCGGATCAAGCAGATCCAGGGAGCCCTGCACAAGATCCTCGACAAGCCGGAGATCACCTTCTACGGCAACGTCGAGTACGGCGTCGACCTCAAACTGGAGGATCTGCGCCACCACTACGACGCCGTCGTCTTCGCCACCGGCAGCGATCGGGACCGTCCTCTGGACATCCCCGGCGTCGACCTGCCCGGTAGCCACGGCGCCGCCGACTTCGTCTTCTGGTACGACTCCCACCCCGACGTCGACCCGTCCTGGCACGTCGACGGCACGAGCGTCGCCGTGATCGGCGCCGGCAACGTCGCCGTGGACGTCGCCCGCATCCTGGCCAAGGACGCCGACGACCTGCTGTCGACCGACATCACCGACAACGTCTACGAGGGCCTGCGCGCCAAGAAGATCACCGACGTGCATGTGTTCGCCCGTCGCGGTATCGCCCAGTGCAAGGCCACCCCGATGGAGCTGCGCGAGCTGGACAAGCAGCCCGGCGTCGAGGTCCTGGTCTACGCCGAGGACTTCGACATGGACGAGGGCAGCCTCGCCGCCTGCGAGGAGTCCAACCAGGTCAAGACCAACGTCAAGGTCCTCCAGAACTGGGCCATCCGAGACCCGCGCGGGGCCGAGCGCCGCCTGCACCTGCACTTCCTGCACTCCCCGGTCGAGATCCTGGGCGAGGACAAGGTCACCGGCCTGCGCACCGAGCGCATGGAACTGGCCGGCGACGGAAGCGTCAAGGGCACCGGCGAGTACGTCGACACCGAGGTCCAGGCCGTCTACCGTGCCATCGGCTACCTGGGCTCGCCCCTGGTGGACCTGCCCTTCGACGAGGACCGCGGTGTGGTCCCCAACGACGGCGGCCGGGTCCTGGACCTGGACGAGAAGCCCGTCGACGGGGTCTACGCCACCGGCTGGATCAAGCGCGGTCCTGTGGGCCTCATCGGCCATACCAAGGGCGACGCCCTGGAGACCGTCACCAACCTGGTCTCCGACCGCGACTCCTTCACCCCCGCGGTGGAGCCCGACCCGGCGGCCTTCCGGGCCCTGCTGACCGAACGCGGCGTCGAATACACCACCTGGGAAGGGTGGCAGCGTATCGAGGCCCGTGAGGAGGAGCTGGGCGCCGAGCGCGGGCGCAAGCGCCTGAAGCTGCTCACCCGTGAGGAACAGACCAACGTCGCACGTCAGGCCTAGCCACGTGTGAGTTCCCGGCCGGCCCCGCGCCCCTCTGCGGGGCCGGCCCTCTTCTTCCCACCCGTTCCGCGTCCGCCCGGCACCGTGAGATAGCGCATGCGTCTCTCCCGAAGTTCGTGGAACAAGACCCCGCGTCGATGGGTTAGAGTCACTGTTGGTCGGTGTGGTAGCAAGTGTCCCCCGGGCCTCAACTATTGCCTTCGCGGAATACCGCGTTCGGCTCCCGCCCTTCGGGGCGGGCCGACCGAACGGCCAGGAGCCCCGTTGTGCCCCGCGCCGAGAGGCGACCGCCATGCCGACCATCAACCTCGTGCCCCGCTCCCACCGAGGTGGGAGTGGGGCATCGTGTTGTCTCCAGGAAACGTAACGAAGGACGGTCACAGGCGTGGACGAACGGTCCCCCCGGCAGCCGGATTCCTCCGGACCACCCGACTACACGGGTGGTTCCGAGGCAGGTCGGCCGCGCCCGGAGAACCCTTACCGCATCCCCCAGCGGCCACCGGGGGCTCGCCCCACGGACACCGGCGACTTCGGCCTCGAGCATCCGCGTCCCGCGGACCCCGTCGTCCCGCCCTCGTCCGAGCCGAGCCTCCCCGCCGCCGAGTCGTGGGACCCCCGCCCCGGTCGACACGACCCCATCACCGAGCCCTGGGAACTGCCCAGGGAACCGGACGGCCCCGACCAGCGCCCCGAGCGGATCGATCTGGACGACGTCGCGCCCGAGCGCGAGGAGCGTCGTTGGGACCCTCCGCTTCCGCCGGAGCCCGCCCGCTGGGAGCCGCCCTCGTTCCAGGGCGAGTCCTCGATGGGCGAACGGCCCGCGCCGGCCGGGGGCGACGGCCCCTCCGAGCCTCCTCTCTGGGAGGCGTCCTCTCACCGGGACGCTGTCTCGACCGACGCGTGGCCCGCGTCCACCGAGGAGAGCGCCTCCTCCGAGACCACCGGATGGGAACCGGCCCCCTACCGGAGCGAGGCCCCGACCGGCGAATGGGACACCGCTCCGACAGAGGAGAACGACGCCCCCTCCGAGCCCTCTCTCTGGGAGACACCCTCCTACCGGAGCGAGCCCTCGACCGGTGAACGGGGCACCGCCCCGACAGAGGAGAGCCACTCCCCGGAGCCCCTCCGTTGGGAGACACCCTCGTTCCAGAGCGAGCCCCCGACCGGTGAACGGCCCGCGCAGGCCGAGGAGCCCACCGGATGGGAACCGGACCCCTACCGGAGCGAGCCCTCGACCGGCGAATGGGGCACCGCCCCGACCGAGGAGAACGCCTCCTCCCCGTCCGCCTTCGACGACCGTCCCTACCCGGACGCGGTGTCCAACGAGCATCAGGCCGCTCACGAGACGGCGTACTCCCCTTCGGCCCCCCACTACTCCGAGCCCGGGGAGCCCTCCTTCTATGAGGAGCGTTCCGACGGGCACGACCCGGTGCCCGTACCGGTCCCGGTCGGCCACGGAGAGACGCCCTACGGCGGACAGCCCGCCTACAACGGCGACACCCCCTATCCCGGATCGGTCCCTCCACCCGCCGAGGACGACGGGTCCACCGCGGCCGAGCCGCCGCGGAGAGAGGGCTATGAGTTCCTCTACAGCGGCCAGGGGCCGGGCGGGGCACAGGGCCCCGGCGGCCCCCAGGGTCCGGACGGACCCGGAGGACCGTACGGGCCGGACGAGGACCCCTACGACGGTGACGCCTACGACCCGGGGCCGCCTCCGGCGAAGAGGAAGTCCCGCCGTGGCCTGCTCATCGGCGTGATCTCGGCCGTGGTCGTGCTGGCGCTGATCGGCGGCGGCGTGTCCTGGTACATCTACACCATGCCGCAGCCCGAGGAGGCGGTCGCCGCCTACGAGTCCGCCTGGGAGGAACGCGACTACGCGGCCCTGGCCCAGGTGACCACCGGTGCCGACGCCGAGGAGATCCTCGGCGGGATCGACGCCGGTCTCGGTGTGGACGGCGTCGACGTGGAGATCGGCGCCCCGGTCGTCGACGGTGGCGCCGGTACCGCCTCCTACGAGGTGACCCTCTCGCTCACCAACGCCGACGACTGGGGTTGGGAGGGCGAACTGCCGCTCGTGCGCGAGGACGGCGAGTGGCTGATCGACTTCTCGCCCGAGGTCGCCTATCCGGGGCTGGGCGAGGACCAGGTGCTGGTCCGCACCACGGTGTGGGGCGAGCGCGGTCAGATCCTGGCCGCCGACGGCACCCGTCTGGACGCCCCCGACGTGTCCGGTTCGCTCCAGATGATCGCGGGTTCGGTCGGCGAGGCCGACGAGGACGACGTGGAGCGTCTGGGCCCGGCCTACAGTGTGGGCGACATCGTGGGCAAGAGCGGGCTCCAGCGCACCTACGAGGAGCGGCTGGCCGGCGAGGCGGCGACCACCATCCTGATGGTCGGTTCCGCCGAGGCCGAGGACCCCGACTCGTTGGAGGCGACCGAGGACAACACCGTGGCGACGTTGGACGGCTCCGATGGCGAGTCCATCACCACCAGCATCGACATGGGTGTCCAGAGCGCGGCCGCGAGCGCCATCATCGGCGCCGACGATCCGGCCGGTCTGGTGGCGGTGCGTCCGTCGACCGGGGAGATCCTGGCCGCGGTGAACGTCCCCGGTGGGTTCAACCGGGCGTTCGAGGGTCAGTACCCGCCCGGTTCCTCGTTCAAGATCATCACCTACAGCGCGCTGTTGGAGAACGGTCTGTCCATGGACACGACCATGGACTGTCCCGAGGAGTACGACCTGGGCGGCTGGCCGTTCCGTAACGCGGGCGGCGCCGAATACGGCGACCAGACGGTGACGGAGGCGTTCGCGACCTCCTGCAACACCTCCCTCGTTCAGGAGGTGGAGCGCTACCTGTCGTCCGACTCGTTGCAGGCGGCCGCCGAGCGGTTCGGGATGAACGCCCCGCTGGACATCGGCGTGCCCGTCCAGGAGCCGAGCTTCCCGCCCGTGGACAGCGCCACCATGCTGGGCGCGCAGAGCATCGGCCAGGGCCAGATCCTCACCTCGCCGCTGCACATGGCCACGGTGCCTGCGGCGATCGCGGACGGTTCCTGGCGGCACCCGGTGCTGGTCACCGAACCGGCCCGGGAGGACCTGCCGGAGCCGAACGCCATCGGTAACGCGGAAACGCTGCGTCCGATGATGCGCGCGGTGATCACCGAGGGAAGCGCCAAGAGCGTCGACTTCCAGGGTGAGGTGTACGGCAAGACCGGTACCGCCGAGTTCGGTACCGCCGACGACGCCGACGAGGACGACGAGCTGCCCAGCCACGCGTGGATGGTGGGTTACAAGGGCGACGTCGCCTTCGCCCTGGTGGTCGAGGGCGGCGGTGGCGGTTCGGCCGTGGCCGGCCCGCTGGCCGCCAAGTTCACCAACGCGCTGTAGTCGAGTGCGCGATGGGCCCCGGCGATCTCCGGATCGTCGGGGCCTTCGTCATCCCCGGTGGGCGGCCGCGAGGGCGCGCGCGGCCGCCCGACGCCCGGAAGGGGCTTCGGTGTTCGTGCCCCGTCCGGTCAGTCGGCCGGGTGGACCGGCGCGGAGGAGCCGCCGGTGGCGACGGCCTCCGCGGCGAGATCCCCGCCCGTCTCGGTGCTCTCCGTGGCGCTCCCCGCCCGCGGGGTGTCCGGTCCGGGAACACTCGGTGTGAGGACGAACAGAGCGATCAGGAGCCCCACGGTGACCGCCGCGATCAGACCGCAGGCCACCCAGGGCTTCCAACTCCGCAGCCCGGGATCGACCGGGGCGTCGGGATCATCGCTCTCGAAGGACGACAACCGGTCGGCGAGCCTGGGAGCCTCCTCACTGAGCTGTCGCTCGATCTCGGCGAGAATTCTCCGCTCGTGCTCTCTCAGGGACATGGCACCCTCCTCGGCCGCCGGGGGAAGGACTGTCGTCACCGGGTGTCCTACAGTCTCCCCCGAGTGAGATCCGCTTATCCGAACACCCCCAGGTTCTGCATGCCCGTTTTCAGCGCTCTGACCTCGTATGAGATGTATTTTCGCGATTCGAGAGGTTTGTATCGCCCAGCGAGAGGAAGGGCTCCTCAGTCCGGGTAGCACTCGACCTCGGAGGCCTTCACCACGGCCCACACCTCGCTCCCCCTGGTCAGCGCCAACTCGGCCAGGGCCGCCGGGGTGATGTCGGCGGCCAGGGAGAGCCCGCCCTCCAGAAGCACCCGGACCTGATCCCCGAAGCGTTCGACCCCGGCCACCGTCAGCCGCCACGCGTTGCGCGGGCTTCCCCCCGGACTCTCCCGGTACAGGGCCACCGCCCGGGGTGGGAAGGCGACCAGGGCCGGCCCCCGGTGTCCGTCACCCGCCTCGACGCGCACGGGCCCCCTCCCGTCCTCGCCCTCCAGGGTCACGGTGGTCCCGGAAGCCTCGCCCCGGAAGAGGTTGAGCCCCACCAGCCTGGCGACGTAGGAGGTACGGGGGCGGCGGGCGACCTCCGCGGGGCTCCCCTCCTGCACCAGACGGCCGTCCTCGATGACGGCGATCCGGTCGGCCATCACCATGGCGTCGAGAGGGTCGTGGGTCACCAGGACGGTCGCCCCCTCGAACCCCTCCACCAGATGTCGCAGCCGTGAACGCACCGTCGCCCGGGTGCCGATGTCCAGGGCGGCCATGGGTTCGTCCAGCAACAGCAGCCCGGGACGGACCGCCAGGGCACGGGCCAGGGCCACCCGCTGCGCCTGCCCTCCGGAGAGACGTCGGGGTCTGGCCGAGGCGTACTCGGCCAACCCCATCTGCTCCAGGAGGTCCATCGCCAGCCTTCGCGCCTCGGTCCTCCCCGCCCCCTGGCAGCGAGGACCGAAGGCGACGTTGTCCAACGCGCTCAGGTGCGGCAGGAGCAGGTAGTCCTGGAAGACGACGCCGACGGGGCGATGCTCGACGGCGGTGGTGGTCAGATCCTCCCCGGCCAGGAACACGTGCCCGTCGGAGAGCGGGGTCAGCCCCGCCAGGGCCCGCAGGACCGAGGTCTTACCGGCCCCGTTGGGCCCGAGCAGGGCCAGGACCTCCCCCGGCGGACAGGTGAGACGGACATCGAGGGTGAACGTCCCCCTGCTCAGCCTGAGGTCGGCGTCGAGTCCTCCGACGGACGTCGGGGCGGGGTCGAGTGGGGTTCGGGGTTCCCGTGCGGCCATCAGACGCTCATCCACCTCTCTCGCAGGGTGGCCAGGACGGCCAGGGAGACCAGGAGCAGGACCAGGCTGAGGACGATGGCGGCCTCGGGGTCGCGCTGCATGGCCATGTAGACCGCCAGCGGCATGGTCTGTGTGGTGCCGGGAAAGTTCCCGGCGAAGGTGATGGTGGCGCCGAACTCGCCCAGGGCCCGAGCCCAGCACAGCACCGCCCCCGCGCCGATCCCCGGCAGGATCATGGGCAGGGTGACGCGGGTGAAGACGGTGACGCGCCCCGCCCCCAGGGTGGCGGCGGCCTCCTCGTAACGGCGGTCGGCGCCGCGCAGGGCCCCCTCGACACCGATCACCAGGAAGGGCATGGCCACGAACACCTGGGCCACGACGACGGCCGCGGGGGTGAAGGGCAGGGTGAGCCCGAACCAGGAGTACAGGTACTGGCCGACGATGCCGTTGCGCCCCAGCACCAGCAGCAGCGCCACGCCGCCCACCACCGGCGGGATCACCAGGGGGACGGTGACCAGGGCCCGGACCAGTCGGCGTCCGGGGAACTCCGTGCGGGCCAGCGACCAGGCCAGGGGCACCCCCAGGACCAGGGAGACGAGGGTGGCCGCGGTGGAGGTGGACAGCGACAGCCACAGTGCGGTCAGCACGTCGGGGTCGACGATCCTGCGCCCCATGGTGGCCCAGGGCGCGCGGACCAGCAGGCCGACGAGGGGCAGGAGCAGGAAGAGGAGCCCTATCAGGGCGGGCAGGACGAGGACCCAGGGGACCCGTGCGCTCCCGTTGCCGGAGGGGCCGCGACCGACTCGGGGCGTTGGAGCGGTCACGGCGTGCCGAACCCCGCTTCCCGCATGATCGGAGCCCCCTGTCCGGTGACGAAGTCGACCCAGGCCGCGGCCCGCTCGGGCGACTCGGAGTTCGCGAGCACGCCGATGGGGTACTCGTTGAGGGCCTCCTTCGCCTCGGGGAACCCGATCCCCTCGACCCGGTCCCCGGCGGAGATGACGTCGGTCTCGTAGACGAGTCCGGCGTCGACCTCGCCGAGTTCGACCTTGGTCAGGACCGCGCGCACGTCCTCCTCCAGGGTGACGGGGGCGACCTCCAGCCCGGCGGCCTCCAGAGCGATTCCGGTGGCGGTCCCACAGGGCACCTCGTCGGCGCAGAAGGCCGTCGAGACGTCCTCGGACGTCAGATCGTGGAGGGAGGAGACCCCGGCCGGGTTGCCCGGCGGCACGGCGATCATGAGGGTGTTGGTGGCGAACACCAGCCCCTCCTCTCCGTGTTCGGCGGCCCAGTCCGTGTCCAGGTCGCCGGCCTCGACGACCCTTTCCATCGTGGTGGTGTCGGCCGAGGCGAAGACGTCGGCGGGGGCTCCGGAGGCGATCTGCTGGGCCAGTTCGCCGCTGCCCGCGAAGTTGAGGACGACCGTCACCTCGGGGTGCTCCTCCTCGAAGGACTCCGCGATCTCGGTGAAGACGTCGGTGAGGGAGGCGGCGGCCATGACGGTGAGCTCGACGTTCTCCGTCCTCTCCCCGCCCCCGTCGCCGGAGCAGGCGGTGAGTCCCAGGGCCAGGGCGGCCGCGACGGCGCACGCCCGGTACACGCCCGTTCCGGCGCGGCGGGTTCTCGGGGGGATCTCAGGCATGCCGTCCTCCGGTGGACTCGACGATGACGTTGGTGGACTTGACGACCGCGGTGGCCGCGGCCCCGACCTCCAGTCCGAGTTCGTCGGCGGCCTCGCGGCTCATCAGCGAGACCACCCGGTGCGGCCCGGCCTGGATCTCGACCGAGGCCATCACCCGGTCCCGGACGATGCCGGTGACCAGACCCTTGAAACGGTTGCGGGCGGAGGAGACCCGGAGCGCGGGGTCCTCGTCGGTTCCGGAGCGCATGAAGTCGGCGAGTACGGCGCCGTCGAGGGTGCGGCGCCCGGAGGCGTCGCGCTCGGCGGCCAGTCGACCGGAGTCGACCCAACGGCGCACCGTGTCGGCGCTGACGCCGAGCAGTTCGGCGGCCTCACTGATCTGGAAGGTCGGCATGGAGGAGACCCTACTAGTCGCAGATGCAAGGATTTCAGGGATTTTCCCCTAGCAGATCCTAGCTTTCAGCGCCGATATCTGTCGCTTATACCAAGAGGGAACATGACAGGAGGGCCCGCCCCCTTGGGAACGGGCCCTCCTGTTCTCGCTCGTGGTCTCAGCCGCGAACGTCGACGATCTCGCCGACCGGCCCCTCCGCCCGGAAGTCGTCCAGGGCGGTGACCACGTAACCGGCCCCCTCCTCCAGGGGCTCGGTGTCGGTCAACGTGGGTTCACCGGTCATGCCGACCAGGTTCGCCGTGTCCAGAGCCGCGCAGTAGGCGTCGTCGTCGCCGTCCTCCAGCGCCCGGACCGCGTCGGCCGACAGGCGGTAGAGCGCGTAGAAGCGGGCCCCCTCGATCTCGTCCCACTCCACCTCGACGTTCCCGTCGACGAGTCGGGCGTCGACGTCGTCGACCGAGCCGACCCTGGGCCCCTCGCCCTCGGGGTCGGTCATCGTCGGAGGCAGCGCGGGGTCGGCGTAGTGGGTCTCCAGCAGGTGATCCACCGCGCCGGGGTTGTCGCGCATGCTCTTGATGGAGAAGTAGATGTCGCCGGCGACCTGGTCGAGTTCGCCCGAGTAGTCGAGCTGCGTGCTCAGCGCGTCGTCACCGGTCCATCCGCTCTCGCCGAGCCGGTAGGCGCCCTGGCCGACGTAGAGGTCGACGTCGGTGCCCTCGACCTCGTTCGCCCACCAGTCGGTCAGCGCCTCGTAGTCGGCGGTGGCGAAACCTCGCTCCCAGTAGAGCTGCGGGGCCACGTAGTCGACGGTCCCCTCCTGGATCCAGGTGCGGGTGTCGGCGTACTGGGCGTCGTAGGACTGTAGGCCCGAGCCGGGCGAACCGGACGGGTCGGTGGAGTCGTTGCGCCAGATGCCGAACGGGGAGACGCCGAAGCTCACCCACGGTTTGCTCTCCTGGATCCCACCGTGGACGTCGCGCATGAGCTGATCGACGTTGTCGCGCCGCCAGTCGCCCCGATCGTCGAAGTCGCCGCCGTACTCCTCCCAGGTGGCGTCGTCGTCGAAGGTCGCGCCCTCCTGCGGGTACGGGTAGAAGAAGTCGTCGAAGTGGATCCCGTCGACGTCGTAGCGGTCGACCACGTCCATGATCACGGAGGTCACCCACTCGCGGACCTCGGGGTTCCCGGGGTCGACGTAGGCCTCGGTGCCGAAGTCGACCAGCCAGTCGGGGTTGCGCTTGACGGGGTGGTCGTCGGAGAGGTTCTCCACGTCGGGGTCCTGAAGACCCACACGGTAGGGGTTGAACCAGGCGTGCAGTTCGAGGCCGCGCTTGTGGGCCTCCTCCACCGCGTACTCCAGCGGGTCGTAGCCGGGGTCGCCGCCCTGCTCGCCGGTGAGGTAGCGGGCCCAGGGCTCCAGCTCGGAGTCGTAGACGGCGTCGGCGGTGGGCCTGGTGTGCAGGAAGACCGCGTTCAGTCCCATATCGACGGAGTCGTCGAGCCACTCGTCGAGTTCGGCCTTCTGCTCGTCCGCGGACAGGCCGGGCTCCGAGGGCCAGTCGATGTTGCGCACGGTGGTGAGCCATGCTCCGCGCATCTGACGCTTGTCGTCGTCCGCCGGGCAGACCGCAGGGGCGGCGATGCCCTCTCCGCCCGGTGCGCGCGGGTCGTCGGAGGCCGGGTCATCGCCGGCGGAGCAGCCCGCCAGCAGTACCGTCGCCGTGGCGGCGGCCGCGGCCCACCGGCCTCCGGCGCGCGGCTTGGTCAGGGCCCGTGCCATGGAACGCATCGACCATCTCCTCAAAGGTGTTCGCGCGCCGCCGTCCCATGACGCCACGCCGCGAACCAGATTAGGACAAGATGTCAATTTTCAGACACGATTCGGCCAAGGTGTGGACAACGTCGCACCTTGGAGGGAACGGGAATGTCACCGAGGGTCAACGGGACACCCCGGTCCGGGCACGAGTCCTCGACCACGTCCCCTCACCGGTGATGCCTCGTTCCCGGCTCTCACCCCGCCCCTCCCCACCTGCGAGGAGCCGTGATCCGGACACGATGGCGACGTCCTAGACTCGATCCCTGTGAACGCCGCGTTGACCCCACCGAAACTGTTCGTCCGCACCGTCCCTCTGCGCGATCGCGCGGACGGCCTCGTCCGGCGGTTGCCGGAGGGGGCTCCCCTGGCCTGGCTGACCGGGGACGAAGGCATCGTCGGCTGGGGTGAGGCGGCGCGGTTCGACCCCGAGCCCTCCCCCGAGGGGACCCCGCCCACCGACATCACCCGTTTCACCACGGCCGCGCGCCGGTTCGCCGAACTCCTCGAACACGCCGAGGTGGAGGACGAGGTCGGCCTGCCCGGCACCGGCCCGGTCGCCTTCGGCACCTTCGCCTTCGCCCCCACCTCCGGCGGCTCCGCGCTGATCGTGCCCCGCGTGATCGTGGGACGGCGCGAAGGACGGTCCTGGCTGACCACCATCACCGACGCCCCCGGGGACCATCCGCGCGAACTGCTGTGGCCGGTCACCGAACCCCGCCCCGTCGGTCCGGTCGACTGGAGACCCGGCTCCCTCACCGACGTCGTGTGGATGGACACGGTCGCCTCGACCGTCGCCCGCATCCGGTCCGGCGAACTCGACAAGGCCGTCCTGGCGCGCGACGCCCACGCCGAGGCCCACTCCCCCATCGACGTACGCGTCCTCCTGGAGCGGCTGCGCACCCGCTTCCCCGGCTGCTTCACCTTCTCCGTCGCCGGCATGGTCGGCGCCACGCCCGAACTCCTCCTGCGACTGGAGGGGGACGAGTTCACCTCTCTGGTCCTGGCCGGGACCCGCCCCCGAGGCGTGGACGAGGAGGACGACCACCGTCTGGGGCGGGAGATGATGTCCTCCGCCAAGGACGTGGAGGAGCACGGCCTGGCCGTGGACTCCCTGCGCGCCGCCATGGAGCCCCTCACCGAGGAGCTCACCGTTCCGGCCTGGCCGCACCTGCTCAAACTCGCCAACGTCCAGCACCTGGCCACTCGGGCCCACGCGCGTATGTCCCCCGGGGTCGGAGCCCTGGAGGCGGTGGCCGCCCTGCACCCCACCGCCGCCGTGGGAGGGACCCCCACCGAGACCGCCATGCGATTGATCGCCGAGGTCGAGGGCATGGACCGGGGCGGCTACGCGGGCCCCGTCGGATGGGTCGACGGCGCGGGCAACGCCGAATGGGGCATCGCCCTGCGCGGTGCCCACGTGGAGGGCTCCCGGGCACGTCTGTACGCGGGCTGCGGGATCGTGGCCGGTTCGGACCCCGCCTCCGAGCTCGCCGAGACCGAGTCCAAGTTCCGGGTGATGCGCGAGGCCCTCACCGACCCCGAAACCTGAGACCCGCGCTCGGGCACGCGGTTCACACGCGTGAAACACGAGCACGACAGAATTCGGACATGAACGTCGAAAGCATCCCCTGGGACCATCCCGAGGCGTCCGCGCTGCGCGAAGGGCAGCGTCGGGAGATCGCCGTCCGCTACGGCACCCCCGACTCCGAAGCGGGCACCCCTCCCTCCGCCGCCGACATCACCGTGTTCGTGGTGGTGCGGGACGAGGACGGCACCGCCGTGGGCTGCGGAGGCCTGCGCGACCTGGGCGACGGTTCGGGTGAGCTCAAACGGATGTTCGTGCTGCCGGAGCGTCGAGGGAGCGGGGCCGCCCCCGCCCTCCTGCGCGACCTGGAGGGCCGGGCCCGCGAGTTCGGCTGGAGACGGCTGCTCCTGGAGACCGGAGACCGGCAGCCGGACGCGGTGCGCTTCTACACCCGGGAGGGCTACTCTCCCGTCCCCGCCTTCGGCTCCTACGCGGACGCGCCCGGCTGCCTGTGCTTCGGGCGGGACCTCTGACACGAACCGGCCCCGGTCCTCCCCCACGACGGAGGGACCGGGGCCGGTGGTCTCGGCTCGGGAACGGATCCCGAGGCGAAGGATCAGGTGCCGACGTCGCGGCCGCCCTTGTGCCAGGCGCACACCACCGAAGGACGCGGGAAGTCCCCGTCGGGCCAGAGGCTGGTCGGCTCCTCGGCCGTACCGTTCTCGCCCGGGTGCTGCGGCGCGAGGAAGACCGTCTTCTGGTCCTTCGTGACCAGCGGGCCGCAGGTCTCCGCCTCGACCGGGACGGTCGCGAAGGTCCGCAGCTCACCGCGGAAACGACCCTCCACCGGGACCACGTGCAGGGAGTCGTTCATCCCCAGGCTGCCCGGCTGACCGTCGGTGGAAATCCACAGGTTGCCGTGCTTGTCGAAGGTCAGGTTGTCGGGCGCCGAGATCGGCATGACCTTCGACTTGTCGAAGCCCGCGTAGTAGGTGCTGTCGTCCTCGGGGTCGCCGCACACGATCGGGACGATCCAGGAGAACGTGGTGGCCGCCGAGTCGGCGCCGTCCTCGATGATCTCCAGGATGTGGCCGTACTTGTTGGGGCCCCGCGGGTTCGGCTCGTCGGCCTGGCCCGGCTCGCGCGCGCTGTTGTTGGTCAGGGCGCAGTAGACCTTGCCGGTGACCGGGCTCGGCTCGAAGTCCTCGGGACGGTCCATCTTGGTGGCGCCGACCTTGTCGGCCGCCAGACGGGTGTGGATCAGCACCTCGGCGACGGAGAAGCCCTCGACGAAGCTCTCGGTGTCGGAGCACAGCGGCAGCCACTCGCCGGTGCCGTCGAACTCGCCGTCGGAGGGCAGGGCGCCGGTGCCGTCGATCTCCTCCGCGGGGCTGTTGCCCTCCAGGCGGGCCACGTAGAGCGTGCCGGTGTCCAGCAGCGTCATGTTGTGCTTGTGGGAGCCCTCGACGTACTTCTTGGCGCTGACGAACTTGTAGATGTAGTCGAAGCGCTCGTCATCGCCCATGTAGGCGGCCACCCGGCCGTCCTCGGTGAGGTTGACGTTGGCGCCCTCGTGCTTGAAACGGCCCAGCATCGTGCGCTTGACCGGGGTGGAGTCCGGGTCGTGCGGGTCGATCTCCACGATGTAGCCGAAGCGGTTCACCTCGTTGGGGTGTCTGGCCAGGTCGAAACGCTCGTCGACCCGATCCCAGCGGCGACCCGAGTACCCGGTGGACAGCCCGTAACGGGAGGTCGCCTCGTTGTCGGGGGCGCCCACGAAGTACTGGTGGAAGTTCTCCTCACCGCTGAGGACGGTGCCCCAGGGCGTCATACCGCCGGCGCAGTTGTTGATCGTGCCCCGGGCCAGGACGCCCTCGGGGTCGGCCTCGGTGCGCAGCAGTTCGTGGCCTGCCGCCGGGCCGGCGATCCGGAAGGGGGTGTCGGCGGTGATGCGGCGGTTGAAGGGTCGCTCGCCCTCGGTCACGAGCCTCCACTGCCCGGTGCCGCCGACGCGCTCCAACTCGACGATCGAACCGCCGTGGGCGGCCATGGCCACCCGGATCCATTCGAGGTCGGCCTCGGCGCCGCCGGAGTATCCGGCGAACATCAGCTCCTCGTTGGTGTACTCGTGGTTGACCCACAGCAGGCCGCGCTCGTCGTCGAGCGTGAAGAAGCCGACGTAGTCGCAGTTGTAGCCGAACTGCTTCGCCTGCGCCTCGGCCGTCTGGTTCTCGAAGTCGAACTCGGGGGCGTCGGGCAGGACGGGGTCGCCCCAACGGACGATGACGTGGTGGTCGTAGCCCTCGGGGACGCTCACCTCGTCCCGGTTGTTGGGCAGGACGTTCTTGAAGGTGGGGCGAGGTGAGGGGTGGGGGCGTCCGGGACCTCTGTCCGCCGCCGCCGGGCTCAGCGCCGCCAACCCCAGGGCTCCGGCACCACCGCCGACCAGGGCGCCCTTGAGGGCGCTACGGCGGGAGAGCACCCCCTGGAAGATGTCGCCGAAGTAGGCGTTGTCGCTCTTGTTCGGCTCGGGGTGGAAGCAGGCGTTGCCGCAGCGGTACAGGCAGGTCTTCGCGGATCGACCACCGCCGACGCCGCCGATCAGGGGCAGCATCCGACGACGGGGCGCGGATTCGGGCACGCGTTCTCCTCGGGAATCGTGTCTGCTCCGCACCTTCCCGAGGGGGCTGCGGGGCTCCGCTCGGGGGGGCACGGAGTAGTGCGGGCAGTGGGGTCCTGCCGGTCGATCTCGACCTTGGCCGAGATTCCACACGCTCGGGTGAAACCGGGGTGAACTCACCCTCAACTCCCGCGCACGACTGTGGTGATCGCACGCTGAGCGGTCACACGAACACGTACCGTCGGACCTCTTGGTGATCCTCGCCTACCCCACCGCGCACTTCCACAAGCCTCGCCCAGGTGAGGCCGGGTGTTTTCGAGGAGAGGGTCGGAGCCCCCGTGCCGTAGGGCCCCGAACGCCTCCGGAGACCGATGTCCCGAAAGACGTCACCGACCTCGCGCTCGTCCGTCACGATCTCGAGGAGGGTCGTACAGCCGCCCCAGCAGAGCCCCCTGTCCGGACTGCAACACGTGCCCGGCGGACAGGGGGATCCAGAGGCATTCGAAGCGGGTCGGCTCCCCCACCCCGTCGTGCTCCTCGAACGAGGTCCACCGCTCGGGGACCGGGCCGTCCACCTCCATGTGGAAGACGTGACGCCGCTGGACCTCGAATCGATAGGGGGTGATGTCGTACTCGACCACCCCGAGCGGGCGTACGACGCGCAGCCCGGTCAGCCCGGTCTCCTCCCGTCCCTCGCACAGCGCTGCGGCCTCGGGCGTCTCTCCGGGACGTACGCTCCCCGCCGGAACCTGGAGCCCCACCTCCTCGGGGGAGGCGTCCACGTGCCGGAACACCAGCAGCCGTCCGTCGCGCACCACGTAGCACAACGCCTTGTCCCGTACCTCGCGCACATCGCTCATCCCGCCGTCCCGCCCTTCCGGCGCTCCGCCGGTTCCCTCACGGCCTCGCCGGGGAACATCCACCGGTACCGAATCCGACCCCGATGGGAGAATCCTCGGAAAAGCACCCGGCGGAGCGAGGGAAATGACTAGATTGAGCGCTGAGAACGATCCGTCGACCGAAGGCAGTCGCATGTCCGCTCCGACAGTGGCCGAGCAGCAAGCGTCAGAGTTCGACGACCGCGTGGTCCTCCCCATGCCACCGCAGGACGGCTTCACCGCCGACGACCTCGACCGCATCCCGGATCTTCCGCCGCACACCGAACTCATCGACGGAAACCTGGTACTGGTGAGCCCGCAGAAACTCTTCCACATGCTCGTCCTCGAACTCTTGGGGGACTCACTGAAGGCCCAGGCCCCCGAGGGCCTTCGGGTGGCGAGAGAGTTCTCGATCAGGCTCGGCGCGCGGCAGCGGCCGGAACCGGACCTGATGCTCGTCCATGCGGACGCCTTCAGGGAACTGGCCCAGACCTGGTTCGCCCCGGAGGCGGTGGAGTTGGCGGTCGAGATCGTCTCCCCGGAATCGGAGGTCCGGGACCGGGAGCGCAAACCCCAGCTCTACGCTCGTGCGGGTATCCGTTTCTTCTGGAGGGTGGAGCAGGACGGGGACGACGCCGTGCTCTACGAGTACGAGAAGGATCCCGCCAGTCCTTCCGGTGACTACGGCAAGCCGACCGTCCACCGCGAGACGCTCAAGACCTCGGTCCCGGTGAGGATGGAAGTGGATCTCACGAACATCCTGCGCCGCTGACCGAACGCCATCACCGGAACGGCGCTCGGGGGTACCCCGGTGACGGGGCGCGGGGCCGTGGGGACGGCCCCGCGGGAGAGCCTCAGGCGAGGGAGGCGACGGCCTCGTCGACGGCGTCCTGGAGGCGCCTGCGCCACGAGGCGCTGCCCGACCTGGTCGTGCGCACCTCGACGATCCGCAGGCCCTCGCCCAGGAGGGCCTTGGGTAGATCGGTGGCCCATTCCACCCGGGTGTAGGGCAGATCGGCCACGGCGGCGACCCGCTCCATCGACACCCCGTGCGGGGTGCCGAAGACGCGTTCGAAGTCCGGGTGGCCGGCCTGTTCCAGACCGGAGAAGATCCCGCCGCCGTCGTTGTTGACCACCACGATCGCCAGATCGGGTCGGGGCTCGCCCGGGCCGATGATCAGCCCGTTCTGGTCGTGCAGCATCGCCAGGTCGCCGAGCAGGGCGTAGGCGCGGCCCTCGCTCTCGCTCCGGTGGGCCATGGCCGCGCCGATCGCCGTGGAGACGGTCCCGTCGATCCCGCTCACACCCCGGTTGCCCACCAGACGCACGCCGCAGCGGGCCCGCATGGTGGCGTCCAGGTCTCGGATGGGCATGCTCGACCCGGCGAACAGCAGGGAACCGGTCGGCAGTTGAGCGGCCAGGTCCCGCGCCAGTCGCGGTTCGGAGAGCCCGTCCTCGGAGTCGAGCACCCCGTCCACGGCCCGGCGCGCCGCGGCCTCGGCGCGCTCCCAGGAGCGCGACCAGTCGGTGCGGACCGGGTTCTCCCAGTCCGCCTCCGTGGGCGGGGCCACCGCGGACACCACGTCGGTGGCGGTGCGGGCGGGGTCGGAGAAGGCGTTGGCCAGGCTCGCATCGGGGTCGCCGACGGAACCGGCCGTGACCACCACGTGGCGTTCGGCGCCGCGCAGGAAGGCCAGGATCTGCCGGGAGAGGTTGGGGCGGCCCACGCTCACCACGAGCTCGGGGACGTGCTCCTCGGCGAAGCCCGGCGCGGCCAGAAGCTGCCGGTAGGTGGAGATCGCTCCCCCGCGTCGCGCGTTGGAGGTGGGCTCGGCCAGCAGGGGCCATCCGGTCAGCTCGGACAGGGCGAGGAAGGGCGCCGGGTCGTAGTCGCCGTCACCGCAGACGATGACCCCGCGCTCCACGAGGGGAAGGCGGTAGGGGGCGGCTTCGGAACGGGGTCCGGGGCGTCCGATCCACGGGCCGCCGTCGGACCGCCCGTCCAGGGGCGCCGTCCATTCGGGGCCGTCGCCGGAGGACTGGTCGGGGGTGAGGGGGTCGCGGAAGGCCACGTTGAGATGGACCGGTCCGGGGCGCCCGCCCAGCGCCGAACCCCAGGCGCGGCAGACCAGGGAGCGCCAGTAGGCGACCATCCCCGGAGCGGGGTCGGGGGTGCCGACCTCGGCGAACATGCGCACGGCCCCGCCGTAGAGACCGATCTGGTCGACGGTCTGATTGGCGCCGGTACGGCGCAGTTCCGGGGGCCGGTCCGCGGTCAGGACCAGCAGGGGCACCCCGCTCTCGTCGGCCTCCATCACGGCCGGATGGAAATTGGCGGCGGCGGTGCCGGAGGTGCACACGATCGCCACCGGGCGGCGGGAGACCCGGGCCATGCCCAGGGCGAGGAAGGAGGCGGATCGCTCGTCCACCCGCACATGGACCCGGATCCCGGGGTGTGCGACCAGGGCCAGCGCCAGGGGGGTCGAGCGCGACCCGGGCGCGATGACGGCCTCGGCCAGCCCGCAGCGGGCCAGTTCGTCGACGAGGACCCGCGCCAGGGCGGTAGACGGATTCATCCAGAGTCTTTCGTTCGTCACGGTGTTCACCAAGTATCGCCGTGCGGCCCCACCGCATCGCACGACGCCTCCTCGCTCCGGCGGCCGCGCTCCAGAACGCGCGCGAGACACCGAAGCCCCCCTCCAGTGAACCCCGTTCGGTCGTCATCGGCGACCGAACGGGGTTGTGATCTCTTGCCCATCCCGTCTCATCCCGCCACGGGCCATGATCGTCGTCACGGTTCGGGCGGGCCGCCCCGAGCGCCGTCTCAGGCGTTCGCGGCCTCCGCCGCGGCCGCGGCGCGCGCGAGCCAGGGGGCGGCGTCGATCTCGACCGCCTCCAGGGAACGCTCGTCGACCTCGACCCGTCGGACCGGCAGATATCCGTCGACCGGGGTCAGCGGTTCCGCCGCCACGTCGGCGGTCAGCATCTGCATGGTCGCGAGCCCGCAGGCGTAGGGGAGCTCCGGCAGCGCGGCGGCCAGGGCCACGCCCGCCGCCAGGCCCACGGAGCTCTCCACGGCGCTGGAGACCACGACCGGGAGTCCGCAGGCCTCGGCCACCCGGAGGGCGGCGCGTACGCCGCCCAGAGGCTGCACCTTGAGCACGACGATGTCGGCGGCCTCGGCCGCGCGCACCCTCAGCGGATCCTCGGCGCGCCGGATCGACTCGTCGGCGGCCACCGGGACGTCCACGCGTCGGCGGACCTCGCCCAGTTCCTCCAGGGTCGCGGAGGGCTGCTCGACGTACTCCAGGTCGAACCGGTCGAGTTCGCGGATCATCCGCACCGCGGTGTCCACGTCCCAGGCGCCGTTGGCGTCGACCCGGATCCGACCCTCGGGACCGATCGCGGCACGCACGGCCTCGACCCGGTCGACGTCCTCACGCCGGTCCCGGCCCTTCTCGGCGACCTTGACCTTGGCCGTGGCGCATCCCCCGGAGGCCACGATCTCGGTGGCCCGTTCGGGGCCGACGGCGGGCACGGTGACGTTGACCGGGATCCGCTCGCGCAGCGGTTCCGGCCACCCCTGGTGGGCCGCCTCAAGACAGGCGGCCCACCAGCGGGAGGACTCGCGCGGACCGTACTCGGCGAAGGGCGAGAACTCGCCCCACCCGGCGGGACCGCGCACCAGCAGCCCCTCGCGCACGGTGATGCCGCGGAAGCGGTTGCGCAGGCCGATCGCGAAGGCCCGCCCCTCGGCGGACCCCCGCTCCGGGTCGAGGCGTTCCTCGGCGGTCACGGGCGACGCGGGAACTTGTCGAACTCCGGACGACGCTTCTCCTTGAAGGCGTCCCGCCCCTCCTGGGCCTCCTCGCTCATGTAGTAGAGCATGGTGGCGTCACCGGCGAACTGCTGCATGCCGGCGGCCCCGTCGCTGACGGAGTTGATCGCGCCCTTGAGCATGCGCAGCGCCAGCGGCGACTTCTCCAGGAGCTCACGCGCCCACTGGACGGTCTCCTTCTCCAGGTCGGCCAGGGGCACCACGGTGTTGATCATGCCCATGTCCAGCGCCTCCTGGGCGCTGTACTGGCGGCACAGGTACCAGATCTCGCGGGCCTTCTTCAGGCCGACGGTCTCGGCCAGCAGCCAGGAGCCGTAGCCGCCGTCGAAGGAGCCGACCTTGGGGCCGGTCTGGCCGAACTTGGCGTTGTCGGCCGCGATCGTCAGGTCGCAGCAGACCTGGAGGACGTTGCCGCCGCCGATGGACCAGCCGGCGACCATGCAGATCACGGGCTTGGGCAGGCGACGGATCTGCACCTGGAGGTCGAGGACGTTGAGGCGGCCGATGCCCTGGCGGGCCACGGCGTCGTCGCCGATGTAGCCGTCGTCGCCACGGATCTTCTGGTCGCCACCGGAGCAGAACGCCTGGTCACCGGCGCCGGTGAAGATGATCACACCGACCTCGGAGTCATCGCGCGCGATGTTGAACGCCTGCTGGAGTTCGAACAGGGTCTGCGGCCGGAAGGCGTTGTGCCGCTCAGGGCGATTGATCGTGATCTTGGCGATGCCCTCCGCGGTCTCGTAGATGATGTCGGAATACTCGCCCGACCGCTGCCAGTCGATCACGCTGCTCACGGCTACTACTTCTCCTCACGCGGACTTCAGGGGACGACCCGGACACGAAACGGCCCGAAGACCTCCGCGTCCAAGTGTCGACCCTACGCATTCTGCCAGGCGGGCCGGGACCAACGGCACGCGCCCGACCCTCGGACGTCGCGCGGCCCGACCCGAAGGGTCTCGGTCACGCGCGACGCGTCGTCACGCGGCGGATCCGTCATCCTTCCACCGGGCGTACCCTGGGGCACCGTGGCAGCAGCAGCGAGTGAACACCGGTCCCCTTCCTCTTCCTCCCTCGAAGGAGCGCGTCCCCTTCAGGCGGTACGCGGTATGTCCCCGAAGGCTCTGAACCGCCTGCTCGCCGAGGCTCTGGAGGGCACGGGGCCGGCTCTGCTGCCGATCCCCGACGGCACCCCCGACGCCCGGGTCCGAGGGCTCCTGGAGGCGATGCGTCCCTCCTCCCTGCGCACTCCGGACGGTGTGGTCCCGCTCGCCGACGCCCTTCCCGTGGGCGACGACGCCGCGCTGGTCGTCACCACCTCCGGGTCCACCGGCACGCCCAAGGGGGTGGAGCTGTCGGCCGGGGCCCTCACCGCCTCGGCGCGCGCCTCCCTGGACCGGATCGGCGCGAAGGACGGGGACACCTGGTTGTGCGTCCTTCCGGCCGGTCACATCTCCGGGATCCAGGTCATGGTCCGGGCCCTGGTCGGGGGGACGGAGGCGGTGCACGCGCGTTTCGACACCGACACCTTCCCCGGCCTCGTCGAGGCCTCCCCCACCCATGTCTCCCTGGTCCCCACCCAGTTGCGCAGGCTTCTGTCCGCCGGTGTCGACCTGTCCGGTCTCGGGGCGATCCTGCTGGGCGGAGCGGCGGCCGAACCGGAGCTGTTGGAGCGGGCCCGTTCGGCGGGCGGGCGTGTGTTCACCACCTACGGCATGAGCGAGACCTGTGGTGGTTGCGTCTACGACGGCGTCCCCTTGGACGGTGTACGGATCCAGGTCGACTCCGAGACACCCGGTGAGCCCGGCCGTGTCCTGATCGGCGGCCCCACCCTGCTCACCGACTACCGCCTGCCTCCGGGCGTGGCCCCGGATCCCGGCGCTCTGAGCGACGGTTCCTCCGGTCCGCGTCTTCTGCGCACCAACGACCTGGGGCGGCTCGACGAGGAGGGGCGGCTGCGGATCCTGGGCCGGATGGACGAGGTGATCAACACCGGCGGCCACAAGGTCGTGCCGGGGCCGGTCTCCGAGATCCTGTCGGGGCATCCGAAGGTGGCCGAGGTCGTGGTCGTGGGTCGCCCCGACCCGGAGTGGGGCGAGCGGGTCAGCGCCGTCGTGGTCCCCGTGGACCCTGCCGACCCGCCGGTGTTGACCGAACTTCGGGACATGGTGCGCGCGCACCTGCCCTCCTACGCGGCGCCGCGGGAGTTGGACCTGCGTCCGGAGCTTCCGATGCTCGCCTCCGGAAAACCGGATCTGCTCTCTCTTCGCGCCTCCTCCTGAGAGGTCCGTCCCTCCACCACCTCGTGTTCGTCCTCGGGGAAGGGCCTGCCGCCCCCTCTCCCGGGCTCTCGATAACGGCCCGGACGAAGCGGGGTTACCGGTGTGGACCGAACCCATGGGACCCTGGCCGCGGCGGGTGTCGTTCCCGATGGCGCGAACACCCGCCGACACGGGACCGTCCGGGGGCCGAACACGCCCCCGGCCTCCTTTCGACCACGGTCGCTCCCGGACCGGTCCGAAAAGGCGGGGAACTTCCCAAAGCTCCCTGACGTCTACCCGAGTACCCGGTTCCTTCGGCCCCCGCCCAGAGGAGGTCCGCAGTTGGCGACAGTCATGGTTCCACCCGTCCACGTACGCGCGGCCTCTCGAACGCCCGGGCGGCCTCGGGTCGAACGTTCGGAACACCGGCGCGGAGTCGTCTCCTCTACCCGCACGACCCCGCTCACCGCCACTCACGGAGCAGTGATCTATGCCACCCTCTCCGATATCCAATCGAGACAGGGAACATTTGACTCGCCGACACGTTGGACATATTGGCGCGTCCAGCCGGCGGTGACCCTCCGCCACGTGCCACACGTCTTGGAAGGGAGGGAGGTGCCCCGATGACGAGCACTACCCTGGCGGCCTCCGGCCGAACGGTCGAGGCCGACGACGGAACCGCTCAGAACCCGGCCCCCGAGGCCCACGCGGCCCTGTCCGACCTGCTCGCCCAGGGACGTGCTCAGGGACATCTGTCCCTCCCCGAACTACGTACCGCTCTCACCGCGGCCGGAGTCACCTCCAGTGACGGCCGCTCCATCCTGCGTGAACTCACCGAGAACGGGGTCCGACTCGCCGACGGGGGCGAGGATTCCGCGAAGGTGGCCGACCCTGACGCCGAGGACGACGTGCTGGAAAACACTCTCATCGCGACGGTGCCCGACACCGACGAGGCACCCAAGGCCGCATCCGGCAAGGTCGCGACGCGCAAGAAGACCGCCTCCCCACGGAGGAAGGCCCGCTCCACGCGCCGCACCAAGAAGACCGAGACCACCCAGGCCACCACCGACCCGGAGACCGGTGAGGCCGACCTCGACGACCAGTCACCCGCCATGGGCGACTCGGTCCACACCTACCTCAAGGCGATCGGACGTCGCCAGCTGCTCACCGCCGAGCAGGAGGTCGACCTGGCCAAGCGTGTGGAGGCCGGACTCTACGCCGAGTACCGCCTGGGTCTGCACGGCGAGATCGACGAGTCCGTCCCCATGGCCGACGTCGAGCGCGAGGAGCTCGAGTGGGTGGCCGAGGACGGTCGCAAGGCCAAGTCCCACATGCTGGAGGCCAACCTCCGCCTGGTCGTGTCCGTGGCCAAGAAGTACAGCGACCGGGGGATGTCCCTGCTGGACGTGGTCCAGGAGGGCAACCTGGGGCTGATCCGCGCGGTCGAGAAGTTCGACTACACCAAGGGCTTCAAGTTCTCCACATACGCCATGTGGTGGATCCGTCAGGCCATCCAGCGAGGGTTCGCCGACTCCGCGCGCACCATCCGTCTCCCCGTGCACGTGCTGGAGCTGCTCAGCAAGGTGAGCAGGCTGGAGCGCGACATGCACCAGGCGCTGGGCCGTGAGCCCACGCCGGAGGAGCTGGCGCTGGAGCTGGACAAGACCCCGGCCCAGATCGAGGAGCTGCTGCGGGTCACCCGTCAGCCCATCAGCCTCGACTCGACGATCGGCGAGGACGGCGAGACCCGTATCGGCGACCTGATCGAGGACGTGGACGCCTCGGAGGCCTCCGAGGTGGTCGACCGTCAGCTCATGGCGGACCAGCTCCGTAACGCGCTGTCCGACCTGGAGCCGCGCGAGGCGACCATCATGTCGCTGCGGTTCGGACTGATGGACGGGCGTCCGCGCACCCTGGACGAGATCGGCAAGCACCTGGGGCTGACCCGCGAGCGGATCCGGCAGCTGGAGAAGCAGTCGCTGTCCAAGCTGCGTCACCCGAGCCGGGCCCAGCAGCTGCTGGACTTCGCCAGCTAGAAGAGTACGACGCGTTCGGAGCCGCTCTCCCTCGGGAGGGCGGCTCCGTCGTCTTCGGAGCGCCCTCGTGCGCCCTCCCGTATCGGGGTTCCCCCGATCTTCCCCCGGGTTCCGCCGAAGGCCTCCCCCTTGCCCGGATTCCGGTGGAATGATGGTCCGATGACCAAAGATCCCGGTACCAACAGGGACGAGATCGCCGCCGCCCTGCGCGCGGGCCGTGAGCTGGGCCCCGAGTACGACGACGCGATCGCCGCCTCCCTCGTCGAACGTGTCGACGATTCCATCGACGAGCGCATCCGACACCATGTGGAACGCCGTATGGGCGAGGATCGGGGCCGTCGAGGGCTGCCCTCCAACAACGTGCGTATGGTCCTGTCACTGGTGTGCCTGGGCGTCAGCATCCCCCTGACCGCCATGTCCGCCGCGATGATCGGGGTGGGCGGCGTGTTCGTCACCTGGCTGGGGCTGATCGTCTTCTACCTGGTCTCGATCACGGGGCTGCGTCGCTGAGAGCCCCTCCCCCGGCCACACGCGAGAAGGCGGGGCGGGACCGATGTCGGTCCCGCCCCGCCTGCTCGTCGTCCTCAGAAGCCGCAGGCCGCCAGGATCGTGTCATGGGTGTCGGCGGTCCAGGTCAGGGCGTCGGCCAGACCGGCCTCGTCGCCTTGGTCCAGCTCGTCGAGGATCGCGTAGACGGCGTCCGCGCGCTCGGCGGCGTCGGCCTCCAGACTCCCCCTGGCCGCCTCCTCCAGACGTTCCACGTCCGCCAGGTGGGCCTCCAGTTCCTCGGCGTGCTGGTCCTGGTAGGGCACGCCGTCCACCAGCAGGTCCTGCTCGATGCTGGAGGCCGCCATGTCGACGGCGCTGATGTTGCTCTGGATGTCGGCGCAGGCCGCCTCGATCTCGGCCTTGTTCCCGGAACAGGCGGTCAGCAGCAGGGGAAGCGCCAGCGCGCCCGCGGTGAGGGCGAGGGCACGGGCGGGGGTTCGAGGGTGGGACACGGGTGAAGCTCGTTCCTTCTCGTGGTTCTACAGGGGGACGGCCCTGGGGCCGGAGAGGGGAAGGGGAAGAAAGATGGGGACGGGGGATCAGAGGAGGAAGAGGGCGAAAAGCCCGAACACTCCCGCGATGACGACGATCGCCGCGACGAAGACACAGCCCAGGACCGCGCCCACTCCCCCGGTGCGCGGGGAGAAGCGGGGACCGTCGTGGTAGTGATGCCGGTGTTCCTGGTGGTGGTAACGGTTCCGGCGTCCCGACGAGGACGGGGGAACGTACGAGCGCCCCGTCCCCCTCGACCTTCCGGAGGACCGCGCGGGGCGTCCGCTCCGCGAGTTGAAACCGCCACCGGGGCGGGACGCGCCGCCCCCGGAGGAGAAGCCGCCCGACCGGGAGGAACCACCGCGCCCACCACCGCGCGAGGAGAAACCTCCACCCTTCCGGGAGGCGCCGCCACCCGATCGCCCGCCACCCGATCGTCCTCCGCCGGAACGTCCGCCCGACGAACGTCCTCCGCCGGATCTCCTACTCATCGGAGCCTCCTTGGGGTTGTCGTTCGAAGCCGCCGAGGAGACGGCCCTCCGACCATAACGGGACGGATCGACCTCTCGGATCACCGGAGTCACAGCCGGCCACTTGAGGCCGACTTCGACGTGGGAGGGAACCGACGAGGCCCCTCCCGCGTCCGGGGGTCCGTCCGCGGAAGGGGCCCGTGGCCGGCGGGGTCATCCCTCCAGCGCGGCCCGCAGGATCTCGACGGCCTCCTCGTGGTCCAACCCCACCCGGTTGATGACCTCGGCGTACTCTCTGGCCGAGGCCAGGGCCTCGGCGCGTTGGTCGTCGCCCGCCGCGGCGATGAAGGTCCCCGAGCGCCCTCGGGTCTCCACCACCCCGGCCTGTTCGAGCTCACGGTAGGCGCGGGCGACGGTGTTCACCGCCACCGAGAGCCGGCCCGCCAGGGCCCGGACGGTCGGCAGTCGGTAGCCGACCGGCAGCTCGCCGTTGGCCGCCGCGATCGCGACCAGAGCCCTGATCTGTTCGTAGGGCGGTACCTTCGACGTTGGATCGATGCGGATGAACTCCGCCATGCCCTTCTTCGCTCCCCACGTGGCTCGCCTGTCTACGCTCCGGAATCGATCCGGACGCCTCACCAACCTATCGTCCGCCGTTCGCCCCTAGGGCGTGTCCACGACGGACGAGCCCCACGACCGCGGGTCGTGGGGCTCGTGTCACCGGTGATCAGGCCACGGGACGGGGCACTCCCTGGATGCCGTGCAGGCGGTGGGTCTCCCGCGCGGTCAGCAGACGCTCGGCGACACCGGTCGCCTGCTTGACCCGGGGGTGGGCCAGGCGCTTACGGCGCTGGATCCGGTCCATGTAGCCCTTCGGGCCGACCAGGACCCGCTCGTGGGCGTAGGCGGCGCGCATGGCCTCGGTGAGCAGCGTGTCCAGAGCCACCCCGAGTTCGTGGAGTTCCTCCGCCGGGGCGCCTCCGTCCCGGGCGGCGTCCAGGGCGTCCTCGGCGGCCGCCACCTCCGCGAGGAGCCCGGGAAGACGGTCGGCCGCCTCCCGGTCGTGCGCGAGCCTCTCCTCGGCCCGGGCCCTGGTCTCCTTGGCGACTCCCATCGCGTTCTCCTTCGGTCGTCACATCAGCCGTGTGGGGCCACTCTAGACATGACGGGGATCACTTTCCTCCCTCCGCCGAGATCGACACCTTAGGGAGATCCGAGCCTTGGTGGGGCGGGTCGATGGTGGTGTTCTCCGCGTGGAACTGTCACCTTACTTAGTAGATCCAGCCCCTCCCCTTGGAAGGACCCATGCGAAGCAGGAACAACGCGGGACTCAACCGTGAACGCATCATCGTGGAGGCCCTGCACATCATCGAAGGGCGTGGGCTGGGCGGCCTGTCCATGCGGCGGCTGGGCGACGCCCTGGAGGTGGAGGCCATGGCCGTCTACCACCACTTCCCGAAGGGGAAGGAGCAGCTCTTCAACGCCATCGCCGCCTACGTCACCACCGCGCGCGTGGTCAACGGCCTCTCCGAGGACGAGGGCCCCGAGGACGAGGAGCTCCCGGCCGCGGGCACCTCGGAGGAGGACGTCGAGAGGATCGAGGAACTCCCCTGGGAACAGAGGATCACCCTGTGGGCCGAGGGGTACCGCGCCCGGCTGCTGACCTATTCGGGCGCGCTGTCCCTGCTCATGCACCGCGCCCCGCGCACCCTCGCCGAACGCAGGACCGCCGCCCTCCTGGACGGCGCCCTTCTCGACGCGGGCCTGACCGGAGGGGACGTGGCCGCGACACGGGACGCGCTCTTGGGATATTGCCTGGGGTCCGTGGGACATCAGGTGCGTCACGCGGGCCGTGAGGACGCCCCGAGCGAGGACGAGGCCCTGTCCCGTTTCCGTTTCGGGCTGCGCGCGCTCCTTCGCGGGGCGACCTCCTGACGTCCCCCTTCAGCCCTCGCTCCCGGCCCGGGCCCGTTCCGCGCGCAGGCGGCGGGCCTCGTCCGGGTCCAGGACCGGGGCCGCGGTGAGGAGTCGACGGGTGTAGTCGCTCCGCGGGTTCTCGTAGATGCCGTCGCTGTCGCCCATCTCGACGACCTCGCCCTTGCACATCACCGCGACCCGGTCGCTGACCTGGCGCACCACCGCCAGGTCGTGGGCCACGAAGATGTAGGTCAGACCGAAGTCGTCCTGCAACTCCGACAGCAGCCGCAGCACCTGGTCCTGCGTGGACACGTCCAGCGCCGAGACCGGCTCGTCGCAGATGATCAGCTTCGGCTTGAGGATCAACGCCCGGGCGATCGCGATCCGCTGCCGCTGACCCCCCGAGAACGCGTGCGGGAACCGGTTGTAGTGATCGGGTTCGAGCCCGACCCGCTCCAACAGTTCCTGGACCCGGACCCGGTTGCGCCTGCCATCGCGCTCGCCCTGGACCTTCAGGGCGGTGCCGATGCTCTGGCCGATGGTCAGACGCGGGTTGAGCGAGGAGTAGGGGTTCTGGAACACCATCTGCACCTCGTTGCGCAGAGGACGCATGCGGCGATCGGACAGGTGGGTGATGTCCTGGCCCTCGAACTCCACGGTGCCCTCGGTGGGCTCCAGCAGCCGCATGATCATGCGCGAGAGCGTGCTCTTGCCCGACCCGGACTCGCCGACCACGCCCAGGGTCTCACCCTTGTACAGATCGAAACTGACCCCCTTGACCGCCCAGAAGTCCGTCGAACGACCCCACAGACCACCGCGGACCTTGAAACTCTGCGAGACGTCGCGCACCCGCAGCAGGGGTTCCTCGTCACGGCTCCGCGAGGGCGGCGTGAACGCGTCGAACCCCTCCTCCGAACCCGCACGCGCCTCCGTCGCCGCCGTGGCCTCTCCCTTCTCCTCACGGGCCTTACGGGCACGGTCGGCGCGGTCCTGGGCGCGACGTTGGGCCCGGGAGACCTCCACGCGCGGGACCGCGTCCAGCAGCGCCTGCGTGTAGGGGTGCTCGGGGTGGGAGAGGACTCGGCGCACGTCGCCGCGTTCGACGGCCTGGCCGTGGCGCATGACGACGACCTCGTCCACGGAACCGGCCACCACGGCCAGGTCGTGGGAGACCAGGATCAACGCCATCCCCAGATCACGACGGAGCTCGTCGAGCAGATCCAGGATCCTCGCCTGCACGGTGACGTCCAAGGCGGTGGTCGGCTCGTCGGCCAACAACACCTTGGGATCGCACATCAACCCCATCGCGATGACCACACGCTGACGCATACCACCCGAGAACTCGTGCGGATACGAATTGATCCGCTTCTCCGGCTCGTGGATCCCCACCCGCTCCAAGGACTCCACGGCCCGGGAGCGCGCCTGTGCCCGCGAGATCTGTGGACGATGGACGCGCAACGCCTCGATGAGCTGGTTGCCGATGGTGTACTGCGGGTGCAGCGACTGCATCGGGTCCTGGAAGACCATCGCGATGTCGTTACCGCGCATCCGACGCAGCCGCTTGTCGGTGGCAGTGACCACGTCCTGACCGGCCACCTCGATGGAGCCGGTGATCTGCGCCCGACTTCCCCGGTGCAGACCCATCAGGGCCAGCGAGGTCACGCTCTTACCCGAACCCGACTCGCCCACGATCCCCAGGGCGCCTCCGGCGGGCACCTCGAAGGAGAGACCCTTCACCGCGTGGACGTCACCGTCCATCATCGGGAACGTCACCCGCAGATCGTCCACACGCACGACAGGGGACCGACTCATGGAGGACGCCTCTCTTTAGCCGTGGATGCGCACGCGCGGGTCGACGAGCGGGTACACGAGATCCACGATCAGGTTGCTGATGACGATGAAGAACGCGCCGAACAGGGTCACGCCGAGAATCACCGGCAGGTCGCTCTGGGTGATGGCCTGGACGGCGTAGCGGCCGATGCCGTTGAGGGAGAAGACCTGTTCGGTGAGGACCGCGCCGCCCAGGACCAGCCCGAGGTCCAGACCGAAGATGGTGATGATGGGGGTCAGGGTGGGACGCAGCGCGTGTTTGAGCACGACCTTGCGCTCACTCAACCCCTTGGCCCTGGCGGTGCGGATGTAGTCCTCGTTGAGGGTCTCCAGCATGCCCGCGCGGGTCTGCCGGGCGTACATGGCGGCGTGCAGGAACGCCAGGGTGAGCCAGGGCAGGACCAGCCCCTGGGCCCAGGCGAGCGGGTCCTCGGTCAGAGGTACGTAGCGCGGGGTGGTGAACAGCCCCCAGGAGTGCACCAGGAAGGCCAGGGACAGCAGCCCCGTGAAGAAGATCGGCAGCGAGACGCCGGCCAGGGCCACGCCCATGGCCAGACGGTCGAACAGGCTGCCCTTCCAGACCGCGGAGATCACCCCGACGGCGACACCGCCGACCAACCAGATGATCCCGGCCCCCAGGGCCAGCGAGGCCGTCACGGGAAGCCGGGCGATGATCTCGGGAAAGACCTCCTGGTAGGTCTGGAACGAGTACCCGAAGCAGGGGGCGGAGCACTCGATGGTGTCCCGGCCGAACTGGTACTGGGCACCGAAGAGGATGCCCCGGACGAACTCCCCGAACTGCACCGCGATCGGCTGGTCCAGGCCCAGCCGTTCGATGGTCGCCTGGATCGCCTCCGGTGTAGGGGCCCGCCCCACGTACATCGTGGCGAGCTGCTCGGTGGTGCGGCCGGCCCAGCGGGGCACCACGTAGAAGATGGCGAAGGTGACCATGGTGACCACGGCCAGGAGCAACAGACCGGCGCCGAGGCGGCGCAGGATGTAGGTCGTCAAGGCGCGTGCTTTCTGTCGTCGAGACCATGGCCCCGGGGTCCGGAACCGGACCGGGGAGAACTCCACCCCGGAGCCAAACCGTAACCCACTGAAATCAGCCGATCACGTCTCGTGTTCGGCGTGTACAAGGCTTCGCCCCACGCGCCACGCCGAGCCCGGGTACGGGTCGGGCCCCGCGCCGCCCCTCACCGGGGTGCGACACGGGGCCCGAGGTCCCGTCGGAACGCGGATCGGTCGGATCCGCCGAGGGTCTACTTCACGGCGCCCATCGACAGGCCCCGCACCAGCTGACGCTGCGCCGTCCAGCCGATCACCACGATGGGCAGGCTCGCCATCACCACCGCGGCCGAGAGCTGGGCCACGAACAGCCCCTCACTGGTGATGAACCCGGTCAGGAACACCGGGACGGTGGCCGCCTGGGCCGCCGTCAGGTTCACCGCGAAGAAGAACTCGTTCCACGAGAAGATCATGCAGATGAGGGCCGTGGCCGCGATGCCCGGAGCCATGATCGGCATCATCACCGACCACAGGATCCTCGGCAGCCCCGCCCCCTCCATCCGGGCGGCCTCCACGATCGCCGTGGGGACCTCCAGGAAGAAGGAGCGCAGCATCCACACCGCGATGGGCAGGTTCATCGCCGTGTACAGCACCACCAGGGTCCACACGTTGTCCAACATCGACAGGTGCGCGGCCGCGACGTAGATCGGGACGACGACCGCCACCACCGGCAGCATCTTGGTGGAGATGAAGAAGAACAGGACGTCCTGGGTGCGCTTGACCGGGGCGATCGACAGCGCGTACGCCGCCGGCAGACCCAGCGCCAGCACCAGCAGAGTGGAGGCCAGGGTCGCGATCGCCGAATTCCCCAGATAGGGCAGGAAGTCGGCGCCCAGCACGGCCGCGAAACGGTCGAGCGTGGGCTGGAAGAAGAGCGTCGGCGGGTTGGTCGCCGCCTGGTTCTCCTGCTTGAACGCGGTCAGCACCAACCACAGCACCGGGGCGACGAACACCAGGCCGATCACCCAGGTGAACACGGTCAGGGCGGCTCCGGGCAGACGGGTCGCGACCGACGAGGGACGCGGCCGCCGCGTTCCCGCCGTGGTGGACACCGCTCGTTCGGGGGCTCGGGCGGTCACGATCTCGCCTCCTGTGCGTTCATGAACGTGCGGAAGATCAGCCGGAGGGCCAGCATCGCCACGATGATGGTGCCGACCACCACCACGACGCCCATCGCCGCGGACTGTCCGATGTCGAACCCGAGGAAGGTCCGCTGATAGATGTAGAAGGGCAGGTTGGCGCTGGCCGTGCCGGGGCCGCCCTGGGTCATCATGTAGATCGTGTCGAAGGTGTTCACCACGTACACCGAACCCAGCAGCACACCGAGCTCGATGTAGCGGCGCAGGTGCGGCAGGGTGATCCACACGAAGCTCTGCCAGGAACTGGCGCCGTCGACCTGTCCGGCCTCCAGCACGTCACCGCCCTGGCTCTGGAGCCCGGCCAGCACCAGCAGCATCATGAACGGCGTCCACTGCCAGACCAGCGCGACCACCACGGACAGCACCGGCGCCTGGGAGACCCAGTCGAAGGTCTCCACGCCGAACGGGGACAGCACGAAGTTCACCAGACCGAAGACCGGTTCGAACATGATGTGCTTCCACAGCAGCGCCGTGGCCACCGGCAGGATCAGGAACGGGGTGATGACGAGTGTGCGCACCACGCCCCGGCCCGGGAACCTGCGGTCCAACAGCAGGGCCAGACCGATACCGAGCAGCATCGCCACCACCACGCAGGAGGCGGTGATGAGGATCGTGTTGGCGGCGGCCCCGAGGAACTGGCGGTCGGTGAAGACCGCGGCGTAGTTGGCCACGCCCACCCACGCCTGGGAGTCCGGCCGCAACAGGTTCCAGGAACGGAACGAGTACACGACGGTCGCCAGGAACGGAAGCTGGGTGACGACCAGCATGAACACGAGGGCGGGGAGCAGCGGGGCCCTGCGCGCCCACCCCGAGACACGGGCACGTCCGCGGGCGGGGGTGGAGGGCGAGGGCGTCGCGGTCGCCTCGCGCGGCGGTGCGGTCGCGGCGCTCATCGGCCGTCCTCCTTATAGGTCTCGCCGACGGTCTCGGCGTACTCCTGACTCTGTTCGAGGGCCTGCTCGACGGTGATCCGGCCGGCCACGGCCGCGCTGAGCTGCTGGCTGACCCGGGTGCCCAGGTCCTGGAACTCGGGGATGGCGAGGAAACCGATGCCCTCGTAGGGGACCGGACGCGTACCCGGGTTCTGCGGATCGGCCTTCTCGATGCCGTCCAGCATGGGACCGGCGTAGGCCCCGGCGACCTCCTGGTACTCGGGCACCTCGAAGGTCGAGAGTCGGTTGCCCGGGGGGACCCGCTGCCAGCCGTACTCCTCGGCGACCGTGCGGACGTACTCCTGGTCGGTCATCCACTCCAGGAACGCCCACGCCTCCTCCTTGTGCTCGGAGGTGGAGGGGATCCCCAGCGTCCAGGCGTACAGCCAGCCGCCGTAGTCGGTCTCGGAGACCGGAGCCGGAGCGTAGCCGTTGAGACCGGCCACCGTTCCGGCGTTCTCGTCCTCGATGGTGCTGACCATGGAGGTGGAGTCGTAGAACATGGCGGCCCGACCCTGGGCGTAGCGGTTCAGGCAGTCGCCGAAGCCGCTGTTGGCGGCGCCCGGCTGGCCGTGCTCACGGACCAGGTCGACGTAGAACGAGGCGGCCTCGTGGAACTCCGGGGAGTCCAGTTCGGCGTTCCAGTCCTCGTCGTACCAGCGACCGCCGAAGGTGTTGAGCATGCTGTTGAACGGGCTGAGCACCTCGCCCCAACCGGCGAGGCCGCGCATGCAGATCCCCGCGACCCCGGGCTCGACGCCGTCGAGTTCGGCGGCCAGCGCGGCGATCTCGTCCCAGGTGGGGTTCTCCGGCATCTCCACGCCGGCCTCTTCGAAGAGGTCCTCGCGGTAGGCCACGAAGGAGGACTCACCGTAGAAGGGGACCGAGTACATGTCGCCCTCGTGGGACAGGTCCTCGCGCAGCGAGGGGATGAAGTCCTCGTGGTCGTACCCGTCGGAGGCGTCGATGAAGGGCTGAAGGTTCTCCAGCCATCCGTACTCGGCCCACTGTCGGGTCTCGTAGTTGCTGATCATGACGGCGTCGAACTCGCCCCCGCCGGTCGCCACCGAGGTGGTGATCTTGGCGCGGGCCTCGTTCTCGGGGAGCGACACGAAGTCGACCTCGATGCCGGGGTTGTCCTCTCGGAAGCGATCCTGGAGGGAGATCGCGTCCTGCATCTGGGGGTTGGACACGATCGCGACGGTCAGTCGGGTGCCCCCGTCCCCGGAGGCCACGGCCCCCGCTCCGGCACAGCCGGTGAGCAGGGCCCCGGCGGCGACCACGGCGATCATGGCCGCCGTTCTGGTGGTGGCTCGCACGTTGGCTCTCCTCCGATCAGGCGGACGCGTCGGGGACGACCTGGATCTTCACGCCGGTACCCGCGCGCATCATGTCCAGCGCCTCGGGGAAGCGTTCCAGGGGCAGGGCGTCGGTGAGCAGCGGAGCCGTCTCGATCGCGCCGGAGGCCATGAGGTCCAGGGCCGCGCCGTAGCTGTTCAGCACGGCCATGGAGCCCACGATGGTGATCTCGTCGTTGTAGACGCGGAAGGGCGACAGCGACATCCGGGCGGCCTCGTCGGCCACCCCGAAGATGAGCAGCCGTCCGCCGCGCCGGAGCGAGGAGAAGGCCGCCTCGATCGCCTGGGGCACGCCGGTGACGTCCACCGCGGCGTCGAAGTCCGCCTCCTTCAGGTCGTCGGCGTCGGTCGCGGTGGCGTGGGCGCCCAGTTCCTCGGCGATGGCCAGCCGTCGGGTGTTGCGGTCGACCATGGTGACCTGGGCCCCGGAGCGCTGGAGGAGCTGCTGGAGCAGCAGGCCCATGGTGCCGGCGCCCACCAGTAGGAAGCGCTCGCCGGCCTCGACGCCGATGCGTCGGACTCCGTGGACCGCGCAGGACAGGGGCTCCACCAGGGCGCCCTCCCGCATGCTCATCGAGTCGGGCATGCGGTAGCAGTTGGCCGCGGGGACGGCCACGTACTCGGCGAAGGCCCCGTCGACGGTGTCGCCGATCGCCCCCCAGTTGCCGCACAGGTTGCCGCGTCCGGCGCGACAGTACTCGCAGTGTCCGCAGAACAGCGAGGGGTCGACGGCGACCCGGTCCCCGGGGGCCAGCCCCGTGGTGACGTTCTCCCCGACCGCGGTCACCGTGCCGGCGAACTCGTGCCCGGGGACGAGCGGGTAGGGGCTGGGCGGGAACTCGCCGTCGGCGATGTGGAGGTCGGTGCCGCAGATCCCGCAGGCGCCGACCCGGACCACGACACCGTCCGGGGCGGGGGTGGGGTCCGGGCGATCGTCCACGATGAGGGATCCCGGTTCGGTGATGATGGCGGCGCGCACGTCTGGTTTACTCCCGGATGCTCGGTTCGCTCTTTTGAGCGACCTTTGTCACAGATGTTTCGAACATTGAACGCCCGTGTGACGCCTGTGTCAACGTGGTTCGCCCATTCGAGTAGACTCCTGCACATATGAGCGAGCGGCGGCAGGAAGTTCAGGAAACGGCCCCGAACGGGCCCGCGGAGTTGGTGCGACTCGCCGCGATCGCCCGCAGGTTCTACCTGGAGGGCCGGTCGAAGGTGGAGATCGCCGAGGAGTTCGGCCTGAGTCGATTCAAGGTCGCGCGCGACCTCGACGCCGCCCGCTCCTACGGGATCGTGCACATCGACATCCGCCTACCGGAGCGGCTGGACGCGGAACGCTCCGAGCTCCTACGCGAACGGTTCGGCCTGCGGCGGGCGATAGTGGTCGACACCCTGGACGATCACCTGGACACCCGCCGGGCCCTGGGTTCGGTGGCGGCCCGTCTCCTGTCCGAGATCGTACGCCCCGACGAGATCCTGGGGCTGGCCTGGAGCCGGGGCCTACAGGCGATGGGCGCCGACATGGTCGAACTGCCGCGCTGCACCGTCGTCCAGCTCAACGGCGTCCTGTCCGAGCACACCGAGGCCGGAGGATCGGTCGAGACCGTGCGTCGCGTGGCCACACTGGCCGGCGGCCAGGCGTACCCGATCTACGCCCCGCTCATCCTTCCCGACGCGGCCACGGCGGCCACCCTGCGCGCCGACCCCGGTATCGCCGCCGCGTTCGCGCACTTCGACCGGCTGACCACCGCCGTGGTGGCCATCGGCGGCTGGGACGAGCGCAACTCCACCGTCTTCCAGGCGCTGACCCCGGAGGACCGGGAGCGCTACACCGCGATGGGCGTGTGCGGGGAGATGTCAGCCCAGCTCTTCGACATCGACGGGAACCAGGTCCACAGCGACCTGGACGAGCGGGTCATCAGCGTGAGCGCGGACCAGTTGCGGCGGGTGCCCGAGGTGGTGGCGGTCGCGGGGGCCGGCGACGAGTCCAAGGCGCGGGCGGTCGGCGCCGTGCTCCGCAGCGGTCTGGTCTCCACCCTGGTGACGGACGACGCCGTGGCCCGCGTCCTGTTGGACGACGGCTCCCCCGACCAGGACTGAGCGTCGGGGCCCCTCCCTCGGGCGCGGAGGGGCCCCGCCCCTCGATCGGGGCACGGGTCCGGCTCAGGCGGAGGGCATTCCGTCCTCGACCCACCCGCGAAGGTCCGCGCCCGGGCAATCGGTCGAGTTGCCGGACAGACCGCCGTGCCAGGTCTTGCTCAGTTTCTTTCCGGCTTTCTTCACGGCCTCGTCGTACAGGCTTCGGATGGCGTTCTTCGCGGCCTTGCCGGCGTCGCCGTCGCGGCCGATGAAACAGACCCCGATATGGCTGGTGTTGTGCGGAGCGGCGTGGGCCCCGACCACCGTCCAGCCACGCCCCTCATAGATTTTCCCGGAACGGTCGACCAGGAAGTTGTAGCCGATGTCGGCCCAGCCGTTGGAGTCCATGTGGAAGTCCTGGATCTGACGCGGGGTCTGGCTCGTCGGACCCGCGGAATAGTGCACGGTGAACCCGGTGCGCTGACTCCAGGAGACCGTGGTCCTGTCCCGCGGGGAACGCGCTCCCCAGTCCGACCTGCCGATGATGCTGACCAAAGGTTCCTCCTACGTGAGAGGGCCCCTTCCGGTGGGACCGGTCCGGTGTTCGGTCCGGGGCCCGAGAGCGACGGTGACGGCGAGGGCGACGCGTGCGGGAGATGGGTCCCGCCGTCGTGAATTCGAGATGATGACCATGGTCATCAAGAGGATATCCGGGAGACGCGGAATTACACCTTCCACATTCGGAATAATCGAACACGACCGACCCCCGACGACGCGAATAAGAGCGAACGCCGAGCACCCTTCTAATCACATCGGAAACGCACGCAACATACGCACCGCGAACACGAAAATGAAACACTCTGAGGAATTTCCATTCCTCCACATATCCGACTTTTCATGACTCAAAAAAGAGCCGCCCTCGAACACGGAACGCGCGAAGCCCGGGGCCGACGACCGGGCCACCTGGCTGGCCCTCTCCCCGGGCCCGCCCCCTCCCCCGTCCCGTCCGAAAAAAGATTCCGTCCCCGTGTCGATCCACGCCCGCCCCGGTCGTCGTGAGGGCGAGAGACACCGAGAGATACCGGAGTGGACATGCGCAAGCTGATCGAGTCGACCTTCGTCACCATCGATGGAGTCTTCTCCTCGCCCGAGAGATGGGGGCACCGTACTGGGACGAGGAGCACTCCTCCTACGCGACCTCCCTGTTGGGCCAGGCGGACGCGCTCCTCCTCGGCCGGGAGACCTACGAGGGCTTCGCCGCGACCTGGCCCTCGCGGAGCGGGAACGACTACGCCGACCGCATCAACGCGATGCCCAAGTACGTGGCCTCCCGGACCCTGACCGGCACCGAAGCCGAGTGGAACGCCACGATCATCCGAGGCGACATCGCGGAGCGGGTCGCGGGGCTCAAGAGGGAGCCCGGCGGGAACCTCCTGAAGTTCGGCACGGGGGAGCCGGACCACACGTTGATCGAGCACGGACTCGTGGACGAACTGCACCTGTGGGTGTTCCCCGTGATCGCCGGAGGCGGCGAACGTCTGTTGGACGGCCTGGACATCACGCACTTCGAACGTCTGAGGACCGTGGAGTTCGCGAGCGGCCTCACCGTGATGGTCCTCGGTTCGAAGTAGTGGACACGGAGCGGGGCGATGACCGGTCCTCCGGCCACCGCCCCGCTCGATACGGCGTTCCCTAATCCCTCGTCGTACCCAAGGACATGTAGTCGTACATCGAGTAGCCCGCGTGGTAGTAGACGTTGGTCAGGCTCGTGGGGCGGTAGAGGACGGTGCGTTCGAACACCGCCGGCAGGATGGCGGCCTCCTCCATCGCCCTCTCATCGATGCGCGAGTAGATGTCCGCCCGCTCGTCGGCGTCCGTGATGGCCACGACCTCGTCGAACCACGTGTTGATCTGTTCGTCGTCGATCTCCGAGACGTTGACGTTGCCCGCCTGCTGGATCGCGTCTCCGTCCAGGATCTTGCTCATGAACCCGTAGCCGCTGGCCCAGTCCGGGGCCCAGCCGTACACGGTGAGACCCAGGTCGTTGTCGTGCACGAAGTCCGGGGACCCGGCCTGCGTGTTGGTGTAGCTGTCGGACGGGTACTGCTTGATCTCCGTCTCGATGCCCACCCGGGCCAGGGCCTGCTGAAGCGCCTCGGCCGTGCCCACGTCGGAGGGCCGGTCGGCGCGGGCCCCGATCGCGGTGGAGAACCCGTCCGGGTGACCGCACTCCTCCAGCTTCTCGCGGGCCTTGTCGAGGTCGCCCTTGCCCTCCGGGGACGGGTACAGGTCCATCTCCGGGTCGGCCCCCGGAAGCGCGCTCGGCATGATCTGGCTGGCGACGTCGCCACCGGTGTCGCCGCCCCAGGCCCGCTGAAGGGCGTCCCGGTCCGCCGCGAAGAGGATCGCCTCTCGGCAGGCCTTGTCATCGAGGGGCTCGATGACGGTGTTGACGTTGACGTAGCGCAGGGTGTTGGTCTGCGGATTGTCGACGTTGTGGCGCTGCGCCTCATCGGTGATGAGGGTGCCCTTCATGGCCGGCCCCACCCCGGCCCCGCCCAGGTCGACGTCGAGTTCGCCGTTGACCAGCCGCTGGTCGATCTCGTTCTGGTCGACCCCCAACTGCACCTCGATCCGGTCCGGCAGCGCCTTGCGGGTCGGGTCGGTGGAGGCGTCCCACTCCTCGTTGCGCTCCAGGTTCAGGGAGACCCCCGGACGGTAGTCCCCGTCGAACTTGTACGGCCCGGAGGAGAGCACCCGGGTCTGGTACTGCTCGCCGCGGTCGACCTCGGCCGGCACCGGCGCGGTCTGCGGCTGGATGAGCACGTACGGGAACTCGGAGAAGCTCGTGTTCAGGTGGAAGACGAGGGTGTGGTCGTCGGGGGTCTCGATCCCGTCGAAACCGGCGAGCGGTTCGTCGTCCTCGGCGTAGGGGCCCTCGTACTCCTCGCTGTCGGCCAGCAGCTCCTGGAAGTACTTGGGGCCGTTGGGCAGGGCCTGGGAGCCGAAGTTGCTGCGCGCGATGGCGTACTTGACGTCCTCGGCGACGATCTCGGAGCCGTCCTCGTACTTGAGGCCCTTCTTGAGCTTGACGGTCCACTCGGTGGCGTCGTCGTTGCTCTCGGGCATCTCCTCGGCGAGGTCGGGCTGGAGTTCCACCCCCTCCTCGCCCGGGGCTCCGACGTAGGTGAGCAGGGTCCGCGCGTAGTAGCGGGAGAAGTTCCAGCTGTACGCGTAGTAGGTGTTACCGGGGTCGGGAGAGTCGAAGTCGGACGAGACGGCGTAGCGCAGGGTTCCGCCGGTCTGGTCCGAGGGGTTGACGACGGTGGTCTCCCCTTCGTTGAAGTCGGCGTCGGACTGCTCTCCCCCGCCCCCGCCACCACCGCCACAGGCGGCGAGGAGCAGGGCCAGGGCGGTGCCGACGGCGGCCGGAGCGGTCGCCCTGCGGGGTGCGCGGGACCGCCGGGGCGGTTTCCCGCGCGTGGAGTGATGGATGCTCACCTTGGCCTCCTGGTCGGATTCGCTGGGTGCGTACGGGCGGGGCACGGCCCGTCGGGCGGCCGATCCGGTCGATCGGCACGGGGCCGTCAGTCGGAGGAACGGGGGTCGAAGGCGTCGCGCAGACCATCGCCGAACAGGTTGAAGGCGAGGACGGTGACGAAGATGGCCAGACCCGGGATGATCACGAAGTGCGGCGAGGTGGTGTAGAAGCGCAGCGCGTTCTCCAACATTCCGCCCCAGGTCGCCATGGGCGGGTTGATGCCC
The DNA here is from genome assembly GCF_000710955.1 of Nocardiopsis alba. Classification (NCBI taxonomy): domain Bacteria; kingdom Bacillati; phylum Actinomycetota; class Actinomycetes; order Streptosporangiales; family Nocardiopsidaceae; genus Nocardiopsis; species Nocardiopsis alba. Next base: position 110,800 of record NZ_BAZE01000016.1, read on the forward strand.
ACGCCCAGGAAGCTCAGCGCCGCCTCGAACAGGATGTTCGTGGGGATGAGCAGGGTGGAGTAGACGAGGATCGGGGTGATCAGATTGGGCAGGATCTCCCGGAAGACGATGTGGCCGCTGCTCGCCCCGAGGCTGCGGGAGGCCTCGACGAACTCGCGTTCCTTGAGAGTGAGGGTCTGTCCGCGCACGATGCGGCCGATGTAGGGCCAGTTGAAGAACCCGATGATGAACACCAGGACACCGATGCGCAGGTTGTTGCCGGACAGGCCGAAGGCCCCGTCGGGGATGACGCCGACCAGGGCGATGGCGAACAGCAGCAGCGGGAAGGCCAGGAAGATGTCCATGGTCCGGCTGATGATGGTGTCGACCCAGCCGCCGAAGTAGCCGGCGAGGATCCCCAGGACGGTGCCGATGACCACGCACACGAGGGTGGCGACCGTGGCGACCAGCAGTGAGGTGCGGGCGCCGTAGACGATGCGGCTGAACAGGTCGCGACCGTTGACCGGTTCCACGCCCAGGAGGTGCTGGGCGCTGATCCCGCCCCAGGGGTCCAGCCCCTTGGAGGGGTCGTCGGGGTCCTTGAGCACTCCCCCGGTGAGCGGGTCGACGAGCCCTTGGTCGAACTGGTTGGGCGGGTGGCCGAACCAGGCGGTGAGCAGAGGTGCGAAGACCGCCACGAGAATGAGCAGAAGGACGACGATCCCGCCGGCCATGCCCACCTTGTCCTTGCGAAAGCGCCTCCAGGCGATCTGGCGCAGGGACCTGCCCGCCGCGTTCCGGGCCCCCGCCGCCACGGCCTCCGGGTCGGCGTGCTGGGACGATTCGGGCACGTCCATCGGCGTGGTCATGTACCCCTTGCCCCGCTCTCTATGTGTGACTACATCACTACGCAGAGTTTGCACGAGGGGTGCGGGGGTTTCCAGCGCCCGCGCCGTTCGAGAACGGTCGGGGCCTCATATCGGAAGTGGTGGCACGAATCCGCGTGTCGTGCCCCGGGGCGGAGACCCGAGCCGGGAGGACCCGCCCACGCGTACGGCCGTCGAAGGGGCCTCCCCTCGACGGCCGTACGGTACCGTCAGCCGGCCACCAGGGCGCCGTCACGGGCGACGACGGTTCCGGCCCGCATCACGAGGCGGCGCGGCGGGACCTGGGCGACGGCCTGCGCCACCGTCCGGGCCTCGACCATCACCAGGTCGGCGGGCCCGCCCACGTGGAGACCGTGGTCCTCGACACCGAGCACACGGGCGGCGTTGGAGGTCACCGTGTCCAGCGCCAGCAGCAGTTCCTCATCGCTTCGGCCGGAGTTCCGATAGGCGATGAGCATGGCCCTGCGCAACATGTCCCCATCACCGAAGGGGCCCCACAGATCGTTGATGCCGTCCGTTCCCCCGGCCAGGAGCACGCCCTGCTCCGCGCACGCCCTCAGCGGCGGCACCGGGGAGTCGTAGACCGCCGCGTTCACGAGGGCCACCCCGGCCTCGGCGAACCGTTCGAGGAGCCGTGCCTGTGTGGGCGGGTGCGCGATCCCGAAGGCGTGGGAGATCGCCACCCTGCCGGCGAGCCCGTACTCCTCCGTCATACGCGCGATGAGCCCCATCTCCCAGGCACCGAGGGATCCACCGTCGTGGAGGTGGATGTCGATGGCGGTCCCCGTGGACGCGGCCAGGTCGAAGACGGCCTCGAGGTGGGCGTTGGGGGCGTCGTCGAACCCCGCGGGGTCGAGTCCTCCGATCACCGAGGCCCCGGCGTCCACGGCCTCGCGCAGGAGGTCGAGGGTGCCCGGGTTGGTGATGAGGCCGCCCTGGGGGAAGGCGACCTGCTGGATGTCGATCACGCCCTCGTAGTGGCGGGCGACCTCCGCGACGGCGGCGATCCCTCGCAGTCCGACCCCGGGGTCGACGTCGGTGTGCGTCCGAAGGTGGGTGGTGCCCGCCGCGATCATCGTCTCCACCAACGACGAGATGTACTCGTGCGCGGGCAGACCGTGGGAGTCCCGGTGGCGTCGCTCGTGGGCGACGCGTTCGGCGACGGTCTCGACCCTCGGCGCCGAGACCCACGGTCCGCCGTAGAGGGTCTTGTCGATGTGGGCGTGGGCGTTGATCAGCCCGGGCAGGACGACCCGGCCCGCCGCGTCGATGACCTCGAGCCCTTCGTGGGCCTCGGTCGGCCCTCCACCCGCGGAGGTCTCCTCGATCGCGGTGATCCGGCCGTCCTCGACGACGATGGTGGCCGGTTCGGCCCTGCGGGGCAGGACGGCGTTGATGACGCGCGGCATGTGGGTGCTTCCCCTCTCCCGGGGCTCAGTGGTGGATGAACAGTTCCGCGAGCGTGGCGGAGGCGACGATGGTGGTGGTGAACGTCAGCACGGCCGCGACGACGATCTTCCAGCTCAGCTGCATGAACGCCGTGCGGTCCCGGCCCATGGTCATACCGACGAGGGCGAGCTGGGGCAGACCGATCAGGAGGACGTCCAGGTCCTGGACGAGGTCGGCGATCACCCCGGCGACCGGCGAGATCGGCGTGGTCACGAGCGTGGCGAGGGCCAGGACCCAGACCGTGGCGGGGATGGCCTTGACCTTGCCGGCCAGGAAGATCGCGATGCCCGTCATCAGCAGCAGGACCGCCATGCCCGCGGCGTCGCGCGGGTGGAAGCCGCCGGTCCCCAGCCAGTTGAGGAGCAGACCGGCCGCACCGGCGAAGAGGTAGGCGGTGACGCCCGGACGCCACCCCTTGGGGATGTCGGGGTCCTGTGGACGTTCGACCTCCGCCCGCCCGGCCGCTTCCTCCTTCACCCTCACCGAGGCGTCCCCCTCGGGGACCCGCCCTCGGGCGACCAGGCGCGCCTCCTCGATCTCGGGGGCGGGGCGTCGGAAGACGCGGCACCAGAAGGAGTAGAGACGCCGGGCCGAGGGGAGGCCGATGAAGACGCCCGCGTAGAAGCCGACGATGTTGGTGACCAGGTTGGACAGGGCCGCGAGCGCGGCGATCTCGACCGCCTGGTCCGGGTAGAGCAGGGACAGCGCGCCGACGCCGCCGAGCATCATCGACGTGGATCCGACGCCCAGCGCCAGGGCCAGGGAGAGCGGGTGGTACCAGCCCGTGCCGCCGAGGACGCTCGTGATCAGGGAGATGAAGACGGCGCCGAACATCGACCCGAGGATCCAGACGCCGAACACGCCCCGGTACTCCGGCGAGGAGGTGCCGAACCTGTCGATGGCGTAGGCCAGGTAGGACTCGCGGTCGATCGCCCACGTGGCGCCGATCGCGGCCCGCCCCATGCCGAGCAGGACCGCGATGGGGAGCGCGAGGATGATCGTCCCGAAGAGCTGGCCCACCTCCTGCATCAGCAGGGCGGGGCCGACCTCCTCGACCATGCCGATCGACGGGCCGATCCCGGTGCCGAGCAGTGCGAGGAAGAGGACCATGCCGACCGGGATCAGGGCCTCGCCCGCGGAGCGGGTGCTCCCGCGCAGCGGCAGCCACCGTTGGAGGCCGACGACGGCGCCCATCAGGACCACCCAGACCAGGGGGAACAGCACGATCGCGGCGGGCCCGACGCGGAACTTGTGCTCTCCGACCAGGACGGCCAGGGCGCTGACGAGCACGCTCACCCCGATGGCGACGACCCAGTCGCCACGGCCTACCGATCCGCGGTTCGACACGTTCTCGTGTTTCTCCGCCTGCTGTCTTCTTGCCCGCATCTGGGATACCAATCGGTGAGCCGCTGAATATTCGAGGAGCCTATGGTTGGCGCAAAACCGCTGTCAAGAGCGGTGTAACTCGAAATTCGGCCCCTTTGATACACGACCCCAAGAGGCCTCAGAAGGCCCGTGGTATACAAGCTTCATGGATCAGGTCATCAGAGCAAGGTACGTACTGGCGCATTCCGAGGGCTCCCACGTCTGGTTGGAGGACGGCTACGTGGCGCACTCCGACGGGGTCGTCACCGAAGTGGGGACCGGCACCCCGAATTCGACCGCCCCCGTCCTGGACCTGGGGAACACGGTCCTGACCCCCGGCCTGATCGACCTGGACGCCCTGGTCGACATCGACCACCTCATCCTCGACGCCCACCACGAGCCCGCGCACGCCCGCGAACTGGTCGGTTCCGTCGACTACTGGAGCGACCGTCCGCGCGACATCCTGACCCCCGAACAGCGCGACGTCCTGCGCCGGTTCGGGCTCGCGCAGCTCGCCCTGCACGGGGTCACCACCTACATGCCGATCGCCTCGGAGATCCACCTCGGGTGGAACGAGTCCGCCGACGAGCTGCGTCACCTGGCCGACCTGACCCGGGAATGGGGCCTGCGCGGCTACCTGGGCCCCTCGTACAGGTCCGCGGTCGGCGCCGTCGCCGACGGTGAACGCACCTTCGTCGAGAACGCCGAGCTCGGCGAGGCCGGTCTGGACGAGGCCCTGCGCTTCGCGGACGAGCTCGCCGAACAGGACGACGATCTGGTCCGACCGGTCCTCCTCCCCTGCCGGATCGAGACGCTCACGCCCCGTCTCATGGAGCGCACGGCCGAGGAGGCCGGACGCCGCGATCTGCTCGTCCGTCTGCACTCTCTCCAGCAGCCGTGGGAGCGCGAGGTGATCATCCGGCGCCACGGCATGACCCCGCTGGACCTGATCGAGCGGACCGGACTCCTCAACGACCGGCTGCTCGTCCCCCACGCCCTGTGGACCGACCGGAACTCGAAGCTGACCGGGCCGGAGGGCGTCGACATCACCCGCCTGTCCGTCGCGGGCGTGAGCGTGATCCACTGCCCCCTGACCACCTTCCGGTACGGGGACATGTTGGAGACCTTCAACGAGTTCCGGGACGCCGGTGTCACGATGGCGCTCGGCACCGACTCCTTCCCGCCCGACCTGGTACGCGGCATGGACGTGGGCCTTCACGCCTCACGTCTGCTGTACGGCCCGGGCGCCGTCGACCTCGGCGGCTACATGGAGGCCGCGACACTGGGCGGGGCGGCCGCGCTCAAGCGCCCCGACCTGGGACGGTTGGAGGCCGGCGCGAGCGCGGACATGACCGCCTTCTCCCTGGACGACTTCCGTAACGGCGTCGTGGAGGACCCCCTGCGCACCCTGGTGCTCAACGGGACCGCCAGGAACGTCACCCACACCTTCGTGGCCGGACGCCCGGTGGTCCGGGACGGGGGGATCCCCGGCGTGGACCTGTCCGAGCTCCGGGAACAGGCACAGAAGGTGTTCGACCTCCTCCGTCACGGTTACAGTGAGCGGGACGGTCGCGGCCGCCCGGTCGAGGACCTCTTCCCCCCGTCGTTCCCGGTCCGCGGAGCCTGATCCCGGACCTCCGGCACCGGCCGGGGTGAATCGAGCGCACACGGCGGGAGCGGTCTCATGACACGGACATCGGGTGGGTCGGCCCCTCTGACCCGGGCCACCGAGGCCGCCATCCGCGAGGGGATCATCTCCGGCCGGTACGCACCGGGGGCACGGCTGCGCGAACGCGAGCTCTCGGAGGAACTGGGCGTGTCCCGGCTCCCGGTGCGCGAGGCGCTGCGCAACCTCAGGCACGACGGTTTCATCATGACCAGCGCGCACAAGGGCGCGACCGTGCGCACGATGTCCGCCGACGACGTCGACGAGCTCTTCGACCTGCGTACCCGGCTGGAGCCCTTCGCCGCCGAGCGGGCCGCCCGCCGATACGCCGAGGGGGACGTGCACGAAGGTCTGACGGCGGCCATGGAGGCCACCGCCGAGGCCACGGAGTCGGGTTCGTTGGAGCACATCATGACCGCCAACGCCGACTTCCACGCCAGTGTCGTGGAGGCGGCCGGTCATGGTCTCCTGTCGGAGCTGATGGCACCGATCCTGTCCCGTTCCCGATGGCTGTTCGCCATGACGGCCTTCCGGGACCCCCACCTGGAATTCCAGGCGCACCACGAGATCTACCACGCGATCAGCCACGGGAACGATCGACTGGCGAGGCTGACCATGGCCGCGCACATCGAGGCCGGGCGCGGCCCCTCACTGCTCGCCGTCGGCGCCGACGCCGCGGTCGACGACGGCCGTGCCGCTCCCCCGCCCCGGGAGCCCGGCACCGGCTGATCGGGCGTCAGCGCCCCCGCAGGGCGCGATAGCGCCGCACCAGGGCCGCGGTGGAGGGGTCCAGCGAGGAGACGTCGGCCCCCTCCGTCAGCGCGAGTTCGAGCCTCTTGGCCAGGACCTTGCCGAGCTGGACGCCCCACTGGTCGAAGGAGTTGATGTTCCACACCGCGCCCTGGACGAACACCTTGTGCTCGTACAGGGCGACGAGCTGCCCGAGCGTGGACGGGTCGAGCCGCTCGGCCAGGATCGTGGTGGTGGGCCGGTTGCCCGGGAAGGTGCGGTGCGGCACGAGATCGGGACGGACCCCCTCGGCGGCGACCTCGGCCTCCGTACGTCCGAAGGCCAGGGCCTGCCCCTGGGCGAGCATGTTGGCCGTCAACAGGTCGTGCTGGGCGCTCAGCCCCTCCATCAGGTCGGGAGAGGGTTCGGCGAACCCGATGAGGTCGGCCGGGACGAAGCGGGTCCCCTGGTGCAGGAGCTGGAAGTAGGCGTGCTGCCCGTTCGTGCCCGGGGTACCCCACACCACCGGGCCGGTCCTCCAGGCGACCGGGCGGCCGTCGCGCTGCGTCGACTTGCCGTTGGACTCCATGTCGAGCTGTTGCAGGTAGGCCGGGAACCGGGCCATGTGGTGGCTGTAGGGCAGGACGGCGTGGGTCTGGGCGTCGAAGTGACCGCCGTACCAGACCCCGAGCAGCCCGAGCAGGAACGGCAGGTTGCGTTCGGCCGGCGCGGTGGCGAAGTGGGTGTCCATCAGATGGAAGCCCGCGAGCATCTCCCGGAAACGCTCGGGACCCAACGCCACCATGAGGGACAGCCCGATCGCCGAGTCGTAGGAGTAGCGACCGCCCACCCAGTCCCAGAACTCGAACATATTGGCGGTGTCGATACCGAAGGCCTCGACCTCGTCGGCGTTGGTGGAGACCGCCACGAAGTGACGGGAGATCGCCTCGGGCCCCGCCTCCAGTCCGGACAGCAGCCAGTTCCTCGCCGCCGTGGCGTTGGTGATGGTCTCGACGGTGGTGAAGGTCTTGGAGGCCACCACGAACAGGGTGCGTTCGGGGTCGGCGTCGATGAGCGCCTCGTTCAGATCGCTGCCGTCGACGTTGGAGACGAAACGGAACTCCAGCCCCCGGTCGGTATAGGGCCGCAGCGCCTCGTAGGCCATGGCCGGCCCCAGGTCGGAACCGCCGATGCCGATGTTGACCACGCGGGTCACCGTCTTGCCGGTGTGCCCCGTCCAGGTGCGCGAACGCACCCGCTCGGCGAACCCGGCCATCTTCTCCAGGACCCGGTGCACCTCCGGGACCACGTCGTGGCCGTCGGTGCGCACGACCGTCCCTCGTGGGGCGCGCAGGGCGGTGTGCAGGACGGCCCGGTCCTCGGTGAGGTTGATGTGGTCGCCGCGCAGCATGGCGTCGCGCAGTCGGGCGACCCCCGTGACCGAGGCCAGGCGGTTCAACAGGCGCAGGGTCTCGTCGGTGACGAGGTTCTTGGAGTAGTCGACGTGCAGGGAGCCCACGTCGAGCGTGTACCGCTCGGCCCGCCCCGGGTCGTCCGCGAACAGTCCACGCAGGTGGGTGGCGCCGAGCCGGTCCCGATGCTCACGGAGCCGGATCCATTCCTCCCTGCGGTCCAGTGGGACGCCGCCGGGGGTGTCGGCGCTGTCCTCGGTGCGAGGAAGGGGTGTGCTGGCGGACATCCGTTCGCTCCTCGTGCTCCATGGCCCGGATCGGGGCGCGGGATCGAGAGGACGACCCCGACCTCGCTCCCGGCGATTGCGACTACGGCCCCTACCCTCCCACGAAAGCCGTCAACCATGGGCCCTTCCACGCACGTCGGAGAGCCGGACGACGCTGCGTTCACTCTCCTCCGACGCGGAGTGTTCACGCAGGAGGGCGACCTCCGCGCGCAGGGCCCGCAGTTCGGCGAGGATCTGGCGTTGCGCGCCGTCATCTCCGCCACTACCGTCACCCGGTCCGCCCCCGTCGCCGTCGGGGCCGCCGTCGGCCTCCCCGCCCTTCCCTCCGCCACCGGCCTCGCGCTCCTCGTGTCCGGCCTTGTCGAGCGCCTCCACCGCCACGGCGATGAAGAGGTTCAGCGCGATCAGGGTGGAGACGAGGACGAAGACCACGAAGAAGATCCACGCCAACGGCTGACCCTTCATGACCTCCTGGGCGATGGTGCCCCAGCCGTCGGCGGTGAAGATCTGGAAGAGGGTGAACAGCGAGGTCCACAGGTCGCCGAAGTACTTCGGGGCGATCTCGGCGAACAGCTTGGTGGACATCACGGCCGAGACGTAGAGCAGCAGGGCCACCAGGACCATGATCGAGGCCATGCCGGGCAGCGCCCTGAAGAGCCCGGCCACCACGTGACGCAGGGTCGGTATGACCGACAACAGCCGGAGGACGCGCAAGACCCTCAGGACGCGCAGGACGGCGAAGGGCCCGGAGGCGGGCATCAACGCGATCCCGACGATGACCATGTCGAACCAGCTCCAGGGATCCCTGAAGAAGTCCTTCCGGTGGGCGTACATCCTCAGCCCCAACTCCAGGACGAACAGGGCGAGGATCGCTCTGTCGACCCTGGTCAACAGTTCACCGTGCTCGTCCATGACCCGTTTGGAGGTCTCGAAGCCGAGAAGGACGGCGTTGACCAGGATGACGAGGATGACACCGGCCTGGAACCAGGGGGCGTCGACCGTGGCTCGAACACGTTCGCGCATGGTCACTGGGTGGAGAACTCCGTACTCGTGATCGTCGGACAGCGACGAAGAAGCCTACTCCGTGGGCGTCGTGCCCCGTTTCGTCCTCGTCGCCCTGGATCCACATCGCACTGGCGTCCGCCGCTCCGACCAGGCATGATCGAAAGAGGAAGCCGAGGCGAGGGGGTCGCCGGTGACGGAATCCGCAGACGAGAGCACAGAGATCGACGAGGACGCCGCGGACATCGAGGACGTCGACGCCGCGATGGACGTGGGCGCCCCTGACCAGGACACCGCGGTGGCGGAGTACCTGGAGGAACATCCAGAGGACTACCGCATCGAGGAGATCGAGGACCATGGGGCACTCGGTATAGATGCGGAAGTGGACCGGGAGGTTCCCGAACCGGACCCCGACACCGGGGAGGACGCCCCGCCGAAGGCCGGCAGGGAGGAACTGTCCCGGCTCCTCGACGCCGAGAGATACGCCGAGCGGGTGGACCGCCGCTGGAGGGGTGAGCTCAGGCCCGGGTTCAGTCCCCGTCGGGGACGTGGGCCTCCAGCCAGCGCTCCACCCTCAACACGTGCGCGGCCGCGGTGGCGCGCGCGGCCTCGGGGTCGCGTTCCCTCAGGGCCCTGAGGATCCTTCGATGGTCCTCGTGCAGGTCGTGGGAGATCCCCTCGGCGTCGTGGCCGGCCCAGACCCTCTCGTTGAGGGTGGGCGAGGAGAGCCCGGCGTGCACGGCGGAGAGGGTGGCGTTGCCCGCGCAGGCCACGATCTCCCGGTGGAACCCCAGGTCGAAGGTGCCGGAATCGCCGGGCGAGGTGACCGGGTCCGCGTCCTCCAGCCGGTCGAGGAGGGCGCCGATGCGTTCGAGGTCCTCGTCGGTGGCCCGGGCCGCGGCGATCGCGGTGGCGTCGGGTTCGATCATGCGTCGGACCCGTAGGACCTCCAGAAGGGTCCGGTCCGGGGAGACCTCCGCCAGCACACCGAAGGCCTCCAGGAGGTCCTTCGGGCGCAGCGCGGTGACGTAGACGCCGGCTCCGTGCCTGACCTCCAGCACACCCAGGGTGGTGAGGGTGCGGATGGCCTCGCGGACCGAACCGCGGGAGACCCCCAGACGGGCGGAGAGGTCGCGCTCGGTGGGCAGGCGCTGTTCTGGTCCTACCTCTCCCTCGGAGATCATCGCTTTGATCTGCTCGACCGTCCTCTGTGCCACCGGCGTACGTGCGCCGTCACCCACATTCATCTCCAGCTTTTTCCGTGAACCGGGAGGGATTCCTCCCACCTGGACACTCTACCCTCCCTTGCCCACCCGCCCTTGCTTGAGGCAAAGTGGTCGGACCAATGGGCGTGCCTTTCGGAATCCCCAAGGACGGCGCGTCGGGCGGCCCCGTTCCCGGACGGTCCCAGATCATCGGGTGGGACCGGTCCGCGTCGACCGGGACACGAAGGAGGCACATGCGGATCGCGCTGTTCATCACCTGTGTCAACGACACACTCTTCCCCGATACCGGCCGGGCCGTCGTGCGGCTCCTGGAACGCCTGGGCCACGAGGTGGTCTTCCCCACCGACCAGACCTGCTGCGGCCAGATGCACTACAACACCGGCTACCGGCGCCCCGCCGCCCGGCTCGCGGTGCGCTTCGCCCGGACCTTCGAGAACGCGGACGCGGTCGTGGTCCCCTCGGCCTCCTGCGCCGCCATGATCCGGGACAACTATCCGAGACTGAGCCGGAGCGGAAGCCGCCTGGCCCGTCGGATGGACTCCCTCGCACCGCGCGTGTACGACCTCACCGAGTTCCTCGTGGACGTGCTGGAGGTGACCGACGTGGGCGCCTACTACCCGCACAAGGTCGTCTACCACCCCACCTGCCACGGCCTGCGGTTCCTGGGCCTGGGCGACCGCCCCTACCGGCTCCTGCGCGCCGTGCGCGGCCTGGAGCTGCTCGAACTGCCCGAGGCCACCGAATGCTGCGGTTTCGGCGGCACGTTCTCGGTCAAGAACGGCGACGTCTCCTCGGCCATGGGCTTCGACAAGGCCCGACACGTGGTGGAGACCGGGGCCGAGGTGCTGTGCGCGGTGGACAACTCCTGCCTGATGCACATCGGCGGCACGCTGTCCCGACAGCGTTCGGGCCTGCGCACCGCCCACATCGCCGAGATCCTGGCCTCCACGGAGAAGGAGTACGCACGGACATGAGCGCCACGTTCCTGGGCATGCCCCCCTTTCCCGAGGCCGCGAAGCGGGCCGTCGAGGACTCGCGGACCCGGCACAACCTGCACAAGGCCACCCACACCATCCGCGCCAAGAGGACCAGGGTCGTCGACGAGCTGGGCGACGACTGGCAGCGGCTGCGCGCCGAGGGCGAGCGGATCAAGACCCACACCCTGCGCCATCTGGACCACTACCTGGAACGATTGGAGGAGTCGGTCCAACGCGCGGGCGGCACGGTGCACTGGGCCTCCGACGCCGCCGAGGCCAACGAGATCATCACCCGGCTGATCCGCCGGACCGGTGAGACCGAGGTGGTCAAGGTCAAGTCGATGGCCACCCAGGAGATCGAGCTCAACAACGCCCTGGAGGCGGCTGGGATCACCGCCTATGAGACCGACCTGGCCGAGCTGATCGTCCAGTTGGGCGAGGATCTGCCCTCGCACATCCTGGTCCCCGCCATCCACCTGGGACGCGCCCAGATCCGGGAGATCTTCCTCCAGAGGATGGGCGAATGGGGTCGCCCCGCTCCCCCGGATCTGACCGACGACCCGCACGCCCTGGCCGAGGCCTCCCGCGTCCACCTGCGCGAACTGTTCCTGAGGTCCAAGGTGGCCGTCTCCGGCGCGAACTTCGCGGTGGCCGATTCGGGCACCCTGCTGGTACTGGAGTCCGAGGGCAACGGTCGCATGTGCCTGACCCTGCCGGAGACCCTCATCTCGGTGGTGGGCATCGAGAAGATCGTGCCCACATGGTCCGACCTCGAAGTGTTCATGCAGCTGTTGCCGCGCTCGTCCACCGGGGAGAGGATGAACCCCTACACCTCGACCTGGACCGGGGTGACCCCGGGCGACGGACCCCAGGACTTCCACCTGGTGCTGTTGGACAACGGACGCACCGACGTGCTCGCCGACACCGTCGGACGCCAGGCGCTGCGCTGCATCCGCTGCTCGGCCTGTCTGAACATCTGCCCCGTGTACGAGCGGGTCGGCGGACACGCCTACGGCTCGGTCTACCCGGGGCCGATCGGCGCGATCCTCACGCCCCAGCTCCAGGGGATGTCCTCGAAGGTCGACGAGGCCCTGCCCTACGCCTCCTCGTTGTGCGGCGCCTGCTACGAGGTGTGCCCGGTGGCCATCGACATCCCCGAGGTCCTGGTGCACCTGCGCGAGAAGGTGGCCGAGTCCAAGGGACATGTGAGCGAGAAGGCGCTGATGGCCGGGGCCGAGGCCGTGTTCGGCTCCGCGACGGCGTTGGACACGGTCCAGCGCGCGGCCGGGCTCGCGCGCGGGGTCGTGCCACGCCATCTGCCCGGCCCGGCGGGAAAATGGACCGATACGCGCGACCTCCCGGACGTGCCCGCGCGCTCCTTCCGTCAGTGGTGGAACGAACGAGAGGACGGCCGATGACGAACGGCTCCCGTGAACGCGTACTCGCCCGGGTACGGGCGGCGCTGGCCGACGTCCCCGCCGACGAGCCGGTGGAGCGTCGCCCTTCGGAGCGTCCCTACGCCGAGAGCCACGACGCCGGCCCGACGCTGGACGTGCTGGTGGAGCGGCTGGTCGACTACAACGCCCTGGTGCGCCGGGTGGCCCCGGACCGGGTCGCCGACGAGGTGGCCGCCGCGCTGGAGCGGCGCGGGGCCCGCCGGATCCTGGTGCCGGCGGGGCTGCCCGAGGAGTGGCTGTCCCGGACCTCGGTGGAACGGGTCGTCGACTCCCCCGAGGATCCGCGCGACGTGGCCGAGCTGGACTCCGCCGACGGCGTGGTCACCGCCTGCACGGTGGCGGTCGCCGAGACCGGCACGATCGTGCTGGACGGCGGACCGGACCAAGGACGTCGGGCTCTGAGCCTGGTCCCCGACCACCACCTGTGCGTGGTCCGCGCCGACCAGGTCGTGGACGCCGTCCCCCAGGCCGTGCGGCGGCTGGATCCACTCCGCCCCCTGACCTGGGTGAGCGGGCCCTCGGCCACCGTCGACATCGAGATGATCCGGGTGGCCGGCGTCCACGGGCCCCGCACCCTGGAGGTCGTGCTACTGGATCCCGACGCCTGAGGTCGGACCCCTCGTGGTGGTGCGCGCCGTACCCCCAGGGGTGCGGCGCGCCCGCCCTCCGTCGACGGGTCCGCCCCCTCGCGGACCTCGACGCCGGTTCCCTAGCGTTTCGAGGGAGCCGAGACCGCGACGAGGACGAGAGACGGTACCCCCATGCGCGACCATCGCCGCCCACGAACGACCGCGATCCCGATCGGGGCCCTGGCCCTGACCCTGACCCTGACCACCGCCGGTACGGCGGCGGCCGACCCGCTCGAACCGGGCGACGAACGCCCCGCCCCTCCCCCGCCGTCCCTGCCCGCCCCCACCGGCGACCTGGCCGTGGGCACCACCACCCTGCACCTGGTGGACGACACCCGGGAGGACCCCTGGCTCGGCGGCGACCGCGAACTGATGGTGACCCTCTGGTACCCGACACCGGAGGACACCGGTGAGCGGGCCCCTTATATGACCCGCGCCGAGGCCGAGGCCTCCCTGGCGGCGTTGGGGATCGAGGGCCTCCCCCCGGAGACGCTCACGGACGTGGGCACCCACGCGGTCCCGGAGGCGCCTCCGGTCACGGTCGACGGCGGACTGCCGTTGGTCCTGTACTCCCCCGGTTCCGGGGTCTCCCGTGTCTGGGCGACCGGGCTCGCCGAAGAACTCGCCTCCCAGGGTTTCGCGGTGGCCGGGATCGACCACCGGAACGAGGCCTCCCCGGTGGAGTTCCCCGACGGGCTGGTCGAGGAGTGCGCCGGCTGTCTGTCGCAGGAGTGGGAATCGGGCGCCCTCACCCGGTCCGCCGACGTCTCCTTCCTCCTCGATTCCTTCGAGAGGGGCGCGGCCCGGGAGTGGGCCCCGATCCTGGACACCGACCGGGTGGGGATGATCGGCCACTCCTGGGGCGGGGCGGCGGTCGCCCAGAGCCTGCTCGACGAGGAGCGCGTCGCGGCCGGCCTGAACCTCGACGGCCCCTACTACACCGCCCAGTTGGAAGGGGAGATCGACCGTCCGCTGGCCCTGCTCGCCAACGACCAGGGACGCCCCTGGGAAGGCTGGGACGAGCGCTGGGCCGGGCAGACCGGATGGCGCCAGTGGATCCGGATCACCGACTCGGGCCACTCCAACGTCCTGGACAAGGGCGTGTTCATGGACGAACTCGGCCTGCGCGACCTGCTCACCCCCGAGCAGTGGCGGGCCCAGTTCGGCGATCTGGACCCGGCCCGAGGGGTCTCCCTCATCCGTGAGTACTCCACCGCGCTCTTCGCCCACCACCTGCGCGGAGAGGAGCGTCCCCTCCTGGAGGATCCGGAGGCCGTCCATCCCGAACTGGTCGTGGTCGCCTCCGGGACCCCTGCCCCCTGAGGGGCCCGCCCCGGCCGGTAGGATGGTCCGTCGGCTCCGAACCACCCTTCGACCAGGGAGAGAACCACCGTGGGCAGGAAAAGCCGCCGGCGCGGCGACGCTCGAACGAGCGTGGAATGGGACGGCCCCGCTCCCTCGGACACCCCCGTGGAGGTGACCGCCCAGGCGGTCGACGCCCTGGTGCGCGGGCAGGAGGGCAGCGGCGTCGATCTGGCCGTGGCGCGCCTGGCCGACGTGGAGGACCCCCACTGGGCCGGGGCGGCGGCGCGCTCGCTCTTCGACACCCTGCTGTTCGGGATCGCCGACGCCTGGGCGCGCGGCTGGCAGCCCGCCGAGACCGTTCGCCACGTACGACGTGAGGCCGGCCCCCTGGCCGCGTCCGTCTGCGCCGACGTCGTCGCAGCGGACCTGGAACGCCACTCCGCGGCCACGGTCGACCCCCGCTGGAACGAACAGGTGCGCGCTCTGGACGTGGACCCGCCCCGGGGTTCGGGCGAGGCGCTCTTGGAGCACCTGGGATCCGAACACGGGCTGATGCGTTTCGAGGTCGTCGAGGTGGTGCTGCGACTGCTGGCCCTGCTGCGCACCCTGCCCCCGATGCGCCGCCTGGGGCCGCCCCCGGGGAACTTCCGTCCCGGGGCGCGCCCCTCGATCCCGGTCGACCAGGGGCGGCTGCAACGGGTACGCGCTCTGCTCGCCAAGGCCGAGTCCACGGAGTTCCCGCAGGAGGCCGAGGCCCTGACCGCGCGGGCCCAGGAGATGATGGCCCGGCACAGCATCGACCTGGCCCTGGTGGAGGCCGACCCCGAGGAGCCCGAGGCCACCTCGGCCCGCAGGCTTCCGGTGGACTCCCCCTACGACGAGCATCGGGCCGTGCTGCTCAACGAGATCGCCGAGGCCAACCACTGTCGGGCGATCTGGCACCGTGAGCTGGGTCTGAGCACCGTGATGGGCTTCCCCGGCGACGTGGAGGCGGTGGACCTGCTGTACACGTCGCTCCTGATCCAGGCGGAGACGGCGATGCGGGTGAGCGGTTCGGCGCGCGACCGTTCCGGCCGTGGGGCGAGGAAGGACTTCCGGTCCTCGTTCATGTCGGCCTTCGCGGTACGGGTGGGCGAACGCCTCTCCGAGACGGCGCGGGCCGCCGAGAAGGCGGTCGGCACCGAGACCGGCACCGACCTGGTCCCCGTGTTCGCCGAACGGGAGCGCGCGGTGGAGGCCGCGGTGAACGAGGTGTTCGGCGCGTTGACCACCTCCCGTGTGCGCGGGCCCGCCGACGCGGAGGGCTGGTACGAGGGGCGTGCCGCGGCCGACTCCGCCTCCCTCGGTACCCGGGCCCACCTGGTCTGAGCGGGGTCGGGGGCGGAAAATCGGTGGCCGACCTCCGTCCGCGACCGATAGAAACCGACCATGCTGTACAAATACCCCCGCACGAGGCACATCGGCGGATCGCGTCTCCAGGTCGGCGACCACGACCTGGACGCGGTGCCCTTCTCCACTCTGACCGGCCGGCACCTGGTGGTCGAGGAGAAGCTCGACGGGGCCAACGCAGGGCTGTCCTTCGACTCCGACGGAAGGCCGCGGCTCCAGAGCAGGGGGCACTTCCTGACCGGCGGCCCCCGGGAACGACAGTTCGGTCCCTTGAAGGCCTGGGCCGCGACGGTCGCGCCACTGTTGTGGCCCCGGCTGGGCACGCGCTACGTGATGTACGGGGAGTGGCTGTACGCCAAGCACACCGTGTTCTACGACGCCCTGCCGCACTACTTCTGCGAGTTCGACGTGCTGGACACCCGGGAGGGCGTGTTCCTGTCGACCCCGCGTCGGCGGGAGCTCCTGTCGGGCACCCCGGTGGTCTCGGTGCCGGTCCTCCACACCGGCCCCCTGGCCGGTCTGGACGACCTGACCGCGCTGGTGGGCCGGTCGGCGTACCGGACCCGGCGATGGCGCGACGCCCTGGCCGCGTCCGCGCGGGCCGGCGGCGCCGACCCGGAACGGACCCTGGCCGAGACCGACGCCTCGGACCTGATGGAGGGCCTGTACGTTAAGGTCGAGGAGGGCGACCTCACGGTCGACCGCTACAAGTGGGTGCGTTCGGAGTTCACCACCGCCGTCCTGGACTCGGGGAGCCACTGGCTGGACCGCCCCGTCGTCGCCAACGGACTCGCCGACCCGGAGGTGCTCTATGCGGAGGTTCGCTGAACTGTGCCCCGCTCCCCCGCTCTGGAGGACGGACTGGGCCGCGATACGCGAGGCCTTCCCCTGGGTACGCGCCCTGGCGGGGGTGGAGCAGGACCCGGTCCACCACGCCGAGGGGGACGTGGAGACCCACACCCGCATGGCCTGCGAGGCCCTGGCCGATCTGGCGGAGTGGCGGGCCCGCCCCGAGGAGGAGAGGGTCCTGCTGTTCGCCGCGACGCTCCTGCACGACGTGGCCAAGCCGCTGTGCACCCGTAAGGACGCCGAGGGTCGGGTGACCGCGCACGGACACTCGCGGCGGGGCGACCTGATGGTCCGCCGGATCCTGTGGGAGTCCGGCGCCCCGATCGCCCGGCGCGAGCACGTGGCCGCCCTGGTGCGCCACCACCAGCTCCCGTTCTGGGCCCTGGAACGCCCCGACCTGCGAGAGCTCGCCTTCAGGGTGAGCCTGTCAGCGCGCAACGACGACCTGGTCCTGCTGGCCACCGCCGACATCCTCGGGCGCCGTTGCGGTGACGTCGCCGAGGTCCTGGACAACGTCGGACTGTACGCCGAGTACTGCGCCGAACAGCGCTGTCTGGACCGCCCCCGCGACTTCCCCTCCGACCACGCCCGATTCCGGTTCTTCCGCAGGCCCGACCGCGATCCGGACCACGCGGCCTACGACGACACCAGGGCGACCGTGACGATGATGTCGGGGCTGCCCGGTGCCGGCAAGGACCACTGGATCCGGACCCGTCTGCCCGACCCGCCGGTCGTGAGCCTGGACGCCCTGCGCGCGGAACTGGGGATCGCCCCGACGGCGGACCAGCGACCGGTGGCGGCGGCCGCCTTCGAGCGGGCCCGCGCCCATCTGCGCGCGGGTCGCTCCTTCGTCTGGAACGCCACGAACGTCTCTCGGGACCTGCGCGGTCGGGTGATCGGTCTGGCCGCCGACTACCGGGCCCGGGTGGAGATCGTGTCCCTGGAGGCCCCGCCCGAGGTCCTGCGCGCCAGGATGGCCCGCCGCGAGGCGCCGGTGCCCCCGTCGGTGGTCGAGCGACTGATCCGCCGCTGGGAGTGTCCCGACCCCACCGAGGCGCATCGCCTCCTCTTGGAGACGACCGCCTGACGTCGTGGCTCAGCCCGGGTTCGGCGTGGTCTCGGGGGCCGACCCCGCCATGAGCCACCGGGTGACGGCGACCTCCAACAGGGAGCGCCGCGGATCGGGGCCGTAGGGCGTGCGAGGGTCCCAGTCGTAACGGCCGTGGAAGGCGGCGATCACCTCCTCGGGGAAGTCCTCGCGTACCCGGGCCCGCCCTTGGGCGACGACGGGGGCGTCACCGTCCTCCAAGGCCAGGCTCACCCTCGGGTCGCGCAGGACGTTGCGGACCTTGACCGAACGGGTGGAGGCCCCGATCCACCAGCGCTCCCCGAGGTGGACGAACCAGACGGGGACCACATGGGGCGATCCGTCGGCGCGCGAGGTGCACAGCCAGACGTTACGGTCCTCGGCCAGGCGGTCGCGTATGTGCTCGGGGGCGGGGAGCGAGCCCGGGTTCCGGTGGTCGTTCACGTCTCTCCTTCGTCGTTCCGTTCGACGAGGAGACTA
>NZ_BAZE01000015.1:0-133857 GCF_000710955.1 Nocardiopsis alba
GGTCGGGCGTTCATCCGCTTCGGGGTGAGCGCGCTCACCCCGAAGCGGATGCCTGTACGAACAGGGTTTCTCCGGCATTGGGTTCCACAGGACACTCATCGGACTCCGAAAGTCCGCTCCCTTCTCGTCGACTCACCCGTCCAGGGTGCGGCGTCCCCGGATACAGACGAAGGGGAAGAAGCCGACGCGCGTTCGGGGGTCGGACATGAGGGCGTGGATCCGGTCGAGTTCGGCCTCGGTCCAACCGATCGCGGTCAGCGCCGGGGTGAACTGCCGGGCGTAGTTGGAGATCAGCCGGCAGGTGGCCGAACCGCCCCGGGCGGTGTGCCGGTACTCGGCGGTCTCCACCCCCTCCAGTCCCGCGTGGATCATGGCGCGGTCGGCCTCGTACCCCCAGGCGTAGTCCTGTCCGGCGGGACGTGCGATGCGTTCGATCGTGGTCTCCAGAAGCCGGTGGTACAACGCGGCCTCCGACTCCGTCGGCGCCTCGAAGGGCACGGTGGGCGGTCGGGTGAACTCTCCGAGCACCAGCAGGCCGCCGGGGGCGAGTTCCCGGACCAGGGACTCCAGGATCTCGTGGCGGCGTTCGAGGTGCATCAGCAACAGGCGCGCGTGGATCAGGTCGAAGGGGCCGTCGACGGGCGGCCCCTCTTCGACGTCGTGCCGGTGGACCCGGACCTCGGGCACGTCGTCCAGATGCGTGGTGTCCAGATCGACGGCGTCCACCCGCCCGGTCGGGCCGACCCGCTCGGCCAGCCAAGCGGCGATCGAGCCGTTGCCCGCGCCCAACTCCAGACAGCGCTGCCCCTCGCGGGCGGCCACCTCCCCGATGAAGTCCCGGCTCGCCCCGTCGAGCAGCAGCGACAGGTGGTCGAGTTGGAACCGCCCCAGGTCGGTGCCGGAATCGAACGTGTAGTCGGTGTTCATGACGTTCCCCCCGTGGGGGGAGTATGCCCCGAGGGCGGCGGCCGTATCGGGGGTGCGGCCGCCGCCCTCTCGGGGGTCCTCCGTCTAGAGGAAGCGGAGCAGGCGGTCGACCAGCTCGGCGGGGCGCTCCTCGGGGAGGAAGTGGCCACAGTCCTCCAAGGCCTCTCCGGTGACGTCGTCGGCGTATTCGCGCCAGATGTCGGCGACCGGGAGCGCGGCGGGCAGGCCCGCATCCCCCCACAGGACCAGGAGCGGCATGGTCAGCCGTCGGCCGGCCTCCTGGTCGGCCTCGTCGGCGTTCAGGTCCTCGGGGTGGGTGGCGCGGTAGTCGTCGAAGCCGGCGCGCAGCGCCCCGGGGCGGGAGAAGGCGTCGACGTAGTGGTCGATGGCCTCCTCCACGGCGGAGCGATTGACGGTCCACCGTTCGAAGAAGTACCGCAGGTAGGTGTCGTGACGGCCTCCGACCAGCTGCTCGGGCAGGTCGGGCTGCATGTGGAACAGCCAGTGCCAGTAGTTGCGGGCCACGGTCATGGAGGTGCGTCGGAAGGTCGCCAGGGTGGGGGCGATGTCCAGCAGGGCCATCCGTTCGACCTCGTCGGGGTGGTCGAGGGCGTAGCGGTGGGCCACGCGCGCGCCCCGGTCGTGGCCCACCAACCGGATGGGCCCGTCGTCGAACCGTCGGGCCAGGGCCCGGACGTCGGCGGCCATGGTGCGCTTGTCGTATCCGCCGACGGGCTTGTCGGTGAGCCCGTATCCGCGCAGGTCGGGGGCGATGACGGTGTAGTGCTCGGCCAGGGCCGGCATGACGTGGCGCCAGCAGTGGGAGGTCTGGGGCCAGCCGTGGAGCAGGACGAGGAGGGGGCCGCTTCCGGCGCGCAGGTAGTGCATTCGCAGGTCGCCGACGAGGGCGGTCTCGCTGTGCATCATAGATCCTAACCATCTAAGGGGGTTAGAGAGTAAGGCTAGGATGGCGTCCTGTTCAAGTCGGGTCGAGCCGAGGAGGAGCCATGGCCACGTCCGCCCACGACTGGATCTGGGACGGCGGCCGGCCCTGCCTGGACCTGGTCAACACCCTGCGCGACCGCTGGAACGAACCTCGCGAGCTGCTCGTGACCCCGGCCGACCTCGCGGAATGGGCCGAGCGGAGCGGCCTCGCCGCGGCGGCGGGCGAACGGGTCCCCGAACCGGAACCGGCGTTGCTGGAGGAGGCGCGTGGACTGCGCGAGGCCGTCGACCGGCTGCTGATCGTCGCCCGGGAGGGGACCTCACCCGAGGCCGCCGACATCGCGACCGTCAATCGGTGGGCGGTCCGGGCCCACGAGGCCCGCCCCCTCCTGAAGGACGACGGGGGCGTGCTGCGCTCGGCCGATCCGGCCCCGGGGGTCGAACGGGCCCTGGCCGGCGCGGCCGCCGACACGATCGCCCTGGTCGCGGCGGGGGAGACGGGCGCGGTGCGGGTCTGCTCGCACGAACGGTGCGGGCTGCGTTTCCACGACCGTTCGCCCGGACGCAACCGCCGTTGGTGTTCGATGACGCGCTGCGGGAATCGGGCCAAGGCCGCCCGCCACTATGGGGGCACGCGACGGAGCGGGGCGAAGGGAGGGGAACGCCCGTCCTGACCTCCCGCCCGGGGTCAGCGGGAGCGCAGGATCGGGATCGAGAGGGCGATCGCGACGGCGAGCAGGATCAGGGAGGCCGGGCCGAACACCATCGAGGCCAGCCCGAAGCCGATGTTGGCGCCGATCACCGGGGCGGTCCCGATCATCCACCACAGTCCGGCCATCGCCGCGATCGGCGTCAGCGACAGGATGACCGAGCCCCACCGGCGGTCCAGACGTTCGACCACCATCGCCCGGACGAGCAGCGCCGCCATGGCCAGGGTGATCACCAGGGCGGAGGCGCCGATCAGCGTCTCGGCCCACGCGGGCAGGACGAGGGGGTCGATCGCGTGGTCGGCCTCGTCGAGGGAGAAGCCTCCGGCGGCCGCCTCCTCATGGGGCGGAGTGCGTGTCACCCACCAGGTGGAGACGGCGGTGCCGGCCAGGAGCAGGGCGGTCATCAGGGTCGAGAGCGGCCGGGGGAGGGAGGCGGGGCGGGTCTGTGCGGGGTTCATGTCCCCATGCTCTCCGGACGGGGCCGCGGGCACGTGAGTACGAGTACTCAAGTTCGCCCCGCGTTCCCCTCAGCGCGTTCGGGGAGGTCGCCACCCCAGTTCCTCACCGATGGCGTCCGCCGCCGCGACCAGGTCGTCGGTGAGTCCGAGGAGCCCGTCGCGGTCCAGGACGACGCTGGGCGCGGACACCGAGATCGCCGCGTTCACCCTGCCCGCCGCGTCACGGACCGGGGCGGCGACGCAGTGGATGAACTCCTCGTGTTCGAAGTCGTCCAGGGCCCAGCCTCGGCGCAGGATCCGGTCCAGGTCGGCGTCGAGCGAGGCGCGGTCGGTGAGGGTTCCGGCGGTGCACCTGGCGAACGGCTCCGGGCCCAACAGGGCGTCGCGCTCCGCGGGCGGGAGGTGGGCCAGGATCACCTTGCCGATACCGGTCGCGTGCAGGGGCGCCAGGGCGCCGATGTGGGAGTACATGCGCACCGCGTGACGCGACTCCACCTTGTCCAGGTACACGATCCGATCGCCCTCCAGCGCCCCCAGATGGACGGTCTGGCCGGTGGCCTCGCCCAGGTCCCGGAGGTGACGGGCGGCCGAGCCCCGGATGTCCAGGCCGGTCAGCGCGGCGGCGGCGAGGGTGGCCATACGCGCTCCGAGCTGGAAGCGGCCGTCCTCGGTACGCCGCACGAAACGCTGTTCCTCGAGGGTGCGCAGCAGTCGGAGCGAGGTGGTGCGGTGCACGTCGAGACGTCGGCCGAGCTCACTGATGGTGCTGGGGCCGTCGGCCAGCTCCACGAGGATGCGCATCGCGCGTTCGACGCTGTTGGACACCTGTGCACCTTCTCCTTCGCCCCGGTCGTTCAGTGGTGGCGGCCCGAGGGCCCCGTGTCAGTGTCGCAGGAGGTCGGGGGTGGTGGGGGAGCGGGGGCGTCCCCCTCCAGTCCAAGGACCAGCCCGGCCAGGGCGGTCCCCTCCGCCAGACACTCCATCGGAGGCGCCTCGTCCAGCAGCCGGTGGAGGAATCCGGCGGCGAAGGCGTCGCCCGCGCCGACCGGTTCGACGACCTCGACCTCCGGGGCCGGATGGAAGAAGGAATCGCCCGCACGCAGGGCGGTCGCCCCGGTGGCGCCCTGTTTGACCACGAGCCACTCGGGTTCGGGGATGAGCGCGCGGAGCCCGTCGATGGTCTCGACCCCCCACAGGGCCTGGGCCTCGTCCAGCCCGCAGAAGACGACGTCGGCCCGGCGTGCCAGATCCAGCAGCCGTCGACGTCGGCCCGGCGTGTCGTGCAGCGCCGGCCGGTGGTTGACGTCGAAGCTGCGCAGTGTGGTGGGGGAGGTGTCGGTCAGCAGCTCCTCGACCAGCCCATCCGCGGTCTCCGACAGGGCCGCGGTGATGCCGGTGGTGTGGACCAGGCGCGGCGCGGCCTTTCGGACCGCGACGGCGTCGTCCCGGCCCAGGGCCGAGGCGGCCGACCCGCGCCTCCAGTAGCGCATCCGGGTGCCCTCGGGACCGGGGTGCTTCATGTACAGGCCGGTCGGGCGGGCCGGGTCGATCCGGGATCGGCAGACCACGCCGGAGGCGGTGAGCCGCTCGCGGATGCGGTCGCCGAAGGGGTCGTCGCCCAGGGGGCCGTGCCACTCCACTCGACGTCCGGCCCGGGCCAGGTGCACGGCGACGTTGCCCTCGGCGCCGCCGACCTCGGCGCGGAAACGCGGGGCGTGGCCGGGGGGCGCCTCCTCCGGGACCAGGAGCGCCATGCACTCTCCCACGCACACCGCGTCGATTCGCGGTCGTGCCGTCCCGGGGGCGTGCGTGGATCGGGGGTCCCTCTGAGCGGGGGGATGCGGCTCGTCCACCGAGGTCCTTTCGTAGCGCTCGACACCGAACTCATTGACCCGTGTCACGTCGGGATGCTATTCAATCTGTTGGCAATGGAGCAACAGTGTTGCGCAGGGCGCAACGCCATGGGGGTGATGGGTGTGTGGGACCTTCTGCTCCACGGCGGACGGGTCATCGACCCGGGCACGGGAAGGGACGGGATCGCCGACATCGGCGTCCGAGGCGGCAGGATCGTCGACGTCGCGGTCGACCTGCCCCGCTCCGAGGCCGTGCACGCGGTGGACGTCACGGGCCTGGTGGTCCTGCCCGGCCTCGTCGACCTGCACACCCACCTGGGCGACGGCGCGGGCTACTGGGGGCTCGACCCCGCCCCGATCGCCTGGCGCACCGGGGTGACGACCTGGATCGACGCCGGCTCGGCGGGCGCCTACACCCTCGCCGGGCTGCGCCGGTCGATCGTCGACCCCTCCCCGCTGCGCGTGCACGCCCTGATCAACGTGGCCGGCACCGGCCTGGTCGGTCGGACCGGCGAACACCACGTGCTGGAGAACCTCGACGTCGACACCACCGTGGCGGTCGCCGCCGCCGAACCGGACCTGGTCCGCGGGGTCAAGGCCCGGATCGACCGGCACACCGTCGGCCCCCACGGGATCGAACCCCTGCGCCGCGCCCGCAGCGTGGCCGACCGGCTCGGCCGCCCCCTCATGGTCCACATCGGCTACGGGCCGCCCGGTCTGGCCGAGATCGCCCCGCTCCTGAAGGAGGGGGACGTCCTCACCCACTGCGCCACCGGCGTGGCCGCCGGACTGGTCTCCGAGGGGCGACCCACCGACACGCTCCTGCGCCTGCGCGACACGGGCGTCGTCTTCGACCTGGGCCACGGCTCGGGCGCCTTCGACTTCGAGGTGTTCGAGGCCGAACTGGCCGCCGGGATCGACCCCGTCGTCTCCACCGACCTGCACGTCCGGTCGATCCACGGGCCCGCCTTCGACCTGCCCACCGTCATGGCCAAGGCCATGGCCGCGGGGATGGACCTGAACCGGGCGGTGGCCGCCGCGACCGTCCGCCCCGCCCGCGCGCTGGGCCTGGACGCGGGAACCCTGGCGGTCGGCGCCGCCGCCGACATCGCCGTCTTCGAGATCGACCACGACGGCTTCGACGCCGTGGACGTCCACGGCGGCGTCCGCAGGGCGCCGGTACGACTGACCAACACCGCCACCTACGTCGGTGGTCGCCTCCTGCCCCCGGCCTCGGCCGCGCCACCGCCCCTCTGGGTGCCGCTCAGCCCGGCCCAACAGGAGGCGGAGAACGAACGCCGCGAACGGGTGCGGGCCTCCGTGCGCCGCCTCGACCGGCCCGAGGACTTCGACGAACCCTTCCCCCGCCCCTGACCGGAGGACCTCGACGAGACCCTCCACCGACCCCCCGCACGAACGCCCCGGGCCCCGGGGCGCAGCCGCACCCGTCCGCCGACCGGTGGACCGATCCGATGTTCGAGGAGAACACATGAGCAAGAAGAAGACCCTGGTCACCCCCTACGCCTCCCCGCCCGGAGGCCCCTACTCCCACGCCGCCATCGCCGGGGACTTCGTGTACCTGGCCGGGGCCACCCCGCACCGCACCGACGGCTCCCTGGTGGAGGGCACCTTCGAGGAGCAGGCCCGCGCCACCTTCGCCAACCTCGTCGCCATCGCCGAGGCCGCGGGTTCGAGCCTGCGGGACGCCGTCCAGGCCCGGGTCTACCTGCGCGACCTGGACGACTTCCAGGCGATGAACACGCTCTTCGCCGAGTACTTCGGTGACGAGCCGCCCGTGCGCACCACCATCCAGGCCGACCTGCCCGGGTTCCTCATCGAGATCGACGCGGTGCTCTACACCGCCTGAGGAACGGCCCCCGCCGGTCCTTCCGTCCGGGGTCGCCCTTCGACCGGGCGACCCCGCTCCCTCACCCCGCCCCGGAGCCCCCGCGGCTCCGTACCCCCTCGAGACGGAGCAGTGTCATGGTCGAAGCGCGGATGATCTATCTCCCCGCCCTGATCGCCGCGGTCCTCCTCATGATCGGCGTCGGCTGGTGGGTGGCCCGAAGGACCCGAGACGGGGAGGACTTCCTCCTCGCCGGGCGCCGCCTCGGGGTCCCCCTGATCATGGGCAGCACCCTGGCGACCCTGGTCGGCACCGGATCCAGCCTCGGCGCGGTCGGCTTCGCCTACCAGAACGGCTGGGCCGGAGCCCTGTACGGGATCGGCGGCGCGGCCGGGATCCTCCTGCTCATGTGGCTCTTCGCCGACGTGCGCGAGTACGGGTTCATGACCTTCGCCGAGGAGATGAGCTTCTACTACGGCGCGAACCGCGTGGTGAAGGGCGTGGTGGCGGTCCTGCTGTTCCTGGCCTCCGTCGGATGGCTGGGCGCGCACATCATGGGCGGTGCCATGTATCTGTCCTTTCTGACCGGGATGGACGCCGCGACGGCCAAGGTCGTCGTGGCGCTGGGCTTCGGGATCTACACCGTCGTCGGCGGCTACCTGGCCGTGGTCGTCACCGACGCGATCCAGGGCACGCTGCTGTTCGTCGGCTTCACGCTCCTCGCGGTGCTGGCCCTGGTCCACGTCGGAGGGTTCGCCGGTCTGGCCGAGGGCAACGGTGAGGAGGCCCTGTCCATGCTGGGCGTCGAGGAGCTGGGGTTCCTGCCCGCCCTGTCGTTGGCCGTGGTCATCGGGGTGGGCGTCCTGGCCACCCCCTCCTACCGGCAGCGGATCTACTCGGCCGCCGACGTGCGGACGGTGCGTCGCGGCTTCCTGATCGCCGGAACGCTGTTCGCGGTCTTCTCCCTGCTGCCCGCCATCGCGGGGATGTCCGCCCACGCCCTGGAACCGGGCCTGGACAACCCCGATCTGGCCTTCCCCTACCTGGCGACGACGCTCTTCCCTCTCTGGCTGGGCGCCTTCCTCCTGGTGGCCGGGTTGTCGGCCACGATGTCCTCGGGGGACTCCGACGCCATCGTCGGTGTCACGATCCTGCTGCGCGACGTCGTGCAGCTCGTCACCGGACGGCTGCCCCGGCCCGACCGTCTCGTCTTCCACTCCCGGGTGGCCCTGGCCTCGGTCCTCGCCCTGGCGCTGGTCTTCGCCCTGCTGGCCACGACGATCATCGACTACATCACCCTGCTCATCTCCACGGTGCTCACCGGCCTGTTGGTGGCCTCCCTCCTCGGCCGGTTCTGGCCCCGGGCCACCTGGCAGGGCGGGGTCTCGGCGATGGCGGCCGGTTCGGTGGCGGCGCTGGTCGTGAACAACGTGGACTCCTACGCCGCCTTCTGGGGCAACGCGGTGCTCCCGTCCCTGGCCGCGGCCCTGGTCGCGGGCGTGGTGGTCAGCCTGCTCACGCCGAGGAACCGGGTCTCCGACGCGGAGGCGCTGCGGGTCCTGGCCGAGGAGCGGGCCGAGCTGGACGTGGGCACCGAGATCAAGGGCGAACGTCCCCGTACGACCGAGGACTGAGGGAACGGAGGCGGCCGTTCCGGGCGGGCCCCGGAACGGCCCGCCGTCACGGCCGGCCGCTCCGTCGGCGGGTCCGTTCGGCGACCCGCGCGCTCAGTTCCTCCTCGGCCTCGGGTCCGGGGCGCACGCCGCCGGGGATCCGGACGAGGAAGACCAGCCCCAGCGCCCACCAGGCGACGAACATCAGCCACGGCTCCGGGGACAGCGACGCCGGCATGCCGGGCAGGTAGAGGGCGAGCATGGCCGTGGTGGTCACCACGGCCGCGACCCCCACCAGGACGCCGACCCAGGGACGTCGGCCGCCCACGCGCATGGGGCGTTCCATCCCCGGCTCGCGTCGGCGCAGCAGCAGGAACACCACCGAGACCATCAGATAGGTGATGACGATGCTCGGCCCGCCGGAGTCGACCGCCCAGTCGAGCATCGCTAGCCCGAAGAACGGCGCCCCCATCGACAGGGCGCCCACGAACAGCAGCGCGTTGACCGGGGTGCCGTTGCGCCGGTGCATCACCCCGAACCAGCGGGGGATCATGCCCGAACGGGCCATCGCCCACAGCAGCCGGGACACCCCGATCAGGAAGGCGTTCCAGGTGGTGACGATCCCCGCGAGACCGCCCGCGACCACGAACATCCCCCAGAAGGGGTGGCCGAGCATGTGCGTCATCGCGTCGGCGGTGGCCAGGTCCATCGAACCCAGGGAGGCGGTGGGCGCGGCCAGCGAGGTGGTCACCACGATCACGATGTAGAACACCGCGGCCATCACCACGGACAGGACCACCAGGGAGCCGATCCGTCGGGGCGAGACCCGGGCCTCCTCGGCCGACTGCGGGATCACGTCGAAGCCCACGAAGAGGAAGGGCACCACGACCAGGACGGCGATGATCCCGGAACCGCCGCCGGTGAAGAGCGGTTCGACGTTCTCGGGTCGGCCGCCGAAGAAGGAGGAGGCGAGCAGCACCACGGCGACGACCACCAGGAACAGCACCGCCGAGGTCTGGAGGAGACCGGCCTGCCGGATCCCTCGGATGTTCAGCCAGGTCAGCAGGGCGGCCGTGGCCGATCCGACCAGGGCCCAGGTCAGGTGCACGTCGGCGCCCGCGATGGTCCACAACTCGATCCGGGGCAGATCGGGGAAGAGGTAGGTCAGTGATCGGGGGACGGCGACCGACTGGAAGAGGATCACGGTGACGTAGCCGCCGACGATGCCCCACGAGCCGAGCAGCGCGGCTCTGGGGCCCATCCCTCGAAGGAGGTAGTGGTGTTCGCCGCCGGCCTTGGGCATGGCGGAGACCAGTTCGGAGTAGACCAGGCCGACCAGCGCCATGACGACGCCGCCGACGAGGAAGGCCGTGACGGCTCCGAGGGTGCCCGCGCTCTGGATCCAGCCTCCGGTGAGCACGATCCAGCCGAAGCCGATCATCGAGCCGAACCCGAGGAAGAAGACGTCGATCCGGCCCAGGGTCCTGATGAAGCCGTGTCGTTCCTCGGGTGGGGAGGTGTCGGAGGGGTGCGTGGTCATGGGGGTCCTCACTGTGGGAGACGTTCCTCCAGGAGGGTGACGTGGAACACAGTGCGAACGCAATGCCGGCACGGTCGAAGATCCCGACGAAGGGGCCCACGCGCGGCGCGGGGCCCGGAAAAACCCTTGGCGTGGCCCGTTCCCGCCGGGTTAGCGTTCCCGCATGGAACAGAGCGAGAACGCGCTGACGTGGGATGCCGAGACCGCCGCCGAGTACGACACCCCGGGTGAGGGGATGTTCGCGCCGGAGAGACTCGGCCCGACCGTGGAACGTCTGGCCGAGCTCGCCGAGGGCGGGGCCGCGCTCGAATTCGCCGTCGGCACCGGCCGCGTGGCGATCCCGCTCGCCGAACGCGGGGTCCCGGTCACGGGGATCGAGCTGTCCGAGGCGATGATCGTCCGCCTCCGTGAGAAGGCCGACGAGACCGCCCTGCCGGTGACGGTCGGGGACATGGCCACCACCCGCGTCCCGGGCGACTTCACCCTCGTCTACCTGGTCTACAACACGATCGGCAATCTTCTCGAACAGGACGAGCAGGTGGAGTGCTTCCGCAACGCCGCGCGTCACCTTCGACCCGGTGGCCGGTTCGTCGTCGAACTGGGCGTGCCCGACCTGCGCAGGCTGCCCCCGGAACAGAAGGGCGTCCTGTTCACGGCCGAGGACGGCTACATCGGTCTGGACACCTACGACGTGGCCCGCCAGCATCTGGTCTCGCACCACTTCCGCTTCGGGGAGGGACGCGAGGCGCGGCTGCTCCGGTGCGCGCAGCGTTACGTCTGGCCGGCCGAACTCGACCTGATGGCCCGCCTGGCCGGTTTCGTCCTGGAGTCCCGGCACGCCGATTGGGAGGGGGCCGCCTTCACCTCCGAGTCCCGTTCGCACGTGTCGGTCTATCGGCTGCCCGAGACCGGCTGAGGATCACGACGAGGGGCCCGCGCCACCCGGCGCGGGCCCCTCGTCGCGTGTCCGCCCGTCCTCCCCCTCGGGACGGGGTCAGCACTCCCAGACGGTGCCGTAACGTTCGGTCAGCTCACGCACGTCCTCGGGCGTCAGCACGGAGAACTCCCGTCCCTGGAGGGAGACCACGATCCGGGAGGCCTCCTCCAACTCGATCGCCCCGTCCAGGGCCGCGGCCGGGTCGGCCGCCGCCACCAGGGAACCGTGGTTGGCCAGCAGCGCCGCGCGGAAGTCGCCGGGCAGCTCGTCCAGGTTCTCGGCCAGGCGCGCGCTGCCCGGGGCCGCGTAGGGCACCAGGGGCGCCTGCCCGACCCGCATCACCAGGTAGGGGGTGATCGGCGGCAGGGCGGAGGTCTTCGACCAGGCGGGCAGACAGGAGGCCGCGACGGTGTGCGGGGAGTGCAGGTGCACGACCGCCCCGGCCCGCTGCACCCGGCGGTACATCGCCAGGTGCAGCGGGAACTCCTTGGACGGGGCCGGGCCATCGACGTGGCGGCCGGAGTCGTCCAGGACGGACAGCTCTCCCGGGTCCAGTTCGCTCAGCGGGACCCCCGTGGGGCTCATCAACGTCAGGTCGCCCGAACGGACCGAGACGTTGCCCGACGCGCCCGGGCTCAGCCCCAGGTCGACGGCGCGACGCCCAGCCGCGCACAGTCTCTCGGCGTCCTCCAGTGTCGTAGGGTTCACTCCCCTTCCTCCCAAGCGCGGACGAAGAGGTCCTCGCCGCCGAAGTTGCCGGACTTGAGCATCAGGTGCAGGTCGGCGCCGTCCTTACGGCCGAGCATCCACGCCACACCCGGGTCGACCTCGGGGCCCAGGGCCAGCGGGCCCACGCCCAGACGTCGCACGACGGCGCCGCTGGTCTCGCCGCCCGCGACCAGGAGGGCGCGCACCCCGGCGGCCACGAGTCGCGCGGCGATCTCCGAGAGGGCGTCCTCGATCAAGGGCGCGTCGGCCGTGTCGCCGACGTGCTCGGGGGCCGAGGTCGCGTACACCACGAACGGACCCTCGCCCGAGCCGAGCGCGCGTTCCACGGCGGTGGAGACCACCCCGTCGAAGTCCGCGCGCAGGTCGGCGGGGACCAGGTGGATCCCGTCGCCGTCGGCGAGCGCGTGGCGGACCTGGCCCTGGGTGGCGCGGGAGGCGCTGCCGGCCAGGACCACCCGGGGACCCTCGGGGAGGGTGATCCGGGAGGGGCCGAAGTCGCGGGGGCCGCGTAGCCCCTGGGCCAGGGCGCTGCCGCCGGTCAGCAGACGCAGGTGGTCGGTGGCCTCGGCGAGGGTGTCCAGGTCGGCGTCGTCCAGGGCGTCGACGACCACGAAACGGGCGCCCGAGGCGGCCGCCGCGTCGATGGCGGAGCGTACGGCGTCGGCCCCTCGGACCACGACCTGCCAGGGCACCAGGGCGATGTCGTCCGCGCCCCCGGACACCTGGGGCGCGAGCAGACGCGGCAGGCTGGAGTCGGTCATCGGGGTGAGCGGGTGGTGGCGCATCGACGACTCGTCGAGGGGGTCGTCGCCCACGAACAGGTGGCCCCGGTAGACGGTGCGGCCGTTGGCGGGGAAGGCGGGGGCGATCACGGTGACGGGCTCGCCGAGGGCCTCCAGCACCGCCTCGCAGACGGGGCCGATGTTGCCGTCCGGGGTGGAGTCGAAGGTCGAGCAGTACTTGACGTAGAACCGTTCGCAGCCGGCCGTCCGCAACGTCTCCAGCGCGTTCAGGGAGTCGGCGACCGCCTCCCGTACGGGCGCGGTGCGCGATTTCAGGGCCACGACCACGGCGTCGGCGCCGTCGGTGTCGACGGCGCCGACGTTCGGGTCGTCGCCCAGGACGACGGTGGTCCGGTATCCGGCCGACGTGAGGGCGATCGCGATGTCGGTCGCTCCGGTGAGGTCGTCGGCGATCACTCCGAGGGTCGCCATGGGGTCCTCCGTAGGTTGGTCGTTTCTTCCGGTCGTGCGGGCCGTCCCCGCGCCGCGTCGGACGCGGGGACGGCCCTCTCCCGCTGGGAGGGGATCAGACGAGCCCGGCGGCGTGCATGGCGTAGAGCACCACGAACCCGGTCACACCCGACAGCACCGAGGCGACCCCGATGGAGCGGATGCCCTGGCCCACCGTCATGTTGGACAGGGTGGTGGTCACCCAGAAGCCCGAGGAGTTCGCGTGCTTCATGATCTGCGCGCCGGTGGCGCAGGCCAGGTAGACCGCGAGCGGGGACAGGTCGAGCGAGGGCAGCAGCGGCTGCATGATCGCGGCCGAGGTCATGACCCCGAGGATGTTGGAGCCGGTGATCGTGCACACCGCGGCGGCGATGAGGAAGGGGATGAGGATCGGGGACAGTCCGATCCCCTCGATGCCCCCGGCCACGCTCTCGGCCACACCGGTCTCCCGGATGATGGTGGCCAGTGCCCCGCCGACACCGGTCAGGGCCAGGGGCATGGCGGCGATGCGCAGCCCCGACTCGAACAGGTCGTTGAGGGTCTCCTTGTCGCGCCAGCGGCCGCGGAACAGCGGCAGCGCGAGGAGGCAGGCCAGGAACAGGGCGACGGTCGGCTCGCCGACGAACAGCACGGTGCCGGTGATCCAGGAGCCCTCGGGCAGCGCCGGTCCCGCCAGGGAGGCGAAGACGATGAGGACGATGGGGGCGAGGATGGGCAGCAGGGCGCCGAACAGCCCGACCTTCGACCCCGGGGCCGTGTCGTCGGTGGCCCCCTCGCCGGAGCCGCCGGAGGACGGGCCGCCGGCCCCCACCAGGTGCTCGACGAACTCGGGCTTGGGCGGCACGTAGGTCTTGATGCGCGACAGGTAGAGGGTCGCGACCAGGACGCCGGGCACACCCACCATGAGGCCGTAGAGGATCGCCTCGCCCATGGAGACCTCCAGCAGGGAGGCGGAGGCGAGGGGGCCGGGGCCGGGCGGGATGACCGAGGTCATGACGTAGGCGCCGATGTACAGGATCGGGCCCAGGCGCATCATCGAGAAGCCCGTGCGGTAGGCCAGGGCGGACACGATGGGGATGAGCATGACCACCGCCGTGTCGGCGATGAGCGGGATGCCGAGCACGGTCGAGGCCAGGGCGATCGCCCAGGGCACCCGCTTCTCCGCGAACATCCGCAGCGCGGTCTCGGTGATCTTCATGGCCGCGCCGCTCAGTTCGAGCATCTTGCCGAGGACACAGCCGAAGATCACCAGCAGGCCGACCTTGGCCAGGGTGCTGCCGAAGCCCTCCATGACCAGTTCGACGGTGGCGGTGCCGCCCATGCCCAGGACCAGGCCGAGACCCATGACCACGATGAACAGCGTGGCCACGGGGTGGACCTTGAAGCGGGCGATGAGCAGGACGAGGACGACGACGGCGGTGACGAACGCCAGCAGTGTGTAGAGATCCGACATGTCAGTTGTTCCGATCGCTCGCCCGGAGTCGGGCGTGGTGCCAGACGTCCATCAGGGTCTCGTCGGGGTCGGCGAGGTCGCCCAGGCGCACCAGGGCGCCCTCGGGAACGTCGCGCCCCAGGGTGGTGTGGGCCGCCAGGTAGAGCGGGGCCACGTCGTCCGGCGCCTGCGCCGGGTCCAGGAGGACGGGGGCCACGCCGGTGACGTCGTGGTGGTGCCCGCCCATGTCCAGTCGGGTGCCTGCGGCCAGCGGGCCCCGGGCCCGTCCGGCGAGGATCGCGTGCGGCGCCGGTCGGCGCGTACCCGCGGCCCGATGGCGGTCGACCGCGTCCAGCAGGCTCAGGGGGGTCTCCACGCCCATGAGGTGGTAGGGCAGGTAGAGACAGGCGTAGCGGCCCGAACGCGAGGTCACGTGCCCCTTCTGGGCGAGCAGCTCCCAGGTCACGGGGTCGCCGGTGCGCACGATGACGAAGACGCCCCCGGCGAAGGAGGCCTCCTCCGGCAGACGCAGCACGCTGAAGACGTCCACGACCCCGGAGCGGTTCAGGATCCCGCCGTCCTCGGCGAGGGAGTAGACGTCGGCGAGCTCGGCGGTCCGGGCGACCGGATAGTGGAGCCCCTCCACGTCCGAGGTCAGCCCGGTGTGGTCGGCGACGACGCCCATCTCGCAGTAGTCGGCGGCGGCCGAACGGTCGAGTTCGGCCACGGCGCGGGCCCGGGCGGCGAGGGTGGCGGGCACGTCCGTTCCCAGGGACAGCAGATCGGCCAGTTCGGGGGCGTCGATCTCCCGGTCGAGTTGGCGGACCCGCCCGGTCTCGGGGTCGAACACCAGGTCGTACTCGCCGGACTTGCCGATCGCGACCACGTCGAGGCCGAGGGTGAGCGCGCGCTCGTACCACTCGATGAGGTTGGCGGGCTGGTCGCCCATTCCGGGGGTGTAGACGACGCCGTGTTCCCGGGCGAGGCCGGCCAGGGCGGTTCCGGCGACGGAGGCGACCTCCTTGGAGACCATGACGACGTGGCGGCCGGTCTCGATGGCGGTCCGCGCGGCCGCGGTCCCGGCGGCCGGGCTACCGGTGGCCTCGACGAGGACGTCGTAGCCCTCCTGAGCGAGCAGGCCGGCGTCATCGGTCACGGCGATCCGGCCGGGTTCCAGGGCGGCCAGCTCGTCCGGGGTGGAACAGACCCGCAGGTCCTCGGGGGCGTAGCCGAGTTCTTCGCACAGGGCGACGGTTCCGGCGGTGTCGAGGTCGCACAGGACGGTGGGGCGCAACCGTTCGATCCGCAGGGTCTGGGCGAGCAGCGTGCGCGCGAACCCGCCCCGCGCCCCGGTGAGCGCGTACCGGACGGGGGCGTGAGGCGAGGTGGTGGGATCGGTGCCTTGCATGGTTCTCCTTCTCTCACCTCGTGGGGGGACGCGTGGTGCGCCGGCCGTCGAGGCGATGAGCAGTGTTTTAACACTGCCGGAACATATGAGTCAAAAATTATCACAGCTAAGATCATCTGGTAACTCTCGGTACCATGTCTGTGGGAACCGACGACGAAGGAGGACGATGATTCCGGCGCAACGGCGTGACCTGCTCCTGAGGGAGCTGCGCGGCACGGGAGTGCTGAGCGTGAAGGAGCTCTGCGAGATCCTCGACGTCTCGCACATGACGGTGCGGCGCGACATCATGACCCTGGAGGAGGAGGGCCGGGTCCGCTCGGTCCCGGGCGGGGTCGAACTCGCCTCCCAGGTGCGCTCCGAACCCTCCTACCGGGACAAGTCCAGCGTGGACGTCGCGGAGAAACGGGCGATGGCCGGCGCGGCGGCCGCCCTGGTGGGCGAGGGCCAGACCCTCTACCTGGACGCGGGGACGACGCTCGGCCATCTGGTCCCCCTGCTGTGGAACGTCACCGGGCTCACCGTCATCACCAACGACCTCACCACCGCGGCCTCGCTCACCGACCACCCCGACCTGACCCTGTTCCTCATCGGGGGCCAGATCGACCGGGAGAACCGTTCCTCGGTCGGGGACATCGCGGCCGCCACGGTCACCGAGTTCAACATCGACATCGCCTTCGTCTCGACCAGCTCCTGGGACCTCAACCGGGGCTCGACCACGCCGTCGCGGTCGAAGGTGGCGGTCAAGCGCGCCGCCATGGCCGCGGCCTCCTCGTCGGTGCTCGTCGCCGGAGCCGACAAGTACGGGGCCTTCGGCACCTTCAAGGTCGCCCCGCTCTCCGGTTTCTCCTCGGTGATCACCGACGACCGCCTCGCGGACTCCTCGGCGCGGGCGATCCGCGAACACGGCGTCCACTTGGAGATCGCCGCCACCCCGAACGAGAACGGGGACGGAGAGACCACCCCGGCCTGAGCAAGGGGCCCGAGGGGGCCACGGAACCGGCCGGACCGAGAGCGTACCCGCCCCACCAGCGGTTTCGCCGGCCCCGGGCCGGCAGACTGGACCGATGGCAGAGCACACCAAACGGCTGGGACCGCAGGCACGACACGCCGTCGTCGACCTGCTCCGCCGGCTGGAGACCGGCGAGTACCTGGGGGCGGAGGAGGCCGAGACGATCCTGGGGGACATGGGCGAGGAACTCGCCTCCCAGGTCCAACGGACCTCCGCTCTCGTGGGCCGGCTCCGACGGCGCGAACGGGAACTGCTCGCCCTGATCACGAGCACCCACGACCTGGTCGACGTGCACGATCCCCAGGCCGTCCTCAAGCGTCTGGTGGACCGGGCCCACGACCTCGTCGGCACCGAGGTCACCTACATGTCCCTCTACGACCCCGACACCGACGAGCTGTTCGTGCGGGCCAGCCGGGGGACGGTCTCCCCGCGTTTCCCCGGGTTGCGCGTCCCCACCGGGGTGGGCATCGCCAGTCGGGTGGTCCACACCCTCAGCCCTCAGTGGGTCGCCGACTACTCGGAGACGGCCGACTTCGACCGCGACCCGGAGATCGACCTGGCCGTCAAGGACGAGCGGCTCCGTTCCCTGCTGGGCGTGCCGGTCTCCGCCGACGGGGAGATCCTCGGAGTGCTCTTCGCGGCCGACCGTTCGGCCCGCTCCTTCGGCGGCGACGAGATCGCCCTGCTGTCGGCCTTCGCCGACCAGGCCGCCCTCATCCTGCGCACCGCACGGCTCTTCTCCACCGCCTCCGAGGCGGCCCAACGGGCCCGCAAGCACGCCGAGGAGATGGCCGTGGCCGCCCGCGTGCACGAACGGCTCACCGCCCTGGTCCTGTCCGGGCACGGGCCCCGAGAGGTCGCCGACACCCTGGCCGGGGCCCTGGAACGTCCGGTCGCCGTCGTCGACCGCGATCACCGGCCGCTGGCCTCCTCGCCCGGGGCCGCCGAACGCCGATGGCACGACGGCCGCCCCCTGCCCGAGGTGGTCCGGGCGGCCGAACGCAGCCGGGCCTCGGGGCACTGCGCCGACGTGGGCGCCCACGGCCTGGCCACCGTGGCCGCCGTCATGGCCGGGCCGGTCTTCCTCGGGCTGGTCCTGGTGGGGGAGGCGCGAGAGCCCCTCACCGACCTGGAACAGCGCACCATCGAACGCTCGGCCCAGATCCTGGCCCTGTTGACCATGCGGCGCGACGCGTTGACCGAGGCCGAGGACCGGGTACGCGGCGAGCTGGCCCTGGACCTGCTCTCGGGCAGCACCGACACCGAGTCGCTCGAACGCCGCGCCAAGGCCCGGGGCATCGAACTCGACCGGGCCTGGACGGTGCTGGCCCTCCCAGTCCCCGACACCCGGCGCCACACCGTGCTCCGCGCCCTGTCGGGAGGGCGCGGCTGGCTGGCGGCGGTCCAGGACGGCGGGGTCGGTGTCCTGATCCCGGGGGAGGGGGCGACCGATCGGGCCGAGGAGGTCCGGGCCCGTGCCCACCAGGCTGAGGCCGGGGCGACGACCGTGGTGGTGGGCCGGGCCGAGGGGACCGCCGGACTGCCCGAGGCCATGCGGGAGGCCTGGGAGTGCGCCGCCCTGCTCCCCGGGCTCGGGGCGGACGAGGGGGTCTTCTCCACCGAGGAGTACGCGCCCTACCTCGCGATGTTCGGCACCGACGGCGAACGCGCGCGCCGGTTCGCCGAACGCCTGCTCGGCCCGGTGATCGCCTGGGACCGCGACCACGGCACGGACCTGATCGGCACGCTCCTGACCTACGTCGACAGCGGCGCCGGGGTGACCCGCACCGCCCGGACGCTGTTCGTGCACCCCAACACCGTCAAGCAGCGGTTGGAACGGCTGTCCGAGCTCCTGGGGTCGGACTGGCGATCCTCCGACGCGCTCTTCCGACTCGGCGTGGCGGCCCGCCTCCATGTGATCGGAAGGAAACGGCCAGGTTAACGGGGAGTTCTCTGTCCGAATCGGACATGTCGCCCACGTTGCGGGGCTGCTTGCATGGTCTCCATCACAGTGACGCACCGCATAGTCCGCGGTGCCTTCTCCCAGGGGGTGTCCCAGCTTGGCCGGTAACAGCAGGCTGTCCGGGTTCCGTAACCTCGACGTCGTCGAGAGGCGACGCACGGCCGCGCGCGAGTGCGGACTGGAGCCGGACGCGCTCGACGTTCTGGAGACGGGCGGCCTGGACTCCGAGATCGCCGACCGGATGATCGAGAACGCCGTCGGTGTCATCGGTGTGCCGGTGGGCGTGGCCACCAACTTCACCGTCAACGGGCGGGACGTCCTC
This sequence comes from Nocardiopsis alba, assembly GCF_000710955.1. Classification (NCBI taxonomy): domain Bacteria; kingdom Bacillati; phylum Actinomycetota; class Actinomycetes; order Streptosporangiales; family Nocardiopsidaceae; genus Nocardiopsis; species Nocardiopsis alba. Next base: position 18,925 of record NZ_BAZE01000015.1, read on the forward strand.
GTCCCGATGGCCACCGAGGAGCCCTCGGTCGTGGCCGCCGCCTCCAACGCGGCCCGCATCGCCCGCGTCCGCGGCGGTTTCACCACCACGAGCACCACCCCGGTGATGCAGGCGCAGGTGCAGATCGTCGACGTCACCGACCCGGAGGCGGCCCGTCTGCGGGTGCTGGAGGCGCGGGAGGAGATCATCGAACTGGCCGAGCGCCAGGACCCCACCCTCGTCCGTCTGGGCGGAGGCGTGGTCGACCTGACCGTGCGCACCGTGCCGACCGGGGACCAGACCTACGTGGTGGCCCACCTGGCCGTCGACGTGCGCGACGCGATGGGCGCCAACGCCGTCAACACCATGGCCGAGGCCGTCGCGCCCCGGATCGCCGAACTGGCCCAGGGCCGCCCCCTGCTGCGCATCCTCACCAACCGGGCCGACCGGCGGATCAGCCGGGCCCGCGCGGTCCTGGACGCCGAGGCGCTGGGCGGGCCCGAGGTCGCCCGCGACATCGTCCACGGCTACCGTCTGGCCGCCGCCGACCCCTACCGGGCCGCCACCCACAACAAGGGCATCATGAACGGCGTCTCGGCCGTGGTCCTGGCCACCGGCAACGACACCCGCGCGATGGAGGCCGGCGCCCACGCGCACGCCGTCGACGCCTCCGGTCGCTACACCTCCCTGTCGACCTTCGAGATCGACGCCGAAGGCGATGTCGTCGCCACCCTGGAGCTGCCCACCCCGGTCGGCCTCGTCGGCGGCGCCACCCGCACGCACCCGGTCGCCCAGACCGCGCTGGCGCTGACCGGTGTGACCACGGCCCGCGAACTCGGCGAGCTCATGGTGGCGGTCGGCCTCGCCCAGAACATCGCGGCGGTGCGCGCCCTGGCCACCGAGGGCATCCAGCGCGGCCACATGTCGCTGCACGCCCGCAACATCGCCGTCGCCGCCGGTGCCGAACCCGAGGAGATCCCCCAGGTGGTGGCCGCCCTGGTGGCCGATCGTTCCTTCGGCGCCGACCACGCCGAGGCCGTCCTGGCACGTCTGCGAGACCGGCGATGACCGCCCCGGAGGAAGAGAAGGAGGCGACGGGCCGGCTCCTGGAGATCTGGGGCGACACCGTCGACTCCCGCCACACGCTGTGGGCGATCCTGCTCGGAGCCGGGATCGCGGTCCCGCTCTACCTGGTCTCGGAACGGCTGTTCGCCCACTTCGGCGACAACCCGGACGTGGCCTCCACCTACGCCCTGCTGGTGGGCCTGGGCGGCTGTCTCCTCGCCGGCTTCCTCAACGCCGTGTTCTTCCGACCCAAGCGCATCGTCCGCGAGACCGCCGCCGACGGTGAGGGTCGGAGGAAGGCCATGGACGCCATCGAGGCCGAGATCGGCCCCCTGGGCGACCCGTCCGAACTGCCCACCGCGGTCCAGGAGGAACTCCGCACCCTGGGGCTGTACGACGACCTGCTCGCGCAGCACCGGCGGCGCTCCACCGAAGCCGAGGAACGATCATGAGCCCCGAACTCCTCACCGACATGACCTGGGCCGTGGCCATGGGCATCATCGGTGTCGTGGTCTTCGCCTTCATCGGCCTGGCCTCCTACACCGACGAGACGGCCACGGTCGCCCCTCTGACCCTGCTCGTGGTGCTGCTGGGCGTGCCGCCCACCGGCGTCTTCACCTTCTTCATCGGCGCCATCGTCGCCAAGCACATCACCCACGCGATCCCCACGACCCTGTTGGGCATCCCCGGTGACACCCTGGCCGTGCCGATGTTGCGGGACGCGCAGATGCTGCGCGAGTTGGGCGTGCCCCACATCGCGCTGCGCAAGGCCATCTCCGGCGGTGTGCTCGCCGCGTTCATCTCGGTCCCGCTGTCGGTCCTGTTCGCCTGGCTGCTGAGCCCCTTCACCGAGGCGATCGGAGCGGCGGCCCCCTGGATCTTCCTCGCGGCGGCGCTCATCATCGCCTACACCTCGAAGGGGCGGCTGGCGGCGGTCTTCGCGCTGATCCCGTTCGTCCTGCTGGTCGTGGGGTTGCAGACCTTCATCGGCGAGACCATCGGCACGCCGCTGACGATCAGCTTCTTCATGGGCATCGCCATCGGACCGCTCATCGCGGACCTGTTCCTGTCACTGTCCCCGGCCGGACGGGAGGGCCTGCGCAGGTCGAAGCCGCGATCGTTCGACCTGGCCCCGGACAACCGGACGTGGAAGGGGCGGGTGCCCAACCCGTTCAAGATCCTCGACCGGCGACAGGTGGGGTACACGGCCGCCGCGGCCTCGGTCTCCAGCGCGACCTTCGTGTTCTCCCCGGTCGCGATGACCGTGCTCATGGGCGAGGCGGCCGGTTCCCGGATCAAGAACGGGTACCACCGGCTCACCACCGTGATGTCGGTGCGCAACGGCACCACCGAGTCCACCTACATCGCCGAGACGCTCATCCCGCTGATCGCGTTGGGGCTTCCGCTGTCGCCGATGGCGGCCGGACCGGCCGCGCCGCTGTTCAACGCCCCGCCGGTGTACACGGTGGACACGGAGACGGGCGCGACCAACAACCTGCACGACCTGCTGTCCGGGGGAGAGTTCCTCTTCTACGGTCTGCTCGGCGTGGTGCTGGCGACCGTCATCGCCTACCCGTTCGCGATGACCTACGCCCACAAGGCCGCCGGTTTCGTCATGCGCCGGATCTCCCACGAGGCGATCATCGGATCGTTCGCGGGCCTGATCCTGGTGATCTGCCTCTACGAGGGCGGCCTGTTGGCCGTCGGCGTGGCGGTCAGCGTCGGCCTGGTCGGCGGACTGCTGAACCGGATGTTCAACATGCACACCGGTGTGCAGTTCATGGGCTTCTACGTGGCGCTGTTGACGGTGCCGCAACTGCTCGCCCTGGTCGGCTGACCCGGCTCCACGGCCACGTCGGAAGGGCCCGCCCCGGAACGGGGGTGGGCCCTTCCGGTCGTACTCGGGGTCTCGGGGGTCTTCTCATGGACGCCGTGATGTCCTAATGTCGACATCGCGATGGAACACCCCCTCCCGAAAGGTCGCCCCATGACCCGGCCGGACACCCCTCGCCCCCGCTTCCACCTGGCCGTCCCCGTCGACGATCTGACGGCCGCCCGTCACTTCTACGGCACCGTGCTCGGCCTCGAACAGGGCCGCAGCTCCGACACCTGGATCGACTGGAACCTCGAAGGCCACCAGTTCGTCACCCACCTGGCCCCCGAACGTCGGGCCGCCGTCCACAACCCGGTCGACGGACACGACGTGCCCGTGCCCCACTTCGGTCTCATCCTCGCTCCGGAGGCCTTCGAACGGCTGGCCGAGCGATTGCGCGAGGCCGGGACCGAGTTCGTCATCGAACCGTACGTGCGCTTCGAAGGTCTGCCCGGAGAGCAGCGGACGATGTTCCTCCTCGACCCCGCCGGCAACGCCCTGGAGTTCAAGGCCTTCGCCGACGAGTCCCACATCTTCGCCACCTGACCCCGACACCCCGGTGTTTCCCGAGGTCGGAGAGCGGGCAGGGCGTCCCACACCGGAACCGACCATTCGGGGGGATGAGAGGAATGCCGGGTAAGGACGAACTTCCCGACACTCTGCGCCGGTCACCGAAGAAGGCGCAGCGGACCTGGATCGAAGCGCACGACAACGCGGTGAAGGAGTACGGCGAGGGCGAACGCGCCCACCGGGTGGCCTTCGCGGCGGTCAAGCACACCTTCGAGAAGGTCGGCGATCACTGGGAGGCCAAGCAGAGCAAGGGGCCCTCGGACGCCCAGGCGCGCAACCCGCGTTCGGGACGGCGCTCCGGCCCGGACCTGCCCACCGCCGGCGGGGTCGACGCCGAGGCCACCAAGGACCACCTGTACCGCCAGGCCCGCCGGCTGGGCATCGAGGGACGTTCCCGGATGCGCAAGAACGAGCTGGTCGACGCCCTGCGCAAGGAGAGCGAACGTCAGACCTCCGGGTCCGGACGCCGCTCCCGCCGAACCGCCGGAACGGCGTCCTCGCGGCCTCGTCGTGGATGACTCCGAGCCCGCCCCGTTTCCGGGGGCGGGCCCGGAGCCGTTCTAGGGGAGTCCTCCGCTTCGGGCGGGGGACTCCAGGTGCCGCCACCGCACCGGGTCGTGCGATCCGGTGTCCGCGACGGGTTCGGGCTCGTCCTTCGGCAGGGCGGAACGCTCGGCGCACTCCAGGATCAACGCCTCCGGCTCACCCCGGAAGAACGCGTACTCCACCCGCTCCACCCGCGAGGTGACGCCGTACCCCGCCAGCATCGCCCGCATCCGGTCCAGCGCCGGATAGCGCCGGGAATCCGCGTGCAGGAACAAGGGGTAGAGCCGCACCTGCCACCGGGACACCCGCACCAGTTCGAGCAGGGATCTGCGGTGGAAGTCCTCGCTCAACTGTCGTCCGTAGGAGAACAGCAGGTGCGAGCTGAGGACGAGATCGAAGGAGCGCTCGGCGAAGGGCAGCCGGGGGAGCGAACCCGCGACGTAGCGTTCGGGGCGCTTCCCGATGTCCGCCGCGAAGGCGCGCGCCGCCCGCGAACGGGAGCGGGTGTACTGTTCGGGCCCGTCGAACCACGTCCACACGAAGTCCTCCCGACGTTCGAGCAGTTCCTGGTGTTTGTGCTCGTTCTCCTTGAGCGCCAGCTCTCCCAGACGTTCCCGGTCGGACCCGTAGACGGGGTCCACGGCGACGGCGTCGATACCCCGCTCGCCGGCCTCGGACACGAAACCCGCGGCGCCGCCCGGGCAGTCCAGGATCCGCAGGGACAGATCGCGATCGGTGAGGGAGAACATCGCCCGGTACTCCTCGAAGGAGCGCGCGCTGACGAACACGGGTCATCCCCTCCCGATGAAGGGCATAGAGGCCGGTAGGACGGTGACGTACTGGACGTTGGTGTCCGGGGGCATCGACGCCATCAACAACAGCGTCTCGACGAACCGTTCCACCGGGATCGTCGTCTCCACCGCCATCGTCCCGTCCGCCTGCATCGAGGGCGGCTGCGGGCCGCCGTCCAGCGGGGCCACGTTGCCGACGTCGATCTGTCCGCAGGTGATGCCGTACGGCCGCCCGTCCAGGGACAGCGCCTTGGTCAGACCGAGGACGGCGTGCTTGGCGGTGGTGTAGGCGGCGGTATGGGGCCGGGGCGTATGGGCGGAGGGCGCGCCGTTGTTGATGATGCGTCCGCCCTGCGGGGACTGCTCCCGCATCACCCGGAAGGCCTCACGGGCGCACAGGAACGTGCCGGTGACCGTGGTGTCCATGATCGTGGTCCAGTCCTCGAACGCGATCTCGGCGACCGGCCTGCGGGGCACGGCCGCGCCCGCGTTGTTGAAGAGCAGGTCCACCCGGCCGAACCGCTCACGCGCGGAGGCGAACAGCGCCGCGACCCGCTCTGGATCGCGGATGTCGGTCGGGGCGGCCAGGAGCCGCCGCTCCCCGTCCCCGGCCAGGGCGATCGTCTCCTTCAAGGCCTCCTCGCGGCGCCCGGCGATCACCACCGACCAGCCGGCCTCGACCAGGGCGAGCGCTCCCGCCCGGCCCAGCCCGCCACCGCCGCCGGTGACCACGGCGACGCCGCGCCGCCCCTCCTCCGGGGCGCTCATCGGTCACCGTCGTTCATCCAGGCCCGGAGCACGCGGCGCGCCCGAGGACCGGGCTCGTCCACGTAGGGCGAGCGTCCGTGCAGGACACGGCTGTTGCGGATGAACAGCAGGTCGCCCGCGGCCAGCCGCAGCCCGAAGGCGATCTCCGGCCGGTAGAGGACCTCGTCGAGCACGTCGAGGGCCTCCCACTGTCGGTCGCTCAAGGGAGGACCGCCCCGCTCGGGCGAGGTGCGCACGGTCCGGGTCTGGTAGTAGCAGCCGGTGGTCCCGTCCTCCTGGGTGAAGAGGATGGGGGAGACGATGACCTGCTGTCCGGCGCGTCCGGTCCGGTCGAAGGTCCAGTCGCCCTCCAGGGTCTCCAGGACGTCCGGGCGCTCCCGGGCGATGATCTCCCGGACGTGGCGCGCGCTCGCGAGCTTGGTGTTCCCCCCGCCCAGGACCGCCGGCTGGAGGCAGAGCAGGACGAGCACGTCGCAGGTGTCGCAGTGGAAGCCCAGCTCGGTGGCGCCGTCGCCGTCGCGGTCGCGCAGCACCTGGAACAGGTCGCCCTGGGCGTTCTGCGGGATGATCTCACCGAAGTCCCGCAGCAGGAAGGACAGGGACGTTACGATGTCGACCTCGTCCTCACTCGGGTCGAGCAGGTCGGGGACGTGCGCGAAACCCACCGAGGCGACGCTCCCCTGGACGAAGGACCGCAGCCGCTCGCGCGCCTCCTTCCCCTCGCTCCAGGCCCGGGCCGCGGCGTCCCGCCTGAGCAGCCGCCGGTCCTCGTCGTCGAGGGGCATCGACCACAGGTCGCTCCGGCTCTCCAACGTCGTGCTTCCCCAACCGATCTCGGTCACGGTGTTCTCCGTCATCTCCTGGTCCGTTCCCTTCGTCATGGCCTCGGGTCACCTGGTCTCGGGAGGAAGCCGACGTCCACGGCCCAGGCCATGGCCGCCGACCACCACGTTCGGGTCGGAGGGGCGAAGCGGACCCCGGCGCGCTCCAGCGTCGACGTCGTCCGCGAGCCGTCGACCACCACGTTGCGGTCCTCCAGCTGCGACCACGCCATCGCCAGGCGCGCGGCGGTCGGATCGCTCCGTTCGAGGCGGGAGAGGGCCTCGGCGAACCCGTGGTCGTCGGTCAGGGTGATCGGATATCCCAGGTCGACCAGCCAGGACACCAGTTCGTCGTGGGCCACCGTGTGCGGGGACTCCACGTGGTGGACCCCGGGAGCCGAGTGCGCTCGGGTCGCGATGCCCGCCGCGACCGTGTCGACGTGGGAGAAGGCGAAGCCCTCCGAAGGGCGACTCGGGGCGGCCCCGGCCAGGACGTATCCGCGTACGAGCTGGTAGATCCGGTTGTCGGCCACGTTGTCCTGGAAGGCGCCGGTGCGGCTGTGCGCGGCGATGTGCCCGCTGCGGTGCACGTGGTAGGGGCGGCCGCCGGCGGCCCAGGCGCGGACGGTCTCCTCCGCCGCGAACTTCGTCCTCTCGTAGGGGGTGCGGAAGTCCTGGTCGATCCGCAGGTCGGCCTCGGAGAACCGGCGGGGAGGTCCGTCGACCCGGCCGGCGACCGCGAGCGTGGACAGGTGATGCAGTCGCGCGTCGGGCGCCTCCTTCTCGATCCAGGCCACCAGGCGTCGGACCGCGAGGTCATTGGTGCGTTCCAGTTCCTCGGGCGGGGCGACCAGACGTACGTCGGCGGCCGCGTGCACGATCACCTCGGCCCGGCGGGCCAGGGCGAGCCCGTCGCCGCCCAGCCCCAGCCCTTCGAGGTCGATGTCCCCGGCGATCACGTCCAGGGCCCCTTCCGAGCCGACGGGGGCGCCGGTCCGTTCGGCGAGCCGTCGGGCCGCGTCGGCGTCGTCCCGCCCCCGGACCAGGCAGGTGACCCGGGAGCCCCGGTCCAGGAGCGCGGTCACCAGGTGCCGGCCCAGATAGCCGGTGGCCCCGGTGAGCAGGACGTGGGGCGGCGGTTCCAGGACCCGGGCCCGAGCGGGGGAGGGGAGCCCGGGGTGCAGGAGGTGGCCCGAGGGCGGCACCGCGTTCGGTATCGGTGCGGGGGCGGGTGCCTCGGCCTCCGCCGCCACGGTGCGACCGAGGGCGGCGACGATCTCCTCGGCCGCGTCGTGCGACAGCCACGGCCACGCGTACACGAGGTCGATCACCAGCCTCCCCTCGACGACTCGGGCGGTCAGACGGAGCCGATGCAGCGGATCGGCGCTCGGGCAGCGTGCCGGTCCCGGGCTCTCGGAAGCCACCGACCAGCGCAGGGTCGGCTCGTCGGGCAGGGTGAAGGTGCCCAGGAGGTTGAAGCCGACCTCGGGGCGGGGACCGGCCGCGTCCATCGGCCGTTCCGGGGCCTCGCGGAGTCGGCGTTCGGTCTCCTCGATCGTCTCCGCGGTCGGGCGGGTGCCGTCCACGGCCACGTGTTTGACCGCCGTGAACCAGCCGACGGTGTCCATGTAGGCGTCGCCCCGGTCCGTGGTGTCCCGACCGTGGGTCTCCACCTCCACGGTGAGGGCCTCGCCCCCGTCCCGCGTGGAGACGGCGTGGGCGAACGCCGACAGCAGAAGGGCCTCCAGCCGTTGGGAGCGCCCGTGCCTGTGGAGGAGCCGGTCGGTGGCCCCGGCGTCGAGGGACCAGGTGAGGGCGGCCGGCTCGGTCCCGGCCAGGGCCTCGGGGCGGACCGGTGGGTCGGCGGGGGCCGGCGGCGCCGTCGCGGCCCATCGGTGGAAGTCGGCGGTCGGCGGTGGGAGGGCCGTGTCCCCGGAGAGCGCGGCGCGGTAGGCGTGGGCCAGGTCGTCGAGCAGGATCCGCCAGGAGAGGCCGTCCACCGTCAGGTGGTGCGCGAACAAGGCGAGCCGGTCCGGTGCTCCGTCCCGTCCGGAGAAGAGGTGGACACGGAGCGAGAGGCCGGCCGCCGGGTCCAGGGTGTGCTGGAGCTCGGCGCAGGTGGCCTCGACCCTCTCCGCCGCGTGTTCGGGGTCGCGGGGGAGCCGGGAGAAGGTCACCGTGTCCAGGTCCTCGACCTCCCGGGGCGCACCCGGACCCTCCGGGCCGATCGGCCGGCGCAGGGCGACGTGGCGGGTCAGGACCGTGCCCACCGCCCGGACCAGGGCCGAGGGGGCCACCGGCACCCCGCACTCCAGGAGGATCGCCTGGTTCCAGTGGCGCGGCTCCCGCGCCTCCTGTCGGAAGAACCACCGTTGGGCGGGAGCGAGGGCGAGCGCGTCGGCGGTGTCCCGTTCGGCTCCGGCGGAGACTCCTTCCCCGGTCACGGGTCGTGCGACCGACACCAGGAGCAGGGGCGAGGGGGAGCGGTAGAAGTCCTCGAAGGCGACCCGGTATCCGTGACGCCGCAGCAGGGTGATGGTGCGCATGGCCAGGATCGAGTCCCCGCCCAGGCTCAGGACGTCGGAGTCGGGCGCGACGTGGGACAGCCCGAGCGCGCCCGCCCAGAGTTCGGTGACGGCCTCCACCAGGGGGAGCCGTTCCGGGGACGGGGATGGTTCCGTCGCCCGGACGGAGGGCTCGGGCTCGTGCTCCCTCGCCGCGGCCTCGTCCACCAGGACGGCGAGACGTTCGTGGTCGAGCTTGCCGTTGGGCCCCGTCGGGAACCCCGTCAACGCGACGATCGGCCGGGGGATCGAGTACTCGGGCAGCCGATCCGTCAGGTGGACGCGGAGTTCGGCGAGGAGGCGTTCGGGGTCGAGGCCCGGCCCGGGGCGGACCGCCGCCGCCAGACGCGCCCCCGAAGGGGTCCGACGCACGACGACCGCGGCCTGGTCGACCCCGGAGAGGTCGCCCATCACCCACTCGACGTCGGCCGGGTCCACACGATGGCCGCGGATCTTGACCTGGCGGTCCGTACGGCCGGCGAAGACCAGGTCCCCCTCCGGCCGACGACGGCACAGGTCGCCGGTCAGGTAGCCGATCCCGCCCCGGTGGGGGACGAAACGCCGCGCGGTCTCCTCGGGGCGTCCGAAGTAGCCCGCGGTGACCCCGCGGCCGCCGATCAGCAGTTCGCCCTCTTCGGGTACGGGTGTCCCGTCCGGACCGACCAGGTCCAGGACGACCTCGCCGATCGCCGTGCCGATGGGGACCGTGGGCTCGTCCGCCGGAAGCTCGGACGAGGAGGAGGCCACGAAGCAGGTGGCGCCGATGGTGGTCTCGGTGGGGCCGTAGTGGTTGACCACCTGGCGGGCCACCCCGGTGTCCAGGAGCCCGGCGGCCAGGGAACGGGGCAGCGCCTCGCCGCCCAACAACAGGGTGCGCAGAGGCGGGCTCCCGGCCGGCCTTCCCTCGGCCAGGGCGGTCAGATGCGACGGCGTCGTCTTGAGCACCGACACCCCGGCCCCGGCCAAGGAGGCCCAGAAGGCGGCCGGCTCCCGGGTCTCGTGGTCGGGGACGACGTGCACCGATCCACCGGTGGCCAGGGCGAGCAGCCAGGCGGTGTGCCCGAGGTCGGCCGCCAGGGTGGTGACGTGCGCGCAGCACGGCGCCTCGTCCTCGCCCAGATCCAGCCGCGCGCGCAGAGAGAGCGCGTAGTGCACGGCGTTGGCGTGGGTGACCGTGACGGCCTTGGGCTCTCCGCTCGACCCCGAGGTGAAGGAGAGATAGGCGGGCGCGGCGGGTGCGAGCACCGGAGGCTCGAAGGGACGTGGGGCCGGGTCCGGGGCGTCCACGTCCAGGATCTCGACCGGACGTCCCTCGGGGACGGGGAGGGAGGCGTCCGCGACCAGGACGCACCGCGCGTCGACTGAGTCCAGACGGCGACGCACGTCGGCCGCGCTCCACGTGGGGTCGATGGCCACCGCCGCCGCGCCGGAGCGCAGCACCCCGTACAGCAGGGCGCACACCCGGGCGTCGCGAGGGCCCGCGATCGCCACCCGGTCACCGGGAACGACACCGAGTTCGTGGAGTCGGACGGCCACACGATCGGCCGTGAGGTGGAGCGCGCGGTAGTCGAGGGCACGGACACCGTCGGACAACGCCGGCCGCTCCGGATACGCGCGCGCCCGGTGGGTCAGCACGTCGGAGAGCGAGAGGGCCGGGCTCATCGTACGGGTCAAGGGCGTGGGCCTCCGGTCCGGTCGGTGTCGGGACGTGGGGGCGGCGGCCCCTGCTCGGACGAGGACTCCGGAACACCGGCGACGAACGCCTCGGTCCTCTCTCCCGGCGCCAGACGGTCGGACAGCGCCCAGGCCACCGACCGGTGCAACCCGTCCAGGTGGATGAGACCGCTGCGCACGCGCAGGTCGGCGTAGTCGGGGTGCGGGATCGGGCTCGTGCTCAGGTAGATCGGGCTGTGCGGGGAGCGTCGGAACAGGTCCAGCTTCTCCGCGCAGACCGGGTTCTCCCTCTCCATGGCCTCCGGGTCGGAGCGGACGAGTTCCGCGGCCTCGCCCACCGTCGTCTCGGTCTTGGGCACGAGGGCGAACCCGCCGCCCTCGCTCAGGTGCCAGGGCAGGGTGATGCCGAGGACCTCTTCGCGGGTGAGCAGGACCCGGACCCAGGTGCCGAGCATCTCGTCGGCCATCTCCAGGGCCCGTTCCCCGTCGCCGTTGGTGTTGGACCGATGTTCACGGTCGAGGGGGTGGTCGCCGCGATAGACCGCTCTCACGTAGGAGAAGGCGACAGTGCCGATGATCCTCATACGGAAGGACTCCGTTCCGCCGGTGTGTATTCGTCGAAGTGCCGTTCCGCGAACAGTTCGGGTCGGCGCCCGCCGTCCAGGTCCAGTGCCCGGGCCCGGGCCCGGGCGAGCATGTGCCGCCAGAACGGCTTCACGGGGCGCCACAGCGCCCCCACCTGACAGTACGAGGCGTCGACGAAGTAGCGCGGCTTTCCCGAACCGGGGATGTCCGAGGGTCTGCGGGCGTGGAACAGGGCCGAGTTCATCAGCACGGTCGACCCGGGCGGGAGCCGGTCGACGACGATCTCTCCGGGCAGTGCGGCGGTGTCGAGGTGGGCCCGGGCCCTCTTGTCGGCGTGTTCCAGGTGGGAGCCGGGCAGGAGCACGAGGTGGCCGACGGAGCCGTCGAGTCCGCCGAGGTAGTGCAGGGCGTGGACCATCAGCAGGTCCGGGTCGTCCCGGTCGTTGGGCTCGTGGTCGTGGTGCCAGGGTTTGCTCCCGGTCACGTCCCCGTGGCGGTCGCTGTGCAGATGATGGAAGACGAACGGGGCGGCCATCAGCTCGTCGAGGATCCTCATCAGGGGCTCATGCGCGAGGAGTCGACCGTGCGAGGGCAGTTCCAGCTCCATGAGCGGCGGGGGCGGGGCCTGGGAGCCGGGGGAGAGACAGGCGGCGATCGAACGTTCGCGCCAACCCTCGTCCACCCAGCGGTCCACCTCGGGGGCCAGGCCGTCGACGAGGTCTTCGGGCAGGAAGCCGGGGAGGATCAGATAGCCGGATTCCATGAAACGTTTCCGTTGTGCGGCTGTCGTCTCTATTTCCTGGGGAAACGTGTCCGTCAAGTTATCGCCCCTCATTCGGGTGCGGGCGGCGGGCCGTCCGACGGGTGCGGTTCGGGTCGGAGAGGATCGGTGGGGAACGCCGCTCGGTGGGCGCGCTGAAATGACCCTCTCCGTGCCTTTCGTTGGTCTGTTCCGGGTGTCGCCCGGAAGGCCGAGGAGATGTTCGAGGACTCGGCTTTATCAGTTTCCAGTTGTGGAGGGTGATGTCAAGGGAATCGGCGAGGAATCGTCCGATCTTCCTTCGTGTGTTCTCGGTTCGGCGGGCTGTGCGATGGCGTCGGCCTTCGTCGCCTGCGGTGATGGTGGGGTACGGGTTTGAACGGAGGCCGTATGGCTGCTGGTGGCACGTGGTGTTCGGTATGTCAATGGCGGACGTCGACTGTTTTCCCTATCTTTTCACGGGAGGGGTTATGTGTCTCCTATCGGGTAGTTCATGGGGGTTCGTAAAGATGTTGCTACGGTGAGTTATGGTGATGTTGTTGCACGAGTAGCGGGATGTCTTTTATCGAATCCGAGCGATGCCCTTTCGTTCGAAAACGGGTCCTTGGTAGGGTCTGCTCGGTGAAGTCGTCCGTGGGGGACTTCACTTCAAGACCCATCCCCGAACGAATGGATTCGATCTCGTATCGTGTCCGTGCGCACGCCCTTTCCGATCCTTTCCGATTCCGTACTCCCCGAGGCGCACAGATGTGGCCCGGCGTTCGAGGCGGAGCGGTCCGGCCTCCGTTCCGAGTGAAACGGAGCCCATTTCTGGACCAGGTCATGTTTCCGTCGCCCGCGTCACGGTCATGGCGGCGGTAGGGACGAAGGGGAGGGATTCGAATGAAGGTCGGCTACAAACTGTTCGCCGAGGGGTTCGGGCCGCGCGAGATCGTGGAACAGGCGGTACGGGCCGAGCGGGCCGGATTCGACTTCGTGGAGATCAGCGACCACTTCCACCCCTGGCTGTTCAGTCATGGGCACTCCGGGTTCGTGTGGTCGATGCTGGCCGCGATCGCCGAACGGACCGAGAACATCGGCCTGGCGACCGGGGTCACCTGTCCGATCCTGCGGGTCCACCCGGCGATCGTCGCCCAGGCGGCCGCCACCACGGCCCTGCTCTCCGAAGGCCGTTTCACCCTGGGCGTGGGCTCGGGTGAGAGGCTCAACGAACACGTGGTGGGGCGCGGCTGGCCCAGCGCGACCATCCGCCACGAGATGCTGCGGGAGGCGGTCACCATCATCCGCATGCTGTGGTCCGGTGGCTACCACTCCTACAGGGGCGAGCACCTGGTCCTGGAGGACGCCCGGGTGTTCGATCTGCCGGAGGAGCCCCCGCCCATCGCCGTGGCGGCCGGAGGAAGACGCGCGGCGGAGCTCGCCGCCGAACTCGGTGACGGGCTTTTCGGTACCGAGCCGGATCGGACGCTGGTCACCGACTACCGGGAGATGGGCGGAACGGGGCCCGCCTACGGCGAGGTGCCCCTGGCCTGGGCCGCGGACGACGGTTCGGCGCTGGAGTCGGCGCGCGAGATCTTCCGGTTCGGTCTCACCGGATGGAAGGTCCAGTCCGAGCTGCCCAACCCCGTCAACTTCGAGGCGGCGACCTCCCTGATCAGCAGGGACGCGATGGGGGACGTCTTCGGATACGGCCCCGACCCCGAACGGCACCTGACGGTGGTCCGCGAGTTCGTCAAGGCCGGCTACGACCATCTGGTCCTGATCAACGCCGGTCCGGACCCGGAGGGCTTCTTCACCTTCTTCGAGGAGGAGCTGTCCGGCCCGATCCGCGACATGGTGCAGATGCCGCTGGGTTGACGCGTCTTCAGGGACACCCCGGGATCTCGCCGGGTGGTGGAGGTCATAGGCGGAACGCCCCGGTTCCCGTTACTGTACCGTCCGGACGGTATGAGAAGGGGAGTCTGTGGAGACCATGGTGAAGCCGCGCGTGAAGGCCTCGGTACGCGACGCCGGGACGACGGACGTGGCGGCGATCGGTCACGTCCTGAGCCGGGCCTTCGAGGGGGATCCCTTCAACGAGTGGATGTTCCCCGACCCCGCCCTGCGCCCCGCGCGCTCCCGACGCCTCTACGCCCTGGAGGCCGGGTTCGAATACCTGCCGCACGGAAGGGTCGAGGTGGCCGACCTCGATGGACGTGTGGTCGGCGCCGCCCTGTGGGGTGACCCCGACGCCCGGGACACGTGGGTCGCGCTGCGCGTGGCCCCGCACCTGCCCGGGATCTTCGGGATGCGACGGCTGCCCACCGTGCTCAAGGGGCTGAAGCGGCTCGAAGAGCACTTCCCCCGCGGGCCGCACTGGTACCTGGCGGAACTGGGCACCGACCCCGACGTGCGCGGCTCCGGGGCGGGCAAGGCGTTGTTGCTCTCGGGTCTGGAACGGGCCGACCGCTCCGGGCTCCCCGCCTACCTGGAATCGAGCAAGGCCGAGAACCTCCCCTTCTACGAGAGGTTCGGTTTCCGGACCACGGCGGCGATCACCGTCCCCGACGGCCCCACGCTCTACGCGATGTCGCGTGAGCCCGGCGCGGGGGAGAGCCCCGCGTAGCAGGGGGAGTCGCCCCCGTAGACCTCGGCGAGCAGACCGGCCAGCGCGGTGAGCTGCGGACCGGTGTCGGCGGTCCGTCGGACCAGCCCCAGCTGGGAGGGCTCCTCCCATTCCGAGATCGGCAGGCAGCGCACGTCGGTCCTGGAGATGCTCTGGGCCATCGGACGGCAGACCAGCATGGCGTGCGTCCCCGCGGCGACCAGCGCCAACCCCTCCTGGACGGTGTTGATGCCCGTACCCGAGCGGATCGGCCGGCCCGACGGCGTGGTCGGCGGGACCCGGGCCGCCATCCAGTAGTCGGGGGCGTCCCCGACCGGCCGCAGCAGGTCGAACTCGGCCAGTTCCTCCACGCGCACCCCCTCGCGTGAGGCCAGGGGGTGTGCCGTGCCCACCGCCAGGAGCTGTTCCTGGGGTGGGAAACGGAAACCCACGGTGAGGGCGGGGTCGTGGACTGGCAGCTCCACCAACGCGGCGTCCAGCCGCCCTTCCAGGACCGCGGAGAACGGGGAGCCCAACGGTATCTCGCTGAGCGTCACCGTCACCTCGTGTTCGGCGCGCAGGAGGCGGAAGGCCTCGGTCACCTGCTCGTAGACGCTGCCGTGGAAACCCAGTCGCAGCTCGCGCAGGGCGCCGCGCATGGCCCGGTCCCGGGCGCGGAGGAAGGTGGTGCTCAGGTTCTCGTAGGCGGGCCGCACCTCCTCGACGAACTGGGCGCCGAATCGGGTGAGCGACACTCGACGGCTGGTGCGCTCCACCAGGCGCACGCCCACCCGTCGCTCCAGGGCCGAGAGGAGTTGGCTGGCCCGGCTGGGGGAGTAGCCCAGACGCGCGGCGGTCCGCCCGAAGTGCAGCTCCTCGGACAACACGAGCAGACACTCGATCTGTTGGACGTGCACCTGGTTCAACGTTCCGCTCCCGCCCGTCATATCGTTGAGCCTAGCTCAACGATCGCTGAGCGGATCGCTGTTGTTCGCCCCGGTGACGGCCGCTTGGCTGGACCCATGAGTTCAACCGTGTCGACGACGGCCGTCGACGATTCCCGCACCACGCCCCGACGGTGGGCCGCCGTCGCGGTGCTGTCCCTGAGCACCTTCCTGGTCGTCACCTCCGAGATGCTGCCGATCGGCGTGCTCACCCCCATGGCCGAGGGGCTCGGCATATCGACGGGCGCCACCGGATCCAGCCTCACCGTCACCGGTCTGGTGGCGGCGGTGACCGCCCCGCTCGTCCCCCGGCTGCTCGGCGGACTCGACCGGCGGACGGTCCTGGCCGTGGCCATGGTGGTCCTGGCGCTGGGCAACGCGCTCACCGCCCTCGCCTCCGGTTTCGCCTTCATGGTCCTCTCCCGCGTGATCCTGGGACTGGCCATGGGGACGGTGTGGGGGATGGCGGCGGCGGTCACCACTCGACTGGTGGCGCTCCGCGACGTGGCCCTGGCCGTGTCCTTCGTCATCGGCGGGGTCGCCGCCGCCTCCGTGGCCGGTGTGCCCCTGGGCACCATGGTGGGCGACGCCCTCGGATGGCGGGCGGCCTTCACCGCCCTGGCGATCGCGGCGCTCGTCCTGGCCGCGGCCCTGACCATCGCGCTGCCACGACTGCCCCGACCGGCGGCCTCGGCCGGCGACGACGGACCGGCCCAAGCCTTGCTCACCCCGGCCGTGGCCATCGGCCTGGCGATGGTGGCACTCCTGGTCACCGCGCACTTCGCCGCCTACACCTACGTGCGCCCCGTCCTGGAGGAGCACTCCGGACTCGCCCCGACGGCGATCGCCCCGCTCCTGCTGGTCTACGGCCTGTTCGGGCTGGCCGGGAACTTCCTCGCCGGGGCGACGGCGGCCCGCCGCTCCCGTCTCACGATCCTGACCCTGGCCGGCGGGATCGCCCTGGCCGTCGCCCTGTCGGCGCTCTCGGGGCAGACGTCCTGGGTCGCCTGGGTCTGGATCGCCCTGTGGGGCGCGGCCTACGGCGGTGTCTCGGTGGCGGGCCGGCTCTGGATGACCCGCGCGGTACCCCACCGGGTCGAACAGATCGCCGGACTCTACGTCGGGGTGTTCACCGCCTCGATCGCCCTGGGCGCCCTGCTCGGCGGGGTCGTGGTGGAGGCGGCGGGGCTCGTCCTCCTGCTGTGGAGCGCGGCTGCCCTGGCCCTGGTCTCCCTGCTCGTGGGGGTGTTCGGCCCCCGAAGGTGACCGGAGCGCACGATGACCGCCGGGTCCTCGCGGGTCGCCCCCGCGAGGACCCCTTCCGTCGTCTCTCGGCCCTCACTCGCCGGTCGCCCGCTCCTCGCGGTCCACGCCGAGCAGGGAGAGCAGCCGGGCGCGCAACGCCGCGAAACCGGGGGCGGCGACCTCGCGCGGGGCGGCGAGGTCGACCCGTAGATCGGCCGCGACCACCCCCTCGGACAGGACCACCACCCGATCGGCCAGGACTATGGCCTCGTCCACGCTGTGCGTGACCAGGAGGACCGCGGGGCGGTGCCGCTCGGTCAGTCGCAGGAGGAGGTCCTGCATCCGCGTCCGGGTGAGGGCGTCCAACGCGCCGAACGGCTCGTCGGCCAACAACAGGCGCGGCTCGCGCACCAGAGAACGGGCCAGCGCGGCGCGCTGGAGCTCCCCGCCGGAGAGCTCGTGGGGCCAGGCCCGCTCCCTGCCCTCCAACCCGACCTCGGTCAGGGCCGCCCGACCGCGCTCGCGGGCCCCGGGGCCCGGCAACACCAGGGTGACGTTGGCCAGGACCCGCTGCCAGGGCAGGAGCCGGGAGTCCTGGAAGACCATGGAGACGCTCTCGGGTGTGTCGACGTCCCCGGCCCCGGCCACCCCGTGGTCGAGCCCGGCCACCGCCCTGAGCAGCGTGCTCTTTCCCGAACCGCTGCGTCCCAGCAGGGCGACGAACTCGCCGCGAGCGATGTCCAGGTCCACCCCGCGCAGGACCGCGCGTCCGTCGAAGCCGCGGGTCAGACCGCGTACCCGGACCGCGGGGGCCTCGGTGGTCAGGGGCGCCCCCTCGGTCGGGGGAGCCAGGGTCAGCCTTCCAGTGTGCGACGCCATGTCAGCGCCCTCCTCTGTACGAGTCGAACGAGTCCGTCGAGCAGTAGACCGAGGACGGCGTAGACGACCAGACCGACGACGATCACGTCGGTCTGCCCGTAGCTTCCGGCCAGGGTCATCATGTAGCCGAGGCCGTTGGTGGAGTTGACCTGTTCCACCACGACCAGGGACAGCCAGGCGGCGGTCACGGCGAAGCGCAGCCCGAGCAGGAAACCGGGCAGTGCCCCGGGCAGGACCACCCGGCCGATGAAGGTGGCGCGGCCCGTGCCGAGGGTCTCGGCCAGCTCCACGTACCTCTGGTCGATGGCGCTCAGCGCGTTGTGGGTGTGCACGTAGATCGGCACGACCACCGCCAGGGCGATCGTGATCACCTTCATCTCCTCGCCGATGCCGAACCAGAGGATCAGCAGCGGCAGCAACGCCAGGTTCGGAACGGCCCGGTTGATCTGCATGGGGCCGTCGACCAGCCCCTCGCCGATCCTGCTCAGCCCCGCCACCAGGGCCAGGGCCAGGCCGGTCGTCACGCCCACGCCCAACCCGAGCAGCGCCCGACCGGCGGAGGCGAGCAGATGTTCCTGCAAGGTTCCCGCCGAGATGAGGTCGGCGGCCGTCCGCGCCACCGTCCAGGGCGCCGACAGGGTGCGTTCCTCGATGAGGCCGGTGGCCGACCCGACGAACCAGACCGTCAGGAGCAGCAGCGGGCCCAGGGCGAGCAGCCCCGGTACGCGGGGTCCGGGGCCCGGACCCCGACGACGCGCGCGGCGTTCGGGCAGGGGGACCGTCGTGGAGCGTTCCGGGCCGGCCCCGGGGGCGGGGGTGTGGTCGCTCATCGGGCGTCCCCCTCGGTCAGGCCCTCGAAGGCGACGGTCTCGAAGCGCGTGTCGTAGACCTCCTCGCGTACGTCCACGGAAGGCCATTCCTGGATACGGGAGAGCAGGTCGGCGGTGGCCTGGTGGCGTTCGATGGTCTCGTCCCAGTCCTCGGGGATCACGCTGACCCCGTCGCGCTCCACGAGGTGTTCGGCGTCCTCGGGGCTCAGCCCCTCGTGGTCGACGTAGAAGCCCTCGGCCCACTCCTCGGGATGTTCGCCGATCCACACCTGGGCCCGGCCCCAGGCCCGGACCAGCTCCCGGATCGCGGCGGCCTTGTCGGCGTCCTCCAGGACGCTTTCGGGCGTGTACAGGTGCCAGGGGTCGTCGCGCAGCCCGTGGGGGAGCACGGTGGCCCCGTCCCGGGCGTACCGGTCCAGGTAGCGGCGGATGAGCACGTCGCCCAGAGGCGCGACGTCGACCTGGTCGGAGGCCAGGGCGTTGACGTAGGTGTCGTCGACACTGGTCATCTCGACCAGTTCCACGTCCTCCGGCTCCAGCCCGACCGATTCCAGCACGCGCAGGACGAGTGCGCCCTGGGCCTGGCCGGGGCTGTAGGCCACGCGCGCGCCCTCGATGTCGGAGAGGTCGTCGATGTCGGCGCCGGGCGCGATCCCGATCTCGTAGAGGGGGTGTTCCAGTGGCACCTCGCGCTCGGCGGCGGCGACCACGCGCACGTCCAGTCCGGTCCACCGGGCGTGCAGGGGCGGGATGTCGGCGACGGCGCCCACGTCGAGGGCCTCGGCGCGGAAGGCCTCGGAGGTCTGTGGTCCACCGAACATGTTCGCCCACTCGACCTCGAAGGGCAGGTCGTCGATCTCGCCGGACAGTTCCAGGGCGCGCTGGGTCCGGGGATCTCCGACGACGAGCGTGGTCCCCTCGGGGATCCGTTCGGGCAGCGGGGCGTTCAGGGGCAGGTACTCGCCGCCCTCGTCCCCGGAGCAGGCGGTGGCGGCGAGCAGGCAGGTCAGGGCCAGGGACAGGCCGGGGATCAGGGGGTGGTGGCGTCGGGGGTGGATGACGGGCTCCTCGGTGGGTGGGGTTTCGGGGCCTGTTCAATTCCCACATATCCTACTTATTAAGTAGGTTTAATGGCAATGGCACCCCGCCCGCCTCCACGCGACACTGGACCCATGACCCGGAGCGTCAGCCGGTCGGGGCGCGCGGGTTCCGTGTCCGTCCGGGCCCGCGCGCCGCCAGACCGAAGGCCAGGCCGCCGACCACGAACCAGGGGTTCCAGAGCAGCAGCGTCCACAGCCGCTGCTCCGCGCTCACCTCCACCCACCGGCCCGCCGTGTCGAACAGCAGCAACGCCTCGACCGCGAGCCCGCGCGCCAGGAGGACCGCGCAGGCGCACCACCCCAGCGCCGTGACCACTCGCCCTGCCGCACCGGCCGGTCTCGATTCGCCCAGAAGCCATCCGAGCGCGGCGCCCACCAGGCACAGCGCACCCACGCCCCACAGGCCCACCAGTACGAACCACCCGGGGCGTTCCTCGGCCAGGGGGCCCGCGGAGACGGCCAGTCCCAGGTCGCCGCCGAGCGCCCAGTAGAAGTGCGCCGCCGCGAAGACGAGCGCCCAGGCGCACGCGATGAGCCCCCACGGCCCCGGTCTCGCCCCGCCCCGTCGATCCTCGCTCATGGACGAGAGCATGCCATCGCCGCGCGGCCCGAGGGAGGTCGGGCCCACCACCGCACCTCGCGGGCGGGCACAGGGAGCCGGAGACGGATCGATCCGTTCCAGGGCGAGATCGCGCCGCTCCGATAGGGCCGGTGACCACCACGGACGACGACGGCTTCGCTCGACACGGAGCGGCTCCGCCGATACCGGGCCTCACCCCTGGACGGGCCCGCGTAGACCGTGCGCCCCCTTATAGGCGGCCGGCTCCGGTGGGCTCCACCCTTGGAGCAGGTCGGGTGAGGGCCGCCGGATCTCCACCGCGAGGGGGCGGCACACGTCGATCGGGTCGCGGGCGTCCGGCCCCCACAGCGGGACCGAGAGGTCGCCGCCGGGGCAGGTCGACAGGGCGCACAGCAGGTCCTGTTCGGCGAAGAACTCCAGGAAGTCGCCGGGCCGCGCGGGAGAGGCCTTCATGAAGTACCGGTCCTCGTCGTTGAGGCCGGTGCACTGGAAGACGTTGAGCACGTCGTGCACGTCGAACTCGGTCAGTCCGTACGGCAGCACCGCCCGGGTCAGGTTCGAGTGGCAGTGCAGGTCGAAGTCCTCACCGGTGAGGATCCGGTTCACGTAGGGGTCGCACCGTGTGCCCAGCAGGTCGTGGACGCGCCCGCCGTCGGCGTCGGTCCCGTAGCCCTCCAGGGAGTCGGCGGTGATCGTGGCCAACGGCCGCAGCCGGGGCAGCGTCGACCACAGTCGATCGTGGCGGGACACGTGGGCGCTCTGCAACTGTCGGGTGCGGGAGGCCCACAGTCGTTCCCGGGGATCGTGCCGGTTCCAGAGGTTGAGGTCGCCGACCTGGGGGCCTTCGGGGGCGATGATCCGGAACAGGTGCCCGGCGGGTACCTCCCAGGCCAGGCCGGAGCGGATCGGCAGGACGAGGTGTTCGACCACCTCCTGATCGTCGGAACGGGCGGCGAGACGGTCGTAGAAGGCGGTGTCGACGTCGAGGACGCCGCCCTCTCCGACCCGGTAGGCGGCCTCGGGTGAACCCATGGGTCTCCTCGTCTGCTCGGTCGGGGTCGAGAGGGGCGTCCCTCGACCGTGTCCGGTGGGATCCCTACCCCTCCTTCGCGAGGCGGACCCCCGCCCCTCGTCCCCTGTGGACGACGGGGCGCCCGAGCGGGGGCCGACCTCAGCCGGTGGCGGGGTCCGCCAGCCGGCGTTCCAGCCCCGAGGCCAGGTGGTCGAGCAGCGCCGTCGTGCGCCCCGGCAGATGGGCGGTGGCGTCGGTGATCCCGAAGATGTCCGCCGGCGGTGTGGGCACCTCCGGCAACAGGCACACCAGCAGTCCCCGCTCCACCAGTGGTCGCGCCTGCCAGGCCGAACGGAACATGATGCCCCGGCCGGCCAGACACCAGTCCAGGATCACCTCGCCGTCGTTGCAGGCCATGTCGCCGGACACGCGGATCGCGCTCTCGTCGTCCGGGCCGGTACCGAACCGCCACACCCCGAAGTCGGCGTCGTTCTCCTTGATCACCAGACAGTCGTGGTCGGCCAGCTCCGACAGCGATCGGGGCGCGCCGTGCTCGGCCAGGTACGAGGGGGCCGCGCACAGGATCCGACGGTTGGCGTGCAGCCGGCGGATCCGCAAACGGGCGTCGGGCGGCGAGCCCACCCGGATCGCCAGATCGTAGCCGGATCCGGCGATGCTGAAGGCGTGCTCGGACAGGGTCAGGTCCATCTCGACGGCCGGATGCGCGGTCGTGAACTCCTCCAACAACGGTGCGATGTGGCGGCGGCCCAGGCCCAGGGTCGAGTGCACCGACAGGCGACCGCGCAGCTCTCCCGAGGCGCGGCTCACCCGTTCCTCCAGGTCGGCGCGGTTCTGCACCAGATCGCGCGCGCCCGAGGCGTACAGCGCGCCGCTCTCGGTCAGGGTGAGCCGGCGGGTGCTCCGCTGGATCAACTGGGTGCCCAGACGGGACTCCAAGCGGGTCAGACGCTTGCTCACGGCGGACAGGGACACGCTCCACGTCCGCGCGGCCGCCGTCATGTTGGGCGAGCGCGCCAGAGTAGCGAAGAACTCCAGGTCGTCCAGGTCGGAAAGGGTGGACATCGTCTCGCTTCTTGCGTTGGAGGAAAGAGAGCGTTGACCGGAGGGCTGTTCCTCCGTGTCGGCTTTCCTCCTAGTTTGGTCCGGCATGAGAGTGCGGTGAACCACCGCCACGAACACGAAGGGCCTTGCGCATGTCGGAGAGCTACCGGATCGCCGTGATCCCCGGGGACGGAATCGGTAAGGAGGTCGTCCCCGAGGGGGTGCGGGTCCTGCGCGCCGCCGCCGAGGTCTTCGGGTTCGGGCTCGACCTGGTCGAGTACGACTTCGCCTCGGCCGACTACTGGCTCGAACACGGGAAGATGCTCCCCGACGACTGGTTCGAGGAACTGTCCGGCTACGACGCCCTGTTCCTGGGCGCCGTCGGCTGGCCCGAGGTCGTCCCCGACCACGTCTCCCTCTGGGGCAGCCTGCTGAAGTTCCGTCGCGGGTTCGACCAGTACGCGAACGTCCGCCCCGTCCGGCTCATGCCCGGGGTGACCAGTCCGCTCGCCGGTCGCGGCCCCGGCGACGTCGACTTCTACGTGGTCCGCGAGAACACCGAGGGCGAGTACAGCTCCATCGGCGGCAGGATCTTCGAGGGCACCGACCGGGAGACGGTGATCCAGGAGACCGTCATGACCCGCACCGGCGTGGACCGGATCCTGCGCTACGCCTTCGAACTGGCCCGCACCCGTGACCGCCGGCACCTGACCTCGGCCACCAAGAGCAACGGCATCTCCGAGACCATGCCCTACTGGGACGAGCGCGTGGCGGCGATGAGCGCCGAGTTCCCCGACATCACCGTGGACCAGTACCACATCGACATCCTGACCGCGCACTTCGTGCAGCATCCGGACCGGTTCGACGTGGTCGTGGCCAGCAACCTGTTCGGCGATATCCTCTCCGACCTGGGCCCGGCCTGCACGGGGACGATCGGCATCGCCCCCAGCGCCAACATCAACCCCGAGGGCCGCTACCCGAGCCTGTTCGAGCCGGTCCACGGTTCGGCCCCCGACATCGCGGGTCGGGGCATCGCCAACCCGGTCGGACAGATCTGGAGCGCCTCCATGATGCTCGAACACCTGGGGCAGGAGAAGGCGGGCGCCGCCGTCCTCGGCGCGATCGAGCGCGTGCTCGCCGGCGACCGTTCGGTGTTCACCCCGGACCTGGGCGGGAACGGTACGGCCGTCGGCCTGGGCAAGGCCGTCGCCGACGAGCTGGTCGAGGGGGCCCGGGCATGACACACGTCCACCGCGAGGCCGGGCCGAGCGCCTACGGGGAGCACACGCTGATCCCCGGTTTCGAGGCCTCGGACCTCACCCTGGCGAACGGGCAACGGATCCGTACGGCGGTCGGCGGTCGAGGCCCCGCGCTGCTGCTCCTGCACGGTCATCCGCAGACCCACGCCACCTGGCGCGAGGTCGCCCCCGAGCTGGCACGCGACTTCACGGTCGTCGCCACCGACCTGCGGGGTTATGGGGACTCGACCTCGCCGGAGAGCGAACCCGACCACGCCTCCTACTCCAAGCGGGCGATGGCCGCCGACCAGGTGGAGGTGATGCGTCTGCTCGGTCACGAGCGTTTCGCCGTGGTCGGCCACGATCGGGGCGGACGGGTCGCGCACCGGATGGCCCTGGACCACCCCGAGGCGGTGGACCGGCTCGCGGTCATGGACATCGCCCCCACGGCGACCATGTACGACCGGACCGACCGCGAGTTCGCCACCCGGTACTTCTGGTGGTTCTTCCTGATCCAGCCGTCCCCGCTGCCGGAGACGATGATCGCGGGGGCGACCGAGACGTACCTGCGCGCGCATCTGCGCGGACAGAGCCGCAGCGAGGGCGTGCCGAACGAGGATCTGGTCCAGGAGTACCTGCGCTGCTACCGGGACCCGGAGACGGTGCGCGCGATCTGCGAGGACTACCGCGCGGCCGCCGGGATCGACCTGGAGCACGACCGTCACGACACCGAACGCGGACACCTGGTGACCCGGCCGCTGCTCGCCCTGTGGGGTGCGCGGGGCACGGTCGGTCGCCTGTACGACGTCGCCGCCACCTGGCGGGAGGTCTGCTCCGGACCGGTGACCGGCTCCGCGATGGACTGCGGCCACCTGCTCCAGGAGGAGCGCCCGGCCGAGCTGGTCTCCCGGCTGCGCGCCTTCCTCCAGGCGTGAGCCGACCCCCTCGTCCCCGAACGCGTCGACGTTCGGGGACGAGGGGGCTCAACCCTTCACCGCGCCCTGGGTGAGGCCGTTGACGAAGCTGCGCTGGAAGACCAGGTAGACGACCACGATGGGGGCGATGACCAGGAGGGTCGCCGCCGACAGCAGCGGGATGTCGGTCCCGTACTGGCCCACGAACAACCCCAGCCCGGTGGGGGCCGTGCGCAACGCCGGATCCTGGATCATCACCAGGACCAGGAGGAACTGGTTCCACGACCACATGAACACCAGGACCGCCAGGGTCGTGATGGCCGGCCACGAGACGGGCAGCAGCACCCGGGCCAGCACGGTGAGGTCCCGGGCCCCGTCCACCCGGGCGGCCTCCACCAGCTCCCGGGGCATCGAGGCGAAGTGCGACTGCATCCAGTACACGCCGAACGGCAGGAACAGGGCGACCTCGGCGAGGATCACCCCCGTGTAGGTGTTGGTCATCCCCACCTCGCGCAGGTTGAAGTACAGCGCGATGACCAGCAGTTCCACCGGCAGGGTCAGACCGAGGACGAAGGCGAGCGAGAGAGCGCGTCCGCCCCACACCCCCAGGATCGACAGCGCGTACCCGGCCAGGGTGGCGAAGCAGACCGTCAGGGGCACCACGAACACCGCGATGACCGTGCCCGACCACATCAGCCGGTCGAAACCGCCGGTCTCCCAGGCCAGGCGGAAATTCTCCCACGACCACCGTTCGGGGAGGGAGAACCCGGGCACCTGGCCGCCGGCCGGATGCAGCGAGGCCAGGACGATCCCCAGGAACGGCAGCAGCACCAGCGCCGCCAGAGTGCTCAGCAGCCCATAGCGCAGGGCGGTCGCGATCGCGTCCGGTTTCAACGTTCCTCCCGCGTCAGCAGACGGATCGTGCCGACCAGCACGATGACCAGCAGGGTCAGCACCACCGCGAGCGCGCTCGCGGCGCCGATGGAGCCCTCGTTGAAGGCGAGCCGGTACACCAGCAGCGCCGGCACGTTGGTCTGTCCGGCCGGGCCGCCGTTGGTGGTGACGAACACCAGATCGAAGCCGGCCAGCGCGGCGATGGTGGTGATGACCGCGGCGATACCGATCTCGCGGCGCAGCCCGGGCAGGGTCACGTTCATGAACCTGCGGACCGGCCCGGCCCCGTCGATGGCGGCCGCCTCGTTCAGCGACGGGTCGATCCGCTGGGCCCCGCTCAGGAACAGCACCATGCACAGGCCGCTCATGCACCAGGTGCCGATCAGCCCCAGCGCGAACAGCGCCAGATCGTGGTCGCCCAGCCAGGCGCGGGTCAGGAAGCCGGCCCCCACCGCCTCCAACGCCTGGTTGATCATGCCGTCGTCGGCGTACAGCCAGCGCCAGGTGGTGCCCACCGCCACCAACGGCAGCACCTGGGGCAGGAAGAACACGGTGCGGTAGAAGGTCATCCCGCGCCGCACCCGCCCCAGGAGCAGCCCGGTGAGCAGCAGCCCCACGGCGATCGGGATCAGCGAGAAGAAGACGATGAGCACCAGGGCGTTGAGGATCGCCCCGGACAGCAGCGGGTCGGTGAGCACCCGGGCGTAATTGTCCGGTCCGGCCCAGGCCGGGGTCTGGAACCCGTCCCAGTGCAGGAACGAGAACAGCAGCGTGTTGAGCCCCGAGTAGACCGCGAAGCCCAGGTAGACGACCAGCGCGGGCAGCAGGTAGAGCCAGGCCCGCCACCGGGAGCGTCCCCCTCTTCCACGACCGCCCGGACGCCGCCCGGTCTCCTCCCTCCCGCGTCGGAGGAGCGCGCTACCGGCCATGGACCCGGTCCCATTCGGTCTGGATCTCGGCGAGGAAGGCCTCCTCGTCGAGGGTCCCCGACGTCAGCCCCTGGGCGCCCGGGGTGAGCCGGTCGATCATGCCGGGGGTGACGAAGTCGGGGAAGGGGACGATGCCCTCCTCCTCGGCCACCCGCGTGTAGGCCGTGTTGATCTCCTCCAACACGCCTCCCTCCTGTGCGGTCACGTCGGTGTCCACCGGCATGAACCCGGCCCCGAGCTGGATCCGCGCCGACTCGGGCGAGCTCAGGTGGTCCAGGAAGGCGGCGGCCACGTCGGGGTGTTCGGTCTGCGAGGACACGACGAAGGAGACGCTGGAGCCGGAGATCAGGGGCTCCTGGTCGGCGTCGACGCCGGGCATCGGGAAGAAGCCGACGTTCTCTCCCATCGCCTCGTCCAGTTCGAAGGCGGCCCAGTTGCCGGTGACCAGGAAGGCGCCGCTCCCCGTGGCGAAGTCGGCCCTGGCGTCGTCGTCGGAGGTGGCGTTGGCGCTCACGGGCACGTATCCGGCCTCCACCCAGCGGGTGAAGGTCCGGGTCGCCTCCAGCGCGGAGGGGGTCTCGATGGTGGAGTCCGGGACCCCGTGTACCCAGTCGCGGTAGGCCCCTCCATCTCCGTGGGCGTTGAGCAGCGCGTTCCACAGGTGGATGCCGCCCACCCCCAGTCCGCCGACGTCGAACGGGACGATGCCGGCCGCCGCGACCCGTTCCAGGGCCTCCTCGAACTCGTCGAGGGTGGTGGGCGGCTCCTCCACTCCGGCCTTCGCCAACAGTTCCCGGTTGTAGAACACCCCGATGACCGAGAGCGCGCCGGGCGCCGCGTACAGACTCCCCTCGCCGAAGCGGGCGGCGTCCTCGTCGGCGCGCAGCGGCTCCAGGCTCGCGGCCGGGAAGGACCCCTCCCAGTCGTAGGCCTCGGAGTAGGGATCCAGGTCGAGCACGTAGCCGCCCGGGATGAGCGATCGCATGGCGCCCGGGTTGTACTGGGCCAGGTCGGGCGGGTCCTCCGAGGACATCGCGAGCGTGACGGTCTTGATGTAGTCGCTGAACGGGGTCTGCTGGAGTTCGATCGAGACGTTGGGGTGGAGTTCGGTGAACCCCTCGACGAGCTCGGTGACGGGCGGATCGTCGGTGTAGGCCACGACCAGCTCGACCGGTTCGTCGGTGATGTCGGTGGAGACGTCGTGGGGGACGTTGTCCAGCCGGTCCCCGGCGGTCAGCACGGCGCACGAGGTGAGCAGGAGGATCGAGGCCGCGCCCGCCGCGACGGGACCGGCCCGCCGCGGGGGCGGACCGGGGGCGGTCGTCTCTGAACGAGGGGACATCGCGCCCTCCGTGGGTCGGGATCGGCCGGTGGTGGGACCGCGGGGACAGGGCGCGTGCACACGCCCTACCCGTTCCGCTTCTATCCATACCGAATATGGTTATGTACTGTACGTAATCGATTCGTATCCTGACCGAATGGGCACGCGGATGATCGAGGACGCACGGGACACGCCCGCATGGGGCGCCGCCATCGACGCACTGGCCCGTCGGAT
Organism: Nocardiopsis alba; assembly: GCF_000710955.1. NCBI lineage: Bacteria > Bacillati > Actinomycetota > Actinomycetes > Streptosporangiales > Nocardiopsidaceae > Nocardiopsis > Nocardiopsis alba. The sequence goes on from NZ_BAZE01000015.1 coordinate 46,687, forward strand.
CCTCGGCTCCGCGCATCGACCGCTGCGCCTGCGCGAGCACGAGGACGAGCGGCGCTCCTTCGAGTACCGCGCCGACGGCGGGACGCTCACGGTCTCGGCGACCGATCCGATCGCGGCCGCCGTGGGGCTGCACACCTATCTGCGGCGGGTGTGCGGGCGTTCGGTGTCCTGGGACACCGTCCTCCCGCTACCGGTCTCCTCCCTGCCCGACGCCCCGCCCACGCGCGGCGCGGCCGAGGTCGACCGGACCTATCACCTCAACTTCTGCACCACCGGTTACACGGCCGCCTACTGGAACTGGGCCGACTGGGAACGCGAGATCGACTGGATGGCGCTGCACGGCGTCACCACGCCGCTCACCCTGAGCGGGCACGAGGCCGTCCTGTACGACACCTACGTCCGGCTCGGGATGGACGAGGAACGGGTCCGGGAGTTCATCGGCGGCCCCGGCTACCTGCCCTGGCAGTACATGGGGAACCTGGACCACTTCGCCGGACCGATGCCCCTGTCGTGGATCGAGGGCCACCGCGAGCTGGGGCGCCGGGTGCTGGAGCGCCAGCGCGCGCTGGGCATGGCCCCGGTCCTGCCCGGGTTCACCGGACACGTCCCGCCCTCTCTGGCCCCCGGCCGGACCGGGAGTCGCACCTGGCAGGGCCTGGTCACCCACGTCCTCGTCCCCACCGATCCCCTCTACACCACGCTCTGCGCCGAGATCGTCCAGACCCAGAAGGCGCTCTTCGGCACCGACCACCAGTACGCGATCGACCCCTTCATCGAGATGATCCCGGTCGACTCCGATCCCGGCTTTCCCGGAGTGGTCGCCCGCGCCACCATCGAGGGGCTCACCCGGGCCGATCCCCACGCGGTGTGGTTCCTCCAGACCTGGCCCTTCTCCTACCAGAGCGACTTCTGGAGCCCCGAACGCGTCGAGGCCTTCCTCGACGCCATCCCCGACGACCATCTGCACCTGCTCGACCTGTGGGCCGAGTACGACCCCCAGTGGAGTCGCTTCCACGCCTTCGGCGGCACGCCCTGGACCTGGTGCGCCCTGCTGAACTTCGGTGGCCGGACCGACCCGATGGCCGATCTCCAAGGGGCCGTGGACCGGATCGGCGCGGCGAAGGACTCCGCCCACCCGCCGGAGGGGATCGGTCTGTCCATGGAGGCCACCCGCAACAACCCGGCCTTCTTCGAACTGGTCGTCGACCAGGCCTGGACCCGGACCGGACGGGTCGAGGAGGAATGGCTGCCCGACTTCGTCGCACAGCGCTACGGCCCGGGTCACGACCCGGCGCTCCTGGAGGGGTGGCGGGGGCTGCTGCGCACCGTCCTGGGCGCCTCGGGCGTGCGGATTTTCCCCGAACAGTTCAACGGGGTCCTCACCCTGCGGCCCCACTACCGGCACCTGGAGGACTCGTCCGCGCTCCGGGCCGAGGTCACCGCCCTGGTCTGGTACCCCTGGCCCGACCTGCTCGCGGCCTGGGAACGCCTGGTGGCCGGGGCCGAGACCGACCCTCTCGCGGTCGAGGGGCCGTTGGGGCACGACCTGGTCGACGTGGCCATGGCGGTCCTGTCCCGGGTCGCCGACCACCGCTACCTGGAGATGGTCGAACACCTCGACCACCACCCGGAGCTCCCCGAAGGAGGCCTGGAACGGTTCCTGGAGGTCTTCGACGACCTGGACGCCCTGTTGGAGACCCGCCCCGAGTACCGCTACCGGACCTGGGAGGCCAAGGCGACCTCCTGGGCCACCGGCACCGAGGATCACCGGGTCCTGACCGACAACGCCCGCCGCATCCTCACCGTCTGGACCACCCTGGACGACCCCCGGCTCGACGACTACGCCGGACGTCTGTGGTCGGGGCTGGTCGGCGGCTACTACCGTCCGCGTTGGGAGTCCTGGGGCGAGGGGGCCTCACTGGCCGTGCACGAACCGGACCGCGCCCAGGCGCGGCTCGACGATCGGCTCACCGAGCACGCCGACCGGTTCCTCAGACGAGGGGCGCCGCTCCCGCCGAGATCGACCGAGGGCACGCTCGCCCTCTCACGTCGTCTCCTGGACCGCTACGGCGGCGACGCCACCCCGTCGGGCCGTCCACAGGCGGAGGGCATCGGGCCGGATCAGTCGGCGGAGCCGTGGTCGTTGTAGGTGTCGGCCCGCTCCTGGCCGGTCAGCTCGTGGATGGCGTCCATGACCCGGTCGGTGATGGCCCTGCGGGCCTTGGCCGGTGTCAGGTGGTCGAAGCCGGTGGAGAAGTTCAGGGGTTCGCCGAACCGCACGGTGAAGGGGTGCGGGCGCGGAACGCCGGCGCCCACCGGCTGGACCTTCTGGGTGCCGCTGATCCCGACCGGCACGACCAGGGACTTGGACTCCAGCGCCAGATGGGCGACGCCGGTGCGGCCCCGGTACAGGCGTCCGTCCCGGGAACGGGTGCCCTCGGGGTAGACCACGCAGGCCTCGCCCTCGTTGAGCCGGTCCAACATCGTCTCCAGGGCCACCATGGCGTCGCGCGAGCTGCCGCGTCGGACCGGCATGGCGCCCAAGGCGCCGAACATCGTCTTGGTGAGCCGTCCCTTGACCCCGGGGGTCTCGAAGTAGTCGGACTTGGCGAGGAAGCGGACGCGGCGCTGGGGGACCGACAACGGGATGACGACGCTGTCGACGAAGGACAGATGGTTGCTGGCCAGGATGACCGACCCGGTGGCGGGGACGTTCTCACGGCCCTCGATGGTCGGGCGGCACAAGGTCCGGGCGAGGATCGCCGCGGTCTGCCGCAACGCACCGTAGAGCACGTGTTCTCCCTTGGGATGGTCGGACGAACGCCGCACCCAATGTAAGGGTGACCCGGCGGTAACAATGGCGTGGCACACATAGAGTGCGCCAGGTCACCCAAAGGGAGGGAAACGGGGGAGAACGGTCGAACGCACACCCCCGTGGAAGGGTTCCGGCCCCGGTCAGTCGACCGGACGCCAGTCCGCGTTGGCCCCGCACACCACCAGGCACGGGTTCTCGCCGGGCACGCGTCCGGCCAGCCAGGCGGCGAAGGGGACGGCCGCGGCGGGCTCGGTGGCGATCCGGAACTCCTGCCACAGACGGGTCTGGGCGCTGATGATCTCGGCGTCGCTGACCAGCGCGGGCGTCACCGGGTGGGCGCGCAGCACCTCGAAGGGCACCCGGCCCAGGGTGGCGGCGCCCAACGCCGAGGACGCCACGGACTCCACCGGGGTGGTGACCGGATGTCCCGCCGCCATCGCCGCGTGCATGCTCTGGCAGCCCTCGGGCTCGACCGCGACCACACGACGGCCGTCCGCTCCCAGCCGCACCCCGGCCGCCAGACCGCCGCCGCCCACGGCCACCACGATCGTGTCGCACTCGGGGGCGTCGGCCGCCACCTCCAGCCCCACGGTGCCCTGACCGGCCACCACGAGGGCGTCGTCGAAGGCGTGCAGGTAGCGGATCCCCTCGGTCTCCGCCTGGTGACGGGCGGCCTCGGCGGCCACCGCGTAGTGCTCGCCCACCCGGACGATCTCGGCCCCGGTCGCGGCCAAGGGGACGGCCTTGGCCTCGGGGACCGTCTCGGGGACGTAGACCGTGGCCCGCACGCCCAGGATCTTCGCGGCGGTGGCCACGCCCAGACCGTGGTTGCCACCGGAGGCGGTGATGACCCGGTCGGTGGGCTCGCCGCCCATGAGGGCGTTGAGCGCGCCGCGCAGCTTGAAGGCGCCCGTGCGCTGGAGCTGCTCCAGCTTCAGGGTGAGGGTCCGCCCGTCGATCTCGGCGCGCATCACCGGGGTTCGTCTGGTGTGGGGGGAGATGCGTTCGGCGGCGGCACGGACGTCGGTGGCCGTGGGCACTGCGGGCGCGGTCGTGGTGCTCATGGTCCCACTCTGCCGCTACCGGCGATTAACTTAAAGTTGTGTCTGCTAAAGATGATTAAGCGAAACTTTGTGTCAGACTTTGATTCGGTACGGAATGTCGCGAGGGGAGGCCGGATGCTGGACGCCAATCGGGTGCGGGTCCTGGTCGAGATCGCGCGCGCCGGATCGATCGCGGCCGCCGCCGAACGGCTCTCCTTCACCCCCTCGGCCCTGTCGCAACAGCTCACCAAGTTGGAGACCGAACTCGGCTGCCGGCTGGTCGAACGCGGACGCACCGGCGCCACGCTCACCGAGGCCGGCCGTGTCCTGCTCGAACACGGGGAACGCGTCCTGGGCGAACTGCGCGACGCCGAGGCCGCGGTACGCGCCGTCTCGGGGGAGCGGGCGGACCGTCTCTCCCTGGGCGCCTTCGCCAGCGCGGGCAAGGTGCTGCTGCCCGAGGCCCTGGCGGTGTTCGGCCACGAACATCCCCACGTGCGCCTGTCGCTGTCCGACATCGAACCGCCCGGAGGCCACGACCTGGTCACCTCCGGCGACCTCGACCTGCTCATCACCCACCGCTATCCGGGCGTCCCTCCGCCCCGCACGGGCGGCCTGCACCGGGAGCGGCTCCTGGTGGATCCGCTCATGGTGGCGGCCCCGGCCGGTCACCCGCTCGCCGACGGGGAGCTCTCCCTGGCCGAACTGGCCGACGAGGACTGGATCTGCGGGGCCCCGGGCATCCACAACCGGGTCAGTCTGGACGCGGCGGCCGAGGCGGCGGGGGTACGCTTGCGGGTCGCCTACGAGACCCGCGACTACGAGGTGGCGCTGGCCCTGATCGAGGCGGGCATGGGGGTGGCCCTCCTCCCGCGGAGCATCCTGGGGGCCGCGCACGGAGACGGGTGGGTCGCCCGTCCTCTGCGCGGGGCCCGTCTGGCCCGGGAGATCTACACGGTGCACCGCCGTCGTCCGACCGAACCGGTGTCCGCCATGGTCACCACCCTGCGCCGCGCCGCCGCACGGACCCTTGCCCGCTAGTGGACGGGCGCGTCGTCCTCGCCGCGCAGGACGCAGAACTCGTTGCCCTCGGGGTCGGCGAGGATCGCCCAGCCCGAACCGTCGGGGCGCCGATGGTCGGCGACGAAGGTGGCGCCCAGCCCCAGCAGCCGCTCGACCTCCCGCTCCCGCGAGGTGTCGGGGCGCAGACACAGGTGGATCCGATTCTTGACCGTCTTGGCCTCGGGCACCTGGTTGAAGTACAGGGTCGGCCCCTCGGCCATCTCCACCAGGGTCTCCTCGTCGCCCGGCCTGCTCTCCGGATGGACGGGACGTCCGGTCACCGCGCTCCAGAAACGCGCGAGCCCGTAGGCGTCCTCACAGTCGATGGCCACGTTCAGCACTGTCGAGATCATGCGCGCCACCCTGACACCCCCGAAACCTGAACACCACCCGTTTTCCACACCCCTCCTCAGACCCCGGCCGCCGTCTCGGCCGCCCGGATCCGCTTCGTGGTCAGCTTTCGTGCCGCCACCAGGGCCAGGACGAGGCTGAGCGCCCCCGAGGCCAGGAAGGGGACCGACAGTGCGTTCTGACGCCCGAGGATCGGTTCGAGCAGGGAGGCGAGCGACCCCGCCATGAGCATCCCGATCGGCGCGACCCCCCAACCGATCGTGCGATAGGCGGACAGGACCCGGGAGAGCAGGCGGCCGGGGATGAGGCGTTGACGCAGCGAGAGGGTGACCACGTTCCACCACACGGTGGCGAACCCGATCAGTGTCCAGAGCCCGGCGAACAGCAGAGCGTCGGGTACGACGGCGACGGCGACATAGGCCGCACCCTGGACGACGAAGACCAGGGTCAGGGCGGCGCCGGGCGGTACGTACGGGACCATCCAGGGCACCACCTGGGCGCCGACCACCATCCCGACCGCGACCGCGGTGGGCAGGAGTCCGTAACCACGCGAGTTGAGGCCGAGCACGTCCTGGGCGAAGAGCACCAGGACCGCGGCGTTCATGGAGGCGGCCAGGTTCGACGCCCCCAGGAAGACCGCCAGGGTCCGCAGGAGGCGGTGGCGCCACAGCCACCGCACACCGTCGAGGAGCATGTGGCGGGGCGACCCCCGGTCCTGCCCGTCCACCGGCGCCGGGCGGAAGTCGCCCCGCATGCTCAGGAGGACCAGGACGGCGCAGGCCACGAGCAGGGCCTGGAGACCGAAGGTCCACACCATGGACAGGGCCACGAGGAAACCGGCGACGGGGGTTCCCACGAAACGGCCGGCGACCTCCTCCACACTCCACAGGGTGCCGTTGGCCCGCTCCAGGCGGCTTCGCGGCACCACGGAGGGCAGGATCGACTGCGCGGTGTTGTCGAAGAAGACCTCGCAGACCCCCACGGCCAAGGCCACCAGGAGCACCACCGGAAGGCTCGCCACATCCAGGGCCACCAGGAGGGTCATCGCCACCAGGACGGCGGCCTTACCGCTCGCGGCCATCACCATCAACCGCCGTCGATCGACGCGGTCCCCGACCACACCCGCCACCAGGGCGAGCAGGAGCCAGGGCAGCCGGGTGGCCATGGCGACGGCGGAGATCGCCAGGGGGTCGTCGGTGAGGGTGGACGCGTACCAGGGCAGGGCGACCAGGGCGATGCCGTCCCCGAGGTTGCCCAGGGCGCCGGCGGTCAGCAGCCTCCGGTAGTCGCGGCCGAGGGGTTCTCGGGGCGGTGAGGCGGAGCGCCCCGGTCGAAGGCCCACCTGAACGTGCTCCCTCCGGGGACGGCGGACACGGCCCTCTCAGTGGTCCGGGTCAGGCGACGTATTGGGCGCGCACGGCGTAGATGGCGGCCTCGGTGCGCGAGTGCACCTGGAGCTTCTCCAGGATGTTGCGCACGTGGTTCTTCACGGTGTTCTCGGTGATGAACAGCCGTTCGCCGATCTCACGGTTGTTCATCGAACGCGCCAGCAGCTTCAGCACCTCGGTCTCGCGGGGGGTGAGCTGGGGCAGCTCCGCCCTGGCCGGAGGGGAGCTGTCCTGTTTGGCCAACTCGGCGAACTCGGCGATCAGCTTGGTGGCCATGGAGGGTTCGATGAACGACCGGCCCCGGGCGATGGTGCGCACGGCCCGGGAGATGTCGGTGACCGCGATCTCCTTGAGCAGGTAGCCGGTGGCGCCGGCCTTCAACGCCTCGAACAGGTCGCTCTCGTCCTCGCTCATGGTCAGCATCACGAACTTGACCTCGGGGACGGCCGCGCGGATGCGGGGGCAGGCCTCGATGCCGGTGGAGCCGGGCATCATCACGTCCATGAGGACCACGTCGGGGCGCAGTTCGGTGGCCAGTCGGACCGCCTCGTCCCCGTCCCCGGCCTCGTTGACGACGTCGATGTCGTCCTCGTCGTCCAGGACCGAGACCAGCCCGCGTCGGAACAGGGCGTGGTCGTCCACCACGAGCACCCTGATGGGGCGTGCGCTCTCCTCCTCGTCATCGGAGGGGTGGGGGAGCGGAACGGGTCCGGGGGGGTGGGGGCTCACCGAAAAAGACTCCTCTTCTGTACGGGCCGTTTTCCGGTTCCCTTTCGTGGGGAAGGGGACCGATTCGGCCGGAACCCGGGTCCCTCGTCGCCCTGGGGGAGGGACGTTCGGGAGCCGTGGCCCCGGGGCCGTTCGCACGGCCCCGACACCCGTGGATCCGGCTCTCGCGACCGGCGCGGGCGAGGGGGAACCTCGCGTTCCGTCCTCCCGGGCGATTATCCCATGAGCGGTCGGGAAAGGGGCCGTTCTCGGCACTTCGCTCTTTCCTCGGAACCGACCGAAACCCGGCGTCCGTGGACTTCGCGTCGGTCACAGGGGCGGGGCGCCGGGAGGGTTGGGCGCGTTCCAGCGGTAACGCAACGCCAGCGTCCGGAGGGTGAAGCAGACCAGGGCGCCGACCACCGCGATCCACCCGGCGGAGAACCCGACCAGGTCGGCCAGGACCACGATCCCGGCGGCGAGCATCGCGGGGATCGCGTACAGGTGCGAGTTGGCGCTGAGCACGGTGGGCACCCGGTTGAGCAGGACGTCGCGGATGGTGCCTCCGCCCACCGCGCTGAGCACGCCCAGCAGGACCGCCTGGAGCGGTCCGAACCCGAAGGCCAGGGCCTTGGTCGCCCCGATGACCGCGAACAGACTCAGCCCGGCGGCGTCGAACAACAGGATCGGTTTGGCCAGGTGGGTGAGCCGACGGCTGAGGAAGAACGCCAGTGTGCCGCCGGCCAGCGCGGTGGTCAGGTAGCGCCAGTCCTGGAAGGTGGCCGGGGTCTCGCCGAGCAGGACGTCGCGTATGACGCCGCCGCCGATGGCGGTCACCACCCCCAGTGCCATCACCCCGACGATGTCGACCCGCGCGGTGCGGATCGCGGTCAGGGCCCCGTCCAGGGCGAAGGCGAAGATCCCGAGGAGGTCGAGGACGAGAAGGACGTTCTGAGTGGACATGGCCGGTGGAGGGTTCCTTGCGCGAGGTGGGGCGATGCCGATGATTCCATCACGCCCGCCCCGTCCCCCGCGCGTGCGGTCCGGCCGTTTCGCACGAGGTGCCGGTCCCCTCGCGGATCTGGCGGCGCGATCGCGGTTGAGACGATCCCCTTCGGGGGAGTCGACAGGCGTGTCGGTTCCCTCCCGCCGACGCGCGTGCCGACACCATCGGGGAGGAGATCCGGCGAACCGAGGACGGGGAACATGGAACACGTGGACGCGATCGTCATCGGAATGGGGCCCGGCGGTGAGGTGGTCGCCGACCGACTGCTCACCGAGGGACGACGTGTGGCGGTGGTCGAGCGGGAACTGATCGGCGGGGAGTGCGCCTACTACGCCTGTATCCCCACCAAGGTCCTGTTGCGTTCGCCCGAGGCGCGGGAGGAGGCGGCCGACGTGGCCGGGCTCTCCCGTCCGGACCGGAAGTGGTCCGAGCTGCGCTCCTACCGGGACGGCATGGTCCGCCACCTGGACGACAGCGCCCAGGCCGAGAACTATCGGGACCGCGGAGCCCTGGTGCTGCGCGGGGCCGCCCGGATCGTGGGGCGCGACCCCTGGCGGGTGGAGGTGGCGGGCACCGAGGTGACCGCCGACCACGTCGTGGTCGCCACCGGTTCGTCCCCGATCCGCCCGCCGGTCGAGGGGCTGGACCGGTTGGGCCCGGACCTGGTGTGGACCAACCGGGAGGCCACGAACCTCACCGAGATCCCCTCGCGGGCCCTGGTGATCGGCGGCAGCGCGGTCGGGATCGAACTGGGCGGGTTCCTCGCCGACATGGGCTCGGAGGTCACCATCGTCCAGCGCGGCCCCCGGCTGCTGGACCGTGAGGACCCCCGCCTGTGCGGGCTCGTCACCGAGAGGTTCGAGGCCGAGGGCGTCACCGTGCGCACCGGCGCCGAGGTGTCCTCGGTGGCGCGTGAGGGGGGCGGGGTGGTGGCCGAACTCTCGGACGGCTCCCGTGTCCACGCCGACGTCGTGGTGCTGGCCACCGGACGTCGTCCTCGCGGCGACGAACTGGGCCTGGCCGACCTCGGGGTGGAGCCGGACCGGGGCTCTCTGCCGGTGGACGAACACTGTCGGGTGGCCCCGGGACTGTGGGCGGTGGGGGACGTGACCGCGCGCTCCATGTTCACGCACGTGGCCAAGTACCAGGGGCGGGTGGTGGCCGACAACGTCCTCGGGGGCTCGCGCGTCGCCGACTACACGGGCGTGCCCCGCGTGGTGTTCTCCCACCCCGAGATCGCGGCCGTGGGGCTCACCGAGGAGCAGGCCCGTGACCAGGGGGTGGACGTGACCACCTCAGAGGTCGACCTCACCGAGGTCCTGGCCCGGCCCTGGACCTACGCCACCGATCCGATCGGGCGCCTGGGTCTGGTGGCCGATCGCGGGCGGGGCGTGCTGGTGGGGGCCTGGGCCTTCGGACCGATGGCCTCGGAGTGGATCCACACCGTGGCGTTGGCGATCCGGACGGGGCTGTCGGTGGAGACGCTGCGCGACTCCGTTCCCCAGTTCCCCACCTACAACGAGGGCTACATCGTGGCCTTGGAGGCGCTCGACGTCTAGACGTCGACGCGCTCGCGCAGGGCGGCGGCCTCCTCGGCCTCCACGCTCTGGTTCCACTCGGCCTTGGAGGCCTGCCAGCCGTCCTCGTTGCGGCCCAGTCGCCAGTAGCCGGAGATCGACAGACGCTCCTTGGGGACCCCCAGGTCCACGCGCAACAGTCGACGCAGTTCGCGCACCATCCCGGCCTCGCCGTGGACGAAGGCCTGGAGGTCCCCCTCGGGGAAGGTCCATTCCTTCAGGGCCGGCACCAGGAGCGATCCCACCCGGGTGCCCTCGCGGTGCAGCCACCGCACGTGGACGCCCTCCGGGGTCCTCAGCTCCTGACGCTCCGCCGCGTCCTCGATCTCCAGGAACACGTGCGCGGTGGCGCCTTCGGGCAGCTGTTCCAGGGAGGCGGCGATGGCGGGCAGCGCGCTCTCGTCTCCGACCAGCAGGTGCCAGTCGGATTCGGCGGCGGGGGCGTAGGTACCGCCGGGGCCGAAGAAGCGCAGGAGGTCGCCGGGGCGGGCCTGGGCGGCCCAGACGGCGGCCAGGCCGACGTCGCCGTGATAGACGAAGTCGATGGTGAGCTCGCGGGTCCGCGGGTCCCAGGCGCGCACCGTGTAGGTGCGGGTGACCGGCCACTCCGAGCGCGGCCGTTCGGCCTTGATCGCCTCGACGTCGTAGGGCTCGGGGTCGCCGGGGGCGGGCGGCGGGAACAGCAGCTTCACGTAGGAGTCGGTGACCCCGGAGGTCTCGAACGCGGCCAGGCCCTCACCGCCCAGCACGACCCGGACCATGTGCGGGGTCGGGCGTTCGACGCGCTCGACCCGGCCGGTGTGGACGATTCTCTTCGGACGTGTCCGCCGCTCCGTCACGGAGTCCCCTCTCCTGTAGGTTAGGCAAGCCTAACCCGATACACAGTAGGGCACCGTGACGGAACGGAGCAAACCGGCGCCGATCAGGCCGGGACCGAGGGGGCGGCCGGATCCGCGCCGGTGAAGGCGGCGTGCAGCGCGGGGTCGTCGCCGTCCACACCGGCGTTCACCGCCGCCAGCCAGGCTGCGGCCCCCTCCGTGCGACCGGCCCGCAGCACGGGCGCCCCGGTGCCCAGGGTCAGCTTGTGGGTCAACGCCTCCCGGATCGGCGCGGACCGGATGAGCACCCCGCCCGCCAGCACCACCGGCAGACGTTCGCCCGGCACCCGGACCTGGTGCACCGACTGGGCCAGGTGCCCGGCGGCGGCGTTCACGATCACCTCGGCCGACGGATCGCCCTGTCGATGCGCCTCGGTCACCAGCGGGGCGAACTCGGCCAGACCGATCGGCGGGGCGGCGGTCAGGGTCCGGGCGAAGTCGCGCGCGTGCTCCTCGGGCCGGTACTCCCCGGTGGGGCGTCGCCCAGGGACCACCCGTTTGGCCACGGCACGGGCCAGCGGACTGAGCTCCCCGCCCAGACTCATCTGTCGAGCGGTCTCCCGGGCGGCCTGGTGCCCGATCCAGAACGCCGAGCCCTCGTCCCCGATCAGCCAGCCTATCCCGTCGGCGGTCCTGACACGGCGCCGCCCTTCGATCCGGGTGGCGATCGCCCCGGTCCCGGCGATGAGGACGGTGCCGTGGGGCTCGGGGGTGCCCGAGGCGAAGGCGACCTCGTCGTCCCCGACGAACTCGTCCCCGCCCGGGTTCAGGCCGGCCTTGACCAGCGCGTCCCCCATGTGTTCGCGGATCGTGTCGTCCCGCAGGAGAGACACCCCGGCCAGACCGACCACGGCCGCGACCACCGAACCGCGCGCCGTCGGCCCGGCCCGGTCCAGGGCGGAACCGATCGCCTCGGTCAGTTGCTCGGCGGCCCGTTCGGGGCCGTGCGCGTTGGGGTTGGCCCCGCCGGCCCGGGCCTCGCCCAAGGGGACGCCGTCCAGGGTGGTCACCAGGGCGCGGGTGGTCGTGCCCCCGGCGTCCACCCCCACGACCAGGGAGGGAGCGGGGGAGGAGGGAGGGAATCGTCGTGTCGTCACGAACAGAGCCTGCCCTGAGAGGGGGCGGATTACTCACCCGGGTGCGGCTCCGGGTTCGAACGGGAACCCGGTTCTCGCGCCGCTCTCGACGGCGCCGATCGAGGGTGTGACGTGTGAAAAACCTGTGGCTCGATCTTTCTCCGACCTGATAACCATCGATCATGGCCGGCGAACCCGAGGAGAAGACCGTGAACACGACCCGCAGAGAATGGACGGTGCGCCACGGCGACCGCGACGACTTCGCCGAGGCGATGCGCGTGGTCGGGCAGGCGCTCCTGTTCGGCGAGGAACTCGAGGCCCTGCTCGAACGATCCCGCCTTCTGCACGACGTGATGGGCTACGAACGCCTCCTCGTCGCTGTGGACGACACCGAAGGAACCGAGGAGATCATCGGCTCGGCCAACCACTTCCCCTTCGAGATGACCATGCCCGGCGGGCCCGTCCCCGTGGCCGGTGTGACCGGTGTGGGCGTGTGGCCCACCTATCGTCGGCGCGGCGTCCTGAGCGCGATCATGCGCCGTCAGCTCGCCGACATCCATGAGCAGGGGGTGCGCTACGCCGCCCTGTGGGCGTCGGAGGGCTCCATCTACGAGCGCTTCGGCTACGGCGTCGCCTGTCACGAGATGGACGAGATCTCGATCTCCAGCCCCCACGACGTGCTGCGGGCCGACGCTCCCCGCGACCCGGACCTGAAGGTCGTCCTGCGGGAGCCGGCGGCGGTCCGCGCCGACCTGGAGCGCGTCCACGACGCCTTCGCCTCGACCAGGGTCGGACAGTTCCGCCGGACCGAGCCCTGGTGGGACCGGACCCTGCGCGACACCCCCGATCGCCGCGAAGGGCGCAGCCCCATGATGGCGGTCGTGGTGTACGGGGCGGAGGGACCGCTGGGCTACGCCCTGTACCGCACCAAGGCCCGGTGGGCCGACGACGGCGCCCAGGGCGAGGTGTACGTCCAGGAGATCGTCGCCACCGCCCCCACCGTCTGGACCGCCCTGTTCGAGCATCTGTTCAACCGGGACCTGGTCTCCCGGGTCGAGTTCTCCTTCCTCCCGGCCGACTGCCCGCTGCACCACCTGCTCCCCGACCGGGGCCGTGCCCCGGCCAAGCTCTTCCCCTCGCTGTGGGTGCGCCTGGTCGACGTCCCCGGTGCTCTGTCCGAGCGTCCCTACGCCGCGCCCTTCGAGGGCGTCCTGGAGGTCGCCGACCGGTACGCGCCCTGGAACGCCGGACGGTGGCGGATCAAGGCCGACACCGACGGCGCCCGGGTCGAGGCCACCGACGCCGCGCCCGATCTGTCCCTGGACGTCCACCACCTGGGCTCGGCCCACCTCGGCCGGACCTCGCTCACCGGCTACCTGCGGGCGGGTCTGATCACCGAGCACACCCCGGGCGCCACGGCCCGACTCGACACCGCCCTGCACCGCCACGACGCCCCCTTCTGCGGCGTCATCTTCTGACCGTCCGATCCCGCCGGGGCCGCGGTACGCATGTCGCGCGCCCCGGACGGGGCCTCCCGTGCCACCATCGGGGTGATCCGACGACCTCGCCTGAGCCAGGGAGAGAGATGGCCACGCACGACATCCTGCCCGGAGAATACGAGCCGAGCGCCTCACAGTGGGTCCGCGACCAGGTGGAACTGTACGAACGCACCGGCGGTCGCGAGGGCGACACCCTCATGGACACGGGGATGCCGGTCGTCATCCTCAGCACGCGCGGACGCAAGAGCGGCAAGGTCCGCAAGTCCGCCGTCATGAAGGTCGAGCACGGCGGCCTGTACGCGGTGATCGGCTCCCAGGGCGGAGCCCCCGAGGACCCGGCCTGGGTGCACAACCTGCGCGCCGCCCCCGACGAGGTGGCGCTCCAGGACGGGCCCGAACCCTTCGCCGCCACCGCGCGCGAGGTCGAGGGCGACGAGCGGGAGCTGTGGTGGGAGCGGGCCGTGGCCGCCTACCCGCCCTACGCCGACTACCAGCGCAAGACCGACCGCCGTATCCCGGTGTTCGTCGTCGGCCCCAAGGGCTGATCCCGACCGGTCCGGCCCCCGCCCCGCGTGAGCGTGATGGGCGGGGGCCGGCCGCGTGCGCGGGCTCAGAGGGAACCGGCGAGCGCCTCCGACAGCCGGTCCACGTCGTCCTCGGTGTTGTACAGGTGGAACGACAGGCGCAGCCGCCCGTTCCGGACCGAGGCCTTCACACCCGCCTCGGCCAACCGCGCGGCCGTGCCCTCCCGGACCGGCACGGACACGATCGCCGACCCGGCGCCCTCCAGCCCGAGCTCGGCGCGGAAGCGGTCGGCCAGGGCGGTGTCGTGCTCGTGGATCGCGGCGACCCCCACCTCCTCGATCAGATCCAGGGAACGTTCCAACGCCACCCAGGCCGGCCACACCGGGGCCAGGTCCAGCCGCCCGGCGTCGGATCCCTGTTCCAGGGCCGCCCCGTACAGCGACCCCCACGGTTCGGCCCCCGCGTACCAGTTCGCCGCCCGAGGCCGCAGCGCGGCCAGGGCCTCGGCGGTCCCGGACAGGAAGGCCGAGCCCCGGGTCCCCAGCAGCCACTTGTAGGCGCTGCACACCACGTAGTCGAAGCGGTCGTCGTCCAAGGGAAGCCAGCCGGCGGACTGGGTGGTGTCGACCAGCAGGCGGGTATCGCGGTCGGAACAGGCCGCCACCAGGTCGTCCAGAGGGGCGAGCGCGCCGTCGGAGGACTGCGCCGCCGACACCGCCACGAGCGCGGTCGAGGGGCCGACCTCCTCGGGCAGCCGTTCCAGGGGGACCTCGCGCACCCTCAGCCCCTCACGGGTGGAGAAGGGGTGCACGGTGGAGCTGAACTCGCGTTCGGCCACCAGCACCTCCGCGCCCTCCGGAAGGCTCGCGGCGACGGTCCCGGTGAACTGGGCGGTGTGGGTGCCGAGGGCGACCCGGTCGGGGGTCACCCCCGTCAACCGGGCGTAGGAGGCGCGGGCGCGTTCGACCCCGGCGTCGGCCTCGGCGGGGGAGAAGCCTCCTTCGGCCACCTCGCGGGTGTGCTTCTCCAGTGCCCGGAGGGCCGGCCCGGGTGTCAGGCCATGGGTGGCGGTGTCGAGGTAGACGTTCCGGGCGCCGAACCACGATCGGGCAGCGCGCAGGCGCTCGTGGGCGCTGCTCTGTTCCATAGCGAGATGTTCACAGGGGAGTGCCCCCACGACAAGACCCGATCCGTCACCGAAGACCGGCGCCGTCGGCGCCCGTCGCGGCCCGGAGCCGGGCGATCCACTCGATGCCCTGCCGTCGTCCGTCGGGGAAACGGTCGTCCCGGTCCCATCGCCAGGCGGCGATCATCGCCGTCATGAGCGTGCGGCACCGGCGCAGTAGTTCCCTGTCGACGTCCGGGTAGTGGTCGGCGACCTCGTCGGGGGCGTGCGCGAGGTCGAACTCGACCGGCCCTCGGCAACAGGTCTCCAGGTCGACGAAGAGCGGTCCTTCTGCGGTGGGGAGCAGGTTGCCGGGGTGCGGTTCGCCGTGCAGGAGCCGCTCCGGGGCGCCGTGCTCGAGGACGCTCCGCTCCATCTCGCGCAGGGTGCCGGCGAGCAGCTCCCGGTCGGGGGCGGTCAGTTCCGGGGTGCGGTGGTGGTCGTCCACGAGGGCGCGGGCCTGAGCCACCCGGTCCGTGAAGCGCGGTGCGGGGAGGTCGATCTCGCGCAGACCTTCGTGCAATCGGGCGAGGGCGTGGGCGTAGTCGGACGCGGGGACGTCCAAGGGCGGCACCGGCGGGTGGTGGGTCCACAGGGTGATCGCGAAGCCGTCGTGTTCGTGGACGATCGCCGGCACGCGGGGGTGAGGGGAGGCCACGGGCGCTCCGGCCAGGGTGAGTCGTCGGGCGAGCTCCACCTCGAACCCGGCCGCGTCCTCGCCGAGAGGGGCCACCCGGGCCAGCACGTCGCCGGGCGTGAGCCACAGGGTGATCCGGTTCGACTCGTGCAGGACCACCGCGTCGTCGGCGTCGGCGTCGGCGTCGAGGTCGAAGGAGACGGCGACGGCGAGGGCGGCGGACACCGCCCGCCGGGCCCGGGGTTCTCTCATGATCGTCGGTCCCTTCCTTGATCCCTTTGTCGGTTCCTTCATCGGCGTTGCTCCGATCCATGCCCGCGAGGTTCCCGGAGCCGTTCCCGGAGGCCCGGGACGAGGGGCGCGAGTAGACCTCCCGCGGCGGAGACGGTCACCGTCAGACCGCCGAGGAGGAAGACGGGTCCGGCCGTTTCGACCGAGGACAGGCCGCCGAGAAGCAGACCGACGACGAAGAAGGAGGCGATCAGCGCCGCCATCGCGGCGTGGGTCCTGCCGTGCACGGTGGCGGGCGTCCGCAGTTGTACGGCGGTGCGGAGTGACACGTTGACCAGCGCGTTTCCTACCCCGGCGAGCACCAGAGCGGGTACGGCCACCGCGATCACCGGGAACAGCCCGACGGCCGACAGGCCGACACCGGTCGTCAGGGCCCCGACCCCGACGACGCGTTCGGGGCCTCGTGCGCCCCATCGCGTACGGGCGACGATCACGGAACCGCCCAGGAGCCCGGCGCCCCACAGCGCGGAGAGGATCCCGAACATCATCTCCCCGCCTCCCAAAGGGCCGCGGACCAGGAAGACGAGCGCCACGTTGACGGTGGACATCGCGCTCACCGTGATGGCGAGTAGTGGGAGGAGCGCCCGTAGGGACGGTACCCGCCAGAGCGCTCGGATCCCCTCGGCGGCGCCTCCGTCCGTGCCGTCCGACGCCTTTCCCGGACGGCTCACCCGCATCGCGAGGACGCACAGTCCCGCCATGACGAAACTGATCGCGTCGATGACCAGGCACAGCCGGAGGCTGACCGCGGCCAGCAGGGCGCCGGCGACGACGGGTCCGGTGAGGGCGGCCAGGGAGCGCACTCCCTCGTAGGCGGCGTTGACCGAGGTGGAGACCGATTCCCGGGCCAGGACGGGCAGGATCGCCAGGAGGGCCGGCAGCGCCGCGGCGGCGAGGACGCTCACGAGGAGGAACCCTCCGACCATCACCACGGGGGTGGGGAAGAGGATGATCGGTAGGAGCGCGACCCCTTGAACCGCGGTGATCACCCCGAGGACACGTCCACCGTCGAATCGATCCACCCGGGGGCCGACCAACGGGGGAACGACGACCATGGGGATCAGCTGGGCCAGCAGGAGCGCGGACACCCAGACACCCTGCCCGGTCTCGGCGAGCCGGAAGGTCAGTGCGAGGAGGGCGATCTCGTCGCCCACCAGGGAGAAGCAGAGGACGACGAGGAAGAGCCTCGCCGGGGCGGGTATCCGGGAACCTCGGACCGTGGGGGAGGACATGTCGTCGATTCAACGGGGAGACGTCGTTCTCCGCACCTCTTTTTCTCCGGGCCGGTCTCTCAGTTGCGGAACTTGGCCTGGGCGTCGGTGGAGCCGGCCATCAGCTTGTTGAGCAGGCGCACCAGCTCACGGCGCTCCTCGGGTTCGAGGGCCTGGGCCCAGGCGCTCTCGCGTCGGTTGTGCGCGCGGAAGACGCCCAGGATCGCCCCGTAGCCGGCGTCGGTCAGGCTGAGCTGGAGGGCGCGCCGGTCGTGGGTGGCGCGTTCGCGGCTGAGCAGTCCGTCGCGTTCGAGGGTGTTGAGCAGGGCGGACAGGGCCGCGCGGCTCATTCCGGAGATCTCGGCGGTGGTCTTGGCCTCCATGGGGCCGGCCAGCCAGAGGGCGAAGAGGACGCGGAAGCCGGGCCAGGTCCAGCCTCGGGGGCGGTGGACGGAGGACTCCAGGTCGTAGACGACCATGCTCGTGGCCCGGTTGAGGGTGAGCACCATGCGCATGGCCTCGGCGTTCACCGTGGGGAGTTCCCGTTCGGCCTTCTGCACCGCGTAGTCCACGAAGGACCAGAAGGTGAGATCGTCCGGGGGTGCGGTGTTGTGAGTCACGCCGACCACCCTAGTACGCGGACGGGGCCGTCCCGGGGCGTTTTCCTCTGTCACACCGGCCCCACCAGCACTTTCCCTTCCGGTCGATGGCGGTGACGCTCCGAAACGGGTGCGTCATGGTCGCTTCGTCGGGTTTCACGCCCATGCTCGATATGTGAGCTGCATCACGATATCGAGGGTTCCAGGCCTCTTGGCCCTGTGGCGTAGGGCACGTTATGGTCATTTTCATCAAACGTTTGATCATTTGGGCGGCGGACACCGCCCGTGACGACCGAAGGGGCCTTCCGACCATGGCAGCCAAGCCGTTCGCCTCGTCCGCAGACACCGACGCCAAGGAACAGACCCTGGAGGTCCTGGCCGACGGCGTCTACGCCCTCACCGCCGAGGGCGACCCCAACGTGGGCGCCATCGAGGGCGAGGACTTCGTCGTGGCCTTCGAGGCCCTGGCCACCCCCACCGCCGCCAGGGAATGGCTCGCCAAGCTCCGTGAGCACACCGACAAGCCCGTCCGCTACCTGGTCCTGTCGCATTACCACGCGGTCCGGGTCCTGGGTGCCAGCGCCTTCGACGCCACCGTCATCCTCACCCACGAGAAGACGCACGAGCTCATCCGCGAACGCGGCGAGCAGGACTGGGCCAGCGAGTTCGGCCGTATGCCCCGGCTGGCCAAGGACGCCGACTCCGTCCCCGGCCTGACCTGGCCCACCCAGACCTTCGCCGACCGCACCACCATCGACCTGGGCGGCGACCGCGGCGAACTGGTCCTGGAGTACTTCGGCCGCGGCCACACCGAGGGCGACATCGTCGCCTGGCTGCCCAAGCAGCGGATCCTCTTCGCCGGCGACCTCGTCGAGGCCCAGGCCGCCCTCTACACCGGCGACGCCTTCCACAAGGACTGGGCCGGCGCCACCCTCGACCGGGTCAAGGCCCTCCAGGCCGAGATGCTCGTCGGCGGCCGCGGCGCCGTCAGCCGGGGCCGCGAGGAGGTCGACGCCGCCATCGAGCAGACCCGCGACTTCCTCAAGGTGATGATCCGCGAGGTCGGCGCCGTCCACGAACGCGGCGGCACCCTCAAGGAGGCCTTCGAGAACACCCACGCCGCCCTGGTCGACGGCTACGGTCACTGGC
Source organism: Nocardiopsis alba (assembly GCF_000710955.1). Taxonomy (NCBI): domain Bacteria; kingdom Bacillati; phylum Actinomycetota; class Actinomycetes; order Streptosporangiales; family Nocardiopsidaceae; genus Nocardiopsis; species Nocardiopsis alba. The sequence goes on from NZ_BAZE01000015.1 coordinate 65,667, forward strand.
CCATCTTCGAGCACTGCCTTCCCTTCGACGTCTCCCGCCTGTGGGACGAGTTCTCCGGCATCGAGCGGCCCGTCATCTGGACCGCCGAACGCGACCGCGAGGTCTGGGACCTCCTCCAGGGCTGACCCGGCCCACCGCCCTCCCCGACCGGCCCCGACCGGAAGAACCCCGCCCCCACACCTCCACCTCCCCTCACGTCCGTACGGGACGCCCCACGAACGGAGCCCGGCATGCCCCGCCCCCCACAGCCACGTCCTCCCGCCGACACCTCCACCGACCCCGTGCTGGTCCTCGGCGCGGGACCGGTGGGACAGACGACGGCCCTGCTCCTGGCCCGTCGCGGGGTGCCCGTACGGATCGTCGACGCCCGACCCGAACGCGACGCCGTCGGCTCCAAGGCCATCTGCCAGCAACGCGACGTCCTCGACGTGTGGGACTGGCTCGGCGGCGGCGCCATCGCCGCCGAGGGCCTGACCTGGGACACCGCGCGCACCTTCTACCGGGACGACGAGCTGTTCGACGTCCGCCTGCCCGACCCCGGCTCCTCGCCCCTGCCCACCTTCGTCAACATCTCCCAATCGCGCACCGAGGAGATCCTCGACGACCTCCTCGCCCGCGCCGGGGTGGTCATCGGCTGGAACCACGAGGTCACCGGCATCGACCAGGACGAGGACGGCGTCACCGTCGAATGCGCCACCCCGCGGGGGCGGGTCCTGCTCCGCGGCACCCACGCCGTCTCCTGTCTGGGCTCCCACGGCGGCGTCGTCCGCAAGGCCCTGGGGGTGGACTTCGCCGGCACCAGCTTCGACGACCGCTTCCTCATCTGCGACATCCGCGCCGATCTCGGCGACTGGGAACGCGAACGCCGCTTCTACTTCGACCCCGAGTGGAACCCCGGCCGACAGGTGCTCATCCACCCCTGCCCCGACTCGGTGTTCCGGATCGACTGGCAGGTCCCCGCCGACTTCGACCTGGAGACGGAGGAGTCGAGCGGCCGGCTGGACGCCCGTATCCGCGAGATCATCGGCGACACCCCCTACGAGATCGTGTGGCACTCGGTCTACCGCTTCCACACCCGCGTCGCCGACCGGATGCGCGTGGGCCGGGTCCTGCTCGCCGGCGACAACGCCCACCTGGTCGCCCCCTTCGGCGCTCGCGGCCTCAACTCCGGGGTCCAGGACGCCGAGAACGCCGCCTGGAAACTGGCCTACGTCCGCGACGGTCGGGCCGGAGAGTGGCTCCTGGAGAGCTACCACACCGAACGCCACGCCGCCGCGCTGGAGAACGCCGAGGTCACCGGCGCCACCATGCGCTTCCTCGTCCCCCAGGGGGAGGACGAGCACGACCTGAGGCTGAGCGTCCTCGAACGTGCCGTCACCGACGAGAAGGTCCACCCGAAGGTCGACTCCGGCCGACTGGCCGAACCCTTCTGGTACACCGACTCGGCGCTCACCACCCCCTGCCCCGACCGCCCCTTCGGCGGACGCCCCCCGCGCGGGTCGGCGCCCAGACCCTGTCCGGGCGTGATCATGCCCGACGTCCCGCTGGCGCTGCCCGGCCGTCCCGACCTGACCCGACTCCGCCCCCTCCTGCGCGAGGGGCTGACACTCCTCCTGAGCGGAACCCCCGAGGGCACCGACCCCGAGACGACGCGCGCCGCGCTGCACGCCGTGGCCACCGGCACCACGCCCGCCCCGATCACCACGCTCCACCTGGACGACATCGACCCCACCGGAGCCCTGGGCCGAGCCCTGGAATGTGACCCCGGTCAGGTCTGGCTGGTGCGCCCCGATGCCCACATCGCGGCCGTCCTTCCCTGCGACGACCACGACGCCGTACGCGCCGCCATCCGCACCGCCCTGGGACACCCGGCCGCCGACATCGTCGCCACAGCCTGACGAACCCGGCCCCCGGCCGGGGGGACACGCCCCCGAACCCGGGGAACGATCCACCCCGACGCACACGACGACCCGCTCCACGGCCCCGCGAAGGGGCGAGGACACCGGACCCGAGAGCCGAACAAGGAGACGACCATGGCCCACTACCGCCAGGTCGGCGAGGTGCCCCGCACCCGCCACACGCAGCACCGCAACCCCGACGGCGGCCTCTACTACGAGGAGCTCATGGGGGAGGAGGGCTTCTCCTCCGACTCCTCGCTCCTGTACCACCGGGCCATCCCGTCGGCCATCGTCGACGCCGCCGAGTGGGAGGTGCCCGACCAGACCCGCAGGCGCAACGCCCCGATGGTGCCCCGCCACCTCAAACTCCACGACCTGTTCCCCGGCCAGGACTGGAAGGCCGCCGACGTCGTCGAGTCCCGCCGCCTCGTCCTGGGCAACGACGACGTGCGCATCTCCTACGTGGTCGCCGGAGCCCCCTCCGAGCTGTACCGCAACGGCATCGGCGACGAATGCGTCTACGTCGAATCGGGCACCGCCCGCGTCGAGACGGTCTTCGGCGTCCTGGAGGTGGGCCGCGGCGACTACGTCATCCTGCCGCGCGCCACCACCCACCGCTGGGTGCCCACCGGCGAGGAACCCCTGCGCGCCTACGTGGTCGAGGCCAACAGCCACATCGCCCCGCCCAAGCGCTACCTGTCCCGCTACGGCCAGTTCCTGGAGCACGCCCCCTACTGCGAACGCGACCTGCGCGGCCCCGAGGGTCCGCTGCTCGTCGAGGGCGAGAACGTCGACGTGCTCATCAAGCACCGCGGCGACGGACCCGGCGGTATCTCCGGCACCCGCTACACCTACCCCACGCACCCCTTCGACGTCGTGGGCTGGGACGGCTGCCTGTACCCCTACGCCTTCAACATCGACGACTTCCAGCCCATCACCGGCCGCGTCCACCAGCCGCCGCCCGTCCACCAGGTGTTCGAGGGGCACAACTTCGTCATCTGCAACTTCGTGCCCCGCAAGGTGGACTACCACCCCGAGTCCATCCCGGTGCCCTACTACCACTCCAACGTGGACTCCGACGAGGTCATGTTCTACTGCGGAGGCGACTACGAGGCGCGCAAGGGCTCCGGCATCGGCCAGGGCTCCATCTCCCTGCACCCCGGCGGCCACTCCCACGGCCCCCAGCCCGGCGCCTACGAGCGCAGCGTCGGCGCGGAGGCCTTCGACGAGCTCGCCGTCATGGTCGACACCTTCCGCCCGCTCGACCTGGGCGAGGGCGGCACCGCCGTCGACGACGGCACCTACGCCTGGACCTGGGCCAAGGGACAGGGGCGGGCATGACCTCGGCCCTGTACCGCGGACTGTTCGACGATGCCGCGCTGTTCCCGCCCGGTAACGCGCCCATGGGCGAGGCCCTGCCCGCCCACCGGGCGCACAGGGCGGGCGCCCGCGCCCCGTACGTGGGCCCCTTCCTGGTCTCCGACGGCCGGATCGCCGAACTGCGCGCGGTCCTGGCCCGGGAAGAGGGGGACCACGACCCGCTCGACGTCGTGGTGACCGTGCCCGGCGGATCCGACGACCTGGCCGCCGCCATCGAGGCGATCACCGCCGATCCGGCCCTGCGCCTGGTCGGAGTGGAGGTGGCCGCGCCCCCGGACCGGGCCGGCGACACCGCCGTCGCGCTCGCCGCCACCCTGCCCCGGGGCGTCGGCGGCCACGTCGAGATCGCCCGGGGGGAACGGGCCGCCTCCGACATCGCCTCCCTGGTCGGTACCGGCGCCCACGCCAAGTTCCGCACCGGCGGGGTCCGAGCCGAGGCCCACCCCTCCGAGGCCGAACTCGCCGCGCTCCTGGCCACCGCCGTCAACGCCGGGCTGCCCTTCAAGTGCACGGCCGGACTGCACCACGCGGTCCGCCACACCACCCCCGAGGGGTTCGAACAGCACGGATTCCTCAACGTCCTGCTGGCCACCCGCCTGCTCCTGGACGGCGAGGGCCGCAAGGAGGCCGCCGCCACCCTGGCCGACCGGGACGGCCGGGCCCTGGCAGCCCGCGCCGCGGCCCTCACCGAGACCGAGATCGCCGACGTGCGCTCCCGGTTCCGCTCCTTCGGCACGTGCAGCGTCACCGAACCCCTGGAGGACCTCGTGGTCCTCGGAGCGCTCACCCTCTGACCTTCGGAAAGCGAGATCCATGTCCGACAGCCCGCTCGACATCGCCCCCGACGCGCGGTTCGGCCCGGCGACCCTGCCCTACGGGGTCTACTCCACCGCGAGCGACCCGCGCACCCGGGTCGGGGTGGCCTACGGCGACCACGTCCTGGACCTGGGGTCCGCGGCCCGCGCCCAGGGCGCCCCGTTCGCCGACGTCGTCGACGGACCGAACCTGGACGCGCTCCTGGCCGCCGGGAAACCCGTCTGGGACGAGGTCCGCGCCGCCCTGACCACGTGGCTGACCGACCCCGCCCACGCCGACGCGGTCCGCCCCCACCTGGTGGAGCGCGCCGAGGTGACCCTGCACCTGCCGTTCACCGTCGCCGACTACGTGGACTTCTACGCCTCCGAGCACCACGCCACCAACGTCGGCCGTATCTTCCGCCCCGACCAGGAGCCCCTCACCCCCAACTGGAAGCACCTGCCGATCGGCTACCACGGCCGTTCCGGCACGATCGTGGCCTCGGGGACCGACATCGTGCGCCCCACCGGCCAGCGCAAACCGCCCACGGAGTCCACACCGGTCTTCGGCCCCTCGGTCCGGTTGGACATCGAGGCCGAGGTCGGTTTCGTCGTGGGCACGCCCACGGAGATGGGCGAACGGGTGGGGGTCGACGACTTCGCCGACCACGTCTTCGGGGTGTTCCTGCTCAACGACTGGTCCTCGCGCGACCTCCAGGCCTGGGAGTACGTCCCCCTGGGCCCGTTCCTGGGCAAGTCGTTCGCCACCTCGATCTCGCCCTGGATCGTGCCGCTGTCCGCCCTGGAGGCGGCCCGGGTCGAACAGCCCGCCCAGGACCCCGAACCGCTGCCCTACCTGCGGGGCTCCCAGCCCTGGGGTCTGGACCTGCGGCTGGAGGTGCGGCTCAACGGACATCTGGTGTCGAGCCCGCCGTTCTCCCTGATGTACTGGACCGCCGCCCAGCAGCTGGCGCACATGACCGTCAACGGCGCCTCCCTGCGCACCGGCGACGTGTACGCCTCGGGCACCGTCAGCGGCCCCGAGGTCGCCCAGCGCGGCTGTCTGCTGGAGCTCACCTGGTCCGGCAAGGAGCCGCTCCGGCTGCCGGACGGCACCGAGCGCACCTTCCTGGAGGACGGTGACGAGGTGACCATCACGGCCACCGCCCCCGGCCCGGACGGCACTCGGGTGGACTTCGGCGAGGTCACCGGCCGGATCCTGCCCGCCCGCTGACCGTCGCCCTCCGGCCCCGCGCGCCTCGACGACAGGCGCGCGGGGCCGACCCGTGTCCCGGTCGGCGCGTAGCCTCTTGACCCTCACACCGTGTCAGGCGATCCACTCGGAGCATCATGTTCACCATCGGAGACTTCGCCCGACACGGTCGCGTCTCGGTCCGGATGCTGCGTCACTACGACGCGACCGGGCTGCTGCGTCCGGCCCACGTCGATCCCGCCAACGGCTACCGGCACTACACCGCGGCCCAGCTCGCCCGCCTCAACCGGATCATCGCGCTCAAGGACCTCGGCTTCACTTTGAGGCAGGTCCACGACATCGTCGACGAGAAGGTCGAGGCCGAGGAGCTGCGCGGCATGCTCAGGCTGCGGCGGGCCGAACTGGAGACCGCCATGGCCGCCGAGCGGGCCAGGCTGACCCAGGTCGAGGCGAGGCTCCGAGCGATCGAGAGCGAGGGGCACATGCCCACGAACGACGTCGTCCTCAAGTCCGTCCCCGCCGTCCGGGTGGCGCGAATGACCGCCACCGCGGCGAGCTTCGACCCCGAGGACATCGGTCCGGTCATCGGTCCGCTCTACACGGTGCTGTTCCGGCGCCTGGAACTGGCGGGCATCGCCCCGACCGGCCCCGGTGTCTCCCACTACGAGGACGCCCCCGAGGGCGGTGGTCGGATCACGGTCCACGCCGCCGTCCAGGTCTCGGCGCCGCTCGGGAGCGGCGACTTCGAGGTCGTCGACCTGCCGCCGGTGGAGCGGGCGGCGACCATCGTGCACCGGGGCGCGATGGCGACCGTGCTCCCCACCGCCCAGATCCTGGCCCGCTGGATCGACGCCGGTGGTCACACGTCGGTCGGCTACCCCCGGGAGGTCACCCTGGAATGCCCGGAGAACCTCGACGACTGGGTGACCGAACTCCAGGCGCCGCTCGATGAAGCCTGACGGCCGGTGACCGTGAACGAGTGAGCGGGTGGCGGAGGGCCGGCGAGGTCCACCGTCACCCGCGCCGTTTCGGGCACAGACGTTCCTCCAGCGCCGGAGGCAGGGGGTAGACCCGTTCGGCGGGGAGCAGACGCCGGGTCCCGGCGGTGTCTCCGCGTCTGACCAGGTCGGAGGCCTTGCGCACTCGAGGGGTGAGGTCGGTGAGCCCGACGATCCAGTCGTCGACGAAGGTCCGGATCAGCCCGCGACCGATCCCGACCTGAACGCTGTAGTGGTTCAGCGCCGCCCCGCGCAGGGACCGTTCGGGGTCCCACTGGAGGTGGACGTCGGCCCGGGCCACGGCCTCGGGCGACGAGGTCGTGAGCACCGCCCGTCCCAGAGCCTCCTCCCATCCCTGACGGGTGATCCGCACCGCGAGGATCCGTTCCTGCCCGGACTTTCGAGCCCAGTTGCTGCGGTGGGCCAACCAGGGGAGCGAGGGTTTGATCCAGGTCATCCGCCGGAACGAGAACGGAGGGACGAAACGCCCCTCCCGCAGCGCCGGGTCGGCGATGGCGGACGAGTAGGCCTGGTAGACCACGATCGTGTGCGCGTCGTGGTCGGCGCGGACCTGGTACAGCGGTGTCATGGGCGTGATCCTGGCAGCGGGCGCGCGAGGGCGGCAAACCCTTTTCGGGTGTTCTGCCCTGGTTTTCGCGCCGGCATCCTGTCCAGGGAACGAAGGAGGTGGGGGTGGTCGCGACGTCGATCGAGGCCGGTGCCGCGCGTGTGGTGCGCGCCCGGAACGTCTGAGGTCGTCCATGTCGGAGATCCCGCTGGAGGGAGGGTTCGTCACCCGGGTCGTCCGGGTCGGCGACACCGTCCGTCGTGTCCCCGCCGAGCGTTCCGGGTTCGTGCACGAGCTGCTGGAACACCTGCGCGAGCGGTCCTGGCCCGGCGCCCCGCGCTTCCTGGGCCTGGACGAGCAGGGGCGCGAGGTCCTGTCCTTCCTGCCCGGCCACGTCGCCTGGCGGCCCGAGGACGCGATCGCCGTGCGCACGCTCGATGCTCTGCGCGGGGTGGCCCGGCTGGTCCGCGAACTCCACGATCTGACCGCCGGCACCCCGCTCGCCGGGGCGTCGGAGGTGGTCTGCCACAACGACCTGGCACCGAAGAACACCGTCTACCGGGACTCCGGCGCCGGCCCGCTCCCGGTGGCCTTCGTCGACTGGGACCTGGCCGGGCCGGGGGAGCGGATCCACGACCTGGCGCACGTCTGTTGGCAGTATCTGGATCTCGGCCCCGGGTGGACCGACGCCGTGGCGGCGGGGGAGACGCTCCGCGAGATCGCCGACGCCTACGGTCCGGGAGCCTACGAGGACCCGGCCGACCTGGTCGACACCGTCCTGTGGTGGCAGGAGCGCTGCCGTCGGGGGATCGAGGAGGCGGCGCGGCGGGGGCACCCGGCCATGATCCACCTGCGGGAGACGGGGGTCGTGCGCGAGATCGAAGAGGCGCACGCGTGGACGCTCCAGCACCGTGAGGCCCTACTGCGCGGTCTCCGCCGCTGACCGTCCCACTCCGGATCGTCAACCGGAAGGACGCCTCAGGGCGAGGACGTACCGGTCGACCGGGGTGCCGTCCCCGAGCTCCCCTCGGCCATAGAGGGCGAAACCCGCCCGGCGCGCCACCGCCACGGAGGCCCGGTTCTCCGGTTCCACCTCGATCACCGCCTCGGTGCCTCCCAGGTCGGCCGCGTAGCGCGACGCCAGGAGAACCGCCCGGGTGGCCAGGCCGCGCCCCCGCCACAGGGGGTAGAGGCCATAGGCGAGGCTCACCTGGCCCGGGGCCAGACCCTCCTCCGCGAATCGCAGGTCGACCGTTCCCGCGAGCGTTCCCTCGGGCCCCACGCGGACACCGAAGGCACGGAGGGGCCCGGAGACCTCCCATTGCTCACGGCAGTGCCGGAGGTATCTCTCGACGGTCTCTCGGGTACCGGGGCCGCCGTTGAGCCATCGGACGAGGAGTTCGTCCTCACCGTCCAGGTGTGCCGTCGCGTCGTTCGGTCCCAGGGGCGTCAGGGTGACGACCCCGTCGGATGTGCTCGCTTCCGTCATCGGACCATGGTCGATCGTCGTGTCGCGCGCCGCCACCGGTTTTCCCCGGACCCCCGATATCACCCCTTCGACAGGAGGCGGGAGAAGGCCCGCAGGTCACGGGTGAAGAGTCCGGGCTGCTCGAAGGCGGCGAAGTGGCCCCCGCGAGGCTGCTCGGACCAGTGGACCGGGTTCCACTGACGTTCGACCCAGCTCCGGGGCGCGCGGGTCTTCTCGTACGGATAGATCGCCACACCGGTCGGCACCTCCACCCGGCGCCCCCAGACATGGGGGTCGGAACCGTACCGTTCGGAGTCCGCGTACAGGCGGGCGGCGGAGGTGGCGGTGCCGTTCAGCCAGTACAGCATGGTGTTGTCCAACATTCGGTCGAGGGTGAAGGGCGTCCCGTCGCGGGTGTCCGACCAGGTGTGGAACTTCTCCAGGAGCCAGGACGCCAGACCGGCGGGGGAGTCCTCCAAGGCCGGGCCCAGGGTGTGCGGCCGGGTGGCCTGCTGGACGTAGTACCCCTGGTCGGTCCCATAGACGCGCTCGTTGTACTCCAGAACGGCGCGTTCGTCCGGGGTGACATCGGCGAAGGGGTCTTCGAGATCGGGTGGTGGCACCGCCCAGGGGAAGTTGGTGTGGACGCCGATCAACCGGTCCGGGTGTTCCAGCCCGAGCTCGCGTACGACGAAGCCGCCCCAGTCGCCGCCCTGGGCGAGGAAGCGCGGGTATCCGAGCCCGGTCATGAGGTCGGCGAACGCCGACGCGATGGCGGGGACGTCGACCCCGGGGCGGGTGGTGGGACCGGACAACCCGAAGCCGGGCAGGGAGGGCAGCACCACGTGGAAGGCTTCCTCGGGGCGTCCGCCATGCTCGGTGGGGTGGACCAGCGCGGGCAGGCAGTCGAGGAACTCCACGATCGACCCCGGCCACCCGTGGCACAGCAGGAGCGGTGTCGCCCCCGGATGGGGTGAGCGCAGGTGGAAGGCGTGCACGCGGAGCCCGGCGGGTTCCCCGACGACCTGGGGCATCCGGTTCAGCTCCGCCTCGGTCCTCCGCCAGTCGTAGCGGTGCAGCCAGTGCTCCACGAGGTCGCGCAGCCAGGGTTGCGGGGTGCCCGAGCCCCACCCTTCGTCGGGGAGTTCGGGGCGAAAGCGGGTCATCTCCAGGCGACGCCGCAGGTCGTCGAGGTCCCGAGCGTCCGTTTCGATGCTGTGGGGTCGCATAGGGCCATTGTCCTTTCCCGCCATGTCCCTTGGGTACACGGCCCTTCGTCGCTCGCCGGAGCCGGAGGTGGGGCCGTCTCCTTCGGCCGCCCCCGCCTCTGAAAGCATGGAGCCGCCACGACCATCGACCCCGTCCCGAGCCGGGCGGGGCACGTCGAGAACGCGCGCCCTACGGCGGAGGAGTACATGACCCACCTGCACGTCTTCGACATGGACGGAACCCTGCTGCGGGGCACCACCGCGAGCCTGGAGATCGCCCGCCTGCTCCGGTGCGAGACCCGACTGCTGGAGCTGGAGGCCGACTTCCGCCGGCAGGCGATCGACACGCGGGTCTTCGCGCGCAGCGTCCACGCCCTCTGGTCCGAGCTCACCGAGGAGCACGTCCTGGCGGCCTTCGAGGCGAGCCCCTTCCTGGACGACGTCCGCGAGGTGTGCGAGGACATCCGCGCGCGGGGCGAGTACTCGATGGTGGTGAGCATGTCCCCGGACTTCTACGCGCGGCTGCTGCTCCGCTTCGGGTTCGACGAGGTGGTCGCCTCACGTTTCCCGCCGCTGCCCTTCAGCGCCCCGATCGAACCGGAGAACATCCTCACCCCCGTGGACAAGGTGCGGATCGTGGAGAGCGAGCGTGCCCGCAGGGGTGTGGAGGTCGACGCCTGCGTGGCCTACGGCGACTCCCTGTCGGACGGTCCGCTCTTCGAGCACCTCACCCACACCGTGTCGGTCAACGGCGACGAGCACATCGCGCGGATGGCCTCCCTCCACTACACGGGGTCGAGTCTGTCGGAGGCGTATTCGCTGGCCAGAGGGCTGATCGAAGCGGCCTGACCGGCGCGGGGGCGCCACCCGGACCCGAGCCGTCCTGTCCGCCGAGAGGGAACAGCGGCGCTCCACGCCACCGTTGTTCCTCAGGACGGATACGGTGCGTTCCGATCAAGGAGGACATGTGCGCGCAGCCACTTACAGTCAGTACAGCTCGGACGTCGACACCATCGAGGTCCGTGACGTGCCCGAACCCAAGGTCTTCCCCGGATCCGTCCTGGTCGAGGTACGCGCGGCCGGGGTGAACCCGGTCGACTGGAAGGCGATGACCGGTGGACTCGATCCGCTGATCGACGCCACCTTCCCGGTGATCCCGGGCTGGGACGTGGCCGGGGTCGTCGTCGACGTCGGTCTGGACGCCCCCGAGTTCCAGATCGGCGACGCCGTCATGGCCTACGCCCGCAAGGACGTCCTGGGCCCGGGCACGTTCGCCGAACGGGTGGCGGTCTCGGCCGCCGCCACGACCCGCAAGCCCGACTCCCTCACCTGGGAACAGGCCGGTGGTCTGCCGCTGGCCGGCGGCACCGCCCTGCGTTCGGTGGACGCCCTGGGACCGATCGCGGGTCGGACGGTGCTGATCCACGCGGCGGCCGGGGGCGTGGGCTCCTTCGCCGCGCAGATCGCCCGCGCCCAGGGGGCCCGGGTGATCGGGACGGCCTCCGAACGCAACCACGAGTTCCTGCGTGGCCTCGGCGTGGAGCCGGTGAGCTACGGCGAGGGGCTGACCGAACGGGTGACCGAGATGGCGCCCGAGGGCGTCGACGCGGTCGCCGACTTCGTCGGTGGCCAGCTGGAGACGACCCTGTCCGTCCTCACCCCGGACGGAGTCCACGTGTCGATCGTCGACAACGACGTGCTCGCGCACGGTGGTCGGGTGATCTGGGTGCGTCCGGACGGGAACGAGACGGCCCGGCTCGCCGCGCTCGCCGACCGGGGGGAGCTCACCGTCGAGGTGGCGGGCACCTACGGATTGGACGAGGTCCCGGAGGCCTTCCGGGTCAGCCGGGAGGGGCACGTGCGCGGCAAGCTCGTGATCGTCCCCTGAGGGACGGTGACGGTGTGGCCCGGCCGGGGTTCCGGTCGGGCCACGTTCGTGTCAGGGCGTGACGATGGGGAAGTCGGGTCGAGGTGCGTCCAGGAGCGCCATCAGACGGCGCAGCACCCCGAGATCGCCCTCGTACTCCGAACCCTCCGGCTCGGCGCCCGCGGTCACCCGGAGCAGCCGTTCCTTTGTGAGGGTGAGGGTGAGCCCGGACCCCTCGTCCTCCTCGGGGTCGGGATAGTGGACGAGGACCCCGTTGGAGAGCAGCGCCCGATGACGCTCCCCGACATCGGTCACCCGCAGCTCCAGGGACAGCTCCTCCCGCCAGGCGCGGGGCCCGTCGACGCGGATCGCCAGGGAGTCGAGGATCTGGGTGACGTTCAACGCCGAGAGCAGACTGTCGGCCAGGGGCAGGGCCGTGGGCGGCACCTCGGAGGTGAGCTCGGAGGCCCCCACCAGGAAGAAGTTCCGCCAGGTCGCGCATTCGGACCCATGGCCGAGACGGGTCAACACGTGCGCCAGGAACTCCCGGGCGTCGGAGCGGTCGGGGGCGGCGAACACCGCGTGCGAACCCAGCTCGGCGGCGAACCGCAGATCACCCTCGTCGGCGAAGACCCGGGCCTGTGCGAGGAGACCGTCGACCCCGCCCATGGCGCGGGCGTAACGCTCTGCCTGAGCCTTGGGCGGATGCTGCCACAGGTGGGCCGGGTTGCCGTCGAACCAGCCCATGTAACGCTGGTAGATCGCCTTGACGTTATGGGAGACCGATCCGTAGTAGCCGCGCGAGCTCCACGCCCGTTCCAGCGCGGGCGGCAGCGTCAGCTCCTCGGCGATCTCGATCCCGGTGAAGCCCTTGTTCATCAGCCGGAGCGTCTGGTCGTGCAGGTAGGCGTAGATATCGCGCTGTTCGGCCAGGAGGTCGCGCAGCGCGTCGGTGCCCCAGGTGGGCCAGTGGTGGGAGGCGAAGACGACGTCGGAGTCGTCGGCGAACAGTCGGATTGTCTCGTTCAGGTAGCGCGACCACATGCGCGCGTCACGGACCTGGGCGCCCCGCAGGGTGAGCAGGTTGTGCAGGGTGTGGCAGGCGTTCTCCGCCGTGCACAGGGCCCGACGTTCGGGGAGGTGGAAGTTCATCTCCGCCGGGGCCTCGGTGCCCGGGGTCATCTGGAACACGAACCGGACCCCGTCCAGGACCTCCTCCTGGCCGGTATGGGTGATCTCCAGGGTCGGCGGGATCAGCCCCACGCTCCCGTTGGAGGTCCCGATGCCCAACCCCATCCCGACCCGCCCCTCGGGCCCGGGATCCAGGTCGAAGGCGGCGAAGTACATGCCGCGCCGGATCATCGCGGTGCCCGCGTACACGTTCTCCGACGCGGCGTGCTCCATGAAGTGCTCCGGGGCCACGATCGGCACCCGACCGGAGACGACGTCGTCCTCGTCGACGACCCCGCGCACACCACCGAAATGGTCCAGGTGCGGGTGGGTGTAGACGACCGCGGTGACCGGACGATCGGATCGGTACTCGCGGTACAGCCGCAGCGCCTCGGCGGCCACCTCCTCGGAGACCAGCGGGTCCACGACCACGACGCCCTCGTCGCCCTCGATCAGGGTCATGTTGGACAGATCCATGCCCCGGACCTGGTAGACGCCCTCGGTCACCTCGAAGAGCCCGCTCAGGACGGTCAGCCGGCCCTGGCGCCACAGATGGGGGTGGACGGTCTCCGGCGCGGTCTTGCCCTGGAGGAAGTCGAACCGGCGCAGATCCCAGACCAGACGGCCTTCATCGTCGGTGACGAAGGTGGGCGCGGGGGCGATGAGCCCGCGCAGGGCGCTGTCGAAGTCGGTGGTGTCGTCCATGGACGGTTCGTGACCCTTCGATCCGGTGCCCCTCGACCTCGTCTGTCGGGGGACACCCGCGGTCGTGTGCGTCGATCCGGTGCCACGGGTCATCGGAACCTCCTCCGGTACGTCCCGGCCTCGGGCGAGGCCCACGGGCACAGGGTGTCCGAGCGCATCTACCCGGAGGTGGCTCGGGCTACGACCAAACGACGGTCAACAACCTCATGAGCGGGCCGTTTCGCCTCCCGCGACGGTGTGTGCGATGCTCCTGCCTCCCCTCGTCACCGGCCCTTGAGGAGATCACCGTGCCCACCCCCTCCTTTCTCGACCTGCGCGGCCGACGCTTCGGCCTCCTCGACTTCGGCGGCGCCGGCGTCCCGCTGGTCGCCCTGCACGGCACGTTCGGTCGGGCCTCCACCTTCTCCGCCCCGGCCTCGTACCTGGCCCCGGAGTTCCGGGTCATCGCCCTCGACCAGCGCGGCCACGGACTCTCCGACCACGGCGGCGACCTCGAAAGCGATGCGTTCGTCGACGACGCCGTCGCCCTCCTCGAACACCTCGACCAGGGGCCGGCCCTCCTGCTCGGCCACTCCATGGGCGGGGTGGTCGCCTACCGGCTGGCGGCCCGCCGCCCCGACCTCGTCCGCGCCCTGGTGATCGAGGACGTCGGGTCGGTCACCGACGCCTCCGAGCTCGAACATCCGGTCTTCGACGTCACCGAATGGCCGCGCTCCTTCCCCGATCGGAACGCCCTCGCCGACTTCCTCACGGGACAGGGCGTGCCCGCGCTCGGCTACTTCATGGACAGCGCCCACGAGAGCGGTGGCCGGTGGCGGCTGCGCTTCGACCACGAGGACATGATGGCCGTTCAACACGGCAACACCGGGGACTTCCGGGCCGACTGGGCGGCCTCCGCCCACCCGGCCCTGCTCCTGCGCGGTGGGAACAGCCCGCTCCTGTCTCGGGGTCGTGCCGAGGAGATGGTCCGTGCCCGCCCCGGCACCCGCCTGCGTGAACTCGCCGGTTGCGGCCACTGGGTGCATCTGGACGACCCGCGCGGCCACGCCGAGCAGGTGCGGACCTTCCTGCGCGAAGTCCTCGACACCCCTCTCTGACGGCGTCCCACAAGGGGCGGAGAACGGTCGGAGACGGAGACGTATTCGGGACGCCGTCCCTTTTCGGGGATCCATCCCACGCGTGGTTCCGGAGAAAACGGGCGTGAAGGGAGAACGCCCCCGGTGCTCCGATTGGCCGAGTACGGACACCTCTATCGCTTGAGCGCCATCGGGTCCTGATGAATGATGTTGACGCGTCGAGTTTTCCGGCGCCGGCCATCCGTTCCGGGTTCCACGATTCCGTTTCACGGGTGAAGGGTTTTCGAGCCGATTCCCTTTTTCCTCCCCGAGTGATCGTGCCGCCCGATATCCCCCATGTCCCTTGAGAATGGACAGCGCCGTCTTCCATCGCCATGGCGTCCGTGAACCCTGCCTTTCACGGGTGCCCGACCGAGGAGAGAACCATTTCTTCGTCGCCTTCCCGTTTCACGAAACGGCCCGCACGGCAAACGAACCCCCGTCGTCTCCTGACCGCCCTCGTGGCCTCCGCCGCGCTTCTCGTCGGTTCCCTGGGCGTCGCCCACGCGGAACCCGCCACCGACGACGCGACCGCCCTGGACTTTCCCGCGGATTTCAAGGCGCCCTTCGAATGCGGACTGCGGGTGACCTACTCCACCTATGAGGGGCACGACCACAACGCCCTCGACATCATCCGCGCCGACGGTGGACAGGACCTCGGGACCCCGATCCTCGCCTCCGCCCCCGGAACCGCCCGTCTGACCGAGGGGCCCGGCGCCGGTCTGGTCGTCAACATCGACCATGAGGGAGGTTGGCAGACCCGCCACTACCACCTGGACACACGCACGGTCGAGGACGGGCAGCGGGTCGAACAGGGCCAGCAGGTCGGCACCATGGGGAACACCGGTGTCAGCTCCGGACCCCACCTGCACTACGAACAGCGCCTGAACGGCACCGCCCAGGAGATCGTCGTGGACGGCGAGGAGCTGGCGCCCTACCCGTTCGGCTACCACGAGAAGTACTTCACCAGCACGAATGGCTGCGACGGCGAACAGCCGCCGGTGGAGAAGGAGGAGACCTCGCTGGCCTACACCGGCCCCGAGATCGTCTCCAACGGAGAATCGGTCGAGCTGTCCGGCACCCTGACCGACGAGGGGGACGAACCGGTCGCCGACCGGACGGTCTCCTTCACCCTGGGCACCGGTGACTCCGAACAGGTCTGCGAGGGCACGACCGGCTCCGACGGCGGGGCCACGTGCGTGATCGACACCGTCGACCAGCCCCTCACCGACGACGGAACGGTCCCCTTGCGGCTGGACTTCGCCGGAGACGACGAGTACGAGGCCTCCTCCCACGAGACCGAACTGCGCATCACCCTCGAAACGGAGCTGGAGTACACCGGCCCCGCCTCGATCGCCAACGACACCGCCGCCGAACTGTCGGGCACGCTGATCGATGAGACCGGTGCCCCGGTCGCCGACCAGACGGTGGCCTTCACCCTGGGTGCCGGTGACTCCGAACAGGCCTGCGAGGGCACGACCGCCGCCGACGGAGCGGTGACGTGCACGGTCGAGGCCGTCGCCCAGCCCCTCACCGACGAGACCACCGTCCCCGTCTCCCTGACCTTCGACGGCGACGGCTTCTACCTGCCCTCGGAGGCCTCCGCCGAGGTCCTCCTGGAGTACGTGACCGGCAGCGCCTTCGGCCTGTCCGCCGACATCCCCGTCCTGGGCCTGCCGATCTCCATCGGACCGGCCCCCGAGAGCGGCGAGGTGCGGACCGCGCACGCCGAGGAGACCGAACCCTCCTGCCTGGAGCGTCTGGGGTCGGCGCTGGTCACCGCCGACGTGCTGTGCGCCCAGGTGGTGAGCGACACCGACCCGACCGCCGTCACCGCGAGCGCCAACGTCTCCGAGGCGCGGATCGGCCTGGCCGGTCTCTCGCTCATCGAACTGTCCGGGGTGGAGGTCGCCTCCACCAGCACCTGTGAGGAACAGGTCGGCTCCGTCGACATGACGCTGAAGGTCGCCGGAGTTCCGATCGAGATCGGGGACACCCCCGACCTGGAGATCGACGTCGACCTCGGGATCACCGGGGCCCGCCTCGTGGTCAACGAGCAGATCGTCGAGGAGGACGGCTCCCTCACCGTGAACGGGGCCCGACTGACCGCTCCGGGCGGCATCGACGTGGTCGTCGGTTCGGCCACCTCCGCCGCGCACAACTGCGCCTGACCCCGCGACGCGGCCCCTCGGGGGACCGGAGCCCACGGGCCCGGCCCCTCGGGGCCGCACCTCGAGGAGAAGACGGCCGGGGACGTTTCGGGGCGCGCGGGGTCGGTCAGGGGCTTCGATGAGGGCCGTAGCGATGAAGGGAGAACGGCCATGGTGGACAGCATCGTCGAAGTGATGACCCCCGTGGTGCACACCGTCACCCCGGACACGACCCTGCGCGAGGCCGCCGAGATCATGCGCGACCAGGACGTGGGCGATGTCGTGGTACTGGAGGACGATCACCTGAGAGGCATCCTCACCGACCGGGACATCGTGGTCCGATGTGTGGCCGAAGGGGGAGACCCGGAGACCGTGACCGTCGGCGAGGTGTGCAGCTCCGAACCGGTGACGGTGCCGCATCAGAGCAGTGTCGGAGACGCCGTGCACGCGATGCGGGTGGAGCACGTACGCCGCCTGCCGGTCGTCGACGGCGAGGAGGTGACCGGCATCGTGACCATAGGGGACCTGGCCCTGGCCGTCGACGAGGACTCCGCCCTCGCCGATGTCAGTGGGGCCGCGCCCAACCGGTGACGGGGGCACGCCCCACCGCCCTCGCGCGGTGGGGCGTCCTGTGTTCTGAGCCCGGGAGTGCGGATTCGACCCCTGCCGAGGTTTCGCCGGTGGGGTGCCTTCGTACCCCGGAGAGATTTCGAGGGGCTCGGGGTGGACCCCCGGGCCCCTCGCGTGCGTGGATCGGCCGGGCGCCTCAGCGGGAGGCGTCCGCCAGACGCTTGCTGAACCGGACGCCCGAGGCCGTGTAACCGCGCCCCGAGTAGAAGTCATGCGCCTCACTCCGGGGTTCCCCGGAGTTCAGCTGCACCCGCGCGGCGCCCCGGCCCGTCGCCCACCGTTCGAACGCGGAGCACAGGGCCGCGCCGACCCCCCGCCCCCTCGCGTGTTCGGCGGTGACCAGGGCGATGAGCTGGGCCGCAGGGGTGTCGTCCTCGATCGGGAACAGCAGATGCCCGGCGGCGAAACCCACCAGCTCCCAGCGGGAATCCTCGACCACCCAGGCCTCATAGGTGGGGTCCTGGCCCAGACGTTCCAGCCGCGCCCGTATCCGTTCGGTCGACGCGGGGTAGGACAGGGCGCTGAACAGGGGAACGAGCCGATCGGCGTCCGTGGGGCGGACGTTCCTGGGGAAGTAGCGGGGAGTCATACCCTTCGCCCTACCCGGGGTGATCGGAGCGATACCGAACGAACGCCCCGAACCTCTCACCTTCCCCCGAACCGCCCGGAGCACCTCTGTACGTTCCGGCGCGAGCCTTGGTATCGGATCGGCGGGTGTTGCTCGCCTATTTCGAACCAAGCGAACAATTCAGGCATTTCTTTCCGTGATTCCCTGTCCTTCTCAAACCGAATATGAGGTATCCAGCGAAAAGGCCACGAACCCCTGTTCGACTCGCTAGCGTGGAACACGACAAGAAAAAACCCGGCCGGTGTTAGCGCACCGGGCCGGGTTGTGGCCGACGCCTGCGTCAACAGGCGGTTCGACCGTGCCACCTCCCTGAAAGCACCAGGAAGGCGACTCGTGATGGAGTCTACCCCTACCCTCCCCGTCGACGTGGCCGAAACCGCGCGATCTCTGGGCGCGCATGTGATCCGCAAGCGCCCGCTCGGCGCCCTGAAGGGCATCGGGTTCATCCCTCTGCTCTGGGTGCGCGACGCGCTCAAGGCCGGCCTCTTCAGCAGCACCCGCGCCTACACGGTCGCCTCGGTGATCGCCACGGCCGGTGACTGCGACGGCCGTTACTGCTTCCTCTACTTGAAGGCGGTGGTCGAGCGCTCCGGCGGGACCATGAGCCTGCCCACCGTCAAGCGCGCGATCGACGACCTGGTCGAGGCCGGGCTGGTTCGCAAACTCGACCGGCGTCAGGTGCGGGCCTTCTTCGCCGAGGACCTCGCCGACGGAAAGCGATGGGGCGACCGGCTCCCCTCGGTACTGGAGCTGCTGATCCCGGCCTCCGCCTACCCGGAGCAGACCCTGAAGGAGATCAACGAGGCGCGGGACAGGCTCGGTGAAGGGCCTCTGGACGAGACCACCCGCCCTTACCCATCGGTAGGAACGACGGCTCATCTTGCCGAGGACGACGGCTCGGAAAGCGCTACAGACGGTTGTCCTGATACACGCTCTTCGAACGAGGCCCCTGCTTCCGTCCGTGACAGCGTAGGTACAGGGGAGCGAAGCGCACCGAAACGATCGGACGGACCCCATCGCCTCATCTCCCGCATTCCGAACATTCGCCTGCGCGAACCGGCGGCCGATAGGCGACGGCTCGGGCGGGCGGTGGACGATCTGCTCCGCCAAGGCCTGGGCGTCGGCGACGTGACCGCCCTGTTCAACGGGATGGAGGGGCTGCGGCGCCCGTTCCCCGCGTTGATGCACCGGCTGCGCGGCCTGAAGGCGGCACGGGCCTTCCTGGACGGATCTCTGGGGCGGGGTGTGACCGGTGCGGGGTTCTTCTCGCCGCGATGGCCGACGCCGGACGACGATCCCTTCGGGCGGGCTCCGGAGTTCCACCTCGACTCTCAAAGGAAGGCCGACGGGACCTGCCCGGAGCACTCCGGCGTTCGTAACGTCCCGGGCGGGAACTGCGCTCTGTGCGGTGCCCGGTGCCGTTCGACGCCGGGTGAACTCCTGCACCCCGTTCCCGCACCCGCGGCCCGGCCGGAACCGCCGTCGCCCCGGGAAAAGCCCGACCTCATGGGGGAGTGGCTGGACTCGGATCTGGTGGAGCGGATGAGGGCCTCCCTCGCTGGGGGAGGGGAGCCCTCCACGGCCTCGGCGGCGCCGGGTGGGCCGAGGCCGTCGTCGGGCTCAGGCCTCTCGCTCAGGACGCGTTCCACCCTCGACGAACTGCGCGGATTCCTCATGGACTCGCGCGATCGAGGGGTGAAGACCCACTGAGTGGCGGGCCTTCACGAGGTCGATTCACCGAAGCCATGGCGAAGGCGCGCGGTGACGGGAGGGTGAGCGTTCGTCATTCACCTCCACCATCGTCCCCTCCACCCTCCCCGCTTCCTCCACGATCTCCGAAGAGCGAGAGGACGAACCCCACGCCCCCCGCGCCCAGCGCGTAGGGGATGAGAGGGTCGGTGGCTTCGAACATCGCGAGCAGGAGGGTGGCGGGGAACATGGCGATGAACAGAGCGACGCCGAACAGGCCCAGGCGGTCGCGGAACCTGCGCCTCCTCTCCTCCTCTTCCTCATCGTCGCCGGACGCGTCGTCGATGTTCTCCCGCTTCGTCGACAGCCGGTCGGCGAGCACGATGGCCGTCGCGGTCGCCGCGATCAGGGCGAGGAGCCAGAGCAGGGCGGACAGGCTCCCGCTCAGCACCTCACCGAAGAGCGTGACCCCGAGGCCGCCCAGGAGACCCAGGGCCACGAAGACGATGCAGCCTCTCATCGCACCTCCGAAGTAGGGGCCCAAAAGTACGTCGAAGGTGCTGTGAGCGGTGTTGGATGGCCACAAGTGGTCGCGAAAAGATAACGGTGACCGTTGGGCGATGCCCTCACCTGTGAATTCGGCGTCGGACTCCCGGTGAGAATCAGTGAATCTATACCGTAAAGGTGTCGGTTCGATTCACCCTGCTCGATGCTCGGCCGGTTCTCACCCGCTCCGGCGAGAAGTTCCCGAGGTCGCCGGCGACTCGAAGGAACGCCCATCGAGCGCCTGTGGTCGACGATGAGTCACACGAGACCACAAGAAACCCATACCTCACATCCGCCCAACGAAGGCGTTTTCCCCTATGGTTGGGGCGACCGGCTTATGGCCGAGAGCGATCGCCGCCCCGAGGCGATCGCCGGATGCTCGGCCGCGTGGCGCGACCCCCTGCGTGTAGAGGTAGATGCTCTGATGTCCGACGACTCCTCCCCGTCCACCTACAACGACCCCGACCGTCCCGCCCCGATCGACACCACCCGGACCCACTCGGCCCGGATCTGGAACTACTGGATGGGCGGCAAGGACCACTACCCGATCGACCGCATCGCGGGCGACCAAGTGTCCGAGTCCTTCCCGGAGATCGTCGACCTGGCCCGGACCAGTCGGGAGTTCCTGATCCGCGTGGTCACCCACCTGACCGAGGAGGCGGGCATCCGCCAGTTCCTCGACATCGGGACCGGGATGCCCACCGCCAACAACACCCACGAGGTCGCCCAGGGGATCGCCCCCGAGTGCCGCGTCGTCTACGTGGACAACGACCCCCTCGTGCTCGCGCACGCGCGCGCCCTCCTCGTGGGAACCCCCGAGGGCGTCACCGACTACATCGACGCCGACCTGCGCGACCCCGACGCGATCCTGGAGAAGGCCGCCGAGACGCTGGACTTCGATCGGCCCATCGCGCTGATGCTCATGGGCGTGCTCGGCCACATCCCGGACGAGGACCTCCAGCCGATCGTCCAGAAGCTGCTGGGCGCCCTGCCCTCCGGTAGCTATCTGGCCAGCTACGACGGCACCAACACCAGCGAGGCCTACAACGAGGCCATCGAGGCGGGCAATAAGCACGGGGACGTCCCCTACATCCTGCGCAGCCCGGAGGCGGTCGCGGCCCGTTTCGAGGGACTGGAGCTGCTGGAGCCGGGTGTCGTGCCCTGCCCGAAGTGGCGTCCCCTGGCCGGTGAGCTGAGCGCCCGCCGCGGCCTGGACCAGTACGGCGGCGTGGCCCGCAAGCCCTGAACGGCGGCCGGGGGTCCCGCTCCACGCACCGGTCACCGACGAACACGATGAGGGGTAACGGCCTGCTGGATAGAGGTCGTTACCCCTCTTCTTTGCGCGCCCAGGGCGTCCATGAACGATGGGTGTGGGCCGTGTCCTGATCCGGCCATGGCTCCAGGCCCTCGGTGGCGGCCAGGAGGGTAGAGGTCGATCACCATCATGTCGTGGAGGCCCCGCCATGCTGTCGATGTCTTTGATCGCCGGAGGACTGGCGCTGTTATGCGTCTACCTCCTCTGGGATGTGGTCGACTCCTACGGCGAAGAACGTCATCGGGGCCGTAACGACAGGCTCGTGACCTTCGCGCTGTGGGCGGCCTGCGGCAACGTGGGCATGACCCTGGCCCTGTTCGAGCGTGCGCTGTCCCGGGATCACGGGACGATGTTCTTTCCGGTGGTCCTGGCCGCATCCGCGTTCGTGTGCGCCGCGTGCCTCCTGACCGTCGTCTGCGTCGGCGATGTCCCCCGTCATCGCGGGCGCGTTCTCCACCTTCCGATGGTCGCCATGAGCGCCGCGTACCTGGGCGTCATCATGGCCCTGTTCATGATCCTGACCGTTCCCGATGTCCGGGACGCGGTCGCCACGGTCGTGACCACCGCGGGGAACGTCCTGGCGCGGATTCTGGAGTTTCTGGGGATCGTGATTCTCTCGGTCGTGACGTTCGTCGTGGTGATCGGGTTCATGATCGTCGTGGGGGAGGAGGACCGGAACGCCCCTCGGCGCCCCGAGTGGATGAGCAAGAGCGCATGGCGGAGACAACAGCGGATGCTGCGGCGGTACCGAGGCGGTCGCGGTGAGACCGGCTCCGGCTATGACGGCGGTTCCGGAGGCGATGGAGGTGACGGAGGGGGCGGTGATTGAGGCGGGGTGCGGCACCCGGCCAACGACCATCCCTGGGAACGTTCCCGGACGAACGCGCTGTCACGGACACCGGCGCACGTGGGCGGGGTCTCCTCGGAAAGGGACCGGTCTCCGATGGGAGCACGCCCCTGGCTCTCCGGTGAGACCTCACCCGCTCAGGCACTGTCCTTTGAACGGGTCAGGTCGCGCAGCCCGGAGGCGGTCGCGGCCCGCTTCGAGGGGCTGGAGCTGCTGGAGCCGGGCGTGGTGCCCTGCCCGAAGTGGTGTCCCTTGGCCGGTGAGCTGAGCGCCCGCCGTGGCCTGGACCAGTACGGCGGCGTGGCCCACAAGCTCTGAGCGGGGGCCTGGGGCCCGCTCCACGCACCGGTCACCGACGGACATCATGAAGAGGTAATGGCCTGTTGAGGATAAGTCGTTACCTTTCTTTTCATGCTTCGGCGATGTGCCGGACGGCGAATCGGCGGAGCACCGATGGGCCATGGTCCGCATGGACACGAGAATCACTCGGTCCTCAGCGGTCTGGAGTAGATCTGGAGGGCTCAGGTGCCGCGTATGCGGGGTTCAGGCGGTGTCGAGCGCTGTGGATCTGGAACGCGACCCGGACGAGAAGCTCCGAATATCGCGGAAAGCGATACTTTGGGCACGGAACGTGGAATAGTTGACGACATGACTGAAGCAACCCGTCGCCTCGTCCTGCTCCGTCATGCCAAGGCCGAATGGTCCGACAACGACGACCACGAACGCCCCCTCGCCGAACGGGGGCGCAAGGAGGCCCCGGTGGCCGGCCAATGGCTGGCCGGATCCGGGGTCGTTCCCGAACTCACCCTGTGCTCGACGGCCACCCGCTGCCGTGATACCTGGAAGCTCGTCGTCGCCGAGCTACCTCAGCGCCCCAAGACCGTCTACGACGAACGGATCTACGAGGCCTCCCTCGGTGAGCTCATCGCGATCCTCAACGAGACCTCCGACGAGGTCGAGGACCTGATGCTCGTCGGCCACAACCCCGGACTCCACGCTCTGGCCGACGCGCTGGCGGGCGAGGCCGAGGGGGACCTGCTCGCGCGGATGAACCGCTCGGGCTACCCCACGAGCGCGACGACGGTGCTGACCTTCTCCGGTTCCTGGAAGAACGTGGAGCACGGCGTCGGCCGTCTGGTCGCCTTCTGGTCCCCGCACGCCTGAACACCGGCCCGGGGCGCCACGGTGTTCCCGGCCTACGACGGGCCTCGTGCCCTCACCCGTGACCGGGGAGAGGGCACGAGGCCTCGCCGCGTCGGGACGAGGTGCGCATCGGACCCGGGGGCGTTTCCCCGGGGTGATCGGCTGTCACCATGGACGCGTGACGAACCCCGAGGACCCCATCGACTGGCGGGCCCTGGCCGAGGAGATCGGCGCCGATCCGAACCGGGGCGGCGACGCCATCGCCCGGCGGGCCATCACTTCGCTCCTGGGCGATGAGGCGATGCGCCGGGCGGTGGACTGGTACGTCGAGGGGCGCCCGGCCGCCGAGCACGCGAGTTCGGTGCTGCGGCTCCTGCGTCCCGACGCCGCCAGGTCCCGCTGCCTGGAGATCTACCGGACCGACCCCGCCCCCGAACGTCGACACCTCGCCGTCGAGCTGTTCCGCGTGGTCGCCAGGGCCGAGGACCTTCCGCTGGTCGGTGATCTCCTGGCCGACCCCGATCCGGCCGTCCAGCTCTGGGGCATGGGCGTCCTCGATCGACTGCTGTGGGACGGCCACGTCGACGCCGACGACGCGGAGCCCTTCCTGCGCATGGCCGAGCGGCGTCCGAACCCGAAGGTCCGCGAGAAGCACACGGACCTTCGGGCCCACCTGGAGCCCCACGAGTAACGTGGCCGAACGCTGAAGAGCCCCGGCCGACAGGGCTCACCGTGCGGCCACCCCGACCTCCGTCAGGTGCGGGTACAGAAGGGCCGGGTCCTCGCCGAGCCGGGACTTCCACCCTGCCGTCCGCGTGTCGGCCAGCACTTCGAAGGCACCGGTCTCCACACCGTCCAGCGCGGCCTTGGCGATCACGCGGGGGTCGGACTTCTCGTCCTCGATGTCGGCGATCATGTCGGTGTCCACGCTCGCCATGGCCAGCCCCGTGACCCGGGTGCCCTGCGCGGCGAGCTCGTGGCGGACGCCGTTGGTCAACGACCAGGCCGCGGCCTTGGAGGCTCCATAGCTGTTGGAGTGCTCGAAGGCCATCCACGCCATCACCGACAGCACGTTCAACACGGCGCCGCCCCCGTTGGCGCCCAGGATCGGGGCGAAGGCGCGCACCATGCGCAAGGGGCCGAAGAAGTTGGTCTCCATCTCCAGCCGGATGTCCTCCTCCGCCCCATCGGTCAGCCGGGCGAAGGTCGACACCCCGGCGTTGTTGATGAGCAGTGTCGTGTCCCCGGCGAGCTCGGCGGCCCGGGCCACGGACGCGTCGTCGGTGACGTCCAACCTCAGCGGGACGACCCCCTCCATCTCGGGAACGGTCTCCGGCCGGCGTACGGCCGCGTAGATCTTCTTCACGCCTCTCGCGCGCAGTTCCTCGACGAAGCCCTGGCCGATTCCGCGGTTCGCGCCGGTGACCAGCGCGATCTCGTTTCGCATGTCCATGACCGCTAACCTAGAACCTCACGTCGGCGTGAGGTTCAAGTGCTGGAGAGAGGAGATTTCGGCGCGATGAAGATCGGAGAGCTCGCTCGGCGGGCAGAGGTGAGCGTGCGTGCGCTGCGCTACTACGAGGAACAGGGGCTGCTGGCCCCGGAACGCACCCCCTCGGGGCAGCGTCGCTACACCGAGGAGACCGTCGAGGTGGTGCGCCTGTTCCAGCGCTTCTACGCGGCCGGCCTCAGCAGCCGCTCCATCGCGGCCCTGCTGCCCTGCGTGGGCGGCGGTCAGGCCACACGGGAGCAGCGCGAGATGCTGAACGTGGAACGCGACCGTCTCGCCTCCAAGGTCGAGGAGATGGCCGACACCCTCGTCCGACTCGACCGGCTCATCGCCGACGCCGACCTGCTCGACAGGGAGGCCCGCGACCGCTCGCCGCGGAGTGAGGCCGCAGGGGTCTCTTCCTGATGGACGGCCGCTCGGATCAGCCGAGCTCGCGGATCGATCCGGGCAGCTCGGCGAGCGACACCGGCACACGGCCCTCCGCCGGTGCGCCCACGTAGAAGGCCGCCAGCCCGGCCCGACGAGGCCCCTCCACGTCGGCCGTCCAGTTGTCGCCGACGAACACGGCGTCCGCCGCGGTGATCCCGTGACGCTCCAGGACATGCGTGTAGATGCGGGGATCGGGCTTGCGCCACCCGACCTCGACCGAGGTGACGACGTCGGCGACGTACCCGGTCATCCCGAACGCCTTGGCCAGATCCGGCACGAGCGGAATGTGGTGGGTGTTGCTGACGATGGCGAGACGGTGGTCCTCCGCGAGGTCGGCCAGGCAGTCCAGAGCCCCGTCGGCCGCGCGCACATCGGAGGTCCACACCTCCAGATACTCCGCGATCAGCCGGTCGATCTCTCCCTCGCCCACCCGAGGCGAACCGAGCAACTCCCGATACCGGGCGGCGATCTCCAGCATCGAGCACTCCCGGCCGGTCTCCCACGCGCGATCGTCGAGCTCGGTCCAGGCCCGCGACCAGAGCGCGTCCGTCCGCTCGGAGGAGAGCGGAAGCCCGGCCCGGCGGGCGAACTCGTACGGCGCGTTGTAGTCGGCCGGGTGGATCGACGGGTCGTAGTCGACCAGGGTGCCGAAGAAGTCGAAATAGACGTGCGAGGCCAAGACGTTCCTTCCAAGGACGGCGTCGACACGGGTCGCCTCTCGCGAGTGTAGGCCCCGACCGTCGACGCCGACGGTCCGGGACCGGTGGAGGACTCATCCCTCCGCCCCTTCAGGGCCGATCCCGTCGCGTACGGGCGCACCGAGGCGAAGCGTCCATCCGCGACGGGTAAAATGGATCACGAAGGATCCCGACGGGACGGCCCGTTCGGATGAGCACATGAGCAGGGACGGCCCAGCAGAAACGGGTATCCACCCGTGCGAACTCAGCACATTCTCCGCGGTGTCCTGACGCCTGCGGTGATCATCCGACTGGCACTCGGTTGGGGCGCGTTCATCGCGACCCTCGTCGCCCAGCCGTTCCTGGCCGCGCACCTGCCGACCCCGGCGCTGATCGCCGTCCTGGGTGCCATCGTCGCCGTCATCATCGTGTGCGCCTTCGGCGTCGTCGTCGAGGCCGAACACCTCGCCCACAGACTCGGCGACCCCTACGGCACGCTCATCCTCACACTCTCGATCGTGCTGATCGAGGTCATCCTGATATCCGCGGTCATGCTCGGCCCCGGCGAACACGCCACGATCGCTCGTGACTCCGTCATGGCCGTGTCGATGATCATCCTCAACCTCGTCGTCGGCGCCTCCCTGCTCATCGGCGGCCTGCGCCACAGGGACGTCCGCGCCAACAGCACCGGCGTATCGACCTACCTGTCGCTGCTCGTGGTGCTCGGCACCGTCGCGTTCGCGCTGCCCGGCCTCATCGGCGAGGGCGGCGCCTACACGGCCGGCCAGGAGATCCCGATCATCATCCTCACGGTGATCCTCTACGTCGCCTTCCTCACCCGGCAGATGGGCGCCCAGCGCGACGACTTCAAGGAGGTCGTCTCCGCGGGGGCCACCGGCGCCGGCGTTACCCCGCAGAGCGATGGCGTGGTGGCGCGGCAGGAGAAGCCGGAGCGCGTCTCGGTCCTGGCGATCATCTCCGAACACCGCTCCGAGGTGATCGCCCGCGCGCTCGTCCTCGTGATGACCGTGATCCCGATCGTGCTGCTCTCGCACGATATGGCCAGTCTTCTCGACGACGGTCTCGACCGCGCCGGGGCACCGATCGCGCTGTCCGGCATCCTCATCGCGATGATCGTGTTCCTGCCCGAGACCCTCACCGCGATCCGCGCCGCCCTGGGCGGTGAGATCCAGCGGGTGAGCAACCTCTGTCACGGGGCACTCGTCTCCACGGTCGGACTCACCATCCCCGCGGTGCTCACCATCGGACTGTTCACCGGCCAGACCGTGATCCTGGCCGAGAACCCGACCAACCTGGTACTGCTCGGGGTCACTCTGCTGCTGACCCTGACGACCTTCTCCGGTAAGCGGGTGACGGCCCTGCACGGCGCCGCCCACCTGATGGTCTTCGTGCTCTACGGCATGACCGTCTTCTCCTAGAAGACGAAGGGCGCGGCCTCGCGGCGGATGCCGTGGGGCCGCGCCCTCGTTATGCGTCGACGCGCTACTCGGCGACCAGGACGAAGAAGAGGAACCCGATGAAGCGGGACCGTCCCCGGATCTCGGGCGGCAGCAGCTCGGCGGGCGTGTCCTCGGCGTAGGGCGGCTCGTCGATGTCCGCGATCCGGAACCCGGCCCGGGTGAAGTCCTTGACCATCGCGTGCAGCGGACGGTGCCAGATGTTCAGCACGGCCTTTCGACCTTGGAACTCGTGTTCCAAGGGCCAGAGAGAGGTCTCGAAGTAGTCGGCCTCCGGATGCACGATCTTGTGGACCATCGGGTGGTCCACCGAGAGGATCAGCCGGCCGCCGGGCCGGAGCACCCGGTGCAGCTCACGGAGCGGGGCGGACCAGTCCTCCAGGTAGTGAAGTGCGAGCGAGCAGACGACGTCGTCGAACGCGCCGTCCTCGAAGGGGAGCTCCTCGGCCAGGTCGAGCACGCGCAGATCGGTGTCCTCGCCGAGCCGCTCTCGGGCCAGCCTGATCATCTCCGCACTGGAGTCGAACCCGGTCACCCGCGCGCCCCGCTCACGGAGCGCCAGGGCGATCGGGCCGGCGCCGCAGCCGGCGTCCAGGATCCGGCGGCCCGCGACGTCGCCCGCCATGTTCAGTATCGCGGGGCGCGCGTAGTGGCCGTTGGAGAGGTTGACCTCGTTGTCGGCCGCGTAGGCGGCCGCGAAGTCGTCGTAGTCGCTGGTCGTCATGGGGGTCTCGTTTCCGGTCCGCCGGGGGAGTGGTCCGCCCCGACGCTAGCCGGTCCGGTGGAGGGGCGGAACGGTGTGGACGTGAGAGGCCGGTTGTGGTCCGGGCGTGAACCCGAAGCCGGTCCCCCCGCGTGCGCAAGGGCGGACTCATAGGCCCGAATGGATCGTCTCGACGTTCGGCATGGCGCCGATCGATCCCCGCGCCCGAGCGCACGCGGCCCGGGCCTGTCCGGGGCACCCGCGAGGATGCCCCGGACAGGCCGCGGACTTCATACCTCTTCGCGGTCGGACCTTCGCTGAAGGATCAGGGACTTCGAACGAGGTGGGGTTCTACTGGCGATCGAACCAGGGTTTGCCCTCCGCCGCGATGCCTTCGAGGACGCGGAGGGTGTGGGGGAACCCCGCCGCCTCGAGGTTGATCTTGGTGGTCTCGTTCTGATCTTCCTCTTTCGGCCTGGTCATATCCGTGCCGACCAGGGTCGGGGTCTCCGAGACGATCGTGCTCTTGGTAGGGCCGTTCGTCAGTGTGATGTTGAGCGTGTAGTTGTAGCGACTGGACATCTCCACCTGCACGGAGGAGAGCGCGTCGAACCGGTAGTTGTCCCGTTCGCTCAGAAGCCATGAGGCGCGCTCGAAGTCGAGTTCGGCGGAGGCCTCGCGGACCCCTTCGTTGGTGATCAGGAAGATCCTGATCACGTACTTCGAGTACCGCAGGGGGCCGCCCTTCATCTTCGCGTTCTTGCATGGACGGTCCGGGGTGGGCAGGAAGGCGTGGGTGATGACCTCGTGCCATGCCAGACGGTGGTACGACATCGCCTCGTGGAGGATCAGGGTCTTATCGGCCTCGAGCCACTTCTCCATCTCGGTCTCCGTGGGCCTGTTCCGGTCGAGAAAATCCTTCCAACGCTCGTACTCGGCCTTACGAACAGCGAGGATGTCCATATGTTCCCGTGTCTCCTCGCGGAAACGTCGACGTTCGCTGTAGATCCCCAGCCACAGAGGGATCGCGAACCTGGACAGGAACACCAGCGCCGGAACGCAGCCCACGGTGACCACCGGTGCGTGCTGGAAGGCGGCGACGATGACGAACCCGATCCCCAACGCGGAGAGCGCGCACAGGGCCTGGCAACGGATCCTGGTCGCCTTGGCGACCCGGTGGATCTCCTCCGGCCGCAGTGGCAGTCCGGCGTTCCGGCGCTGCTGCACATCGCGCACCAGGAATCGGATCAGCCAGTTCACCTGTCCGGGGCGGACGCCGGTCTCCCGATAGATCCGGGCGACCTCTCGACTCTGTGAGCGACGGATCCCCTTGGTCGCCTCCAACCAGTCGGCCCGCTTCTCGGAAACGGGTGTGTACTTGCCGAAGTAGTGCTCGAAGGTGCTCTCCACCCGCTCGGTGAAACCGTTGTCGGGCAGGGTGCGTTGGGAGGTCCGGGGGCTTTGGTCCTTGAGCGCGGCGATCACGCGTCGCCGTTTGTGGTCCCACAGGGCGATGTGCCAACCGGCCGCGGGGAGAAGAACGAGTGTCACCAGGCAGGCGAGGAGCGCCGCCATGCTGCCATGCCCGAGGGCGGACCTCAGCAGAGAGAAGAAGAGGAACAGGACCCCTCCGGCCAGAAGGGTCGCCCCGAAGACGTCCCAGCCGCTGGTCGAGGGCGGACGTGGCCTACGTGCCCGGGCCGTGGCCGGTTCGGGTTGGAAATAGATCCAGGCTCGCTCGGTACGATCATTGGAGGTTCTGTCCCTTTTCGCGGTCTCCTGGTACTTCTTCCAGATCGCTTGTTTCATGCTCCCGGTCAGGACCAGACCCAGGTGGCGCAACGCGAGGTCGCGTTGTGGGTTGGGAAGAGCCTGTAGACGATCCACCACTGTGTCGGGATCCGCGTCGGAACCGTCCACACAGGCCACCAGCATGAGAACGACGCTCAGCGCCTCGTGCCACGCCTCCTCTCCCGCACCTTCGGTATCGGGTATCCACCGACCGGACAGCGCCTTCAGTGTCTCGAGGTTCCTCCTGTCCAAGTCCCGGTAGGAGCGTTTGCTGAGCAGTGCCAGGACCAGGTGGAAGCGAACCCGGGAGCTGTCGTATCCGCGATTCAGCGCGCGTTCGATGTGGTCGCGGGCCTTGTCCGGAACCCCGCACTCCAGGTACTTGACCCCCAGTTCGTATTCGCGCTCGGGAGGGTCGTCCGGCCCCACGACATAGATGTCGGAGTTCCAGACCTCACCGGCCTGGACGCCCACGAAGGAATGAGGACCCGCGGTGTTGACGGTGCCGGGCCCACTCATGAGAGCCCCTTCACAGCGGTGATCATCGACGCGACCTTGGTCGCCAACGAGGCCAGGTCGCCGAGCAACCCGAGCAGGCGCTTCAAAGCGAGAAGAGACCTTTTACGGCCCTCGGGGGTCGCCTCGGCGATCCCCTTGTCGGCGGTGTCGATCTCCTCGGACGCGGCCTCATGGGTCTCCGCGTCGATACGCCCCGCGGAACGTTCTCGGGAGAGATCCTCCCGCAACGCGGCGAGCTGCTCCGGTAGAGCGACGGGGGCGCTCGTGGTCGAGGTGAGCGACACGTGGAAGGTGCCGCCACTGACATGCCCGGCTTGAACACCGACGTTGCCATGAGCGGTGTTGGAGACGTTTCCGCCGGAAGGTGCCGGGCGATCGTCGCGCATGGTGGGGGGCTCCTCTTGTCTCGTGAGTTCTCGGGCGAGCTCGAGCGCGAAGGCGGCGGCGTTCGCCGCGGCGAGAGGCTGCTGATTCCGGTCCGACTCGGTGGCCTTCTCACCGTCGGCGTGATCGCTGATGCCGCGTACGACCGCGACCGGGGTCCCGCTCAGGTGACCGGCCTGGGCGATTCCGGCGCCTTCCATTTCCACGGCCAGGGCATCGTTGAAGGTCCGCCTGATCCACTCGGCCTCCGCGGAGACACGGGAGTTCTGCACGACCTCCCCGGCGGCGATGGGGCCGAAATGCACCTGGGGGTGGTTCGGCTGGACCGGTACGAGCCGTTCCCAGGTACCGAGCCTGGCCACATGCGCGGCGGTCTGACTGATGTGGTGTGGTGCCTCCCAGGCGCGGGGTCGTGCTTTGAGGCCGTCGTCCTCGCTGGTTCCGCCGTGGTAGGCGTAGATGTGGGATCCGATGACCACATCGCCCAGCGGGGTGTCCCACAGGGCCCCGGCCACCCCGACGAAGAGCAGCGCCGAGGGTGAGAACTCCTGGACGGCCCTTTCGGTCAGGATCGCGGACGACTGGTTGCCTTTACCCGTCAGGCCGAGGACGACGCGGCCACGGCCATCGGGCAGAGAGCCGATCTCGAATCGGGTGCCGCGAGGGTGTGTGTACGGCTCAGGGGAGAGCAGCCGTTCACGTACGGCCTGGTACTCCAGGTTCAGGGCGGTCAGAACCACCACAAGGTCATCGCTGGTCATGACGTCTCACTCCGGGGTCGGGAGAAGGGCCGAGGCTGGGGGAGCGGGCGCAACATCGGTGGGCGGAGTAGATGCTCGGGACCGGCCTGGAACAGGCGGGCCGGTCGCCCCTTGGTGGTGCGTCGATCGGAGTCGACCGGAGTGATGAAGCCCGAGATCGCCTGCACCTTGCGGTAGAAGTTGCGCGGATCGAGCTCGAATCCCCACACCGCCTCATAGACCCGTTGCAGGTCGGTGATGGTGAAGGTCGTGTCGCAGAACGCCGTGGCCAACGAGGTGTTCTCGATCTTCGTTCGGGCTCGCTCCAGCCCGTGATCGAGGATCTCCCGGTGATCGAAGGCGAGTTTCCGGTGACCTGAGGTGAACTCCTCGACGGGTCTCCAAGAGGCCGCCGAGGCGTCTGTGCCCGCTTCCGGTTCCGGTAGCCCCGGGGCGATGGCGAGGTAGGCGACGGAGACGATGCGCCCACGTGGATCCCGGTCGGGGCGGCCGTAGGTGTTCAACTGCTCCAGATGCAGAGACGTCGCGTCCAGGCCCGCCTCTTCCCTCAGCTCTCGACAGGCCGCGTCGAAGATGTCCTCTCCTGTATCGGAGATGAAGCCCCCGGGCAGGGCGAGTTCGCCTTTGTGAGGATCGATACCTCTCTCGACAAGGAGGACGTGGAGGGCCGAGGAGCGCAGGGTCAGGATCACCAGGTCGACGGTGAGGAGTACGCAGGGTGGTCGCCAGGTTTCGTTGTGCATGCGGCGAGCCTAGCTTCTTGTCAGTTCGACAAAAAGCGGTTCTCGAAAATTGGTACTAGTGATGAGAATGAGTTGGGTGGGGTGCTCTTTGTCCTATGGGTCCTGTGTGGCGGATGGTTCGACTTCGCTCCCAGGTCAGGCCTCTTACTCTTTCGTAAGTCTATGCGTTTCGCATAGAGTTGAGGTATGGAACCGAACATCGAACCGGCGATCGACGAGTGGCACACGAGCGTCAACGATGGTGACCCGAAACGAGCGGCGGACGCGGTCGGGAACCCGATCGTCGTTCTCGGGCCCAAGGGCGCCGGATCCATCACTCCAGAACAGTTCGCCGACTGGGTGGAGCGCTCGGGGATCAGGCTGATCCCACGCTCGTGGCATCCGGTCGCCGAGCGCCTCATGGTGGTGGAACAGGACGCCACCTGGCCGCAGAGCAAGGATCCGACCCGTGTGGCGACGGTCTTCCGGGTCGCCGGCGGCAAGGTCACCGCGGCACTTCGACTGCCCGACCTCGGGTCCGCGCTCGACCTCGCCCACATCTGCCACGAGATGGCGGCCACGGTATGAGCGCCGATGGCCCCGGGCAGACCCTGTTCGCCTTCGTCCGCCACTGGGCGCGCAGAACACCGGCCGGAGACCCGAAGGAGGCCGACCGAGGCCGCATCGTCCTCGTCTGCGAAGTGGTCCACTCGCTCGCCGAACGCGGGGCCTCGGCCACGGTCAACGCGATCGCCCACGAGGTCGGCATCGACCAGAGCGGGGTGTCGCGGTTGGTCAAGAGCGCGACCGAAGACGGATACCTGGCCATGGAGGTCTCCCGGACGGACGGGCGACGCCGTGAGGCGTCGCTCACCGACGAGGGGCGTGCCCTGCTGGAACAGGCCCACCACTGGCAGGAGCGGGTTTTCGACCGACTGACCGAGGGCTGGAGCGCCGAGCGGCGTCACGAGTTCCACCGTTCCATGCGAGAACTCATGGAACGGTCGCGTGAACCGGAGGTCTGATACCTGGCCAGCGGGCAGGGGAGCCCGTGCCTCGCCGCACGCCGAGCGTTCCACAGGAGTGTCCGACCTGCTCGTTATCGTTCACACATGTCCGACTCTCCCGATACCCCACCGCCGTCCGGCCTGCGCATCCTGCGTGGAGACGCCACCAGCCCGCAGGCCTCCGGGCCCAAGATCATCGCTCACGTCTGCAACGACCGGGGCGGCTGGGGCAAGGGGTTCGTCCTGGCGATCTCCCGCCGCTGGCCCGAGCCCGAACGCGATTACCGTGCCTGGTATCGCGAACGCGCCCACAACGACTTCGAACTCGGTGCCGTGCGCCTGGTCCAGGTCGAAGCGGACCAGTGGGTGGCGAACATGATCGGCCAACACGGCATGCGGCGCGGTAGCGGCGGCCCGCCGATCCGCTACGAGGCGGTGGCCTCCTGTCTGCGCGCCCTGGCCGCGCACGCCCTCGAACTCGGCGCCACCGTGCACATGCCCCGGATCGGCTGCGGGCTGGCCGGCGGGAAGTGGGAACGGATCCAGCCCCTGGTGGAGCGGGAACTTCTGGAGCGTGGGGTTCGGGTGACGGTCTACGACTTCGACTGACCCGGGCGGGCTCGAACGGCCGGAGGCTCCGAGGGGTGGATATCTACCGGGTTCCCTCTTGTGGATCATCGAAACGGTGAATTCTGGATGTCGAGATCGCCCGATTTTGGAATCTATATGAGTGTATTGGCTTTTGATTTCTCGTGATCCATGAGGGCCTTCCTGTTAAGTGCTTCGCCTCCGGTGGTGGGGGTTGAAGTGAGTATGGAATTTTTGAAACAAATCCTTTTCGGGTCTTCGGTCTTCCTTTGCTTCTGTCGGGGTAAAGCGGGTCAGATCAAGGCAATATGTGGGCGGCGTTCGATGCGATTTTTTCCTTGACGCCATCTGTAGGGTCTGCGTAAAGTCGTGGTGTCTCATTCGCTGTTCTCGAAAGGGGAACTTTGAAGAAACACCTTCTCGTGTTCTTGGTGGCGTTACTGCTTCCGATGTCGAATGTCGCCCATGCGGAGGAAGAGGGGCAGGAGGTGGAGGTCGAGATCACCGTCTATGACGATGGGCGGATCGTCGAGACGGGGAGCGACCTCGACCGTATGGCCGGCGATACCTCGACGAGGCTTTCCAATGGAACGTTGTCGTTGCGGTCCAACAACTGCAACTACGTCCGGGTGAGTTACGTGAAGCGCTCGGGTGTGTCGGTGAACCTGAAGCTCGGATGGTTCTCCGGTGACACCGGCAGGGTGAGCGGGACGAAGCGGGGCGTCGCGGCCGGAGAGACGGTGAGTCAGACCTGGGAACAGGTGCGGGTTCCCGGCGGCGTGGTCGGATACATGGAGGCCGAAGGGCAGGGCAGGTTCCAGACCCCTTCGGTCGGATGCCGGTAGGAGCCTCTGAGATGTCGAGGAGGCGAGACGTATGTGGCAGCTGCTCTTCTACGTGAACGTCCCGGTGTTCTTTTCCGTGGTCGTCGTCGGTGCCGCGGTGGCGTTCATCGGTGTCCTTCTGCGGAGAAGAAACGAGCGCCTGGTCACCGGGGTCTGCCGGGTCGTGCTGGCGGTCTCCCTGCTCGCCTATGTGATCGTCCTCGTCGAGCCGGTCGACGGTTGGGGTCAGGTCGGAAGCGGGGGAGTCAATGTCAGCCTCATCCCGTTCGATTTCCTCTCCGGCGAGCATGTGACCGAGAATTCCCTGCACTGGGAGGAGTGGATGCTCAACATCCTTCTCTTCCTTCCTTTGGGCATTGTCGCGGCCCTGCTGTTCACCCGTTGGGTCGTGTGGCTCTTCGGCCCACTGCTGTCGCTGACGATCGAGGTGGCTCAGGCCGTTCTCGCGACCGGGCGGCAGAGCGCGCTGGACGACCTTCTGGCCAACAGCCTCGGGTACCTAATCGGCGTGACCCTCGTGGTTCTGGCCGGCGCGGTGCTGAGTCGGCGTGATGAGGCGACGAGAGTGGCGGCATGAGCACGGCCCCGGCAGGCCCTCGAGGGTGGGCCCGCCGGGGCCGTCGCCATCGTGAGCGGAGGCGACGCCTCACCTCGGAGTCGTTCCGTTCACACCGGCCGCCGTTCGAGAACGGCTCGAACGGGGGTGCGGGGGTCGGGTGGTGGTCTACGACTTCGGTCGACCCGGGCCGGCTCGGACGGTCGGTCACCACGACACGTCGCGTATCGGGTGAGCGCGCCGAGACGGTGAGGGGGACGCCGAGATGAATCCCTTTCGGGTTTTCGCCTCCTCTGCTTTCGTCCGGTCAAAACGGGTCAAACAAAATCGGCGCTCGGATGGTTTTCGGGGTGATTTTTTCTTGACGGAATGAGTGTGGTCTGCGTAAGGTCGTGTTGTCTCATTCGATGTTCTCGAAAGAGGGACTTTGAATAAAATCCCCCTCGTCTTCTTGATGGCCTCGCTGCTGCGGTCTCGGCTGCTGCTCATGCCGACCCCGAGGCTTCGGTCTGGATTCAGAACCCTTCGACGGTATGTCGCCAGGAGCTTCTGAGATACCGAGGAGACGAACCGTATATGGCAGTCGCCCTTCTGTTCGAACTCACCGTCGTTCTTTTCCGTGGTCGGCTTCGGCGCCATCTCGGCGTTTATCGGTGTCCTTCCGGGAAGAAGGGGAGAAGAAACGAGCGTCTGGTCACCAGGCTCTGCCGGGTCGTGCCGCGTACGCGCGGTGAGGCGGAGAGGGTGACGGTATGAGAACGGCCCCGGGAGACTTCGACCGTCGAGTCTCCCGGGGCCGTCGGTGCCCGAGTCCCGCGCACGCGGGAATGGACCGATCTCCCAACGGTGCGTACGGGCCTCGACCTGCTGTTCTCCGCGTATGAGGGCCGGACTCGCCTCCAGGACGACAGGACGCTCCTCGGTGTCCTGCCTCTTCCGGGCCTCACTCACGATCCTGACGGCATCCCACCCCCCGACCTCGACTACGCGGCCACGCTGCGCCGGTCACCCGCCACCACGCGCCGCCCGATCGCCCAGACGGCCAGCGCGCAGAGGGAGAAGGCCCCGCCGAGAACACTGGACCCCGTCCACCCGTAGGTCGAGTACACCGTTGTGGTGGCGGTCGCTCCGAGAGCGGAGCCGAGCGAGTAGAAGACCATGTACCCGCCGATGACGCTGCCGGTCCGGCCCGGTCGGGCGGTCGTGAGCAGGTGCTGGTTGCTCACATGCACCGCCTGCACCGCGAAGTCGAGGGCGACGACGCCGACGACGACCGCCCAGAGCGACCAGTTCACCTGTCCGGTCGCCACCCACGACACCGCCAGGAGCACCAGTGCGGCTCCGGTGACGATATCGGCCTGTCCGGAGTCGGCCCAACGTCCGGTGCGAGCGGCGCCGAGGGCCCCGGCGAGACCGGCGACCCCGAAGAGGCCGATCTGCGCGGTGTCCAGGTTCCAGGGTTCCGCCGCCAGCGGCAGGGCCAGGCCGCTCCAGAGCGTGCCGAAGGAGGCGAAGAGGAAGAACGCGATCAGCCCGCGTGAGAGGAACAGCCCTTCGTGGAACAGGCGGCCGAGGGAGAACAGCACCTGTCCGTAGGTCGGGCGTTCGGTGCGAAGGTCGGTCGGTAGAAGCCTCAGCGCGAGATAGGCGAGTGCCAGCAGTAGTACGGCCAGTGTCAGGTATACGCTTCGCCACCCCCAGAGCGCGGCGAGCCCTCCCGCGAGCACACGGGAACCGAGGATGCCGAGGATGACCCCCGAGGTCACGATGCCGAGGGTGCGCCCGCGTTCGGTGGGGGAGGAGAGGTCGGCGGCGTAGGCGACGGCCGTCTGGACGACCACGGCGAGCAGACCGACGAGGGCGAGCGCCGAGAGCAGAAGCCAGAGCCGGTCCGCGACCGCGGCCAGGAGCACACCGCCGGCGGCGAGGGACAGGTGCCCGACCAGAAGCCGGCGTCGGTCGAACATGTCGCCCAGAGGCACCAGGAGCACCAGGCCGATCAGGTAGCCGAGCTGTCCGGCGGTGACGATCCATCCCAGGTCGGCTTCGGGGACCCCCAGGTCGTCGCCGATTCGGGCGAGTACGGGCTGGGCCGCGTAGATGGTCGAGACCGCCACCGCGCAGATCGCCGCTAAGAGCAGTCTCCTTCGGGCCATCGTGTTCATCGCGCCTCCTCAAATCAGTAGCAGATTGCAACTGATTTGACGGTAGGGCACACTGGTTTCAAACCGCAACTCTTCTGGAGTGGTGATGACGAACACGGCGACGCCCGACGACGCGATGACCTGGACCGACCCCTCCTGCCCGGTCGCCCGCACGCTCGACCTGGTCGGAGACCGGTGGAGCCTGCTGATCGTCCGGGACGCCATGGACGGCGCGCGGGCCTTCGGCGACTTCCAGAGCCGGACCGGGATCGCCCGCAACATCCTCACCGACCGACTGCGACGCCTGGTCGACCGGGGGATCCTCGAACGACGGACCGCCCCCACCGGCCGCAGGCAGGTCTACGTCCTCACGGACACGGGGCGCGACCTCTTCGCGGTCATCGTGTCCCTACGGCAGTGGGGCGAGCGGCACGCGTTCGCGCGAGGGGAGGAGCACTCGGTGCTCGTCGACGAGAACGGCGTTCCGCTTCCGGAGTTGCGTCCCACCGACGCGCGGGGCGAACCCGCCGGCGTCGACACGACCACCGTTCGCAAGGAGGGATGAAGAGGGCGGGGCCGTGAGACGCGGTCCCTGTTCCCCCGGGGCGACTTCCCTGAACCCCGCGCACGCGGGGAGGATCACCGACCGACCATGCGCCCCGGCCAAGGTTCATCGCCCGGGTTCGTCCTTCTTCGAGACCGGCGCCGCGAGGAACTCCCGAGCCCCTCGGAGAACGGTGCTGATCCGGCTCTGTGTCCGGCCGCTCTCCAACCGGACGTCCAAAGGCCCGGGAGGCCCCATCTCCGCGCGCTTCCCGGTGGTCAGAGCGCAAGGGTCGAGACCGTCACGTCGGGCGATCAGAGTCCCCAGCTCGTAACGGCTGACGGCGTCGGAGCCGGCGACGTGGCAGACGCCGCCGTAGTCGGAGAAGGCCAGTTCCAGAAGAGCGGCCGCCAGGTCCCCGACATGCACGGGGCAGCGGACATCGTCGGTGAACAGGGCCCCATCCCGGCGTCCGGTGGCCAGGTCGTGGACCAAGGACTCGTGAACGGAACCGCCGTCACCGATGATCAGGGAGGTGCGGGCGATGGCGGCCGTGGGATCCAGCAACCGGATCGCGGTTTCGGCTGCGGCCTTCGCGGCGCCGTAGGGGGTGACCGGGTCCGGGAGGGAGTCCTCGTCGTAGTGGACCCGGTCGCCGGAGAAGACCGTGTCGCTGGACACCTGGACCAGACGCGCGCCCTGGTCGAGCGCGGCCATCGCGACCCTGATGGCGCCGTCCGCCGTCGTCGCCCAGTCGGACCTCCGATAGGCCGTGTTGATCACGACCGTCGGCCGCACTTCCTCGAACAGAGAGGTGATCGCCTCGGGATGTCGGAGATCGAGCCGCCGCCATTCGGCGCCGGGGAGGGCTCCTGCGCGGGTGCCGAAGGTCGCCGTGACGGTGTGTCCTGCGGCGATGGCCTGTCGGGTCAGTTCGCCGCCGAGAAACCCACTGCCACCGATGATCAGAACGGTCATGGCACGACACCGTACGTCGAAACGGGTGCCGTTTGATCCGAACTCGGATGGACGTGGGGCCCCGGCTTCCGAGACGGGGCCCCACCTCGATCTCTCCCGGATCAGGGTGTTCCGGGGGTCTAGCCCAGTTCGTAGACCCGCACGTAGTCCACGCGCATCTCCTGGGGGAACTGCGTACTGCCGTCGGGGTAGCCGGGCCAGTCGCCGCCCACGGCCACGTTGAGGATCATGAAGAACGGCTGGTCGAACACCCACGGGTTCCCTCGGGTATCGGCCGAGGTGTAGGTCTGATAGGCGACGCCGTCGACCGACCAGGTGATCGAACCGGGCCTCCAGTCCACGGCGAACGTGTGGAAGGTGTCGGCGAAGGACCAGCCCTGCGGGTGCATGTAGGAACCGGTGAGCGGCTCGCCGCCGAAGTAGCCCGGGCCGTGGAGGCTACCGTGCACCAGGTGGGGCTCGCGGCCGATGTTCTCCATGATGTCGATCTCGCCCGAGTCCGGCCACGGCGTGTTCGGGAAGTCCGCGCCCAGCATCCAGAAGGCGGGCCAGATGCCCTGGCCGCGTGGGATCTGGATACTGGCCTCTACTCGGCCGTACTGGGGCTGCACCTTGTTCTGGGTGGTCAGCCTGGCCGAGGTGTAGCCACCGTCCGCCTCCTGGCGGGCCGTGATGACGAGGTTGCCGTTGCCGTCCAGGGCCGAGTTGGCCCGGCTGTCGGTGTAGTTCTGGAGCTCGTTGTTGCCCCAGCCGTGATCACCGGTCTCGTGGTTCCAGTTGGCGGGGTCGGGAGCGCTCCCGGCGGGGCCGTCGAACTCGTCGGACCACACGAGGGTGGCTCGCATGTCGGACTCCGTGGTGGATGCTGAGGCGGTGGTGGGGGAGATGAGGGCCGCGGCGGTGACGACCGCCATGAACAGGGCGCGGTGCATGGGCTACTCCGGGGGAAGCGCCACAGGGTGCACCCGGGGTGGTCACCCTGTGACCATTAGTACTTAGGCGTCACTTTACGTTCGGCTTCTCGAATGCACAAGCGGGGTTTTCGTGGAAGTTTTCCGAAAGTCCGCCCGCTCTGACAAGGGTTCTACGCTCATCCGTCATGACGCGGACGGTTAGAGGGTGAACAGCTCTCCCTGTGCGGGCCGGTCGACCTTGGACTTGCGTCCGGCGACCCTCACCAGTTCGGCGAGATCACGGATGTCGCCTTCACGGTCGGCGTCCTCGATGAGTCGCCTGAACACCCACGCGGTCACCCGGACGTCGGCTGCGGCGCGATGACGGTCCGCCGGCAAGGGGATGGAGTAGTGCCCCAGCAGGGTGTCCAACCTGTAGTCGGGCAGGCCGGGCACCATACGCCTGGCCAACGGGATGGTGTCGAGAAGGTCGATCCGCGCCGCCACCGGGCAGTGCTCGCGTTGGTTGTAGAGGAGTCCGGCCTCGGTGGCGGCGTGCTGGGCCACCAACAGGTATCGGGAGTCCGCGGTGAAGCGGCGGTCCAGGGCGCCCAGGGCTTCGGCCGGCGTGGGGGCCGAGGCGAGGTGCTCGGAGGTGAGGCCGCTGTGGAGGGTGTTGAACCGGGTCACCGGTGCGAACTCCGGTGGGCGGATCAGGGAGGCGAAGCGTCCCGCTTCCACCCAGTCGCCCTGCTCGTAGCGCAGTGCGAGAGCCGCGACCTCGATGGGCTGAGCCGGACGCCCCGCCGGGGTGGTCGCCTCGAAGTCGATGACCACGTACGTCGTCGCGAGAAAGTCCGGGTCGTCGGTCAGAGAGCCCATACGCTCACCGTAGCCACCGGGGACGGAGAGAAGGTGGGATTGGTGAGATGCCCCTATTCGCTCCGTTCGGCCGCGTGTGGATGTGGAGTCCTCCTTGTTGCCGGGGCTTCGCGGCTCGGCCGGGGGCGCGCGTGAACCCCTTCCCCGGACGTGGCAACCTCGACCTCTACGAGAACCGTGCTCTCTCCACCGACCCCTGTCGGGCATGGCCCCACGAGAGGAACCCATGAAGACCGTCCCCTTCGGAAACACCGACACCCGGGTGCCCAACGTCATCGCGGGGATGATGCGGATCGCCGACAAGACCGACGAACAGATCCGCGAGCTGTACACCACCGCCCGCGAGGCCGGGATCGACTTCTTCGACCACGCCGACATCTACGGGATCGGCCACCCCGGCGGCGGTCTCCACCTGTGCGAACGCCGGTTCGCCGAAGCGTTGAGCCTGAGCCCGTCGGAGCGGGAGGGGATCGCCCTCCAGACGAAGACCGGCATCGTCCCGGGCCGGGGCTACGACCATTCGTACGAGCACATCGTGGCCTCCGTCGAAGAATCGCTGAAGGCCCTGAACACCGACCACATCGACGTGCTCCTGCTGCACCGCCCGGACGCGCTCGTGGAACCCGAGGAGGTCGCGCGCGCCTTCGACCACCTGGAGTCCGGCGGCAAGGTGCGCGCGTTCGGGGTCTCCAACCACACGCCGAGGCAGATCGACCTGTTGAGGACCACCGTCTCCCAACCGATCGTCGCGAACCAGGTGCAGCTGTCGATCACGCACTCGACGATCATCGCCCAAGGGATCTCGTCGAACATGGCCGGAGCCGACGACTCGATCACCCGTGACGGGGGCGGTCTCGTCGATCACGCCCGGATCAACGGGATCACCCTCCAGGCGTGGTCACCGTTCCAGAAGGGGGCCCAGGGCGGGGTGTTCTTCGGCTCCGAGGACCATCGGGAGCTGAACACCGAGCTGGAGCGTCTCGCCGAGAAGTACCGGGTCACCCCGATCGCTATCGCGACGGCGTGGATCACCCGTCACCCGGCCGGGATGCAGGTCGTGCTCGGCACGACGAACCCGGGGCGCGTCACCGACGCCGCCGCGGGCTCGGAGCTCCCTCTGACACGGAGCGAGTGGTACGGCCTGTTCCAGGCCGCCGGTCACGACGTGCCCTGACCCGCCGCCCCGAGTACGCTCGGGGGCTCGACCGACCCGGGGCCGGAGAGTGCATTCTCCGGCCCCGGGGCCTTCACCGGGTGGACCCGCCATCGCGGGCCCACCCGACACGGGCGGCGCCAGGACACCATGTTCACCTCAGGACGCGACCTTCCTCAGGGCGTGACGATGTCGAAGTCGGGATCGTCCTCGTCCAAGAGCCCGAACAGGGTCGTGAGCGTTTCAGGGTCCCCTTCGTAATCGATACCGTCCAGGCTCCGGGTGGCGAGCACTTGGAGAAGCTGCGCCTTGGTGAGTGTGACGGTCAGGGAGGCCTCGGCCCCTTCGCGCTCGGCGTGCTGGGTGAGGACGCCGTTCTTGAGCGTGAGCCTGACCTTCTCCACCGGGTCGGTGAAGTTCCAGTCGATGACGAGCTCGGTGTCCCAAGCACGGGGCCCGTCGACGAGGATGGCGACCGAGTCGAAGATCTGCCCGATGCTCAGGGCGTTCATGACGTCGGGGGAGGCGGTGTCGATGGGGGTGGGGACCTTGTTGCCGCGCAGCTCCTCGGCGCCCTGGAGGTAGAAGTTGCGCCAGGTGCCGTTCTCCGCGCCGTGGCCGAGCGCGGTGTAGACCCGGGCGAGCAGCTCTCGTGCGTCGGTATCGCCGGGGTCGTCGAAGACGACGTAGTTGAGGACCTGGGCGGCCCAGCGGAACTCCCCGGCGTCGTAGGCCTCCTGGGCCTTGGGCAGGATCACCGAGGCGCCGCCCATGAACTCGACGTGCTTGGCCGCCGACTCCTCCGGAGGCAGCTCCCACAGGTGGGCGGGGTTGCCGTCGTACCAACCCATGTAACGCTGGTAGATGGCCTTGACGTTATGC
The DNA here is from genome assembly GCF_000710955.1 of Nocardiopsis alba. Classification (NCBI taxonomy): domain Bacteria; kingdom Bacillati; phylum Actinomycetota; class Actinomycetes; order Streptosporangiales; family Nocardiopsidaceae; genus Nocardiopsis; species Nocardiopsis alba. Next base: position 108,445 of record NZ_BAZE01000015.1, read on the forward strand.
GAGACGGACCCGTAGTAGCCGCGGGCGTGCCAGGCGCTCTCCAGCACGGGCGGAAGCTGGATCCGTTCGGCGATCTCGATGCCGGTGTAGCCCTGGTTGATCATGCGCAGGGTCTGATCGTGCAGGTAGGCGTACAGGTCGCGCTGTTGGGAGAGGAACGTGGTGAGCTTCTCGGTGCCCCAGGTCGGCCAGTGGTGGGAGGCGAACAGGACGTCGGAGTCGGCGGCGAAGAGCTCGATGGCCTCGGTGAGGTAGTTCGCCCACACGTGCGGGTCACGGACGAGCGCGCCCCGCAGGGTGAGCACGTTGTGCAGGGTGTGGGTGGCGTTCTCGGCCATGCACAGGGCGTTGCGGTCGGGGAAGAAGAAGTTCATCTCCGAGGGCGCCTCGGTGCCCGGGGTGAGCTGGAAGCGGATCCGGACCCCGTCGATCAGCTCCTCATGATCGGTCTCGGTGACGTAGGTGTTCGGCTCGATCAGGGAGATGGTGCCGGTGGAGGTGGTCTGGCCGAGCCCGGTGCCGATCTGACCGTCGGCGCCCCTGCCCAGCACGGACCCGTACATGAAGATCGACCGTCGTGTCATGGCGGTGCCCGCGTAGACGTTCTCGGAGACGGCGTGCTCCAGGAAGCCGGAGGGGGCGATGATCGGGATGTCCGCGCCCTCGGGCACCACGCCCCGGACCCCGCCGAAGTGGTCGACGTGGGAGTGGCTGTAGATGACCGCGGTGACGGGGCGGTTCTCGTCCCGGTACTCGCGGTACAGGGCGAGCGCGGCCTCCGCGCACTCCACGGAGATCAGCGGGTCGATGACGATGACGCCCTCGTCGCCCTCGACGAAGGTGATGTTGGACAGATCGAAGCCGCGCACCTGGTAGATACCGTCGGTGACCTCGTAGAGGCCGTGTTTGGCGTTGAGCTGCGACTGGCGCCACAGGCTCGGGTTCGCCGTCTCGGGGGCGTCGACGTCGAGGAACGCGTACGCGTCCAGGTCCCAGACGACGCGTCCGGTCCCATCGGTGATCCGCGGATCCGCCGCCGTACCGAGGTAACCCCGGTCGGCGTCGTCGAAGTCGGTGCGGTCGTCGAACGACGGCTGATTCACCACAGTGTGTTATCTCCATGCGCGTTGAGTGATCGGGCACCGTGGTCCTCCCCGGCCTTCTCCACGCTGAAGCGTGATGGTTTCATTACCTGTAGTGATTTTTCCTCGGTTCCGGGCGGCCGGTGTTCCGGGAGCCGTGTCACCGGGACGGTGGGGTGCGGAGGGCTCGTGCTCTCCGTTCTCGCGGGTCGTTTCGCCACGCATACGGGGACACGTGCGGTACCGACGCCGACGCCCCCGATGCGTCGTTCCCCTGGAAACGCCCCCGACCTGGGTACGGTCGTCTTCATACCTCCGGACCGAGAGGAAACCATGCTGCCCATCACCTTGGCCCACATCGCGAACGCGACCTCGGGTCGGATCTCGGAGGTGTCCGAGACGATCGAGGTCACCGGCATCTCCTACGACTCTCGCAAGGTCCACCCGGGGGATCTCTTCGTGGCCCTCCGAGGCGGCGAGGGGCGTGACGGGCACGACCACGCCCACGAAGCGATCGCCTCGGGGGCGTCCGCGGTCCTCGCGTCCCGGTCCCTGGGGTTGCCCTCGGTCCTGGTCGAAGACCCGCTCACCGCTCTCGGTGTTCTGGCCCGAGCCCACGTGGAGGCGCTTCCGGACCTGACCACCATCGCGGTCACCGGATCCTCCGGAAAGACCTCCACCAAGGACCTGATCGCTCAGATCCTGGAACCGGCCGGACCGACCGTCGCCACCGAGGGCTCGTTCAACAACGAGATCGGCCTCCCCCTCACCGCCTTGGAGACCGACACCGAAACCCGCTACCTCGTGGCCGAGATGGGCGCCCGCGGGCAGGGGCACATCACCTACCTCACCGAGATCACCCCGCCGACCGTGGGCGTGGTCCTCAACGTCGGCACCGCCCATATGGGGGAGTTCGGCGGACCCGAGCTGACCGCGAAGGCCAAGGGCGAACTGGTCGCCGCCCTCCCCTCGGCGGCCGAGGGCGGGGTCGCGGTCCTCAACGCCGACGACCCCCGAGTGGCGGCGATGGCCGACCGGACCAAGGCCCGGATCATCACCTTCGGCACGGCCCAAGGGGCGGACGTGCGCGCCGTCGATATCGGACTGGACTCACAGGGGCGGGCCTCGTTCACCCTGCGGACCCGCGCGGGCGACTGCATGGTGGGCCTACAGGTCGTGGGCGAGCACCAGGTGCCCAACGCGTTGGCGGCAGCGGCGGCGGCCGGAGCGGTCGGTATGGACGTACTCCAGGTCGGAGAGATGCTGTCGACGGCGACGCCCGTGTCCGAGGGGCGGATGCGGGTGGTCGAACGCGGAGACGGGCTGTTGGTGGTCAACGACGCCTACAACGCCAACACCGACTCCACCTCGGCGGCGCTGCGCGCGTTGGCGCATCTAGGGCGCGGGCGTGCCGGACGGACGATCGCCCTGTTGGGAGAGATGCGCGAACTCGGGGACGGGTCGATGGAGGAGCACCGCAAGATCGGCGTGCTCGCCGCGGTGCTCGGCATCGACACGGTGACCGTGGTGGGCACCGCCGAGGCACGGGCCCTGGCCGAAGGGTACGGGCCCGACGCCCTGGTGCTTTCGGACAAGGACGCGGCCCGAGAGTGGTTGGGCGGCCAACGCTTCGCCTCCGGGGACGTGCTGTTGGTCAAGGGCGCCCACTCATCGAGGCTCGGGGAACTGGCGGACGCGCTGACCGTGGGCTGACCTTCACAGATACCGGGTGGGGTCCACGACGACGCCCCGCCCGGCGAAGAACGTCGCGAAGGTCGCCTCCGCCACCGTCGCCGAGACCGTGTCGGGCCGATGCCCGGAGGGGTTCCTGAAGTGGAGGAGCCCGTCCCGGTGGCCGATGACCAGAACCAGATGTCCGCCCTTCCCCGGTGCCGCGCGCTCGGGGCGGCGGATCTCCTTGTGCACCGACGCGATCACCATCCGGCCCCGGTCCAGTTCCGAGCGCAGCGCCTCGGTGTCCAGGTCGGTGCGTACGCGGGCGTCCAGCCGGTGGGTGTCATGGACGTATTCGACGAAGGGCGCGTAGATCAGGCCCTTCACCGTGCCGTCGGGCCGTTCCACGTAGCCGCCCGCCTCGCGGGTCCCGTGCAGGAGTTCGAGGAGCGGGGGAGCGTCGCCATCGCGGTGGGCGAGGACCATGCGCAGGCACGCCATGCCGCAGGCGTGGCCGCACCAGGCGCCGTACTCCTCGCGGGAGGTCGCCCCCGATACCGCCCAGGCCGGGTCGTCGCCGGGGTCGTGCCCTGCGTAGACGATCCTCTCGATCAGTTCGGGGGAGGCGTACTGGGTGACCGGGACGACCGGTTCGTGCAGGGTGCCTGTTCCGTCGCAGGCCGGACATCGGGGCTTCACGAGTCTCTCCCGGTATCGATCGAACGTTCGCCGCACGACGTTACCCCCGTCGGACGATCGTCGGCCTTCCCGGAGACTTCGATGCGGTCGGTGTCAGGGTGGGCCGTGGCAGAGGCCGCTCCGAGCGGACGGGTTCACGCGTTCCGTCCCGCGGAGAGCGAAGGTCTGCGGGGTCCTACCCTCGCTCGACCGCGGCTCCGGCGGTGAGCATCGCCCGCACGGTGGAACGGATCCTTCCGGTGATCTCCTCCGGGTCCGTGGCGTCGAGCTTGCCGTCCAGGTGCAGGAAGGCCAGCCCGTGGACGAGCGACCACACCGCCGTGGAGAGCGCCTCGGGCTCGGCCTCGGGGAAGACGGCACGCACGAGACCGTGCACGTACTCCCAGATGGTGGCGGTCGCGGCGGCCCGTTCCTCGTGCGCGGGGTCGCAGGGTTCGGCGAACATCGCCCGGAACAGGGCCGGGTGCTCGAGGGAGAAGCGGACGTAGGCGATGGCGACCTCGGTCAGGTCGTCGGGGGTCGTAGGGGAGGGGTGCGCCAGCGCCAGATGTTCGGCGAGTTCGCGGTAGCCCTGGGCCGCGACCGCGGAGACGAGCGCGTCGCGGTCCGCGAAGTGGCGGTAGGGGGCGGTCGCCGACACCCCGGCGCGTTTGGCCACCGCGCGCAGGGACAGCGCGGCCCCGCCGTCCTCTTCGAGGAGCTCGCGGGCCGCGCTGACGCAGGCGGCTCGCAGGTCGCCGTGGTGGTAGGTGTTCTTGGCCCGCGGCACGGATCACACTCCCTCATGTTTACAGTGCACACATTATTCCTCTAATGTGAGCACTGCATACATAATAGCGAATCCGAAGAAGGGGCCGATTCCGATGACCGGCGGACTGTACTCACCCCTGCAGCTGCGCTCCGGGGCGGTTCTGGGCAACCGAATCGCCAAGGCCGCCATGGAGGAGAACATGGCGGGAGAGGGCCAACTGCCCGACCACCGACTCCTGGAGCTGTACCGGCGCTGGTCGGCGGGCGGAACGGGCCTGCTCATCACCGGGAACGTCATGGTGCACGCCGAAGCGCTCACCGGACCCGCCGGCATCGTCCTCGACGATGCTTCCCCTCTGGAGCCGTTCACCCGGTGGGCGCAGGCCGCCAAGTCCGGCGGCTCGACCGTGTGGATGCAGATCAACCACCCCGGCCGCCAGGTCCAGTCCGACATGCCCGGTGTCGTGTGGGCTCCGTCCGCCGTCGGCGTCGAACTGGGCCGGCTCAGCAAGAACTTCGGCCGCCCCACCGCCATGACCGCCGAACAGATCGAGGCCACCGTGGAGCGGTTCGCGGTCACGGCGACCCGGGCCGAACAGGCCGGGTTCGACGGGGTGGAGATCCACGCGGCGCACGGATACCTGCTGTCCCAGTTCCTGTCCCCACTGGTCAACAAGCGCACCGACGCCTGGGGCGGGTCGCTGGAGAACCGGGCGCGGATGCTGCTGGACGTGGTCCGCTCGATCCGGGCCGTCGTCTCACCGACCTTCGCGGTCGCGGTGAAGCTCAATTCCGCCGACTTCCAACGCGGCGGCTTCGACGTGGACGACGCGCGTCGGGTGATCGCGATGCTCGAACCGCTCGGCGTCGATCTGGTCGAACTGTCCGGCGGCAGTTACGAGAGCCCTGCGATGACCGGCCGCCCCGCCGACGAACGCACCCGGGCCCGAGAGGCCTACTTCCTGGACCTGGCACGGGAGCTGGTGGCGACCAGCCCGTTGCCGCTGATGCTCACCGGCGGCGTGACCCGACGCGAGACCGCCGAGAAGGTCGTCGCCGACGGTGTGGCGGTCGTCGGGATGGGCACCGCCCTGTCCCTCGACCCCGACCTGCCCCTGCTCTGGCGGGAACACCGTGAGGCCGGCCGGTCGATGCCGCCGGTGACCTGGTCGAACAAGGCGCTGGCCTCGGCGGCGAGCATGGCGCGGGTCCGCCACCAACTCCGCCGCGTCGCCCGGGGCAGGGCGCCGCGCCCCGGCACCCTTCCGGCCTACGCCCTGGTCTCGGAACGCCTCGGGCAACGTCGGGCGCTGCGCCGCTACCGCGCCTGGCTGTCCGAGCGAAGGAACCCGGCGGCCCCGGCCGGTCGATGACCCACGCGGGCCGGCCCCCGGCCCCGCGGGCGACGTCGGCGGGGGCGTCTTCGCCTCCGCCGACGATCACCTCAGCGCGAATACGCCCCCGACCGCTGCCCGGCCTGCTGCCTGGGCACCGTCGACCGGGTCTCCAGCACGTCGGCCAGGAAGTCCGACGTCAACCTCAGCGCCGCCTGGTTGGCGTGGGTGTCGCGCATGCTGTCGATCATCATGAAGTCGTGGATCATGCCCTGGAAGCGGACCGCCGTCACCGGCACCCCCGCCTCCCGCAACCGATTCGCGTACGCCTCGCCCTCGTCGCGCAGCACGTCGGCCTCCCCGTTGAGCACGATCGCCGGAGGCAGTTCGCGTAGCTGGTACAGCGACGCCCGCAGCGGCGAGGCGTAGACCTGCGCCCGCTCATCGGGGTCGGTCGTGTACTGGTCCCAGAACCAGATCATGCCGTCCCGGTTCAGGAAGTAGCCGGTGGCGAACTCGTGGTAGGAATCGGTGTCGAAGTCGGCGTCGGTCACCGGGTACAGCAACGCCTGACCCTTGAACGACACGTCCCCCCGGTCCTGGGCCATCAACGTCAGCACCGTGGCCATGTTGCCGCCCACCGAGTCCCCGCACACCGCCATGCGGGTTCCGTCCAGATCCTTCTCGGCGCCGTGCTCGACCACCCAGCGGGCCACCGCGTATCCCTGCTCGATCGCGGTCGGATACCTCGCCTCGGGTGAGCGGTCGTATTCGGGGAAGACCACCGCCGCGCCGGTGCGCACGCACAGCTCCCGCACCAGCCGGTCGTGGGTGTTCGCGCTCCCGAAGACCCAGCCCGCCCCGTGGACGTAGAGGATCACCGGCAGGACCCCGGTGGCCCCGGGCGGACGCACGACCCGTACCGGCACCTGGCCGGTGGGACCGCCCTCCACGGTGAACCACGCGTCGACCACCTCGGGCTTGGGCACGCCCTTGCCGCTCTGGACGTCCTCCAGGATCTGCCGGCCCTGCTCGGGCGGGACCTGGTAGATGAAGGGCTCGTTCGCGTTGACGTCGGCGAACTCCCGGGCCGCCTGCTCCAGGACCACCTTGTGCTCGGACATCTTCCCTACTCCGCTTCGGTCGGTGTCGCGCGGGAGCGGAACTCGCTCACCGGGGGAGCACTCGCCGGACGGATCCGAGTGGACGCGAGGGTTCGGGACCTCGCGCCACGAGACCCGGCACGGGGTGGCACCCCGCACAGGTGGTTGACCGGTGGCGTGGGCGCGGAAACCGATTTTCCCGAAACCTGGCCCGATCCATCCCCCCGAAAGAACCTTCGTGGGTGTGGGGAGGACGGGGAACGAGCGATCCCCTTCCCGCCACCGGTGCGAGGGGCGCGAGGTTTACGCCCAGAGCCTCGTCGGGCAGAGGTATCTGCACATGCTCACCAGCGAGAACGTCGCCATCGGGGCCGTGCTCCTCGAGCCACGAAGGCCACGACGCGGGGCTCGAACCGATCACCGGGAAGCGGCGGTACGGCGGGCTCGGGCGGGAAGGGGCGGAACATGACGATCCTGAACGAGACCTACACGCTGTCCAACGGCGTGGCCATCCCCAAGGTGGGGCTGGGCACGTGGTTCATCGACGACGACGAGGTGGCGCGGGCGGTACGCGAGGCCGTCGAGATCGGCTACCGCAACATCGACACCGCGCAGGCCTACGGCAACGAGCGCGGGGTCGGGCATGGGGTGAGCACCGCCGATATCGCCCGTGAGGACCTGTTCGTGTCCACGAAGCTGGCCGCGGAGATCAAGGACTACGACCGGGCGGTCGCCGCGATCGAGGGGTCGCTCGCCGACCTGGGGCTGGACCACATCGATCTGATGCTCATCCACAGTCCGCAGCCCTGGGACGATTTCCGCGGCGACGACTACGCCGAGGGCAACCGCGAGGCCTGGCGGGCCCTGGAGGACGCGTACGGCACCGGCAGGATCCGTTCCATCGGGGTCTCCAACTTCCTGCGGTCCGATCTGGAGAACATCCTCGGCTCCTGCACCGTCGCACCGCAGGTGAACCAGCTGCTCGTCCACGTCGGCAACACCCCGTCCGAGCTCATCGCCTTCTGCGAGAGCGAGGACATCCTGGTCGAGGCCTACTCGCCGATCGCCCACGGACGGATGTTGGAGAACACGGACGTCGCGGCGATGGCCGAGAGGTACGGCGTGAGCGTCCCACAGCTGTGCATCCGCTACACCCTCCAGTTGGGCACCGTTTCACTGCCCAAGACCGCGAACCCCGAGCACATGCGCGCCAACGCCCAGGTCGACTTCGTCATCTCCGACGAGGACATGGACGCTCTGCGGAACGTGCGCATGCGGGACTACGGCGAGCACAGCGGCTTCCCCGTCTACAGCGGTAAGTAGGGGCCGCCGCGCTCGCCGTTCCACCACCACGGCCCGCCACAGGGAGGGCAGACCGGGGGTACGCCGTCTCGTCAGGCCTTGGCGGCCCGGCGGCGTTCGTATTCCTCGCGGGCCTTGGGGGTCAGGAGCGGGGAGGGCACCCATTCGGCGGGCTGGTTCGCCCGCTCGCGCTGGAGGGCGATCTCCTCTTCGGTGAGGTGTTCCTCGGGGATGTCGAACTCTCCGTCCCTCGCACCCAGGGTGAAGGCCTCCCATTCGGCGGGGGTGAAGAACAGCGTGCCCTTCTCCGGGGACTTGCCGTCGCGTACGGCGCGGAAGCCGTCGTCGAACTCGGCGACCTCCACGATCGCCTCCGACTCCGGATCGGAGAGCGAGGAGCGCATCCATACCGCGTCGGTGGTGTCGTGCCACTTCTCGTTCCCCATGGCCTCCGGAGGGAGGTCCTTCTTGGGCTGCTGCTCGCTCATCGGTGCTCCTGAAAAGGGGACAGGCTCGTCGGGGTCGCCCATCACGATAGCGAGCCGCCGACCGGTCCCGGGCCAGACCGAGGCCGGTCGGCCACGTTCGGTCATGATCCTGGATCTATTCGCCCCCGCCGTCACCGCCATCCCCACCGTCTCCATTGCCTCCCCTGCTCCGGGCCCGGTGGAGGGTGAGCTTCTCGGACAGCACCGTGCTCGCGTCCCGCATGTCCTCCGACAGTCCCGCCACGGCCCCGATGCCCCGGGCCCGATCGAACCGTTGGCGTGTCTTGAGGGCCACCCCGAGGTTCTCGCCCAGGCGGGCACCGGTCACGAGGTCGAACAGGAACAGCATCCGCTCGTCCATCGAGGCGCGTTCCTCGGCGATCGCCTGGAGCCAGATGACGAGCGTGTCGCACACGGCGGGATCCGGAACGCGGTGCCCACGAATTCTCGAGGGCCGTAGGAGGCCGCGACCGATCAAGGCCTCCTCGTGCAGGGACAGCGCTCTGGAGTCGCGGTGCCGGATCCAGGCGTCCAGGCGGATCGGCCCACCCCGCGAGACCGTCATGGTCCCCACCTCGGAGAGGATCTCGTCGGCCCAGGCCAGGCCGGTGGGGGCGGAGGACTGGAGGTGGATCCTGCCCGACAGCGAGTAGACGTCCAGGCCGAAGAGCCGAGTCTTCTTGGTGGCGAGCCACAGGTCGCGGCGGAGCACCAGTTCGCCGAGCTCGGCGAGCGCGCATCCCAACGCGGTGAGGTCGGGATCGTCGAGGCGCCCGTGCGGGTGGTGGCACAGGAGCAGGAACTCTTCGGGCAGGGACGGACGCGGCTGAGCGGAGGACATACGCACCTCGAGCGGGTCTCGCCGAACAGGGTCTTCGGGGGCCTCGGCCGGGTGCAGTCGCCGTGGGGGGCCGTCTGGTGAGGGTCCGGACCCTCATTCTCTCAAAGGAGGGTGCCCTACGGGAGAGGGGCGAGGGGTGGTCGTCGGCGTGAGGCCCGTCCCACGCCCACCGTCCCTCTCGTCCGCCACCGAGAACCCGTTGAAGCGGGAGGGCTTCGCGCCCCTCTAGCGGGCGCGCATCCCATCGAGGAGGAAGACGGTGCGGCGGTTGTAGTCCTCCCGCCGGGGGAGAGGGCCGTGCTTGAGCGCGAGCGCGTTGTCGTGCACGAGCGCGTGGAGGTCGTCCACGGTGAACTCGGGGCGCAGCGCCCCCGAGGCCCGGCTCGCAGAGATGAGCTCCTCGTTGATCTCGCCGGCGATCCGACAGATCTCCATGAGGCTTCGAGCCTCGGGATAGACCTGCAACATGGTGTCGTTGGCGGCCGGCTGACGGTACTGGAGGTCGCGGATCGCGGTGACGTAGTACGCGAGTCGTTCCCCGGCGTCGTCGATGGAGCGGGTGCGGTCGACGATGGCGCGCAGTTCGACCGCGACGACCTCTTCGATGACCGCGTCGATGAGGCCGATCCGGCCGCCGAAGCGGTTGAAGATCGTCGCCTTGCTCACCCCGGCCGCCTTGGCGACCTCCTCCAGAGGCACGGTGAGGCCCCGCCCCTGGAAGGCGTCGATCGCGGCGCGCCTGATCTGGGCGGCGTTGCGTTCGGCGTCGGCGCGCAGCCGAGGCCTCGATGACACTCCACCGCTCATCTCCACACCGCCCTCGTCGTCGCCACCATAAATTGACCTACAGGGTCAGGTTACCTAGGGTCGGGGTCATGAGCGAAACTGACCACCCCGGTCAGTTTATGAACGAAGGGTGTGACCATGATCGTGGTGACCGGTGCGACCGGCGGTCTGGGTGGCGCCACCGTCGAGCACCTCCTCCGGCACCTGCCCGCCGGGCGGATCGGCGTCAGCGTCCGTGACGAGACCAGAGCGCGGCACTTCGCCGACCGCGGCGTCCGCGTGCGGCGAGGCTCCTACGAGGATCCGACCGCTCTGCGCGACTCCTTCGCCGGAGCGGAACAGGTACTGCTGGTGTCCGGCAACGATCCGACCGCCGACATCGTCGCCCTGCACCGCGACGCGATCGAGGCCGCCGTCGACGCCGGTGTCCAGAGGATCGTCTACACCGGACAGCAGGCCGCCGTCCCCGGCAACCCGTACCCGCCGTCGCGGATCCACATCGACACCGAGGCGGCCCTGGCCGAGTCCGGTCTCGCCTGGACGGTCCTGCGCAACGGCGCCTACGGACCGCTCGACCAGGTGCTCGGCCCGTGGTCACGGACCGGGGAGATCGCCCTGCCCGCGGACGGCCCCGTCCCGTACACCGACCGAGCCGACGTGGCCGAGGCGACCGCGGCGATTCTCGCCGGCGGCCGTCGCATCGACGGCCCCGTCACCCTCGCCGCGCCCACCGCCCTCACCCTCGGGGACATCGCGGCCATCGCCTCCGAACTCACCGGCCGCACCATCGAGCGCGTCGTCGTGGACGACGAACGGTGGGTCGCCGACCAGATCGCGGCCGGCCTCCCCGAACCGGCGGCCCGGTTCATGCTCACCTGGTATCGGGCGGCCCGCGAGGGCCACTTCGCCGAGACCACCCCGCTGCTCTCCGAACTCCTCGGACGCGAACCCCGCGGAGTCGCCGAACGGCTCGCGGAGCAGATCGCGGTCTGAACCTCGGCCTCACCGCGTCGAAAAATCGTGGACGGGACCGGTCGGACCCCGACAGGATGACGAACGACCCTGCCCCCACGAGGAGAGAGGCCCGCCAGTGGAGGTCTTCCTGGAGACCGAACGGCTGCTGCTCCGGCGTTTCACCGAAGCGGACGTGGACCACCTGGTCCGGCTGGACGGCGACTCCGAGGTGATGCGCTTTCTCACCGGCGAGCCGACGCCGCGCGCCGAGATCGAGGAGAAGGTGCTGCCGGGGTTCCTACGCGAGTACGAACTCGGGCCGGTCGGGCACTGGGCCGCCATCGAACGCTCCACCGGCGAGTTCCTGGGCTGGTTCGCCCTCGAACCCTCCGCGGACGGCGGCGCGGAGGAGGTGGAGCTCGGCTACCGGCTCAAGACGTCGGCCTGGGGACGCGGATACGCCACCGAGGGGGCGCGAGCGCTGGTGCGCAAGGGCTTCGACGAGCTGGGCGTGCGGCGGGTGTGGGCCGAGACCATGGCGGTCAACCTCGCCTCCCGCCGCGTCATGGAGAAGGCCGGCCTGAGGTACGTGCGGACCTTCCACGCGCACTTCGACGACCCGCTCCCGGGCACCGAACACGGCGAGGTCGAATACGAGCTGTGCGGGCCCGCCCCCATGGAGTCCTGAAGGCGGACCCGAAGGTGGGAGGTCGTACTCGCAGGGACGGCTTCCAGAAACAGGTGGGGGAGGTCGCCTTTCTCAAGAGGGGGAGGGGTCCGTGAGACGGGCGGTCACTGTCTCGCGCAGACGTTCGGCCCTGGGGTCGGACAGGTCCGCGATGGTTTTCAACGCTTCGCGCCGATGTTCACGCGAGGCCTCCGGTTCACCGATGTCGGACAGCACGGTGGCCAGGCGGTCGAGGCACTCCGCGAGATCGTGGTAGGCCTTGTTCCTGCGATAGCCGATCGCCGCCTGCCGGAAGAACCGCGCGGATTCTTTCAGACGTCCGGCCGACCGGTGGACCTGCCCCGCCCCCTCGAAGGAACGGGCCTCTCGCACGTGATCGCCGATCGACCGGTGGAGGAGGGCCGCCTCATGGAAGTTCGCCAGAGCCTCCTCCGGCCGGTCGAGTAACTCGTGGATCCGACCGAGTTCCAGAAGCGCGAACCCTTCCCGGACCGCGTTGTCGAGTTCTCGGGCGACGTCGAGAGCGCTCAGGACGTAGGACAGAGCCCGGTCGAGGGAACCCAGATCCCGCCATGCCGTACCCAGGCAGACCAGACAGGCGAACTCGCTCATCCTGTTACCGGTCTCCCTGAGAATCGCTCTGGCCTTCTCGGCCAGGGCCACCGAACCGTGGAGATCTCCCGAATCGAGTAGAGCGTCGGCCAGGTTGCCGAGGACGATCCCCTCCCAGGTCCGTTCGCCCAGACGTCGGGCGGTCGCGAGTGAACGTTCGAAGGCCTCACGCGCCCGATCGACCCGATGCTCGCGCAGATGTGCCAGCCCCAACGCGTTGAGGGACATGGCCTCACCGAGTTCATCGCCCAGTTCTCGACGCAGCCGCAGAGCGTGGCGATGCCGCTCGATGCCCTCTTGCGTGCGATGGGATTGCACGTAGGCCATCCCCAGACTCTCCAGAAGCTCCGCCTCGGCAGCGTGTTCTTGCTCGCGTCGGGCCGCGCCCAGTCCGAGGAGAGTCGTGGAGATCCAGGCGTTCATGGGTGTTCTGTAGACGTAGACGTGTCTCAGCACGATCGGTAGACGCCATGCGATCGAGTCCATGCCCGCTTCGGAGGCGGCCTCGGTCAAAGCGACCAGGTTCCTGTTCTCGGCCTCGAACCACCGGACAGCGTCCGCGTTATCGGCGAAATCGCGAATGTCACCGGTAGCGTCCTCGTTCGATGCCGAGACCGATTCGAGCCGACGCAGGGGTGAATCCACCGCTCTGGAAGCGCTATCGGCGGTGCACAGATACCGGTTCAGTAGACGTTCCAGCGCTTCGTAGCGGCTCTCGGGCGACTCTTCACGACGAGCCTGGTCCAGAGCGTAGGAACGTAGGAGATCGTGGAATCGATATCGGTCCGGGCCGATCTGTTCCACCAGGTGGGCGCCGACGAGTGTGTCCAGGACACGTCGTGCCCGCCTGAGCGGCAAGTCCCCGAGAACCGCGGCGGAGCCCGCGTCGAAGTCATGGCCGGGGTGCAGCCCGAGTAGCCGGAACAGGCGTGCGGTCTCCTCCGGCAGCGCCCGGTAGGACCAGGCGAAGACACTACGGACCGCGTCGGCCTCTTCCTCATCGTCGGTGGCGAGAGCGTCCCAGAGAGCGGACTCGTCTCGCAGGTCCTGGATCAGCTCCGACAACGGCATGTGGGGTCGACCCGCCGCTCGTTCGGCGGCGATGCGCAGGGCCAAGGGCAGCTCTCCGCACAGACGGGCCAGCTCGGCGACCTCATGCGGCTCGTCGCGTGGCCGATGGCTCTCGGTGACGTGTTCGAGGAGTTCCACAGCCTCCTCCGGCTCCAGCGTGCGCACGGTCAGACGCCGAGCGCCATCTCTGGCGACCAAGCCGGACAGCCGGTCCCTGCTGGTGACCAGCACGACGCAGGCCGAGGAGCCGGGTAGTAAAGGGCGTACCTGCGCCGCGGTCGCCGCGTTGTCGAGGACGACGAGCACGCGTCGTTCGGCCAAGAGGGAACGGTAGAGGGCGGAGCGGTCGTCGAGATCCGCGGGCACGGCGTCGGCGGGCACCCCGAAGGCGCGAACGAAGCGCTCCAGCGCCTGATCCGGGTCGATGGGTCGACCGGCTCCGTACCCTCGCAGATCGACGTAGAGTTGACCATCGGGGAAACGGTCGCGCACTCGATGGGCCCAGTGCAGGGCCAGAGCGGTCTTGCCGACGCCGGCAGTCCCGGTGATGACGTGGACGGGTGCCTCGGAAGCGCCGTCGAGGTCCTCGGTACTCAGATGGGTGCTGAGCACCTCCAGCTCCCCGATCCGATTGACGAACCCGTGAACGTCACCGGGCAGCTGTCCGGGTACGGGAGAAGAATGCGTCGGCGGGTTCTGACCGTGGAAGTGGATCCCGCCCTGGACGTCCCTCGCCTGTACCGCGCGTCCCGCGACCGCCCCCATCCGAGTGCTGTCGCCTGTGGCGGGCCGCTCGTCGGAACCCTCATCGGGCTCGGAGGATCTATGGTCGCTCACGGTCGAGCGTCACCCCCTCGACCTCGCGGGGGAAGTAGCTCCTCAGGTCCTCGCCGGCCTGGTGAAGGGCGGCGACCTCCGCGCGGCATCGTGTGATGACGGCGCGGTCGGTGAAACGGACGCCGCCCTGGAGAACGCCTTGGTCGTCGTACCGGATCCGGTACATCACCTCGTCGCCGAGCCCCACGATCTCGGGTACCGGACGTTCCCGTTCCCAAGCGGCCAGAGGCTCGGCGGAGATGATCCTGATGTCCTCACCGCACTGGGCTCGTAGGTGGAGGGAGTGCAGTTCCCACAGCAGGTAGGCCATGAAGGGCTTCTCCACGACACGGGTCCTTCGCAGCACGCATCCCGCTCGGGCGAGTTCGGTGAACTGCTCTCGCAGGGAGGCGCGGTTGTCCTCCAGAAACCGTAGGGAATCGTCTCGGTGTCCATCGCGGAAGGCCAGCCAACTTTCACTTTCCGGCTGGTGAAAGACCTGTTGCCGTTCGAGCTTCCAGACTTCGGCGTTCCTGAGCGAGGCCAGACGTCCGTCGAATTCATCGAGGTAGGGATCGAGCTCCAGGCTCTCACCAATGAGACCATCGATGGTGTCAAGCATCGGGGATGTCCGCTTTCGCTGATATGAGGGTGTTGCGGGGGATGACGACCAGGCGTTCGTCCTTTGCGATGACGGCTCCCGCTGGAAGGCGTTCCGTGTAGGCGTCGGTCAGATCGCGCCCGATCACGGCGATGTCACCGTTGTCGAGCTCCCAGATGTCGGGGCAGCCGCTGACTTTGTCGGTGTTGCCCAGTTCGACCGGGGATCTCCCCAGCCTGCGCGCCATGTTCGCTTCGGGGTCCGCTTCCCAGGGACGTGTCATGGTAGGCCCTCCTGCGCGTTCTTGGAATCGGGGGGTGAACGCGTGTGAGAAAAATACCATGGCGATCGTATCGATCAGATCGACCATTCGTTCTCTGTGGAGATGTCGGCATGGTTCGAGTTTGATGATTGCTTGTATGTCTTGATGGTATGTCTATGTCGATGAATTATGCGCATGAAGTGGTATTTGGTGCCGATGTCATGTGCTGATGTATTGGTTTTTCCTGGGCTTCAAGTCGTGTCCTCGTTTTTTTCGAAGGGGTTCCTTCGGGGGTTGGAGAAGGCCTGGTGGGTGGGTTGTCGGTGAGGTCTATTCGCTTCTTCGGGAGCGGGTGGTGGGGGATGTGGGCCACCCGTGAGACGGGGCCTTCCTACCCGGGGACCGGAGCCGCCTTCGGGTTCCACCGTGGAATGTGCCGAATGGTGGTTCTCCCCGGGCCGAACAGGGACAGCAGCGGCTCCAGGGCGTTCTCCGGATCGGTGTCGGCGCGGCAGGAGACGAGGTCGATCTGGGCCGCGCGATGTTCGGGCCAGGTGGACACGACCAGGTGGGACTCGGCCAGGGCCATCATGTGGGTGACGCCGTGGTCCGGGTACCCGGCGGGCGCTTCGAGCAGTACCCGTACGCCCAGCCGTCGCGCGGTGGCGTGCATGGCCTCCCCGACGTCCTGAGGCGCGGGGTCCACGACGCAGTCGTTCAGGTCGATGGCCAGACAGATCACGCGGCCTCCCCGACCCGAACCTCGGGCACCGGTGTCGTCAGGCGACCGGCGGCGGGTGAGCGGTACGGCCGTCGAGGAAGGGACGCCCAGTGGGCGAACCCTCGTGGCGACGCCTCGAAGGCGCCCTCGTCCGGGGACGGGGTGCCCCGGTCGATCTCGGCGCCGAGCCCGGTGATGGCGTGGAACCCGGGGCCCTCGGGCCCGACCGGGCATGAAGTGAGCGACGTGTGGAGTGGGCCGGGTTCCGACGCGCGGAGGAACTCGACGATGACGGGCGAGCGGTGGTGGTTCACGGAAGACCTCCGACCGAAGACGATGGATGGTCCCAGGGTCGCCCACCGGCGGGCCCCGGGCCAGGTCACCGGTTGTCCACCACGTTGTTCACCCCCTGCTCGGGCACGGTGGACAGCCCGGGGACAAGGAACGCCGAGACGACCACCCGCGCTCCAGCGAGGAGGATCCTCTTCCGCGGACCTGGTTCTCCGCCCGACCCAGGACCGCGGGTACGGGTATGCGAGGTCGATCCGCCGGGTACGGAGGTGAACGGGGTCCACCAGCACCGATCCCCGCCCCGCTCCCCCTGACCGAGGACGTGGTGCGTGACACCACCCACCCCCCGACCCAGCCCCTTACGTCAGGTCCGCGTCGATCGCGGGCTGACCCTGGAACAGGTGTGCGCCGACCTGGACCACCGGTCACGGACCGGGTCCAGCGGGGTCACCCCGAGCATGCTCTCCGGGTGGGAGCGCGGCCGGCGCACCACCAGCCGCCGCTACCGGGACCTGCTCACCGACTACTACGGTCGTCCGATCGAGGAGTTGTTCGCCCACCAGGACGGCGCGGTCGAGTCCGGGAACACGTCCTGTCTGGTCAACGGTCCCCGTGACCTGCGCGAGGCCATGAGCGAGGTGGCGCGAACGGCCGCCTCCCATCTGGCGGTGACCGGGTCCCGCTCCCGCGACGTCGCCTACCTGAAGACCATCGAGAAGGCGCTCGCGGCCCGCCCGGAACTGGTCCACTACCGGCTGCTGTTCGGACCTCCTCGCAACAGGGCCCTGCACGCCCACCTGGGGCGTTTGCTGGAGGCCCGCGACCCCGACGACCGGTCGTTGGGGATGAAGACCCTGCACATCGGTCTCATCCGTCCCGAGCAGGATATGCCGGAACGGTTCTTCGTCGCCTCCGAGCGGGCCGCCGTCGTCCCCATCCCCTCCCTCACCAGCGCCTATGGTTTCGACTCCGGGGTGCTACTCGGTCCACCCGCCGCCGAGCGTCTACTGGACCACGCTCGCCAGTGCTATGCCGCGGCCACTCGGGTGGAAAGCCTCGAAGCCCTGCACGGACTGCTCCCCGCCCCCTCACACCCCCGGGATCGCTCATGGCCGACCTCCGCACCTCTCCCGCCCTGCTCCGAGCCAGGGCCGACCTCGACTCGGTCCTGGAACTGACCCGGGACCTGGTCCGTATCCCGACCCGGGGCGGCATCGACCCCTACGACGACGCCGTCGACCATCTGGGCCGGTGGATGGCGGAGAAGGGTCTGAAACCGACGGTGTTGCGCGACGACACCGGTTCGGCCGTCGCGCTCACCGCGTCCGTTCGTGGAGAAAGACCCGGGCCGACATGGGTATTGGACGCCTGCCTGGACACCGCGCCGTTCGGTGACGAGGCCGCCTGGACCCACCCGCCCACCGGCGGAGACGTGCACGAGGGGTGGCTGTGGGGACGTGGGGCCGCCGACTCCAAGTCCGCGGTCGCCGTCTTCTGTCATCTGGCCGCGCGCCTGAGACACGAGGCCGCGCACCTGCGTGGAGACCTGGTGCTCCTGTTCGATCTGGACGAGCACACCGGCGGCTTCGGCGGGGCCGAGCGCTACTTCGAGGGCCCGGACGCTCCGACGGACGTCGGCGGCGTGATGATCGGTTACCCCGGGATGGACAAGCTCGTCGTCGGTGGTCGGGGCGTGTATCGCGTACGGCTCAGGGTGCACGGGCGATCCTCGCACTCGGGGGGAAGGCGGAGCACGCCGAACGCGATCGGCAAGGCGGCGGCGATCGTTCGGGCGCTGGAGGAGAAGCCGCTGCCGGGGCCGGCCGAGGGCTTCGGGCCCGGAAAACTCACGGTGACCGCCGTCGAAGGCGGAACGGGGTTCTCGGCGGTCCCCGATCTGTGCGCGGTGAACGTGGACGTGCGCACCACCGCCCGCTTCACCGGGGAGGAGGCCGCCGACCTGGTCGCCGCGGTGGTGGCCGAGGTCGACGCCGCGTGGCCCGGCACCCCACCGACCCTGGTGGAGGAGCGCACACGCTGGCCGGCGTACGCCCTACCGGAGCGGTCGCCCCTGCGGTCGGCGCTGCTGGGGGCCGCAGCCGAGCAGGGCATCGATGTGGTGGCCGAGATCGCCGGCCCGTCGAACATCGGTAACCACCTCGCCGGGCTGGGGATCCCGGCCACCGCCGGCTTCGGCGCCGTGTACGAGGGACTGCACGCCACCGACGAGCGGGTCCTGGTCGAGACGATCCCCATCGCGCAGGCGGTGTACGACCGGGCGGTACGCACCCTCATGGGGTGAACCGCCTTCGAGTCCCACGACCGGCGGGTTCACCTCTTCTCAGGTGCCCCACCCCCGTGGTGCCCAGGGCCATGTAGTCGTACATCGAGTAGTCCGCGTGGTAGTAGACGTCCGCCCCGGACCGGCTTCGCCACCCCGCCGGAAAAGAGGTTGGAACCCTCGGCCGCCCCTTGCTACAGTCCCGACATGGCTTCTTGAGTGCTCTTCCTTCTCCCGCGTCCGCGGCCATCGCCCGGCGGGATCCTTACCGATGACGCAGAGAGCACTCGTGGCCATTTCCTCTTCTTCTCCTTCCGCTTCCGCGCACCTTCGTATCGACGCGGTCTCCGTCTCCTTCCCGGACCGTCGCGTGCTCACGGACGTGTCGTTCGTGGTCTCCTCGGGCGATCGGGTCGGCCTGATCGGCGAGAACGGATCCGGCAAGTCCACGTTGCTGAGGGTCGCCGCGGGGCTGTTGTCGCCCGACGCGGGGACGGCTCGTGTGGTCGGCGGGCAGGACGGCACGTCGGCGGTCGGACTGCTGCATCAGGAAGCGCCCTTCGCCCCCTCGATGACGGTGCACGAGGCGATCGAGACGGCGGTCGCTCCGGTCCGGGCCGCGGTCACGACGGTGGACCATAGCGCCCAGGCCCTGGCCGAGGCTCCTCAGGACGCCGAGGTGGAGCGGGCGTACGCGCACGCTCTGGACGTGGCCGAACGCCTGGACGCCTGGAGCGTGGACGCCCGTATCTCCACGATGCTCGTGGGGTTGGGCCTGGCCTCCGTACCGGGAGAGCGGCGCACAGGGGAGCTCTCGGGCGGGCAGCGGTCCCGGCTCTCACTCGCCTGGCTGTTGCTCCGTGATCCCGATGTGCTGCTGTTGGACGAGCCCACCAACCATCTGGACGACGCCGCCACGGAGCATCTGCGTCGTGTGCTGCTCGGCCGGCGCGGTCCGGTGCTTCTGGCCAGCCATGACCGGGCCTTCCTCGACGAGGTGGTCACGTCCCTGGTCGACCTCGATCCGGCGCCGATCCCGCACCGGCTCGCGGACGAGGTCAGGGAGGACGGTCCCGGGTCGGGGATCGGGGTGACCCGGTTCTCCGGCACCTACAGCGACTACCTCGTCTCGAGGGCCGAGGCCCGCCTGCGCTGGAAGCGGCGGTACCGCGACGAGCAGGACGAGCTGAGAAGGCTGCGGGCCGGTGTCCAGGACAATCAGCAGGTGGGGCACGTGAACTGGAAGCCCCGCACGGAGTCGCGTATAGCCAAGAAGTTCTACGGGGATCGCAACGCCAAGGTCGTCGCGCGGCGGGTCAACGACGCCCGTGCCCGTCTGGAGACCCTGGAGAAGGAGCAGATCCGCAGGCCCCCGGAGGAGTTGGCGTTCGCCGGTCTCACCGCCTCGGGCGTTCCGACGGTCACTTCGCCGGAGGACGATGGACCGCTGCTCACCGCCTCCGAGGTCCACGTACCGGGCAGGCTCGCTCCGGTGTCGTTGGCGCTCGGAGCGGGGGACAGGCTCCTGGTCACCGGTGCCAACGGGGCGGGCAAGTCGACACTGCTGCGCCTGATCTCGGGCCGTCTCGTACCGGTCTCGGGAACGCTGAACCTGCTTTCGGGGCAGCGCGTGGGGCTGCTCGGTCAGGACGTGACCATCGCGCTCTCCCACGAGGACGGTTCGGAGCGCACCGTCTCCGAGGCCTACACGGAGGCCGTCGGGGCCGAGCGCGCCGAGCGGACCCCCTTGTCGACCTTCGGGCTGCTGTCCGGGCGTGACGAGCACCGACCCGTCGGGGCGCTCAGTCTCGGGCAGCGACGTCGTCTGGAATTGGCGATCCTGCTGGCCGACCCACCCGAGCTGCTCCTGCTCGACGAGCCCACCAACCACCTGTCGCTGCCGCTGGTCACGGCGTTGGAACGGGCGATCGGCGAGTATCCGGGCACCGTGGTCATCGCCTCGCACGACCGCTGGATCCGTGAACGCTGGGCCGGAGCTCGGCTCGATCTCGAAGCCGAGTCGACGGGTTGAGCGTCGGTGCCACCCGGGCGAGGGCACACCGCCGTAGTTCAGGAGGCCCCCGCGTCGATCAACCAGTGGTAGCGCAGTCGGAGGGCGCGCTCGGTGGCGGCGAGCGCGGCCGCGATGGCGAGGGTGACGTCCAGCCATCGCGGTAGGTCGAACAGCGGCTCGATCCGGCCGAAACGCTCGGCGATGGGTGGGATTTCGGAGAGCGGTACGGCGATCTCCTGGGCCAGGAGGGCGAGACCGACCAACAGGAACACGATCGATATGGCACCGATGGCGCGGCTCACCCCGGGATGCCTGCGTCCGAAGCGGGCGCGTCGGCCTTCGGGGGATCGTGGGTCGGGCGTGAGCAGGCGTTCGGTGCCGTCGTCGGCCACGAAGTGGCAGCGCTTCATCCCGTAGTCGCTCATGTCCACTTCGATCACCCCGCCCTCGATGGGGAAGGCGACGGGCATCCTTCCCACCGCGTGTTGACGCCCGTCGAGGTACAACCTGGCCTCGACCTCTCCGGAGGACTGGTTCCCCCAGTGCCGCACGTCCATCGCGTAGCGGCGGGGCGGTCCCCAAGGGTCGGCTTGGTCGAGGTGGAAGAGCGCCCGGCCCGGGACCTGCCACCAGCGGAAGCGCTGGAGCGCTCGGCCATCGCCCGGGGCGACGCGCTTCTCGGCCCGGCGGCGTCGCCACTGCTGATACACGGCTTCCTCCTCCACTCGGGGGTCCACTAGTACGCTGTGCTAGTGGAATGATGGCACACTAACACACCGTGCTAGTACAGTGTGTTGGAAGGAGGTCGGTAGGGACATGGACGACGAGCAGCCGTCCGGCACGCGCGAGCGCATCCTCGCGGCGGCCGCGGAGATCATCCAGGAGGGTGGGGTGACGGCCCGCCTCAGCGTCCGCGCCGTCGCGGCGCGGGCCGGGGTGAGCAGCGGCTCCCTGCGCCACCACTTCCCCACCCAGCAGACCCTGCGGGACGAGGTGATGCGCCGCATCTACGACTGGATCGCCCCGGCGCACAGCATCCACGACACCTCGATCCCCGCACGCGACCGCCTCGTGGAGAGCCTGCGAGAGATCCTGACGGCGGTGGGATCCGCGGAGCAGGCGCGTGCGGCCATGGGTGAGCTGACCCGGACCTTCATCACCGGTGAGCAGACCGCCCAGGTACGCGAGGCCTATCTGAGAATCGATCGGGACACCCGGCACCGTGTCGAGAAGTGGCTGGCACTCCTCGCCGAGGAGGAGGGATCGCCCCTCGAAGGCATACCCGGCCGCGCGAGCCTGTTGTGCACCGTGCTCAGCGGCCTCGGCCTCGAACGGGCGCTGCCCGCGGAGGACTCGCTCGCCCAACGCGAGACGGAGACCCTGTACCGGGCGGTGGACGCGGCGCTCACCCCCTGATAACGGCTCGACCTCGTGTCCGCGGCCGAGGGGTGAGCGGGTGCGGGGCCCTGCCCCGCACCCCCTGCTCAGCGGGGCAGGGCCCGGTGCG
The DNA here is from genome assembly GCF_000710955.1 of Nocardiopsis alba. Lineage (NCBI taxonomy): Bacteria > Bacillati > Actinomycetota > Actinomycetes > Streptosporangiales > Nocardiopsidaceae > Nocardiopsis > Nocardiopsis alba. The sequence goes on from NZ_BAZE01000015.1 coordinate 130,322, forward strand.
CCACGAGGGACGTGAGCCCGCAGCCGAGCAGGAAGAACACGATCCGCGCCTCGTGGACGACGAGGTGCACGGGGTGGCCCAGGTTCGGGCTGTACGACAACCGTAGAAGGCCGATGTCGAAGTGACCGCCGTAGCCGATGTGGACCTTCGTCCAGGCCAGGGCGAAGGCGAGGTTCAACGCGAGAAGGCCGAGTCCGGCCCCCAGGAGAAAGGCGCGGACCGGTCTTCTCCGATGGACGGCTCCCTCGCAGTGGGGGAGTTCGGTGGTGTCGCTCCGTGGGGGGTGTGGAGTCATGTCCCGCATTCTTCGTGGTCGGTCGAGCGCGGTCCGTCGCGCCCTTCCTTCCTACACCACACCCTCCTCCAGGACTCGATCGAGCGCCGCCCGGCCCGCCGGCCCCCAGGTCGGCTTACCGCCGGGCAGGCCCCGGTCGCCGTTGCGGCCCATGAGCATGAGGAACAGGCTCTTCAAGGCGGCCAGACCACGGGCGCGCCGGATCGTCCCCTCGCCCGCTCGCTCGTACGCGTCGAAGAAGGTCTTGGCGGCACCGTCGGGAAGCAGCACCCAGGCGGCGGCGAGGTCCCAGGCCGGGTCTCCGGCGAGCAGGTCTTCGAAGTCGACCACCCCCGAGAGCGTTCCGTCCGTGCCGATGGCGTTGGCGGGGTGGAGGTCGCCGTGCACCCAGAACGGCGGGCCCTCCCAGGCGGGAGCGGCGACGGCGTCCTCCCATACGGCCCGGACCCGGTCGGCGAGATCGTCGGGGACGACCGCGTGGCAGAAGTGGTCGAACCCCTCCGTGTACTCACCGGGATGTCCGCCGCGGCTCTCACTGATCGGCGCGTCCGCGGGCGCCTCCACGTGGAGGGCGTTGAGGAAGTCGGCCAGGACGACGGCCGCGTGTTCGCCACGATCGATGGGGGCGCGGTCCAAGGGCTCGCCGGGGATCCAGGTCATGACGGTCCAGGGCCTGGGGAAGCGGGCCGACGGCTCACCGGACCGCACCGGGACGGGGATCGGAAGGGGAAGGCGCGGGGCCAGGAGGGGCAGCCAACGGCGTTCCCGAAGCTGGAGCCTGGCGGCGTCGTCCATGCGCGGCATCCGCACGGCCAGGTCCTCTCCCAGACGCCACATCTGGTTGCCCCAGCCGCCCTCCACCTCGTGGATGCTCCGGCCCGCCAGGTCCGGATGCTGTTCGCGCAGCAGGTCGTCGATCAGCTCGGCGGTGATCTCGATCGGGGCGTCGCTCATGAACGGTCACACTAGCCGGACGAGCCGGACCCGGTGGTATCGGTGGGCTCTCAGGGGACGACCATGGAGGTCGAGGGCCTTTCGACCCTCGACTCGTCCCGTCTCCGCTTCGAAGGGCTCGCCCTAGAAGGAGACATCCCGCCACAGCGCGCGCACGCCGCCGTCCCGATCCTCCTTCCGCAGGTCGACGGGCAGGTCCCAGATCCGTACCGGGGTGTTGTCCGGGCCGGCCGCGGCCCACCCGGGGTCGCCGTGCGAGGCGAAATCGGCCCACGCGCGGATCATGCGTTCCGACAGGTCACGGTGTCGATCGGTGGAGGGGCCGTCCAGGAAGAACGCGCTCTGTCCGGAGTCGAGTTTTCCGAAGACGAACGTGAGGTCGAGCCCGTGGCAGGCCCCGAGCGCGCCGTCCAAGGCGGGGCTCTCCCAGGTGAATCGGGACAGGAAGGTCCGCCCGCCGGCGCGCGCGTGCTCCTCGCCGATACGCATGCTGTACTCGGAGAACAGGCCGTCGCCGGCGATCGCGTTGTACAGGTCGGACGGGGACGCGCCGGGGAGCAGTGCCCGGTACCCGTCGACGGCGTCCTCGCCCAACCCGAAGGAGACCGCCGCGTGCCTCAAGCCCTCCTCGTCCTCGACGGGGGAGACCGACTCCAACGCCGTGAACAGGGTCCATTCGTGCTGTGTGTGGCAGACCAGCAGGTCGGTGTCTCGGGCGGCCCCGGCGGCGATCGCGCGTAGCGGATTCTCGGGCAGCACCTCCCCGTCCAGGATCGGGGCGTAGGGCATCGAGACGTAGTGGTTGAAGCCGGCGTTCCGATCGCCCCTGAAATACGCGATCACGGCCCGGGTGGCCTTGATGAGGGCCTCCGGCGGGATGTCGTCCCAAGAGCCCTGACCGAGCGGGACACCGAGCGCGGCGCCGACCCGTTCGGTGATCTCGCGCGCGTGATCGACGGCGCGGAAATCACTGGGAGCACTATGTGCGATCGCCCTGGTGAACAGTCCGCGCGCCGAGGGCATCGTGAGCAGTGCGGCGACCGAACCGGCGCCCGCCGACTGCCCGGCGACGGTGACGTTGTCGGGGTCGCCGCCGAACTCGGCGATGTTGTCGCGCACCCACCGCAGCGCCGCCACCTGGTCGAGGAAGCCCCGGTTGTCGGGGCGACCGGGGACGTGGCCGAAGCCCTCGAAACCGAGGCGGTAGTTGAGCGAGACGACGACCAGTCCGGCCCGCGCGAGCGCGCTCGCCTCGTACAGCGGCTCGGCGGCGGTGCCGAAGAGGTAGGCGCCACCGTGGATCCACACCAGTACCGGGAGCGGCCCGGGGTGGTTCCTCGGGGCCCACACGTTGACTGAGAGGTATTCCGCCTCGTCGTCGGGGGTCCAGGGCGGGGCACCGGGGAACGAATTCGACTGAGGGGAGACCGGTCCGAACCGGGTGGCGTCCCGGACGTCATGCCAGGGAGTGGGCGGGACCGGGGCGCGGAATCGGGCGGCGCCCGTCGGTGGCCCGGCGTAGGGGATGCCGCGGAAGGCGACGATGTCGTCGGTCAGGGGGAGACCGCGTACCCGACCGTTGCGGGTGTGCGCTATGTGGTCCATATTTCTCCGCTCCGGTACATCGGAACCCCGGTGGGGTGGATCCGGGGCCGCCGGGAAGCGTAACCGGTCGACCTCTCGTCCCGGTCGCGGAAGAGGGGAAAGATCGATGTTCTCGCCTCTGGTGAGCCGGAGGCGGGCCGGTAACCTGAAGGGATGGTCGATCCACTGGACGAGGGGCCGTTCTACCACGGCACCAACGCCGACCTGCGGGTCGGAGATCATCTCACCGCCGGTTTCCGCTCCAACTACCGGCCCGAGATCGTCATGAACCACATCTATTTCACCGCGTTGATCGACGGCGCGGGGCTCGCCGCCGAGATCGCCGTCGAACTCGCCTCGGGCGAGGGGACCCCGCGGGTGTACCTCGTCGAGCCGACCGGGGTGTTCGAGAACGATCCGAACGTCACCGACAAGAAGTTCCCCGGCAACCCCACGCGCTCCTACCGGAGCACGGATCCGCTGCTGATCGTCGAGGAGATCACCGACTGGACGCGGCTGAGCCCCGAGGCGCTCCAGATGTGGCGGGAGCGGCTCGCCGTTCTTCGCGAGGAAGGCCGCGACGAGATCATCAATTAGGGAGACCGCCCGACGTTTCGAGCCGGGTGCCGATGCGATCGGTGCCCGGCTCGGGCGTGGACGGGGGCTCCGTTCGGGAGATGGGTGAGAGTGTCCCTCTTCTGCC